>PLMQ01000028.1 GCA_003142535.1 Syntrophaceae bacterium
CCGCCGCGTTATCCTTTGAAATCAAAATGGTATGAACCGGGAAGAGGAAAAATGATGAGAAATAGAATATTTCAACGCCTTGCGCTGTTTTTAGTTGCCGCTTTATTATCAGGATGCGCTGTACTCCCATTTTTACCATTTCTTCCAGTTCTGGGATCCGCCTACGAGGGTTATGTTGTTTGGAAAAGTGGCAAAGCGACAAAATATTATGTCTTTGATCTCGATACGACCTACCAGGCAGTGATGCGAGCTTCCGACCAGCTGAAAATTGAAGCAACGTTAATAAAATCGGCGCCGAAGGAAGGATATTCCCTGGAGATAAAGGGAAATGTTCCTATGCCTATGCACATCGATATTTTACCACTGCAAAAGAGTGTCAGTGTCACCACAGTCGTCATCAGTATCTCTATGTTCGGAGATAAGCAGTACGTCGAACTATTTTACAAACTTGTCGATGACAATCTTCCCAAGAAGGCGGCAGCCGTTGACAAAGAAAAAACCCAATGAAGGTTGTCATAAACGCGAAAAACACCATGATTTCAGATTGAATTGATAAGGCATTGCTTTTTCACGGCGAGAAGATGAAGAACGGTCTTGTGTGTCCAGAGGCTTTTGACCACAAATATAAATTGAGGGCGTAAAAATGACAAGACAAGAGATTGTAAAGGAAAAGGAAGTAATATCAAATATGATATTGGAAAACATTCAAGAAAAGCATGACCTCAACCAACTTACCAGCTTATTGGCACGACAAGCATGGTTAAGTTCGGAAATCAAAGAAGAAAGTACGGAACAACAATCATGCTAGTATTAGTTAAGCCTTGCGTTAATTGCCAGGCGGGTAAAGTGTCGGATTTTAAACAATACGATGATTGCCATTACCCTTTTTACAATTATCGCCATCGCCATGGATTATCCCTTCACGGGAAATATCAGTATCCAGCCTGATGTTTTCATAAACATACTTTCATCATTGATAAGTTCGTGAAACCCCCTGAAAAGAAAAATATTGATAAGTATCTTAATCCACTGTAATTGATATTCCACCGCAGAGTAGAACAAGGGGTTGCAACCCCTTGTTCTGGAGTAACTTGTTCTTATTGTCGAAGTAACGACTAAGTATAGAACACTAAGGAAAAGTCATGCCCGCACCGCAAATCATTCTGGAATTGATGGAACGCTTTGATCGCAATCTTGATGCTTACAAATCCGGTTCATATAACGAAACCCAGGCGCGCCACGAGTTCATTGACCCCTTTTTTGAAGCGCTGGGCTGGGACGTCAACAATCAAGCAGGCAACGCTGAAGCCTATAAGGACGTCATTCATGAAGACGCGGTAAAAGTCAGCGGCGTCACCAAAGCGCCGGACTATTCCTTCCGCATCGGCGGACAACGCAAGTTTTTTGTCGAAGCCAAGAAACCATCCGTCAATATTAAAGACGCACCGGCTGCCGCCTTTCAGGTACGCCGTTACGCCTGGTCGGCCAAGCTGCCGCTTTCCATCGTCACTGATTTTGAGGAACTGGCTGTTTATGATTGCCGCATCAAACCGGATCAAAACGATAAGGCTGACAATGCCCGTGTCCAATACTATACCTACCGGCAGTATGCCGAAAAATGGGATGAGATTGCCGCCATTTTTTCCAAAGACGCCATCCTCAAAGGCTCGTTCGACAAATATGCCGAATCCAACAAGGCAAAACGAGGCACTGCGGAAGTGGACAGCGCCTTTCTGGCCGAGATTGAGAGCTGGCGCGATATGCTTGCCCATAATATTGCTCTGCGCAATTCATTAGGCGTACACGAACTCAACGATTCCGTTCAGCGCATTATTGACCGGATCATTTTCTTGCGAATCGCCGAAGACCGGGGCATTGAAGACTACGGCAGCCTGCGCAGCATTAGCAACGGCAGCAATACTTACGCCCGTTTGCAGGAACTTTGTTACAAGGCCGATGATCGTTATAACTCCGGCCTGTTTCACTTTCGTCACGAAAAAGACGAGGCAGAGCCGCCCGATAATCTGACCACAGGTCTCACTATTGACGACAAACCGCTCAAGGATATTTTAAAGACGCTTTACTATCCTGATTCGCCTTACGAGTTTGCTGTGCTGCCCGCTGATATTCTGGGGCAGGTTTACGAGCAATTCCTGGGGAAGGTCATTCGCCTCACGAGCGATCACCGCGCTGTCGTGGAGGATAAGCCGGAAGTCAAAAAGGCAGGCGGCGTCTTTTACACGCCCACTTATATCGTTGAATATATCGTTAAAAATACTGTGGGTAAACTGTTGGAAGGAAAAACACCGAAAAAAGCGGAGAGCCTGCGGATTCTCGATCCGGCCTGCGGGTCGGGATCATTCTTGCTGGGCGCTTATCAGTATCTGCTCGACTGGCATCTCAAATGGTATGTAGGAGACGACCCGGAAAAATGGGCTAAGAAAACCAAGCTATATCAGGCGCAGCGCAGCGCGTGGCATTTGACCACTGCCGAGCGCAAACGGATTTTGCTCAACAACATTTACGGTGTGGATATTGACAGCCAGGCTGTGGAAGTCACCAAGCTCTCGCTATTGCTCAAAGTGCTGGAAGGAGAAACTGGAGAAAGCTTAAATCAGCAGCGGAAACTCTTTCATGAACGGGCGCTCCCGAATCTGGGCGGCAATATCAAGTGCGGTAATTCGCTCATCGGGCCGGATTTCTATGAAGGCAAACAAATGAATATGCTCGATACGGAAGAAACACACCGCGTCAATGTGTTCGATTGGCAGACTGAGTTTCCGGAAATATTTAAAGCGGGCGGCTTTGACGCGGTGATTGGTAATCCGCCATATGTGCGCATTCAGGGATTTCCGCGCACGCAGATAGATTACATGACGAATCACTACAAATCAGCAAAGGGTAATTTTGACTTATATGTTAGTTTTGTCGAGCGCGGTTATAATCTTTTGAATCCTCATGGCTCAATGGGTAAAATTATTCCAAATAAATTTTTCAAAACTGATTATGGCGAGGGTTTACGCGAACTGTTAGCAAAGGACAAAGCTATCACTGAGATCGTTGACTTTGGCGCAAATCAAGTATTTAACGCAACAACCTATACGTGTTTACTCTTTTTGTCCAAGCTTCCCAATAAAAGTTTTTACTATACTGAAGCAAAAGCAAAACCTGAAGCATTGCTCAGATTGAACTTTGCAATGAAAAATTCTGATACATTGGATAAAAATGCATGGGGTTTTGCAAGTAAAGAAACTGCGATGCTATTGACAAAATTATCACAAAATTCAAAACGATTACTTGACCTGCCAGCCAATATGAGCAGAGGTAGTAGCAGTGGCAATGACGACGTATTTGTTGTGGAGAATAAGGCGCTAAAGTTAGAAGAAGAAATTTTACGAGTGCCGGTTTTTGCTACAGATTTTAATCGTTACAAATACACTCCATCAAGCGAATGGCGAATAATATTTCCATATGTGCGAGAAAATGATTCGTTACGGCTTTATACAGAGAACGAAATACAAAAGAAATTTCCAAAGGCCTACGCCCATCTTCTATCCAAAAAGGATGATCTGAAAAATCGAAAACAATACAGTGAGTGGTATGGATTTAGTGCTCCGCGCAATCTGAAACTGCACGATGATGCCCAAATTCTAATTCCCTTGTTAGCAGATCATGGAATCTATGCCTTTGTGCCACAGCATCTAAGCGGGCAGCTTTGCCCGATGGCAAGTGGCGGATTTACAATTGCGCTTTCATCTGAATGCATAGTAAAGCCAGAATATGTGCTCGGACTTTTGAATTCACGATTGCTCTACTGGGAACTGCAACAGATGAGTAACTTATTTCGAGGTGGATGGATAACCTGTACAAAGCAATATTTTGGTGAGCTACCAATTCGCAATATCAATTTTGATGATCATGAAGACAAAGCCGTCCATGACAAAATTGTTTCACTGGTTGAACAGATGCTTGACTTGCACAAGCAATTACCGGATGTCAAAACCAGTCATGAGCAAACCTTGATCCAGCGCCAGATTGACGCGACTGACTGGCAGATTGATAAACTGGTTTATGAGTTGTATGGACTGACCGAGGAAGAAATCGCCATTGTGGAAGGGCGATGAATTTACGGAGAACAAGGGGTTGCAACCCCTTGTTCTGGGAAAGACTGTCGATGCTGGGAGTGATGTGTCCGAACTGAGTATGCAACCCCTTGTTCTGAGAACGCTCTGAGAATAAACGCAATGCGCATGGACAAACAGACATATTTTCCGGCAGGCATATATCATGTAACATGGGTTACTCATAATTCCAGAGTTTCACAACGGATGATTGATTATCACGTTAAAAAAGAAATGGGAATACGGCTGGATGCGAAGTCCGAAATGAAAATTACCGAAATAATCGCCGACATCATCCGTGAAAAAAACTATACTGTGTATGCTTATAATATTTGTCGGGATCATGTTCACATACTGATTGAATGTGAAGAGAACAAAGTTGGCAATATGGTCAGGCAAATCAAAGGAAAATCGTCGCAACTTTATAAGGAGTATCTGGGCAAGACTGCACATGAGCCGTTTCATTTTTGGGCGCAGAAGTTTAACAAATGGCTTATGCAGTCAGATGAGCAATTGCGTAATACAGTAGAATATATTTTATTCAACAGGAAAAAGCATGGTTTGCCGGAGAACAAGGGGTTACAACCTCTTGTTCTGGAGATGCTCTCCAGATATTCGGAAGCACCGTTGACGGACTGATCCCGGAAGAAATTGCCATCATGGAAGGGCAATGAATATAGAACAAGGGGACTTGCCACCCTTCAGTGGTGGTTGCAACCCCTTGTTCTGTCGTAGTTTCTTGTTCAATGCGTCCAGAACTGACGACTTGCCGATCCGACCGCTTTATGCTATCAATATCACAGGCGGCTTCCTCTATTAATTAGTTCTTATACATTCTAACAGCACTATTAATAGATATCACTAAATTAGAATGTCCCCAATATTACAATATTAACACATATCATTTTAAAAAAGGAAATCTGAACATGACAAATTCGTCCCCAAAGATAGTTATTAGTGGATCGGGGGTTTGGACACCCCCGAATGTAATAACAAATGAGGAATTGGTTGTCAGTTATAATGCTTATGCGGAGAAGTTCAATTCCGAGCATGCAGCGGACATAGCATCGGGTAAAGTTCATGAAAAGCCGCTATCCAGCGAAAAGTTTATTGAGAGAAGTTCCGGAATAAAAAACCGGTATGTATACACCAGGGAAGGCATTCTGGATATTAATCGTATGAGGCCGAAGTTTCCTGAAAGAAAAGAGGATGAACTCAGCAACCAGGCAGAGATCGCGGTTTATGCGGCGCGGGAAGCAATGGCTGCCGCCGGAAAGAAGGCCTCCGACATTGATGCCGTTATTGTTGCCTGTGCTTATACGCAGCGGGCATATCCCGCTATTGCCATTGAAGTGCAAAATGAACTGGGCATTGAAGGTTTCGGATTCGACATGCTGCTGGCCTGCTCGGCTGCGACATTTGGTCTCCACCGGGCTTATGACAGCCTTGTGGCCGGTTCGGCGAAATGTGTTTTAGCCATCAATCCGGAACTGGTTACTCCGCAGGTAAATTATTGTGACCGGGATACCCATTTCATTTTTGGTGATGTCAGTACGGCAATGATATTGGAGCGCTTTGAAACCTGCACCAGTCCGAACAGCTACGAGATTTTGAGCACAAAAGCGCTGACCAAATTTTCCAATAATATCCGCTCCAATTTCGGGCATATGTCCTATGCTACGGATGCCGACCCTTTCGGATGGGACAAGCTGTTTCATCAGTCAGGGCGCAAAGTTTTTGAAGAAGTAAGTCCGATTGCCGCCATTCATATCCGTGAACATCTGGCGAGTCTCGATTTAAAGCCCACAGATGTAAAGAGGTTCTGGCTGCACCAAGCAAATATCAATATGAATAATATGGTGATAAAACAATTGCTGGGCGAAGATGTGAGGGATGAAGATACCCCGATGATTCTCAGCCGGTATGGTAATACGGCATCGGCAGGGTCGATTATTGCTTTTCACCTGCATAATAACGATCTGAAAAAAGGTGATATCGGAGTAATCTGTTCCTTTGGTGCGGGGTATTCCGTTGGAAGTCTGGTGTTGCGCAAACTGTAATGGGAACCCGCAAGCCGACAATCATCTTATACCAATTCTAAATCAAAGCGAATTAGTATTACACACCAATTGTGACAATCCGAATTGATCTCTGTGCAAAAAGCATTAATGCGTCCAGGACTGACGAGGTGTTGATCCGAATGAACGCTGTTTCGTCCGTCCATTGGATGATTTACTGCTCGGGGCAAAAGACCGCCTGTTGTTATTCTGCTTGCCGCCGTTTCCGTTGAAACTGCGACGGGCAGGGGCAGGCGAAGCCACTAACGGCATGGTCATGGTCAGTCCGTCAACGCTATGGTATTGGAGTTTTTCACCCAATACTCTCTTCAGAGAATGAGCCAGAACGACATCCTGACCGGTAACAAAAGTAAAAGCATCGCCGGTTTTCGAAGCGCGACCTGTCCGGCCAATACGATGAGTATAGGCATCAGCAGTTGACGGCATATCATAATTGATAACATGGGAAATTCTGGTCACGTCAATGCCGCGCGCAGCGATATCGGTGGCCACCATAATCTCATAACGTCCGTCACGGAAACCATCCAGCGCCTTTTGGCGTTTCTGCTGGGTGAGATTTCCATGCAGTGAAGTTACTTTGTATCCTGATTTGTCCAGTTGCAGGGCGACACTCTTGGCGCGGGATTTTGTTCTGGTAAAGACGAGAACCGATTCCATCTCGGTATTATCCAGAATGTCTTTCAGGAGTGCTGTTTTAGATTCCATCGGTACCGGATAAAATCTGTGGGTAACCGAATCTACCGGCGCAGTATGGCCGATCTTAATGTTTACCGGATTTTGCAAGAGATCATTGGCCAATGCTTTTATGTCATCCGGCATTGTGGCGGAAAAAAGCAAGGTCTGTCGTTTTGCGGGCAGGTGCTTCACAATTCTTCTGATATCCGGCAGAAAGCCCATGTCAAACATGTGGTCCGCCTCATCTATTACCAGTACTTCTATCTTCGATAAATCAACAGTGCCGCGATTAATATGATCCAGCAGACGACCCGGGCACGCCGAAATTATCTCAACTTTATCTTGCAGTTTTTTAATCTGGCCTTGAATGCTTACTCCACCATAGATGGATGCGCTCTTCAGTTGTGTCCGGCGGCCCAATTCTCCGATGGCTTTATGGGTCTGCTCGCTTAGCTCCCGTGTTGGCGCGATGATCAGCGCGCGAACGTGGCCGCGTGAACCTTGCATCAGGCGCTGCAAAATAGGCAGTACAAAAGCTGCTGTTTTTCCCGTGCCTGTCTGGGCAAGCCCCATAACATCACGGCCTTCCATAATCGGCGGGATTGACTGTAATTGAATCGGTGTAGGCCTTAGGTAACCGAGCTCCTGCACGCCGGCAAATACTTTCGCATGTAACTCAAACTTCTCAAAACTCATTTTTTCTTTTTCCTTCTTATTTTTTATTATGCCTTTTTGATTTCAAAGGATAACGAGGCGGCAAGGAGGAGGCTCCGCAGGCGTATTATTAATACGTTTTGGAAGCCGACGACGCAGCCAACAAAGTTAGCCAAAGAAAGCAAATGGCATTAGTGACGTGAACCCATTTCTAATCGCTGCGGCCACTCTAAAACAAACCGCATCGTACGCTTGTCTCTCACCCGAAATGAATGGTGGCCAACAAGGCACTATAGTTGGATTCTATTACGATTAGCTGGATTTTCCTGCCGAAGTTTCCAAAAGAAAAAAGGTGGGAAGTTAACTAACTATCGCTATCACGAAGTATTCTTTACAGACATTACTAATAAATAGCAAGGAATATCTTTGTCGATTGCATTTGTGGGTTTGGCCTGTATAAAAAAGGTATCGGTTCCATTCCCCAAATTTCATCCCAATTTTACATTGCATTACTGGATTGAATAGACTATAATTATAGCCAAATATAATAAAGGGTTGAAAGTATGAATAAAACAATTCCATTAGCGGAAGCCAAAAATAATTTATCGGCTATTGTCAGGGATGTTGAAGAAAAGTATGACCGTTTCACCATAACTAAAAATGGTGTTAGTGAAGCTGTCATTATAAGCTGTTATGAATTTGAAGGTTTGCTGGAGACACTAGATATTCTTTCTAATAAAGAAGAAAGAGAGGCCATTGCCAGAGCAAAGGATCAGGTCGGAAAAGGTAAAACAATATCTCTAAACGCAATTAAGAAGAAATATAATCTTACATGAAATTCAAGGTTGAATTTTCTGTAGAAGCAGCATCCGACTTGGATAAGCTTTTTTATGCGGATAAAAAGCTCTTTAAACGCGTCTTCAATAAGATTGAATCACTAGCGGATAATCCCCGTGAAGGAAAGCCGCTGGTCGGCAATCACAAAGGTGAATTTTCTCTGCGTTTAAGTTCTTACCGGATTGTTTACGAATTTGATACAACCAGCCACACAATATTTATTCTGACCATTAAGCATCGCAAGCATGTATATTGACTCAAGTATCATCAACAAACAATCAAATTCAAGGTCAAATTCAGTATCAAAAAAGTAGAAAAATATTATATTTAGTGTGAGCTTTCGGCGCGAGCGAGATTTTCGAAGCTGGTGAATTTTTCCAGGAAAGCAAGCTTCACTATTCCTGTGGGGCCGTTACGCTGTTTGCTGATAATGATTTCCGCAATACCTTTCTCCGGGTTATCATCCGATTTGTTGTAAGCTTCGTCACGGTAGATAAAGGCAATGACGTCGGCATCCTGTTCGATGGCGCCGGATTCACGCAGGTCGGCCATTTGCGGCCGGCGGTTAGTGCGGTCTTCCACCTTCCGGTTTAATTGGGAAAGCGCAATTACCGGCACTCTCAATTCCTTGGCCAGCGCTTTTAATGAGCGGCTGATTTCGGATATTTCCTGTTCACGCGAGTCGCGATAACTGCCGCCCCGCATCAACTGAATATAATCCACAACAATCAGGCCCAAACCGGCATCAGCTTTCAGACGGCGTGATTTGGCTTTCATTTCCAATACGCTTATCGCCGGTGTATCATCAATAAAGAGAGGCGCTTCGGATAGGCGGCCCGCAGCGGTTGTCAATTTCGGCCAGTCGGTTTCTCCTAAAAATCCTTTGCGCAGTCGTTGCGAATCAACTTTGGCTTCCGATGCCAGCAAACGGAAAGCAAGCTGCTCCTTGGACATTTCCAGAGAAAAAATGGCCACAGGGATCTGACTTTCCAGTGCGGCGAATTGGGCAATGTTCAGGGCTAAGGCGGTCTTTCCCATGCTGGGTCGTCCGGCGATAATGATTAGATCTGATTTCTGCAGGCCGGAAGTCAGATCATCAATTTTTTCAAAACCGGTAGACACGCCGGTAATCAATTCTTTACGGGAATAGAGGTCTTCAATAGAGCGGAAACTCTCTTTCACAATATCCCGAATCGGGTAAAAGGAAGGACGAACCTTATTTTCCGAAATTTCAAAAATGCTATGTTCGGCCTTGTCGAGAATCTGATCAACATCAGAGCCGGTTTCATAGCAATTGGTAATTATTTCCGTGGCGGAACCAATCAGGCCGCGCAGAATTGCTTTTTCTTTGACGATTTTAGCGTAATTGGCGATGTTTGCGGCGGAAGGGACGTTATCCACTAAAGAAGCAAGATAAGTCGTACCGCCCACTGAATCCAGATAATTCCTGCCCTTAAGTGCATTACTCAAGGTGATGAGATCTACGGGTTCGTTTTTCTCGGATAATTCGATAATGACACTGAAAATTTTCCGGTGCGCCTCGCTGTAGAAATCATTTTTCTTCAGGATTTCCAGCGCACTGTTAATGGCGCTGTTTTCCAGCAAAATGCTGCCGAGAATGGACTGCTCCGCCTCCAGATTTTGCGGGGGAACCTTGAATAAAGATGGATCAATGTCTTTCATTTTATTGTGAAACTCCAATTCCGAAAGCGCAGCGCATAACCTGACCACCTAAAGGTGGCAAGAGGTCACAAGCTGAAGTTTGCTGGTCGAATTATCCCGCGAAGCGGAGGGTATGATAACCCTCAGCTTGCTGCGAAATGATTACTTTTGGTTTCATACCCGTGGTTCGCCGATAACGTTTAATTTCACTTCTGCTTCCACACCGCTGTGGACTTTAACTTTTATTTTAAACTCACCCAGTGATTTTATCTGCTCATCATGAATGATCATTTTTTTATCAATATCAAAACCTTTTTCTTTAAGAGCCAGTTCTATGTCTTTGGAAGTAACCGAGCCAAATATTTTATCCTGATCCCCGACTTTGCGGGATATGGTAATGGTAACATCGACAAGGGCGGAAGCCATGTCCTCCGCTGTTTTGTGTTCTTTTTGGGCTTTCTGCAAAATATTCTTTTTATCATGTTCAAATGTTTTGATATTTTTTTCGTTGGCTTCAATGGCCAGGCCTTTGGGAATCAATAAATTGCGGGCATAGCCGTCATTAACTTTAACCAAATCACCGGCCTTGCCCAGGGAAGGAACATTTTGTGTCAGAATTACCTTCATGAAAATCCTCCTAAGTTTTAAAAACCGAAAGCGGAACATCAAGCAGAAGCTTCGTTTTTCTTAATAAATCTCCGGAAATCAATCCATATATCAAATACTCCGGCAGCGACTATAACTACCATAAGAAATTGCTGAACAGCAATCAAAAAATAAAAAAGATAGCGGAAAATAATGGGGACATTCTTGGTCCGAAAAAGGAAGCCGATTATGGCAAAACCATGTAATAAGTATATAAAACAGGCAACAATAAAAACGTTCATGCTGTAAAAATTTACTTTTTCAACGGGGACAAAGAGCAGGCCGCCGGAAATTATAAATATCCAGATGATAAAGTTAGGAGCTTTCCAGCCGGATAGCCCTTCATATTGGGGAAAGACAATTCCCTGTTTACTCAGAATGTCTTTTCCCATCAGCAGGTTTATCCAGACGATAAGTAAAGAGATGACTACAATCATAGCCGGGAAGATGCTGATAAAAAAAGAAATGAAGACATCTTTGTTGTTCTTAATAAAATCAGTGTATTCATTTTCAAAAGATTGCTGGCTGAACATTTGTATATTTTCTTCAATTGTCTGAGTGATAAATTTCTGGACGAGTTGCCACGGGTTTATATTGAGGTCAAAACTTCTATAAACAAAATAAGCGCCAATTGCCGCTAGAATAATGAGGGAGGGGTAAATTATAGTTTTTTCTATAGAACCGTTATTCGAAGCAATTATACCGATAATCAGGCCGATAATTCCCATTAATAAAATAAACAGATAAGGAGTATCCAATTTTAATAAGTATGAAAAAAGGAAAAGAAGAAGAAATGGAATAAAAAAAGCCGCTACTGTCTTTCCTTTTCCGGAGACAGTACTGTGGAAAAAAATTAACATCGGGATAAAAATAAGAAAAATGAAACCAAATACGGGAACAAATGCGGCAATCGCAATAAAAAATGCAATAAATAAGGAAATTCTGAAGAATGAAATATGGGAAATAAAAATATCGAAAATCTTCAAATTTGATAACCTGCCTTACGTAACTGTTGGGGAAAAAAATTAGCCGGTCTTTTCCCGCAGGAGAAAAGACCGGCAGTATAATTTAGATTATACTTTTATCTTCCTTCAGCGGTGACAAAAGGCATAATAGCAATTGTGCGAGCTCTTTTAATGGCTACAGTCATTTCCCTTTGATGATTTGCGCAATTACCGGTGATTCTGCGTGGCATAATTTTACCTCTCTCAGTTACAAAATTGCTGAGAATGGCTGAATTTTTGTAGTCAAGCTTTATGTTGGAATCAGTGCAAAAGCGGCAAAACTTTTTTCTATGAAAAAATTTTTTCTGGGGCTGACGAGCTGGTCTATCTCCATTAGGTGCGGCCATGATTATTCCCCTTTCGTAGTTTGTTCTTCTTTATTCCGGATTTTTCTAACTGCCGGCTTACTAGTCTTTACTTCACCGGCGGGCGTATCTTCCTGATGTGCCGGCTTTTCTTCCGGAGCAGCGGTGGCAGCATTGGGATCGCTCTCAATGCGGATTTGCGTCCGCTTGACCTCTGATACGGCAACTTCCTGATCCATGCCTTCACGGGTGACAGCGCCTTCTTTTTTCACGGTCATAAATTTCAAAATACGGTCATCAATTTTGAAATTTCTTTCAATTTCCGCGACAATAGGACCATCACCGGCAAAGTCGATTAGAAAATAAAACCCATCTTTTTGCTTGTTGATTTCGTAGGCCAGGCGTCTTTTACCCCATTTATCGAGTTTAGCGATAACGCCCTTACGATCATTGATGATAGTCTGGCTGCGTTCGATTATGGCGGTGATGTCATCTTCGGCCAAATCAGATTTAACAATAACTATAACTTCGTATCTTTTCACAATTTTCTCCTTTCGGCTCTAAAGCCCGTGGTCAAGGCCACAGGCAAGGGGAGTCCTAAAATTTAGATAGTGGTGCCTTCTATCTCAGACTGAAAAAGAAATCAAGGCTTTTTAATCAATGACACCAGCTGAAAACAAGCGTAGCGAAGTTTGAAGCGTTGGTGGAATTGATCCCGAAAGCGAAGCATTTCGGGATCTCAGCGGGTTCAATTCCCTGCAGTTGCGGCAGGGTTGTTCATTAGGCTTAAAATAATACCAAATTTTCTTTTTACGCTTTTTTTAGCTTCTGCTCTTCTTTTGAGGGGTTCATGCCCGTGACGGCCACAAGGCCATAATAATAGGCCTTGTGGCCGTCATCAATGCAATTCTTTCCCTGTCCCTGATCATGGGGAACACAAACCTTATTTTACGAATAAATACCCTTCGCCTCCTTCACCCGCAACTTGAATGGGTGTATTTTGAACAATATTTTTGCCGGTTCCTATTTGTCCGTGACTATTGCTACCCCATGCCCAGACGGTGCCGTCATTTTTTAAAGCTAAAGAATGGTCGCCTGACGAATGAGCGAACGGGGAGATAGGT
>PLMQ01000056.1 GCA_003142535.1 Syntrophaceae bacterium
TTACCTATATTTATACCCATTGCGAGGGCAAAGCCCGCAGCAATCTCATTAATGACTATAATACAACCCATATTTTAAAGTCCCGTTGTTTGTCAAACAAGATTTGCCTGCGCAACGGCTTTTATCCATTGATTTTCAGTTCTTAATGCTCTAATCTTCAAAGCATAATCTTCATGTTGGGAAAACTATGATACGGATACCTGGATTCAGCCGTGGCGTATACGGCAATCTACACAGGAGGTTTTATGCGGTTTAAAAAAATCAGTCTGATTATTTATTTACTTCTTACGCCCTTTTTAATAAGTGCGGGAGAATATAACAGTAGCGTGCAAACCAGAGTTATTCTGAAAACGGCAGTAACAGGCAATGGCGCGCCGATAACTTACTTAAAGACCGATCAGCCGGAAATAACGGCAATGACAGTGGACATTTCTCCCGGTGCTGAAACAGGTTGGCATAGTCATCCTGTGCCGGTTTATGCTTACGTTATATCCGGTTCTTTAACTGTAAATATTGAAGGAAACATATCCCGCCAGTTCAATGCCGGAGACGTGATAATTGAAGTTGTTAATACCCGTCACAACGGCGTCAATAACGGCAAGACTCCGGTGAATTTGATTGTTTTTTATACTGGGGCTAAGGATATGCCCAACGTATTTAAAACATCCGCTCCCGTTTCTCCTTTGATTGAGGGGAAGGATTGAGAAAAGTGAAACGCAGTATCGCCCCAACAATTCTTGCCGTCATTCCGGCTTGTGCCCTTTAGGGTGCGGCAGCCGGGATCCAGTAAAAAAGGTTGAAGAGGGGATAACTCGCCCCGTTAGAAATTAAATAGGGTATATACTGCACTATGTATATTCTTTAAGACGTAATAGAAACAGGGAGTTTTATAGTAGGATAAAATGATTTCTAACGGGGGAAAAAATAAAATAACCGGCATCAAAAGCTGGCCGGAGGATGACCGACCTCGGGAGAAGCTGCTCAAGCGCGGCGCGGGAGCTTTGAGCAATTCCGAGCTGCTGGCAATACTTTTGCGCACGGGTGTTGCAGGCAATAGCGCGATTGACTTGGCGCGCCAGATGCTGGATAAGTTCGGCACCTTTCGCAACATGAGCCACTCTGATATTCGTGATTGGAAAGATTTTAAAGGATTAGGGCCCGCCAAGATCGCGCAAATCAAAGCGGCCCTCGAAATCGGGCGGCGCTTCCGTGAAGATGAAGTAATCAGCAGCAAGCAAAAAATCGCTTCCGCCCACGATGTTGTCCAAATCGTCATGCCGCAAATGCGCGACCTCAAAACGGAAGTATTCAAAGTTGTTTATCTCAACAGCAACAATCGAATCATTGATATCAGCGATGCCGCTACAGGCACAGTCAATCAGGCCATGCCGATTGTGCGGGAAATAATGCACGCGGCATTACAGAAATTCGCGGCGGCAATCATCTGCGTCCACAATCATCCCAGCGCCAACATTACGCCCAGCCCGGAAGATAAAAAATTTACGCAGGAACTCTCCGCCGCAGGCAACCTAATGAACATCAAGATTTTAGATCATATTATTATTGGTGATGACAAATATTATAGCTTTGCAGATGAGGGGATAATTTGATCTTAAGTTTTCTGACTTAAGCCTGGGTTTTTTCCAGTTGCAATGTTTCTAAGAAGTTGTATCATGCGTTTCAATTAATAAAAAAATTAAATATCTACTGGAAACAGAAAACTTATATTTCAAGACCTTGACATGAGCATTCTCTTGAGGAGGCATTAATGGCCAATGTATGGTGTGTTCGTGCGAATGGCGGTGCATTCACAGATCATTTTTTAAGCGGCAACTATGTGGGCATTGGTTGGAAGGAGATCACGGCTGATCTCGGCAGCATAAATACCAGGGAAGAGCTTTATCCAATAGTAAGTGAGGCGTACCCCGACCAGAAAAGTCAACTCGTCATAGGAAATTATGTGGGCCAGATCGCACGTTTCTTGTTGGAGATTAAAAAGGGTGACTATGTGATTACTCCAGCAGCCGATACTGAATGGCTGCATTACTGTATGATAGATAATGATCTATCATACTTTTATGCAACAAATGATGACGGCTGTCCATACCGACACCGCAGACATGTTGAGTGGGCTAAACAGCGACTCAAACGCGGCGACTTCTCGGTACCATTTCAAAATACAATCCGCTCATCGCTCACGGTATTTGCCATTTCTCAACACGATGAGTTTTTTACAGCAATCGGCCGTAAAGATCTCATTTCGAAACCTATGGAAATGCAATATGATCCTTACCATGTTGTGTTGGAACAAATCCTAACGCTCGACGACAAGGAGTTTGAAATTCTTGTTGGAGCTTTGCTTACAGCATTGGGTTTCGATGGTTCCGAGGTGACTGGAAAGACAGGTGATGGTGGCGTGGATGCTACCGGCGAACTCGATGTTGCCAACCTTGCCAAAGTTAAAGTCTTTGTGCAAGCTAAACGTTACAAGCTCGGTTCCAAGATAAACGCGAATATCGTTAAGCAACTCCGGCAGGCGATTCCTTTCGGCGGACAAGGCGCATTTATTACCACTGCTGACTTTCAAAAAGCAGCAGCCGATATTGCACTGGAGCAAGGTTTTCCACGAATCGGCCTAATCAACGGCAGGCAGCTCGTCGATTTGCTAATTGAGCATTGGAGTGATGTTCCTCCAGACTTCCAAGAGCGATTAGGGCTAAAACCGGGATTGGTGCGAACCTGACCCCAAAAAACCTTTAATGATAATTGGTAACATGGATATTGCTGAATTAATTGAAATGGTGTTTCCAAATAAACAGCATCTACAAAATACTCCAGGAGTCACATTATGAAACTCACTGACATATTTAAAGCCAGTTCAACCGAACACGGAACAGATTTATTTTCCGAAGCCGCAGTTAATGATATTGAATCACGCCTTTTAGAACGAAAGGGAAAACCTTACATCCGATGTATTGTTCGTAAGACTGACGTTCAAGTAAAACCAGAAGAAATTATTCGCCAATTCTGGCTCTACCGACTTACCCAGCATTATAAGTATCCGATCGCCCGTCTAGCGGTCGAATATCCAATCACCTTTGGTCGTGACACCTCCAAACGTGCCGACATTGTATATTTGACAAAGACCGGCCCAGCGTACCTTACCTAATCGTAGAGGTGAAGAAGGTTAAGCAAAAAGAAGGCAAGGATCAGTTAAAGTCCTATACCCATGCTACAGGTGCGCCTCTCGCTCTCTGGTCAAACGGCGAGCAAGTGGTTGTCTGGCATCGCAAGAATCCGAACTACTTCGTCGAGATTCCTGAATTGCCGACAGTTGATCAAACGATCGAAGAAATTGCCGGGACACCTTGGAACATTGAAACACTACTTAAATTTGAAAAGGATCGCGAAGAGGAAGGCCTCGCTGCACGCAGCTTAAAGCAACTAATAGGGGATATGGAGGATGAAGTCCTTGCCAATGCAGGAGTAGATGTATTCGAGGAGGTTTTTAAGCTCATATTCACCAAGCTTTATGATGAGCTGTCTGTGTATCAAGGCCGCTATAAACATCTGCGCTTCCGCAACACAAACACCGCTGCCGAACTACGCGATCGAATTAATCAGCTTTTTATCGATGCGCGCAAGAAATGGAGCGGCGTTTTTCCCGAAGACGACCGCATCAAGTTAACACCCGACCATCTCCAAGTATGTATTGGCTCGCTTGAAAAATATAAGCTCTTCAATTCTAACCTTGATATCATAGACGACGCCTTCGAATATCTCATCAACAAAACATCTAAAGGAGATAAAGGCCAGTATTTCACGCCACGCTGGGTGATCGACATGTGCGTAAAGATGCTCAATCCCACCGCCGCTGAGTCTTTTATCGATTCCGCCTGCGGATCAGCTGGCTTCACCATGCATGCTATTTTTAAAGTCTGGCGAGACATACTTGATGCCGAAGGTGTTCCTCAGTCACACTTGTTCACCATGGAGAAGAAGCCCCAAGCCTGCTATGACTACGTGCAGGAAAAAGTTTTCGCTATCGACTTCGACGAAAAGTCCGTCCGCGTTGCCCGTTGTTTGAACCTCATCGCCGGAGACGGACAGACCAATGTCTTACACCTCAATACACTCGACTATAAAAAGTGGGAAGAGACTCTCAAGGATGAGCACTGGCAGGAAACCTATTTCGATGGTTGGAAAAAACTTAAAAAGCTGCTCAAGATACCGAAGGACTATCGCGAATTCCAGTTTGACATACTCATGGCCAATCCACCTTTCGCGGGCGAGATCAAGCAGACAGACCTGCTGGCCCCGTACGAATTGGCCCACAAAAAAAATGGCAAGCCAGAAAACAAGGTCGGGCGCGATTTACTTTTTATCGAGCGCAACCTCGACTTCCTCAAGCCTGGCGGCCGCATGGCTGTAGTGTTGCCACAAGGTCGCTTCAACAATGCCTCCGATAAACGTGTGCGCGAGTTCATCATGAATCATTGTCGAGTTCTGGCAGTGGTTGGCTTAGAAGGCAACACTTTCAAACCTCACACAGGCACAAAGACAAGCGTTCTCTTCGTGCAAAAATGGAACGACGATCCCACTGTCGGGCCTCTTTGTCCTTATGTTGATGACTACAACATCTTTTTTGCCACGCAAAAACTTCCATCCAAGGACAGCAGTGGTGAGAAGATTATCGCCTCCAACACAGAAGGGAAACTCTTGCGCGATAGCCACGGCCATTGGGTAGTGCAGCATGACTTCTATAACCACGAAGGGCTGACGCAGGATGGCATTGCCGAAGCCTTCATCGAATTTGCAAAAAAAGAGGGCTTAAGTTTTTTTCAATGAGCCCCTTTGATAAGGCGCGATATAAGCGCTTGTTGGAGGGGCTGGAAATCTCCGAAATTCCCAATTCAGAGGCTCTTAAAGCCAGTAGATTTGATAGTGAGTTTTGGCGTAAGCAATTTATTAAAGATGAATCGCTGATCAAGGATAAGTCGGAAACCTCACCTTTAAGGCCGCTCTTGAAAGTCTTCTATAGATATCCTCTCTTTTATGGCTACGAATTTACAGATTCCGGTATCCCTGTTCTTAAAGGTGAAGACATATGCTCATCAGGTTTAGTTCTTTCTAAAAGCGGTGACCACGTAACGGAAAAAGTGTCTGCACAGTTTCCTCTTACAGTGGTTGAAGAGAAGGATATCATTGTATCAGTTAGAGGAAGCGTTGGCAAAGTTGGGCTGATTCCCAAAACCCTAGCTGGAAGCCAAATCAGCCCTAATCTAATCAGACTTCATCCAAACTCTTCATATGTAAGACCTGAATACCTCTGGTGTTTTCTTTCCTGTAAGATCGGTCAACGGTATTTTGATAGATTTAAAATGCGTACGACACAGGAAACTATTATTGCAAGCGATATAGGTAATTTCTTGATACCTTTGCTCTCTGAAGAATTGCAGAAAAAAATTGCAGCATTGATCAATGACGCGTTGAACTTAATCCACGGATCAGAAGATAGCTTGATAAAAGCTGAACAAACCCTTATGACCGAATTGGGTCTTGCCGACTGGACACCACCTGAACCACTGAGTTATTCACGAAACGTCAAGGTGGTATCAGCCGCTGGCCGCTTCGACGCAGAATACTTTGCCCCACGCGTACAGGAACTTATCAAGAAGCTCAGTGCACAAGGTTTAACTCTCGGCAACGTTGCCCCTCTCCGAAAAGAATATTTCAGACCAAAGGCTGGAACACCATTTGACTATATCGAAATTAGTGACCTAAACCAGTTCGGTGAAACCAATAGCACGCGTCTTGATGGAGGAGAAGCCCCAAGCCGTGCCAAGTGGCATGTGCGCAAAGGCTATATTATTACCTCCACTGTCCGGCCAATTCGTCGATTGACCGCTTTGATTCAGCCCGAGCAAGACAACTTCGTTTGTTCCTCCGGTTTCGCCGTACTGCAACCAAAGGCAGTACCCTCCGAATTGTTGCTGGTCTATTTGCGACTGCCTGCCATATGCGAACTGATGGACTTGCACACAACAGCATCAATGTATCCTGCTATCTCCGTACCAAACATCCTCGCGCTGCCCTTTCTCAAGCCATCCGATAAAGGCACAGAGAAGATTATCTCTTTGGTCCAATCCGCCCGGGCCGCCCGTGGCAGTGCCTACGACTTGCTGGAACGTGCCAAGTGCGCGGTTGAAATCGCCATTGAAAATAGCGAAGTTGCTGCACTCAAATTCATAACAGGAGACTAATCATGCCAAATACATTCATTGATAATCGGGACCGTTGGCTTTTACTATCCGAAGTTGACTACCTAGGACAATTTGTTAAGGCATGGCTCGCATTCAATGCGTGGTATCGAAGCGCTTATAACGAACATCGAGATAGAATGATCATCAATGAATTCAAATGGCAGCCGAATCCCATTATGAATCGTATGCGACCCTGCGACCCTGTCTTCAGAACACCGGAAGCGAGGAATCAGAACAGTTCCGAAGCGAAATTGGAGAAATTCGGGGGACATAACACATAATTGAATATAATGAGCAGATGACAACTCGAAAGGAAAATAACAAAGATGCTTACCGAAAATAATCTGGGAAAATAAAAATAATCCGGGACGGTTATAATTATTAGCTAAGCACTGTCATTACTGCATTTGCTGTTATTTTTACCTCTTGGAAAAGTAACTGGCGACGAGTGACTGATGAATAAAATAACTTTAACTTTTGCTCATAATGAGAACTGACCTGACTTAAATATAAAAATGAAATAATTGAGATGTAGATTAAAAAATGGTATAGATTAAACATGCTTACGGAAAAAGATAAAAAAACTATACGGGAAATATCGCAAAAATATTCGGTGAAACGAGTGCTGTTGTTCGGTTCCGGTCTCGATCCGGAAATTGAAGGCAGTGATATTGATATTGCTGTAGAAGGAATTTCGCACAGCGATTATTTTCGTTATTATGGCGAACTTCTATTTGCCCTGACCAAGCCCGTTGACGTAGTTGACCTCTCAGGTACTTCAAAGTTTATCAGCTTAATAAAACAGGACGGAGTTCCTATCTATGGCGAGTTATAGGGCAAGAATAGAAGCCGAATACGAAGTCATAGAAAAAATATTATCCTCTTTGCCACCTAGTACTACACTCTCTCAAATCAGTGAACTGGAGCTTGCTGGTGTAACGGCATTGAAAATATTATTAAACAGGCAATTTTGGCAAAAAACGTTACCATTCCTCAAGGCCAATCCTGGCATCAGAATTTATTGTTATCTGCAACTGAATATAAAATCATTTCGCCGGAAACTACAGACGAATTAAAAAGATTCCTCGCTTTTCGGCATTTTTTTAGTCATGCCTACGCTTTAGATTTATATCCACAGCGCATGGAGCCGCTTGTTGCTGATGCAAAGGATGTGTTTGAAAAAGTTAAGAAAGACATATCACGAATAATCTTATAGCTTGGCGATATCCCGCGTCGCTCCGCTCCTGGGATAATTCGTCCAACAAATTTCAGCTTGTGACATTCAGGTTATTCACTGCGTTTCTGAAATTTGGGACTCACTAATCCCACTACGCTTCGCTTCGGGGATAATTCGACTTGCCAATTCCGCTTCACTTCGTTAGCGTAATTGGAGTCTCATTACAATTCGCTTTTTAAATTCAAGTATGTTACGAATTATTACGATAAGTAATTATGAGGTTATGCTTTAATGTTAAGTAAATTCAAAAATACTCGCCTTCTCACGATCATCGGTATCTTTTTAATCATCGTATGTTGCTCCGCCTGTTTTAAAGAAAAATTCTATTTTGCGGCACAGGAATCCATTGACTGGTCTGTGCTTGTCAACCGCCTGATTGCGGATGGATTTGATGAAAAGGAAATCAGGAAACTCTTTGCCCATCCTGATCTCAAGTTTGATCAGGCAATCATGGCTGGCAAGCTAAAAGAGCTTATTAATAATCGCGATAAAAGTACGGCTGACCGGGAGCAAGCGATTAAAGCTTTGGATAAAGGTTATCTGAGGCCCGCTGTTATTGCCAGAGCGCGTTCCTTTATGAATGATAATAAGCAAGAATTGGAAAATATAAAAAATGTTTACTGCGTACCCAGCGAGATTGTTGTCTCCATTGTTCTTGTGGAAACCATGCTGGGCAAATTCATGGGGGGAAGAAAGGCTTTTAACGCACTGGCAAGTATGTCACTGATGTCTGATATCGATATGGTCAGGCCTTATCTGGAAAGCGGTCTTGTCGTGCCGGAAAATGAAGAATTTGCCGCCGCAAAATGCCGGGTGAAGTCTGAACGCGCTTATCTGGAGTTGAAGTGGCTGCTCAAATATGCCGCCATCAATAATGTTGATCCGCTGAGCATACCCGGTTCTGTATACGGCGCAATAGGTATATGTCAATTTTTACCCAGCAATGTTTATATGTATGGTGTAGATGCGGATAAAAAAGGGCGCATTGATCTGTTTAGCAGAAACGACGCTCTGCATAGTATAGCCAGTTATCTACGGGGAAACGGCTGGCAGTGCGGGATGACCAGGGCCAGGCAAAAGGAAGTTATTTTAACGTACAATAACAGCCATATTTACGCCAATACTGTCCTTGGCGTTGCCGACAAACTTAAAACACGGAAAAAAGAATGAGCAGAGAATAATCAGGGAAAGTTCTATTTAAATACACTTATAAAGTCTCTAGCTTTCTGCTAGCCTATTTCTCTTTTCTAAAACCCTTAAACTGGTCATTATCGGCTTTCTGATCAATAAATCTGCCGGTAGTAGTATCTCGTTTAACCCATCGATCATTTTGCGGATTATGCGTTTGTGACCGGTCAGTGACCTGATTTTCAGAATTCCTTCATATAAAATAATATTATATTTGTTGACTTAATATATAAAATTATTTAATATATATGCCCAACAGAAAGGAGGGCGCTATGACAAGAGAGGAACTTGCTTTCCGTCTTAAAGCCGCCCGCGAAGCCGTCGGTTTATCACTGAGTGATGCAACGAAACGTCTTGGGTACCCAAATTATCAAACATTGAGCAATATAGAAAATGGTCAACGAGAGATAAAAGTTTCGGAACTGGCTAGCTTTGCGCGAATATATTTCTGCAATCTAAGTGATTTTCTAATGGAACAATCGCCGAGGAAAGAATACGCCATTCTGTGGCGTATTCCACCAGGGGCTGATGAACATAAAAAACAGACAGAACGGGAGATTTTTTCCTTATGTGAACAGTTTCATATGATGGAACAACTTCTGGGAATAAAATCGGAAAAGGGTTTTTTGGAAGTAACGCGCGAATCTGTTAAATCCAATACGGCCGTTAATCGCCTGGCAAAAGATACCCGTGTGATGATGGGATTAGGTCAAAGGCCATCTTGCGCGCTCCACAAGGTTCTTGAGCAGGAATATGGCGTTAAGATTCTTTACTATCCACTTGCTTATGGATCTGCCGCGTCCATGGTTCATGCCGATATGGGTAAAGCAGTGGTTATCAATGCAAACGAAGTTCCCTGGCGACAGAATTACGATCTTGCTCACGAACTCTTTCATTTGATTTTATGGAAAGCTTTTTCCTTAGAAGAAATGCAGGATGCACTCTTTTTTTCTGATATCGAAAAAAAGGCCGACAGTTTTGCTTCTATGTTACTCCTTCCGGAAGATGAAATACGTCGTGAAATTGATCAACTCATCGAAAACAACAAACACCTCACATATTCCGATATCGTTGACATCGCCATAGACTTCGGCGTTTCTGTAAAAGCGCTTGTTTACCGTCTTGCAAATATTAATCTTATTAAATGGGAAACAGCCAAAACCCTTGCACAAGATGAAGATTTGGCGGAAATGAGTAAACAAAAAAGAACACCGGATATGAAAGTACGCCAGTCCGAACGCTTCATCTCCCTTGCCATACGCTGTCTAAGAAAGGGATTTATTTCAAGGGGGAAATTTGCCGACTTCTTAAATATTGACCGAAGTGAGATTGATGACTACATCGAAAATAAAGGAATGATGGGCTCGGAGGGTAAAACCATTGAAGTTATGGCTTCTTGATGCCGACAGTCTTATTGACTTTCTATCGCATGATTTGCTTGATAAATTAGTATAAATTCATGAGATACATGCAGCAACTTCTGTAATTGAAGAGGTTAAGTATTTCAAATGGGACGGGATAAAATATCCCGTTTCTTTTCGTGACAATTATATCCAAACGGGATTGATTAATGAATACAGCGCAACTGCCGAGGATGCTTCAATCCTCTTGAGCAAACTCCCGAGTGTTTCTCCATTTACTCTTCACTCTGGAGAGATCGAATCACTGGCTATTCTGATAAGAGAAGCTAATCTCGTTTTTTGCACCTGTGATGCAGCAACGATCAGAACACTTCCTTTTCTTGATCTTACAGAACGCGGGATATCTGCTGAAAAACTTCTCAAGCAATCAGGCTTATTCAAGCCGGGACTTCACGATAGACACACCGAAGAATATTTCAGGACCAATATTGCCGCCGGCCAAGAACAAAAAATATATCAGTCAAAAAGTTAATCCCGAAACTGGCGGATTAGAAATAAATAATCGGGGATGGTTGTATTTAATTCATTTGCAGTCTTTTACAAGCCAGGCGGCCATAAGCCTTTTCCTTCAGCTCACCTTTCTTCTTTTGATCATATCTATTAGCTTATCCAATTCTTCGGCGGTTGGTTTATCGCTTCGGATGGTGCGAAAGAACATGGGTAAAGCTTTTAAAGCTTCTTCATCAGATCGAATGTCTCCAGGGATAATTCCGGCATCGATATTGGCCAGATCTTTCATCTCTTTCCAAGTTTCAGAGCCAATTTTAACACCCAAAGCATGTGCAATGTTTTTTAATTTATCTTCGTCCTGAGGCGGAGCCAATAAGCCGCGTTCGATTTTACTCCAGTTGCTGGCGTCAATCTCGGCAAGTTTACAGAACTCTCTGAGTGTCATTTCTTTGTTCATCCTTATTTCTTTAATGAATTCTCCATACATAAAGACCTCCTATCTTTTTTGTGCATAATTTAACTAAAAGCTATGTGTGGTATTATTTTTACCATGTGGTATTAATATAACCACACAATCAGGAAGTCAAGAAAAAATTTTGGGTAATAATCGGGAACGGGTAGGTTTCATTATTTTAATTTTCTGGATTCCCCCGGTCACCCAGCAGCCGCCAGGCACAGAGCCGGGGAATGACAAATGAGATAAGGCTTTCCGGCGAGCAATTATTATTCTTAACTCGTTTTTGATGATGTATCAGTATCTTCTCGTAATCCGCCTCTTCCCGTAATTGTTAGCTGACGTATATAGAATAATATGCTAGATTATAGTCAATAATGTTTGAAATAATGTGGCACCGCCGCGAAAAAGAAAATTAACGGCCAATATGCCGGGAAAAGGAGAATAAAATGCCAACTTGTGGCGAATGCAGCCTGCTGCTCAAGAATAATGCCGGAGTCTATGTTTGTACCGGCAAGCAGAACATTTGTTTCAGTGCAAATCTGACCCCCGAAACAGATGCCAAAACATGCATGCGGTTTTACAGAAAAGCGCCTAAAAAGGCTGATGAAAACAAGCAACCATCAGAGTGAATCCGATCCAGTCGCCTCAGTATGAATCTCCGACAGGGCCTTCACTTTGCTCCCGCGCATTATCTTTCCAATAATTCTGATTTCAAAATAATCCGGGAAGGTTTGAATTAATTATTTTTTCTGGATTTACCCTGAATAACCTGATCACCTGATCACCTAAAGGTGACAAGAGGTGACAAAAGGTGGCAAGAGGTCACAAGCCGGAATGACGGCGGTGGCTGGATTTTGAAAGAAGATTTTTATGCTAACCACAGATAGTAAAAGGAAGATGCCGGATGATCTGAAAAGATGTGTAGAATTTCACGGGCATATCTGCCCCGGTCTGGTATATGGTTACCGGGTAGCCAAAGAAGCAATAAAATTGATGAAGCTCAGGCGATCTGTTGATGAGGAAGTGGTGGCCATTTGTGAAAACGATTCCTGCGCTATTGATGCCCTTCAGGTTTTGCTGGGCACTGTAGCCGGTAAAGGCAATCTGATCATCAAAGATTATGGGAAGAATGCCTATACGGTGCTGAGCCGCTCCCAGCGTCAGGCTTATAGATTTTTCCGCAAGACGCATTATGAATACAAGGGTAAGGACAAAAGCGTGTTTGACCGGTTGGATGCAGCCATCGACGCCGGGACGGCTTCAGAAGATGATCGGCGGAATCTAAAGCGCCTGAAAGTGAAAGATCTGCTTGCACAACCCTTTGAGCAAATCTTTACAACCACCCAAGTGCCCTTCGATGAGCCCCTCTACGCGCAGCTTGCGCCTTCTGAGCCTTGTGCCATCTGCGGCGAGATGACTATGGCGGCAAAGATGATGAAATTAAGCGATGGCCGGAAAGCCTGCATTCCCTGCGCACAAAAAAGCTGACGGCGTTATCAGTGTCCGGGCACTGTAATTCTTTTTTCATCCAGACTGAGTGCTAAGGGTCAAATCTTTGATCTTGGCAATTGGCGATTTAGAAAAATAATGCACGTAAATCGAAAATAAAAAAATACGATCAACTAAGGGAGATTGACTGTGCCGGGACAAATAATAAAGCAACTATTCGATACTGTACTGAACGCCATATCGAAGATGTCCAAGACTCCGCTGAATTACTGGGCTGAATTCGCTGTCGATATCCCGTTAGGTGTGGTGCTGATCTTTGCTGGTCTGCGGCATAGTGAACTTGATTCCATCACGATTTTTCTAACCATCCTGCTGGGCCTGTTTCTTTTCAGCTTTATCGAATATTCCTTTCACCGCTGGCTGATGCATGGATCGGTGCAGATCTTTGTACAGGGTCACCGCGCGCATCACGAGAATCCGCTGGGCTACGATTCTCTGCCTTTCTTTTTACCCGCCCTGATACTGCTGGCGCTAACAGGCGTATTTGTTTTACTTATGCCCACGAGCTATGCATTTCTGCTGACCGGCACCATAGCTTTAGGTTACGCTACCTATGGGCTGAGCCATTTCATCATCCACCACCACCGTTTTCAGCATGTTTTCGCCCGAAACTGGGCGGTCAATCATCACATCCATCACTATCATTCCGAAACAAACTTCGGCGTTACGACGCCGCTATGGGATATATTAATCGGCACACGCTACGTGTCCGATTACGAAAGAAATTAAGGTGGAAAATCAAAAAATAATATAAAATAGGTAAAAGTATAAAATAAAAGGAAAATCATATGGACTTAAAGAAACTTATTGAACCGGAAAGTATTGCTGTCATTGGAGTTTCGCTTACTAATCCCTTTAATCCCGCCAACATAATTTACGGCAAAAATCATTATCATTACAAGGCCAAAACCTATGGCGTTAATCCCAATGGCGGCCAGATTTACGGGCAGAAAATTTATAAATCAATCAAGGAGATTCCGGAGAAAATTGATATGGCAGTGCTGGCGGTCAAGGCGGGGCTGGTTCCGGCAACATTGCTCGAGTGCATTGCCAAGGGTGTCGCCGGGGCAATTATTATATCGGGCGGTTTTGCCGAAGCCGGCCGAAAAGATTTACAGGATGAAATAATCAAGATTTCCCGGGAACATGATTTCCCCTTCATCGGTCCCAACTGTATCGGTGTTTATTCTCATCCGTTTATTGACACATCTTTTGTTCAAAATGAGAGGCTGATTTACAGTCGCCGCGGCAATGTTAGCCTGATCAGCCAAAGCGGCGGTATTTTGATGGACTTAATCATTAAATTATCACAGGAAGGCGTAGGTCTTTCCCGAACGGTTAGCATCGGCAACAAAGCTGTTGTTGATGAAGTGGAATTGCTTAAATATTTTAAAAACGATGCCCGGACAAAAGTTATCGGCATGTATATGGAAGGTTTTACCGCGGACCGGGGACGTCTATTTATCGAAGAAGCAGGCAAACTGAACAAGCCGCTGGTGTTGTTCAAATCCGGCAAAACTCCCAGTGGGTTGAAGGCCGTAAGCTCGCACACAGCTTCCATTGCCGGTGATTATGTTGTGTTTTCTGAAGTACTAAAAGCAAGCAAGGCGCTGGAAGTAGGTACAATGGGCGAATTTGTTTCTTCTTGCGAAGCATTTTCCGCTTACCCCAAAACATCTATTGGTAATAATGTCTGTATCATTTCCGTCAGCGGTGGCCATGGAGCAATGGCCGCCGACAGTTGTTACTCGGCTGGCCTCAACAACGTTGCTATTCCTGAGGAAGATAAGGGAAAACTGCGATCATTGCTTTCCAAAAACATTCAGGCGATCGCTTCCCTGAACAACCCTTTGGATTTAACGGGCAGTACAGGAGATGATGATATTTTCGTAACGACGAAATTTTTTATGGATAAAGATTATGTTGACTGCATTGTCCTTTTATTACTTCCGTACGTCCCGCATTTATCGGCGGATATCGGCGCCCGCATAGCGCAACTGGTCATGGAACATAATAAACCGATAATCACCTATATGCCGCATGTTGATAAATACGGAATTTTCATTGACGGTTTTGAAACAAACGGAATTCCCGTTGCCCATTCGGTTCCTGGTGCCATATCGATGGCCAAAGCGCTCTCAAGGAGAAAATTATGAAACCAGAAGTGAAGGAAATAATCAATGGTTCAGTGAAAAGCGGATGGGTTCTGGAACCGCGGGCGAAAGAACTTATTAAATTATATGGATTAGCGACCAGTAAATTTATCTGGGCAAAAACATTGGAGGGCACATTGCAGGGCGCGAAAAAAGTGCACTACCCGCTCGTTGCTAAAATTGTCTCGGAAAAAATTATGCACAAATCGGATGTCGGCGGAGTTGTTGTGGGGGTGCGCGATAATAACCAGATGGCGGAAGTCTTCGAGAAATTTTCGAAACTAGAGGGCTTTGATGGAGTGCTGCTCGATGAAATGCTAGGCGGTTCCGAGGTCATCTTGGGGTCGAAATATGATGCACAGTTCGGGATGGTAGTTCTTGTAGGCATAGGTGGCACTTCAGTGGAAATATACAAGGATGTGGCACTGCGCATGGCGCCCGTGACCAAAGATGTTGCCATCGAAGCGCTCAATTCGCTCAGGGGAATTAAATTGCTTAAAGGTTACCGAGGCAAAGAGCCTGTCAGTATTGATAAGCTGGCCAGTGCTGTTGTCAAGTTTTCTAAGATGGCTTACGATCTGCGCAATGATGTTGAATCCATGGATCTCAACCCGGTCATGTGTACCAAAGACAAGGCCACCGTTGCCGATGCTCGAATTATTTTGAAGACACATTAGTTTTCTTATTCCAATTAGAGAAAGCAAGCTTGCAGATAAGGTGTCACTAATCCCGCTCAGCTCGGGGATTGTTCCCCGCTATGCTACGCAAGCGGGATAATTCGCTCATCAAACTTTAGTGCGCTTCGCTTCTAAAGTTTGTAGCTCATTACGACCATCCAATTTCAATGCGCTGCGCTTTTGCAATAGGGGTCTCACTAAAAGCGTTAATCGCAGCCATAATTACGAATAATTAACGAATAATTGACAAATTACCGTTAATGCTATATGATTCTAACCATGGCGACTACAAACACAATAAAAAATTATATCAAAGTTCTCAAAACGAAATACGAACAGTTGCGCAAAGGCAAAGAGTCACTGCTGAAGGTGATTGATGAATCCGAGCTTTCGGAAAGCGTTTTCAATTCCAATGCCATCGAGAATTCCACCCTGACACTCAAAGAGACCGAACGCATTTTGCTGGAGCTGGAAGTCTCCCGCAATGTATCGGTGCGGGAGGTGTTCGAGGCAAAGAATCTCGCACATATGCTGGAATATATCCGAAGTAAATCAGTTGAGCCGGAGCTTTCCATGGATGTGATTTTGCTTCTGCATAAAATGCTCATGGGTAATATCAATGATGCTATCGCAGGACGTTTCCGTAAAAAGGGCGAGTATGTGCGCGTGGGTACGCATATCGCACCGGCACCGGAGCATGTAGAAAGAATGATCGAAGCGATTCTACTTGATTTTTCTTCGGATCAATCCGGTTACTTTACCGATAAAATCGCCAAATTCCATTTGGATTTTGAAACGATCCATCCTTTTTGCGACGGCAACGGCAGAATGGGACGTGTGATCATTAATTATCAGCTTGGGCAATTTGGATTTCCTAACATAATTATTCGCGACAAAGAGAAACAAACTTATTATGAGGCCTTTGGCGAATACAAGGAGCAAAAAAAGACAAAGACTATGGAGAAGATTATCACTCTGGCTTTGACTGAATCCTTGCACAAAAGAATAGCTTATTTGCAGGGCGATAAAATTGTCACGATTGCAGATTTGGCCAAGGCTCACAAAAAATCAATTAACGCTTTGCTGAACGCCGCCCGCCGGCAGACGATCCCTGCTTTTCGGGAAAAAGGTGTTTGGAAAATCGGCAAATATACAGCGTGAAAATAAACCCGTTTATTTCATCTGTGGATACAAATTAGAAATGAAATCACAGGTCTTCGGGTGTGAAGGTGGTGACTTCGTCAATGGATGCAGCATCAGCGAAGAGCATGACCAGGCGATCAATGCCCAGCGCAATACCGGCACTGGCGGGCATGTTCTCTAAAGAATCCAAAAATTTCTCTGGCATTTGATATGTGGCATAATTCTTTTGGGTACGAAGTTTCAGCGCTTCATTAAAACGCTGACGCTGCTCCTGCGCATTGGTCAATTCGGAAAAACCGTTAGAGAGTTCCAAGCCGGCAATGTAGAGCTCGAATCGTTCAGCCACCGATTGATCGCTTTCTTTTAATCGGGCCAAAGCTCCCAGCTTTGCGGGATAATCATAAATGAAAGTTGGCTTGGCAATACCTAAATGCGGTTCGATATACTCAACCAGAATTTCATCAAACCTGTCTTTGCTCAACGCTTCTGTCAAAGTTATCGGCGCAAATTTTTGAAAAGTTTCCTGCACAGATATTCTTTCCCACGGCGGCGTCAGGTTAATTTTCCTGTTCTGCCAGTTGATTGCATCGCCGAAACCAAGATCGCCAGCCGCATCAACAATCATTTCTTCGCATTGATCCATCAATTGCTGATAATCAAAACCGGCGACATACCATTCCAGCATGGTGAATTCCGGCAGATGCAGATTGCCCCTTTCACTGGCGCGAAAGCATTTGCAGATTTGGAATATTTTTGGATAGCCGGCGGCCAGAAGTCGTTTCATGCACAGTTCCGGTGAAGTCTGTAAAAACCAGTTGCCGGAAGGCAACGCTTCAATATGTTCTTCCGGAGCGGGAGCGGGGATGCGGAGCGGTGTTTCAATTTCTAAAAAATCATGGTTAATGAAATAGAGGCGGATGCTTTGAATCAATCTGGCGCGAAGTTGCAGAGCATCACGCTTGCGCGCTAGTTGAAATCCGTCATCCCGCATTGTTTCATTCAACTTTCATCAGCCCTTGAAAAAATATGTAAATTACAAAAATCCTATACCGCTTCTAAATCAAAGATGATATCGAGGCGGCAAGGAGGGGGCGACGAGGGCGTATTTATACATACGTTGAGGAAGCCGCCGACGAAGCCAACAAAGATAGAGCTTTGATTTTGAAGTGGTCTCAGCCTTTAACGCGGGTCATGTATTCTCCCGTTCTCGTATCTACCCTTATTTTCTCCCCTTCATTCACAAAAGTCGGAACTTGAATAGTATATCCGGTTTGCAGCTTGACCGGCTTTGTTGCGCCGGAGACGGTATCGCCTTTGGCCCAGGGTTCGGCATCAGTCACGATCAGATCAACAAAATTAGGCAGGCTGATACCGATAGCCCGGTCTTCAAAAAGCAAAATCTCCGCTTCAATGTTATCAATCAGGAAATTCTTGGCATCGTCCATCTGGTCTTCCACCAGATAAATCTGCTCATAAGTTTCATTGTCCATGAAGCAATATTTGCCTTCTTCTTTGTATAAATACTGCATTTTCTTTTCCCGCAAATCAGCGGATTCAAAGTTATCCACGGAACGGAAGGTGCGTTCAAACTGGTTGCCGTTGAGCATGTTTTTTAACTTACAGCGGTAGAGCGCCTGTCCCTTTCCCGGTTTGACAAAGTTAAATTCGGTGACGATATAAGGATCATTGTCGATTTTGATCCTTAAGCCCTTCTTTAAGTCACTGGCTGTATACATAAAACTCAATCTCCTGTTATTTCCTAATTAATAGGAATTTATATGATATTCGTGAAACTCCAATTCCGAAAGCATAGCGTAGTGGAATTGGTAAGTTGTAATGNNGGTCGAATTATCCCGCGCAAGCGGAGGGTATAACACCAAATCTCTTTTTGGGGTTTATACCCGTTGGTTGTTTTGCCCTTACTAATCTATTTGTTTGAACTTGTCAAAAAAATGTTGATTTTTTTGCAGTTCTTTTTTTATTGCCCGGGACAGAGTATTTAATGGAATTTTACCGGTGCTTCCCGGAACATCCAGGACGTATTGCGGCAGGCTGAGTCCCGAGCATTGCCGCCAGACTGTTTCCATCATTTTCAAGCCCGCTTTTACGTTTGTGCGGAAATGTTCGCAGCCTTTAACCGGGTCACAATGGAAGAGATAATAAGGCCGGACCGATATTTTTTGCAGGCCGTAGTTCAAACTTTTCATCGTTTCCGGCGAATCATTAACTCCCTTGAGCAGTACTGCCTGATTGGATACGGGAATTCCCGCCTCCAGAAGCATGTTACAGGCATGGCCCGACTCCGACGTGATTTCCCGGGGATGATTAAACTGGGTATTAAACCATAATGGCCGATAGCGTTTGAGCATTCTACAGAGTTCTCTGGTGACACGCATGGGCATCACTACCGGCACGCGGCTGCCGATGCGCAAAATTTCCAGATGAGGTATAGCGCGCAGGGATGACAGCAGGCTTTCCAGAACATGATCATCCAGGGTCAGAGGATCACCGCCGGAGATGATTACTTCTCTTATTTGCGGCGACTGTTCAATATAGCGGATTATTGGCGCGAGACGCTTTTTTAAGGTTATTTTTGGTGTGGCCGCCCAGTAACGCTTACGGTTGCAATGCCGGCAGTAAGTGGCGCAAATCTCTGTAACAATGGCGAGGCAGCGGTCGGGATAGCGATGCACCAGTTTGGGTACCGGCATACGTGCATCTTCTTCCAGCGGGTCTTCTTGGGCGTCTTTATCCGGAAATATTTCCCGGTAATCGGGGAAACTTTGCGCTTTTATCGGATCATTTGCATCGCCCTGCTGAATCAGCGAAAAATAGTAAGGAGTTATCGCCATTGGATAAATAGAGGTAACCTTATTCAATTGAGCAATGTCCTCGGCTGATGTATTGGCGCAGCCTTCTAAAATCCTCATTTGGCTAATGCGGTTTTTAAACTGCCAGTGCCAGTCCTGCCAGCTTCGAGCAGAAACGTTGCTAAAAAACACAGAATTTCCCTTGTTGATTTTCATAAAATATAAAATTCTCAATGATTTAAGGCGTGTCTCCTATCATAGTTTTCCATTACTGCAAAGAAAATACACGTTATTTTTGCTGACATATTGGTAAAAATTAAGTAAGTAATACTAATTCTAAATCAAAGCGCTATCTTTGTTGGCAGCGCTTGCCCGGAGCATGCTTGGGTAGTCGGCTTTCCCCTTGCCCCGCTTGCGCGGGACAGTTCAACCAACGAATTCCAGTTCACTGCGTTCCTGAAATTCGGGGTTCACTGCCGCCTCGATATCATCTTTGATTTAGAAATAGTATAATGTGCCGGTCATGTTATATTAAAAAGCACCGCAAAATCTATGAAACAGGTTGATTTATGACATTACAGAAGCGTAAGGAACGCGTAGCCCTCTTATCGGTACTTTCCAATTCTTTCCTGGTTTTATTCAAAGTAATCGTCGGCCTTCTGATTGGTTCCGTATCCATAATTTCCGAAGCGATTCATTCCGGCATGGATTTACTGGCTTCATTTATTGCCTTATTTTCGGTGAAAACATCACAAAATCCTGCAGATGACGGCCATCCTTTCGGCCACGGCAAAGTGGAAAGCATCTCCGGTTTAGTGGAAGCCGTGCTGATTTTTGTTGCGGCTTTTTGGATAATATTGGAAGCGTTGAAGAAATTGAATTCTCAGCCATCGCTTGAATTTGCCGGCTGGGGCGTGGCAGTTATGCTGCTTTCGGCGGTTCTCAATTTCATCGTTTCTCAAAAGCTTTTCAAAGTCGGCAAAGAGGCTGATTCCATCGCCTTACAGGCGGATGCCTGGCATCTGCGGACGGATGTTTATACTTCTCTGGGTGTTATGGCGAGCCTGGCGGTAATTTGGCTCAGTCACAAATTTTTTAATGAACCATACATCCACTGGCTCGATCCCGTTGCGGCTTTATTTGTTGCTATCTTTATTTTGCGCGCCGCTTATGATCTGACTTACCGATCTATCCGGGATTTAATGGATGTTAAACTGCCGGCCGATGAAGAGGCCTGGATTCGTGATCTAATTATCAGCCATAGGCCGGCAATACATGGTTATCACCAGTTACGCACAAGAAAAGCCGGTAATCTCCGCTTTATTGAATTCCATATAAAAGTTGATCCGCAAATGACGGTGTTTTCTTCACACGAGATTACCAGAATATTAAAACAAAGCATTACGAAAAAATTCCCTCAATCCAGTATAACTATTCATATCGAGCCTTGTGATGGCCGCTGCGATGATAAATGCGTGTCCGGTTGTTTGTTGGCTGAAGAGAAAAGGCCGCATCTGGGAAAGATTGTAAATTAATTAATACCGGAAATGTATTTTTTTTAAACATAAATGCAGGGTTAAGCGAGGATGTTGAATAATTCATCATATAAAATATAGCAGTTGTGAATAGAGCAAACAGGAGAGCAAACAGGAGTTACGGATATGAATAAGAATCAAAAAGCTTACCTCTCAGAAAAATTCGGCCCGCACGTCAATTTCGATGAAATGGAACGCAGGCTTTACAGTCACGATGTTGGCGCCATTCCCTCGTTAATAAAACCATTAATCGGCAATACACTGCCTGATGCTGTTGTTCAGCCGCAAACTGAAGAAGAATTGGTGCAACTGGTTGAATGGGCTAATAAAAACAATATTGCCTTGACGCCGCGGGCGAAAGCATCCTCCGGCTATGGCGGAGTGATGCCTGTTAAACAGGGTATTGTAGTTGATTTTTTCCGGCTGAATCGTGTTGTGGCTATTGACAAAAATGCTCAAACGGTTACCTGTCAGGCGGGCATTGTCTGGGAAAAAATTGATGCTGCCTTAGCTAAAGAGGGATTAACGGTAAAACTCTATCCTTCCAGTTATCCCGGTTCGACAGTTGGGGGCTGGCTGGCGCAGGGCGGCGCCGGTTTTGGCTCGTATGAGTCCGGCTGGTTTCGGGAAAATGTGGTATCGGCGCGGGTTGTTCTGCCGGATGGTTCTATCCGTATCTTTACCGGCAATGATCTCGATTTGATTGCTGATGCCGAAGGTACAACGGGATTCATCATTGACTTGACCATGAAAGTCCAGCCCAAAGAAGAACTGGAGATTATTGCCGTGGGCTGCCCGGATGCCCGTGATCTCCAAAGAATAGTTGAAGATATTATTCAGGCTGATCTGCCGCTGTGGTCGCTCGTTTTTATTAATCCGCGCATGGCGGAGTTGAAGAACCGTGCGCCGCTGCGGGAACACAATGGCCATCCCGCTGAGGAAAGGGTTCTCTTGCCCGCATCTTATATCGCAACACTTGCTTTCCGCAAAAAAGACCTGGCGCAGGTAATGGCTACGCTGCCTGCTATATTACATAGCTGCCAGGGTGAAATCTTAAGTGATCGAATTGCCGAACATGAATGGAAAAACCGCTTCAAGCTGATGGTAGTTAAGCGTCTCGGCCCCAGTCTCGTTCCGGCGGAAGTTGTTATACCGCTGGCCAGTTTAGGTAATTTCATGGAGGAAGTGGAAAAAAAGATTAATCAGCCTGTGGTTAAAGAAGGGACTGTTATCCGTAAAGGTAAAGATGGTCGGCCGGAAATTGTTATTTTAGGATTTATTCCGGCAGACCAGCGGCAGTTCAGCTACAATTTTGTTTTCAGCCTTTCTCTATCAATCATGAATATCGCCGAGCGCAACGGCGGGCGGGCTTATGCCACGGGTTTGTATTTCAAAAACAAAGCAGAAAAAGTGTTGGGGCCGGAACGAGTGGCCAAACTCAAAGCATTTAAAAATAAGATTGATGTTAAAGGAATTTTCAATCCGGGCAAAGTCATTGGCTATGGCCTTCTGGATGCAGCGATGTCTCTGGGTGGCGCGTTGGAGCCTTTAAGCCGGCCATTGGGGAATTATGTAATTACCCAAATTGGCGAGCGCCTCAGTTATCCGCTGCGCGACATTCCGCCGGATGTGGCGTGGTATGCCTATAGCTGTTCGCAGTGCGGCTATTGCGTGGAAGAATGCGACCAATTTTACGGGCGTGGCTGGGAAAGCCAGAGCCCGCGCGGCAAATGGTATTGGCTGCGCGAATATTTGGAAGGCCGTGCCGAGTGGAATCAGGCGCAGGTGGACACCTTTTTAGTTTGCACCACCTGCGAGCTGTGTAACTTGCGTTGTTCGGCGGCGCTGCCGATTGAGCCTTCGTGGATGAAGCTGCGGGGTATGCTCATTGAGGAACAAAAGCGCATGACTTTCCCGCCTTTTGAAATGATGGCGGAAGCATTACGCACTCAGGGCAATATCTGGGCGGGCTACCGGAAAACCCGTTCGGATTGGTTCCCTGAAGATTTAAAAGAAAAGCACGAGTCCGGTCGCAAGGCGCCGGTTCTGTATTTCGCCGGTTGCACGGCAAGCTATGTCGAACACGATATTGCTATGGCCACGGTCCGCTTGCTGGATAAGGCCGGTGTTGATTTTGTTTATGCCGGTAATCCGGAAAACTGCTGCGGTACACCGATGCTGGTGGCGGGCAAATGGGAACTCTTCGCGGAAACCATGAAGAAGAATATAGAGGTTGCCCGGAATTGCGGCGCCGATACCATTGTCGCGTCCTGTCCGGCTTGCGATATGATGTGGCGCAATGTTTATCCTGTCTGGGCGAAAAAGGAAGGTTTGGACTTCAACTTCCGGGCAAAACATTACTCGGAAATTATCGCCGAAAAAATCAAATCCGGCGAGTTTGTTTTTCCTCCAAACAATATGCTGCCAACAACAGTGACGTGGCATGACTCCTGTCATATCGGCCGTGTCTCCGGTGTTTACGATGCGCCGCGCGATTTAATCAAAGCGATCCCGAATGTTAAATTTGTGGAAATGGAACACAATCGGGAAAATGCCCACTGCTGCGGTAGTGTATTAACCTTGATTAAAAAACCGCCGGTAGCCGCGGATATCGGCAAAACCAGACTCGACGAAGCGATAGAAATAGGTGCTCAAAAAGTGCTGGCGCTTTGTCCCTGCTGCGAGGTGCAGTTACGTGTTTCCGCAAAAAAGAAAAATGTTCCCATCGAAGTTGTTGACCTGGCTCATTTTACAGGGAATGCCTTAGGATATGATTTTCCTGATCCCAACCCCGATGTGCACAGCCAGTGGGGTGTTTTTGATGCCTTTATCGGTTTGATGACACCGCAGGGCTTTGCCAACTTGATGGGAACAATGTGGCCGGAACTGATCAACGCGATGCCCTTCGGGATGGGGCCGATGATGCGGGCAATGGGCAAAATTCCCGGAGCGCTCAATCTGATGAAGCCGATGTTTCCTGTTTTATTTCCTATACTGCTGCCCATGATGATGCCGAAGGTAATGCCGGTGATGCTGGATAGGGTTGCCGCGCAAATTCCGATGCCGGATTATATGTTGGCGCAAATGCCCTCGTTAATGCCGAAAGTTATGGATACTCTCATGCCCCATATGATTGGTGATTTAGTGCCGCTGGTTACTCAGCCGATGATTGATTATTTGACGGGAAAAACCAAGTGATGTAAATTAACTTAACTTAACTTAACTAAAAGAAAGGAAGTCGGTTGAAAAAATGAAAATGAAAAATTCGCTGCTAAGAAACTTGTTGGTGTTAATGGTTCCCTTGATGCTGGTGTTATTTTTAATTAACTTCGCCAATGCTGCAGATAATTTGGAGCCGCAGCAAAGTATTCAGCAGAAAGCAGATGCGGAGAAGAATCTGGGCGGCCGTTTTTCGATTTATGCAGATTTAGGCGGCAAGATAAATCCGCGCGGCCTGGCTTTTCTGAGCGGTATCAAATATCGGAACTCTTATAACTACGATGCAAAATATGATGCCGTTAGTTCCTACTGGGAGACAGGCATTGATATCGGAATAACTCCCGCGTTCATGCAGGCAGGTGTTCACGTCGAATGGATGCCTTGGTTATTTTTGCAGCTGCGCGCCCAATACGATTACATTGAATATTCAGGAATCAATGATGGCCTCCTCTCTTTTCCCTCAGCAAATTCACCGTACGGTGATGATGTGCGGAAAGACAGGCACGACGAAGAAAAAACGCATGGTTCCCGCATCATGTTGCAACCGACACTCCAGGGGAAAGTTGGTAATTTTATTATCCGCAATCAAACCGATTTGGCCTATTACACCTTTGCCGGCAAGGGGCCATATTTTCTGGAGCTGTGGTACAACACACTTATGAAAGACGGCGATTATCTTGTTGCTAACCGGACACAATTTCTTTATTCGTTTTTTTCAGATAGTAAGGGGAAGAAACTTTTTGCCGGTCCTTATTATGAAGTCACTCGAGCTGTTGATGCCCAAATTACGCAGCAGAAATTAGGTGTTGCCCTTCTCTGGGAACCGGCACCATCAGTTTGGAAAATAAGCCGTCCGCATCTGGGGGTTATGGGTGGTTATCATTTGCAAGACCCGAACCGCCAAGGGCAGCTTTATTTAGTAATGGGAGCAGGATTTGAATTCAATTTAAATTAGGAAGGGTAATCACTATGAAGCGTATCGAAAAAATGGTGATGACTATTTGCTGTGTTGCCTTACTTTTCATAACTACAGGGAGCATTGCTTTCGAGCGCAGCGCTGCTAAAGATTTAATAATTCTTTTCACCCATGATCTGCATTCTTATTTTCTGCCGCATCGTATTTTGACGCAGGAAGGCAAGCAAATGCAGCAGGGCGGTTATGCCAAGCTTGCTTATCTCATTAATGAGCAGCGAATAAAGCATCAGAATAAAACTCTGCGTGTTGACGCCGGTGATTTTTCCATGGGTACACTTTTCCATACTTCCTATCTTAAAGAGGCCTCGGAATTACGTCTGCTGGGTAAGATGGGCTATGATGTGGTGACTTTCGGCAATCATGATTTTGATTTTCACGCCGACGGTTTGGCCAGGATGCTGCAAGCCGCGCAGGACAAGAGCAAACAGCTTCCGGCACTCGTAGCTTCCAACGTTATATTCAGTAAAAATGATCCGGGTGATGCCGCACTCCGGCAGGAATTTAAAAAGTATCCGGTAAAGGAATATACAGTTATTGAAAGAAACGGTATCCGCATCGGAATCTTTGGTATTATGGGTAACGATGCCGCCGATGATACGCCGTTTGCCAAACCGGTAAAGTTTGCCGACCCGATTCGAACCGCTAAAAGGATAGCCGGTATTTTGCAGGATAAAGAAAAAGTAGATATGATCATCTGCCTTTCGCACTCCGGTACATCGCCCGTAAAAAGTAAATCAGAAGATGAAATTCTGGCCAAAAAAGTGCCGGAAATAGACGTTATTATCAGCGGTCATACCCATACTGTTTTGCCTCAGCCGATAATTATCGGCAAGACGATTATTGTTTCCAGCGGTTGTTACAGCGAATACCTGGGTATTTTAGGAGTCAGCTATGCCAAGGGTAAAGGTGTTAAGCTTGTATCCTACAATTTGAAAAATATCACCGTTGGTATTCCGGATGACAAAATTATTGCCGATGAAATTGCGAAATACAAAAGGATAGTCGAGCGGGATTTCCTGGCGGCATATCATTTATCTTTTGATCAAGTGATAGCGCAAAGCGATTATAATATGGAGTCTCTGGCCTCCGCTTATGCGAACCCGAGAGAGATGGGTTTGGGAAACATGATTACCGATTCCTTCCGTTATGCCGTACAAAAGACCGAAGGCAAAAATCATGAATATATCAATTTTGCGCTGGAGCCGCTGGGGCTCATCAGAGATTCTCTGCAAAAGGGTAAAATAACTGTTGCGGATGTCTTTCAGGTTTTGTCGCTGGGGCTTGGTATGGACGGCGTTGCCGGTTATCCGCTGGTTGCTTTTTATATTAACGGCAAAGAGCTCAAAGATGTTCTGGAAGTGGAAACTTCCGTGGCTCTGCTGATTAAAGAAGACGCCCATTTGCAGATTTCCGGAGTGAAATTTGTTTATAATCCCCACAGAATATTATTGGATCGGGTGACAAAAGTTTTGGTGCAGGAAGAAGATGGTGAATACAGACCGCTCAACCCGCAAAAGCTCTACCGCATTTGTTTGAATCGCTATGCGGCGGAGATGGTCAATTATGTTGTTAAAGTTACATATGGCTTGATTGATGTTCAACCCAAAGACAAAAACGGCAAAGCATTGAAAGATTTAAAAGAGGCGATTGTTTATTTGGATGGAAAATCTCCGCAGAGTGGTGAACTGAAAGAATGGATAGCGCTGACTCAATTCACGAGTTCTTTCAAGGATACCAATTTGCCCCAAAAATATAATGGCCCGGAAGGGCGTTATCGGGCTGAACCATCTTGGAATCCGATCAGGTTAATTGCCGCCGGCAATGCCATTACTTACGGGGCTTTGATTCTTGGATTTCTATTGGTTTGTCTCATCGGCCTTGTTGTTTGGTACGTAGTAAGAAGAATCACGCTGTTGCGTCAATCCCGATGAAATCTTAAAGGGGAATTTTTATGGATAAGCAAATGCCCGCTTTATTCGTGAAACTACAATTCCGAAAGCGTAGCGCATTGGAATTGGTAAGTTGAACAATCCCGTGTAAGCGGTGGTCGTGAAACTACAATTCCGAAAGCGTAGCGCATTGGAATTGGTAAGTTGAATCCGCCTGCGGCGGACTGCGCAATCTGTTCCCAAAGCTTACTTTGGGGTTCATACCCGTGATTTTGGAATAAAATTTGCGGAACGGCTCACCTAATAGTTTTGGTATTTTTAAGAGATCGTATATTTTCTTAAAAATATGGGGTTAACATAGTTCTTCCTGTAAATGAGCATTTAGGATTTTTCACGGATATACTTTCTTTCAAATGGTAATCTTCAACATCAAGACTTTTCAAAATCGTTCATTGAGTTTTTTATTGATAACTTCCTCTAACAAACAAATCGTCGATCGTGACTAAAATGCAACATTCCAATCCGTAATAACTGAGGCTGTTTAATTTATTCTTTTAAAAAAAATGAATAGTGCTATGGTGATATTCAACTCATCAGGAAAAACGAAGGTCGGATATTAATTATTGGAAGGAAAGATAATGAAAGCAAAGCATATTCAGGGCATTATTTGTTTAGTAATTTTTCTCCTATTCGCTAATCAGGCATGGGCGGCAGACTGGATATACTATGATACATCTACTGTTGGAGATAAGTTGTATTATGATAAAAGTAGAATTAAAAAAGAAAATGAAAGCATTATTTCTGTATGGACTAAAAATATATTAAGCGAAGAAACAAAAACAAAGTATTTTTCAATTCTCAAAAAGATGCATGAAGCACCCGACAATCCTTCCATACTGAGTTATTGTACAAAGTTGATGGAAATTGACTGTGTCAATAAAAAAATGAAAGGTACTTCTGTGATTTTTTATGATAAAAAAGATAAGGTTGTTCATTCGGAACTGAAAAATGAGTCTGGTAAATGGGATGCTATCCTTCCCAATACAGTTNNATATACTTTCTTTCAAATGGTATTCCTTATTGACTGTAGTCAAGCACCCTGTTATTTTGATGTACCTACATCATTTCAATCGGAAATGAATGACGATCCCCTCTATCGGGATTCTGAATATTCTAGGGACGAATACATCCAGGCATAATGCCTTGAGAATTCCAAGAATCAGCGAAGCTAATTTGTAGCGTGGCAGAAGAGGGCTGTTTGAAATCTGCCAAAAGAGCCCCGCGTAACAGGTGAAACCACCCAAAATCGAATTACTCAAACGGAAGATTGGCCGAACCCGATACACACCTTCCATCATCACCGATATCGCACTCATATTTTGTGGTCAAAATTCGATTGACACACAAAATCATTCTTCATATACTCCCATAGTAAAAAGGCAAAGTCATATCAGTCAATTAAACGTCAAGAAATATTAGAATCAACAATTTAGATGACGGAGAGACAAATGGGATTTACCGAAGTCGACCACAAGAAAAGGGATGGGCGGCAAGGGGTAAAGCCCCACGGCAAGGTAGTTTCCGCAGACGCTAAGGCCTTCTTGCTCATTGAAGAATTGTTCGTTCTTCAATACATCATGCGGGCCATATTTTTCATCGCCCTTCCTGTCCTGACCTTCTTTATGGTGTATAACCTCCTGCAGGGCCAGTTCATAGAGGCAGTCCTCGTGTGTTTCATGGGGATGCTGCTTCTGTTTTCATATTTCGTGATTAGCAAATCCAGGTCTCCGGAAAAACAATACGGGATCTATCAAAACATCATCCGGTTTTTTCTCCTGAGCTTTCTAATATATATTAGTTATGTAGTGGGATGGAAGAAAGAACTGGCCCTGATTCAATGGTCCTATGTTTTCCCCATTGTGGCCTTTCTCAGCCTGCGCAGAACAGAGGGCTTCTGCTGGGCGGTTTTCTTTATCGCGAGTATGACTCTCATCCTGTTCTACCCCCATCCGGAAGCTCTTTCTCCGGATGCTTTCCTTGGTTTCAAAATCAGATATATCATGTCCTTCTCCCTCTTATGCGCGATCGGAATTGCGTGGAAGCATGGAATCGAGGTCATCCATTTTAGGCTTGTTCATCGACAGGATCAACTGGCTAATTCCGAGAAGCGCTATAGACAGCTCTTTGAATCTGCCAAGGACGGTATCTTGATACTTGATGCCGATACGGGCAAAGTAGTTGATGTCAATCCTTTTCTGTTGCAGTTACTCGGTTATTCTTACGATGCATTATACGGGGAACATATCTGGGAACTCGGTGTATTCAAAGACATTGCCGCATCCAAAGAAGCTTTCAAGATCCTGCAAGATAACGAATACATCCGTTACGATGATTTGCCGTTGGAAACCCGCGATGGGCAGCCCATCGCTGTGGAGTTTGTCAGCAATGTTTACCTCGTCGACCATAGCAAGGTAATCCAGTGCAATATCCGTAATATCACCGACCGTAAGCGTTCGGAGGAAGAAAGGCGGAATCTGGAGGAACGCCTGCA
>PLMQ01000010.1 GCA_003142535.1 Syntrophaceae bacterium
ATCACGCCGATTGAAGAGGAAGAGAAACCTCCTGACACAACATTGCAGCCCACGGCAGAAGAATCATCCATTATTGATTTCCAGAACTCCGACGAGCTTAACCAGTGCAAAGCCCTGACTAACGCGGCAAATGCTAAAGGTTACGATATGGCGGGATATCTTAAACGTGCCGGTGTTAAAGCGCTTACTGATTTCAGCAAAGAAAAAAGAGCGGACTTTTTCAAGCATCTTTTATCGTTGCCGGACAAAGACCAGAAAACAAATACAGACGTACCTTATTAAATCATTGGAGGCCGGAAAATGAAGATACTTGCAAGTGCCGATTGGCATGTAAGAGACAAGGATATTGAAGAAATAGAAAAATGCCTAGGCGTGTTAGTGGCCACGGCTTTGGTGGAAAAAGTAAGCGTGGCCATTATTGCCGGTGATATTTTCGACAGCAGGGATATTAAATTAGACAGCTTGAGCGCGAAANNGCGTGGCCGATATTTGTCCCGTAGCTATAATAACAGGAACACCAAGTCATGAAGGTACGGCAACGGACATCCTTCAAGTTATCAGGGGTGATTGTGATATCCACGTCGCAACAAAACCCGAACAAGTATATTTACAGAAGCATGAATTTTTTAGCCGATCTGGGCTTGGCGCAAAATGGGACGCGGTTATCACCCTTATACCCACCCCAACAAAACAGTTCTTCCAGACGGAAAGCGGGATTGCGGAATCGAATGAAGAAATTGCTCAAGCAATGAACGGCTTATTTGCCGGCTTCGGCGCTCAGGCTCACGATTATCCCAACATTCCCCACATCCTCATAGGGCACTGGAACGTATCTGGCTCAATCCTCCCGACCGGCCAGGTTATGACCGGCAAGGATATCGACATCGGATATGATTCAATGATGTTGGCCTGTTCCGATCTGATTTGCCTAGGGCATATCCATAAGGCCCAGCAGATAGGCGAACGCGCGTTCTATCCCGGCTCTCTTTATCCGTTGACGTGGGGCGAATTAGAAGCAAAGGGCTTTTATATTCACACGCTGGACGGCCACAAGTTGATTGAATCCCGGTTTATCGAAACGCCGACAAGAAAATTATGCCGCGTTTCCGCTGATTACACAAAAGCACCATTACCAGAGAAATGCGAAGACTTCGCTTATCAGCTTACCTCTGAAATTATAAGCAGCGAATGCGAGGGCGCGTCTGTCCGATGCGACTTTACTGTATGGCAGGACGAGGCTGCATTAATCCCCAAGGAAGAAATAAAGCAACTTTATCTCGATGCTGGCGCCATCGATGCCGACATTCGCATAATAAGAATTCCCCGCGAAACCGTCCGAAGCGAAGCCGTTTTAAAAGTTAATTCTCTCCGCGATAAGATTAAGGCAATGGCCGATCTACGCGGGGAAACGGTTTCCGAATCCATTCTTCAAAAAGCCGACCTTCTGGAATTTAGGGAAATTGTTCAGGAGGTGGCAGCATGAAAATATTAACCCTACGCCTTAAAGGATTTATTGGTATTAAGATGGGTCCAAATCGGGATATGTCCGGCCCCGATGAAATCACCATCGATTTCTCAAAAACATCCGGACTGACCGCCCTTGATGGAATCAATGGCACCGGCAAGTCAACCGTACTGGAAAACCTGCACCCTTACCCCACGCTGGCCTCGCGCTCCGGAGCGTTATTTAATCATGTTTATATCCGCAATGCCGAAAAGGAATTTTCTTTTGCCTACCAGGGCGATCATTACCGGACGCTGTTAAAGATTGATTGTCAATCCGAAAAAACAGAGGGCTATATTTATAAGAATGGGGCCACAAAATCAGAGACAACCGGCAAGATCAAGGAATACAGCAAATACATAGCTAACCTTCTTGGCTCTGAGCTCATGTTTTTTAACAGCGTGTTTTGCGCTCAAAATTCCACGAAGTTATCAGACATGAAAACCGCCGAATTTAAGACTTTGCTCGGCGAATTTATAGGCAGCCAGAAATATGTTGGATGGGAAGATGATTGCAAAGATAAGATTACGGCAGTAACCGGCCAACTCGAACAGATTGAGAAAAGGCTTCTTGTTGTTAACAACAAACTGGCCGGATTTGGAGATATCAAAGCTAAACTAGCAACGGCCCATGATGACCTGGTCGCGCAGGAAAAAACGATAAAGCAGCTGCGGACTCAAAAGGCAAAATATCAGGATAAACTTGAAAGCCTGAAAGAGAAGAAATCCAATCAGGAAGTTCTAATCGCTCAAAAGGCGAACATCGAAGCCCGTATTAAAGAGCTTGAAACTCAATTAGGTAAAGAGCAATACGATGCCGATACCGACCTTAATTCTCTAAGGGTAGCCTATAAAGACCTTCAAGGCCAAATCAAAAAAGATGAAGAACTACTGCAACTGGCCGATGATATTAATGTGGCAGCGGATAAGGAAAAGGAAATTCAGGAAGAACTTGAAATCCTCACAGCCAAATTTGATAAACTTACGATGGAAGGACCTGAGAAAAATCAGGCTGTCCATGATCTTGAAATAAAAATAACAACTATTTACCAACAACAAAAAAGTCTTTTGACGGATCCTGAAAATTTACGTCTCGGAAAACTGGTTGATGAAGCAGAAAGAGCAGTTGCTGACAGGGAACGTCAAATAAAAGACCTTTCTAATGATTCCCAACTTGCAGCCATTGAAGAACAAATAAAAAGCATCGAGAAAGCTGCAAAGGTTGGTGAAGGTATTAAGGCAGACTGTAAAGAAACTACCTGCGGAGCTATTGCGGCAGTTCTGGAAGCAAAAGAACAATTACCTCTTTCCATTGAAAAGCGTGAAGCGCGGAAACAAATTATAAACGAAACGGTAATAAATCTAAAGAGCGCAA
>PLMQ01000001.1 GCA_003142535.1 Syntrophaceae bacterium
CGCTATGAGTACGGACTGTATGCCGATGGCGTTTTACAGTGCTATGCGCCGTTTGCATTTTGCGTCATTAACTGCATCCAGCCGTCTTAATTGCTGGCCATTGAATAATGGGCGGGGTGAAACTCCCCGCCTGATTTAACGAAAGGAGATACCAGATGAAAAAAGTTAAAATCCTCGGAAGTTCGGCCGGACATGGTGATGATAATTATGAGGCCGATAAAAATGGCCATATCACCGTGCCTGATCATGTTGCTGAAATCCTTATCAGGCATCACGGCGCTGTAATGGTCGGCCATGTTCCCGATAAAGAGGAAGGAACAGCCAATGCCGATGCCTTAAGCAAAGGCCAGTTAAAGAATCTTTCGCAAGTAATTGATGCTAAAAAAGCCGACCTTCCTAAGTTTTTGGAAGAAATGGGCGTTGATAGCATCGATAAAATTTTGAAGGCCAATTACGTTAAGGCGATGTCTTATCTTAAAGGGCTCTCAAAAAAATAACCGTTGGCGGGGAAGAAATCGAAGACCTAGGCGAGTTTTTAAGGGCCTCTCAAAAAGACCGCGCCAAGATTCAATGGAGTTCAGCGGATAATTTGAGAAAAGGACGCAGGAAATGATTACAGGAACATCGGTAGCATCAATAGCGATAGCGACAGGGGATAACACTTTTACTACTCAGGCTAATCTTGCCTTTGCGGTAGGCCAGACGGTGACAATTATTTCCGCTGTTAAGGCGACTGGTGGCAGTTCCCTTGCATGGATGGCCGGAACGGTAAAAAGCTATAATCCTACAACCGGCGATTTGGTCGTAACAGTGATCAGTTTTAATTTAGCTGGCACCTTTGCCGCCTGGGTGATCACTGTTTACGAAGCCAATGAAATTGACCTCACGACCGTCCAGAATGCTATTGCTTATTTGCCCGAAATGATGACCGCCCCGCCGTCATTGATTCAGAGGCTTGTTACGTCCTCAAGTTCGTTTATCCAGACGCACCTTGACCGGATTTTCACAATTAAAACCTGTACGGAAAACAGGAACGGAAACGGACATGCTGTCATGCCGTTTTATGATTATCCGGTAGTGGCTTTAAATAGCCTTACCATTGATGGCAGGTCAATCAGTCCTTACGTTCAGGGAAGCGGATCAATCGGTTATTTGTTCGACATTAAAACGCTCTATCTGAAAAACGGTGTTTTTGAAAAAGGCATCCAGAATATCGCCATTAATTACGATGCCGGATATCAAACTATTCCTTACGAAATTGAGCAGGTAACGATTGACCTTATCGCCCTGAAATACAAACAGCGCGAGCGCATAGGATTATTAAGCGTCCACATGGGAACGGAAACGACAACCTATTCGCGGACGGATTTAACCGATGATGCGAAAAAACTTTTACAGCAATATCAGAGGGTAGCGCCGATATGATCACCGCCGTAATTATAGGAGATCGTCAGTACATTGCCAAGTTGCAGAATTTTGCGCCTCGGTTGCGTGATCAGATTCTTAATTCCACGCGGCGGCTTGAGTTTATGATGGTAGCCAAAGTGAAAGGCAAGTTATCCGGGGAGGTCCTGAAAAACAGGACGAACCATTTACGGGGAAGCATTCATGGAGAGGTTCGCGATTTGGGCGATAAGATTGAAGGGATTACAGGGACGAATGTTGTTTATGCTCGTATTCATGAATACGGCGGCACAATTAATCATCCGGGCGGCACAGCTTATTTCTTTAATGGTTCAAGATGTGTGTTTGCCAGAAATGACAGTTTGTTTGCGCAAATAATGAAACGAACAAAAGCCCATAAAATTCCCATTCCTGAACGCTCATTCTTAAGATCATCGTTAAGGGAAATGCGGCCTACAATCATTAATGAATATGAAAAGGCAGTAAGCAAGGCGGCTCAAAATGGATCGTGAAAGCATATATGCGGCTCTTTTCGCAAAGGTCAAAGGCGCGACTAATTTTACGCTTGCGGAGCGCAAACTTTATCCTATGGCGAATATATCCATTGATCAAATGCCGGCTGTTCTTCAGTTGGAGTTTGAAGAGACCGTAGAAAAGAAAAAAGGGCATCCGGCGAAATACACCATGAACCCGAAACTCTGGCTATATGCCACTGTTGCCAATTCGGGCGGTTATGCAAGTGTGGCGCTCAATGGATTGCTTGACGCAATTACAAACGCCTTGGCGCCTGGCGCTGACGAAATTCAAGACTTGGGGTTGCCCGACCTTGTGAATGATTGCCGCATTGAAGGAAAAATAGAAATTTACGAAGGTGATTTAGGTATGACCTGTGAAGCAATCGTACCAATAACAATAATAGCAACATCAATTAACTAACAAACCGATAAGGAGGAATTTAATATGCAGACAGTTTTTGGTTCAGGTACTCTTTGGACGATACCGAAATATACGTTGGCGGGGGCATCTGTAGCAGTCCCCACGCCGGTAAAATTTGGCGCAATTCAGGATGTGTCTATAGACATTTCCTTCGACAAAAAAGAACTTTACGGGCAGTACGCTTTCCCTATTGAAGTTGCCAGAGGTAAAGGCAAAATAGACTGTAAATCGAAATGCGCGGCGTTGGATGCCAATGTGTTCAATATGGCTTTCGGCGAAACCATGAATACGGGCGAAATACGCGGCGTTTACAATGAGGCGGGTACGATTCCGGCATCAAGTACATATACGATTACCGTTGCACAGGCAGGAACCTTTGTCACGGATTTGGGCGTTGTCTATGCGTCCAATGGACAGTCCTTGACCCGCGTTGCTTCGATTGTGACGACCGGCGGTATTGCGGCATTTTCCATTTATGCGGGCGGTTCGGGATATCACCTCGGCGATGTTTTGACTGTGGCCAATGGCGCAAACGCTGAACTTCTTGTCACTGCTATTGATGCCAATGGTGCTGTTACGGGAGCCGAAATAGACATGGCGGGAACCGGTTGCAGTATTGCCAGTCAGGTTGAAACGACTGTATCGCCCAGTGGTGGTACGGGATGCAAGATCAATATTCTCGGCATTGGAGCCTACGGTCAGTATTCAGTGACAAACGGCGTTTATACGTTCAATTCTGCCGATGAGGGCGTTGCCGTTCTGATTAGCTATACCTACACATACGCCGCCGCGCCCGGTGAAAATTTTATCATCAATAATCAGCTTATGGGGCTCGCGCCTTATTTCGCCATTGTCTTCAACGTGTCTCATTTGGGGAAAACTTTCAATCTTCAACTCTTCCAGAACGTGAGTACCAAGCTGACCATGGCAACAAAACTCGATGATTTCATGATCCCTGAGTTTGATTTTTCGTCAATGGCGAACAGCGCGAACCAGATCGGATCGATGTCGATCGCAAACATTTAAGAAAGGTAAATTATGTTTGACGGCGTAAAAAAAACAATAGGCGACAAGGAATATATTATTCCTGCCTTATCGCTAAAGCAGGTGCAGGACCTTAAAGACACCATTACCCATTTAAGACTGGATGATTATTCTGGCATGGCTAAGATTATACACGCGGCCATGTCCAGAAATTATCCTCAAATAACACTGAAAGAAGTCACAGAGATTCTTGATATGAATAACATTCTCGATATTACCGAAGCTGTGTGTAATTTTTCAGGTCTAAAAAAAAAGATGATGGAAATGGCGGGGAATGGCCTGACTGGGGTTTAATTTACGCCCACCTCATGACGATAACCGGCTGGTCATGGGAATATATTGACGAGTATATGACTATTCCCCGCCTTGAAAAGATGACGGAGTATTGGTCAGAAAATCCACCGGTGCATGTCATGCTTTCGATTTTGGCAAGCGGTTTAGGAATAAAACGGGCAGACGTAAAGACCAAAGGAAAAGGTGACAGCTGGATTGCTAGAGGTCTGACAGTCCAGCAGGCTATCGAAGAGGCAAGTAAAACGCAACCGATGCCGAAGGGTATTGAAATTTTCGCCTCTGAATTATCAGAAATGGGTATCGGCTTCGGGATGCCTGAAGGAACGTAAGTAAGGCGTATGAAGTATGGCAGATAATTCTATCGATGTAAAATTTGGAGCTCAGATTACCGGAGTGGTTGACGGCTCGCAGGCCGCGGCTAATGCTGTTGAGCAGTCCGTAATCCGAATGAAAGAATCTATTACCGGATTAAATGAGCAGGTCGCCAGCATTGGCAAGGCTTTTAATATGCTCGGCCAGGCTGTAATGGTCGGCATGGCCGCTGAAAAGATTTATGGTCTGGCCGAAAAGACAGCCGAATACGCTCACAATATGGAACTGGCCTCTCAAAAGACCGGCATGAGCGTTCAATCGCTTCAAGGTTGGGCTTTCGCCGCTTCATTTGCCGGTGGTAGTGCTGAAACCTTAACAACCGGTATGCGTAAATTCTCGCAGGAAATTGTTCACGCCAAAGAAGGGGACGAAAAGGCTATTGGCGCCTTCCAAAAACTTGGCATTTCCATGAAAGACCTTTCCAATTTAAACACGGAAGAACTCTTAATGAGGATTGCGGATGCTTTCAAAGAGCATGCAGACGGCGCGAATAAAAGCGCGGAGGCCGTGGCGCTCTTCGGCCGGTCCGGATTAAACCTTATTCCTATTTTAAACATGGGAAGTGACGGCGTTAAGGAAATGATGAAAACCGCCAAAGATTTGGGCGTTATTATGTCCGATGATGACGTTAAGGCGGCTGCAAAATTTGAACAGCAGGAAAAGTTACTGACGGCCACTACTGACGGCCTTAAAAGAAAAATCGGCATGGAGCTCATTCCTGTTTTAGCCGGCCTTGCTGAATATTTTCAGGATATGGTCACCGGCAGTAAAGAAATGGGGGTGGGTTTTCAAGTTCTTCTTGGCCCGATACAGGCCGTTATTTCACTGTTTGAAGGCTTAAAGTTTGTTGTTCAGGAAGTCTTCACGCTCATCATAGGTTTTGTTAAGGGATCTGTTAATTTGTTCGGCGGGTTAGGTTCGGCGGTGAACAAACTGGTACATAGGGATTTTTCCGGCGCCAGCGCAGCCATGAAGGGAATTAGCGCCGATATTAACCGTGATCTTAACGCAATGGGCGATCAAATGGTTTCCAACGNNGCTCAAATATGGATGGGATCCCAAAAGAAAATGAAGCTGCCCAGCCTCGAAAAGGGCGGCGAAAATGAACCTGATATACCCATCATACCAAAAGGCGCTGAAGGAAAACTGGAAGAGTGGAAAGCTGAACTTGAGTCAAAGCAAATGCAGATTATCAATGGGGAGCGTGTCTTTAACGAAATGGCCGTAACTGAACAACAGGCATTTTGGGAAAGAAAATTGTCATTGATAAAGGGCAATGGCGACAAGGAAAAGAAG
>PLMQ01000055.1 GCA_003142535.1 Syntrophaceae bacterium
GATTCGTAATAACCTTGGATGATATTATAGATTTCTTTAAAGGGCGGAAGGTCAACCTCAATTTCTTGCGCCAATGTGTGATATTCCGTCCGGGAACGTCTGATAATATCCTTAACTATAAATCCATATTAAGGGATATGCACCATCTTTCTGAATATATCTCGCGATAGGGCTGCTTGGGGTCCAATTTTCGAGAGCCACCTCTTTGCACATTATTTGCCCATTCGTCAATTCTGTTGTCCTTGATTTTAAGAATTTCTTCCAGCAAATAACCGGCCCTTGCTTTTTCAATATTTGTTCCGTGCCGATCTATTTCATCAATGATGAGTTTGGAATATTGTTCGCCGCTGTTCTTGTACACGTCTACGACATGATACATGCTACCGCAATATTCCGGCTTTCGTAACATGTCAAGAAACGTCCTGCCTATGGTTGAAACCCTGAGCATTCGGCCGTCGATATGTTTAAAAGCCCCTTGATGAACACTTGAGTATCTGAATATTTTGTTTTTGAGGATTGTACTAAAGTATATTCTGGTCAATTTCGGCAGACGATACTCCAAGAACTCTTTGAAATGACCGCTATAGTCTTTATCCATTTTCTTGTTCGCAAATTTAATCCAATTTTTAGGTGATGGCGTGGATAAATAAATAACTTTGGGCAAGCGATTGGTCAAACCATGATAAGCCATGGCGCTTAAATGAGAAATGTAGGCAAAAGGATCGACGGTGCAGGCAATATCTTCGGCGTCCTGCTGCTTACCCAAAATTTGAAAGACACGTTCATTCGGGAAGTCCGAGAGAGAAAGTATTATCCCCAACCCAATGAGAGGAGTAATTACATTTGTCTTTAAGTATTTTTGGGAAGGTTTTGTGCGCTTATCAATCTCAATGACGCTTTCACGATATTGTTTTGCCTGAAATAAATTAAAAAAAGTCAGGCACAGTTCGTAATCCGTTACAACAGGTTGTGCGAGTTCACTCAAACAACGAGCAAGGGCTGCGGCGATTTTGATTTGCATAATTCCTTTTATACGTGTAGGAATGCTAAACGTCCTTAGGACGTTTAGCATTCCTACACGATTATTGCAAGTAGTTTTTTAATAAACACAATCGCAGCAGGTTTCGGCGAATAGCGATCTAAATTATTACTTGACAAATAATCCAATGTGTGATATATAATGTCCTTAGGACATTATATATCACACATTGCTTAATCTAATTTTGGCTGTCTACCTTACAGTATTGACACAAAAACACATGTATATTTGTGTCAGGTGAAACATGGAAAAAAGATAAAATCAACGGATAATCAAATAATTAGTAGAATTTACGGTCATAGTAAGGGTTGTGTTTTTACTCCGGATCATTTCAATGACCTTGGCAATCGCGATGCAATCGCGTCTGTCCTGAAACGGCACAAGCATGCAGGTTTGATACGCCGGTTGATTCGGGGACTTTGTGACCAATTTTTGATGAAATCATTGATGTGGTCCGTCGGTTTCAAGATACCTTCAATCAGGACAGGTATGATTGACTTATCCCACCCTGCTTATGGTGATTAATCTGTAATAGCTGTTTAAAGCTCTGTGATTTTTTAATGCTAAAAAAGTGTGTTTTATATTCGCTAGGCTCATTATCAGCACACCTATTCAGCAAAATCACAGCAATCAGCTATGACACATTAATGCCTATTATACCCACCCGCTTAATTCCAAAAATAAGGAAAATATTCGGCGTAAATATTCGCCTGCGAAGCCTCCGCATTGACGCTTCGTTATCTTTATGAACGTAAATGGATATTTATCATGAATGACCTATAAAAATGTTTGCTATAGGTTGGAAATAGGGTTGGAAATCATTTTTTAATGGCCGAAAGTTGGGGTGAAAATAATTTATAACTTATTGATATTAACTTGGTAGTCCCACGGGGGCTTGAACCCCGGTTTCCGGCGTGAGAGGCCAGCGTCCTAACCACTAGACGATGGGACCATTAGCAATTTACTGACTCCTGACGAGATTGAAAAAACTGGCTGGGGGACCAGGATTCGAACCTGGGTAGCAGGGTTCAGAGCCCTGAGTCCTACCGCTAGACGATCCCCCAGCATTTTGAGGCCGCATATCTAGTCCAGTTTCCAGATAAAAGTCAAGATGAAAGTGCATTGCTACTTTTTCTTTTCGATATATGAAATTGCCGCAATGGTTCTTTTTACTACACGCTCTTTACCCAGGGTAAACATGACTTCGTCAATGCCGGCGCTGACTGTTTTACCGGTTAACGCTATGCGCAAGGGCTGGGCGATGACCTTAAATTTGATATTGCGTTTTTCGGTGAAGTCGCGCAGAAAAACTTCCAATCCTGCTTTGCTGAAATCTTCAATTTGGGGAATTTCCGCCGCTACTGCACTTAAATATTCGGCAATGTCCGGCGTGAGGAATTTTTGTCCGGCTTCATTTTCATAATTAATAGTATCGGCAAAATAAAAATCGGCAAAAGAGGCCATTTCAATAAGCGTTTTCGAGCGTGGCTGCAAATCGGCAATTACTTTTTTCGTAAATTCCGCATCGGCGCTTTTCGCGGTAGCTGGCCAGAACGACCGCAGTTCCTCTGCCAGCCTGTCGGTTTTCGCTTCCTTGATGTAATGCGCGTTTAACCACATGAGCTTATCGGGATTGAATATTGCCGGTGATTTGCCCACAGCCTCCAGACTGAATAAATCAATCAGTTCCGGTAGAGAAAAAATTTCCTGATCGCCTGCCGACCAACCCAGACGCACCAGATAATTAACCAGTGCTTCCGGCAGAAATCCCATATCTTTATAGGCCATAACCGATGTCGCGCCGTGCCGTTTACTCAATCTGGCCTTGTCGGAGCCGAGAATCATCGGAACGTGCGCAAATTGAGGGACGGCAAAGCCCAAGGCCTGATAAAGCAAAATCTGGCGCGGGGTGTTGTTGACATGGTCATCGCCGCGGATGACATGGGTAATGTTCATCAGGGCATCGTCAATGACTACTGCAAAATTATAGGTAGGGTAACCATCGCCGCGTTCGATAATTAAATCATCAAGTTCTTCGTTATTAAAAGTAATATTGCCCTTGATTAAATCTTTTACAACAGTAGTGCCGGTCAGATCTCCCCGAAACCGGACAACGCTGTTTTGGGTTTTGCTTAAATTTTTATCGCGGCAAGTGCCGTCATATTTAGGTTTTTCCCCTGTCGCCAGCGCCTTTTTCCTTTTTTCTTCCAGTTCTTCGGTGGTGCAGGTGCAGTAATACGCCTTTTTTTCGGCCAGCAGTTTCTGTACCATCTCGCGGTGCAGACCGACGCGCTGTGCCTGGAAAAAAGGACCTTCGTCCCACGTAAGCCCCAGCCAAGCCATCGCATCCAGGATTGCCTTTGTGGATTTATCGGTCGAACGCGCCTGATCTGTATCTTCAATGCGTAAAACAAAAACGCCCTGATGATGCCGCGCAAAGAGCCAGTTGAATAATGCTGTGCGGGCGCCGCCGACATGGAGGTAGCCTGTCGGCGAAGGCGCAAAACGGGTGCGTATTTTTGCAGTCATCATACTTCCTTTATTTTTCGTTGCCGTTTTATATGGTTGCCCGGTTGCTTTTGTCAAGCCTCATTTGCCGAAATGAATAAATTACAAACACGTAAATTATACTTGACAAGAGAAAAGTTTTATAATTAACTCCCCAACTTAACGCAGTTTGCGGAATTTTGCTAAGGCAGCGCAGTTTCGATGTCCAATTCTTTGAAAATTAATATAGTTACAATTCCTGAAGAGGGATTGAGCTTCGTTCTTTCCGAAGACGGGGAGTGGTTTAAGGGGTGTGTTCAGGAAAGGGATTATCCCGATTTTAGTTTGCAGAAGTTCGATGTGAATTGCCGGATAAGCATAATTTCCAGCACAGTCTTTATTAAAGGTAATCTTTCCGTGTTACTGAATGTTTACTGCAGCCGCTGTCTGGAGAATGCCAACCTTTCTGCTGCTGGCGATTTTGCTTACACCCTGATTCCAGCAAAAAATGAAACGGAAAAAGAGCGGGAATTAAATGCGGAAGATTTGGAAATTGGTTATTATGACGGCGAGTTCGTTGATCTTACGCCGCTGATCTGCGAACAGATAATCCTGCAGATACCGATAAAAGCGCTTTGCCGGGAAGAATGTAAAGGGTTGTGCCCGCAATGCGGCGCTAATTTGAATACAGCATCCTGCAATTGCCAGAGGGGATTTGTTAATGAACGCATGGCTGTATTAAAAGATTTTAAAGTAAAAAACTAATTTAAGAGGATAAGATATGCCAAATCCAGTAAAACGACATTCCAGAACAAGGCGGAACACGAGAAGAGCTCATGATTTCTTAAAACAGCCATCGTTGTCTTTATGTCCGCAATGCAATGAAATCAAAATGCCTCATCGCGTCTGTCCGAAATGCGGAACCTATAAAGGCCGGGAAATTAATCCCATTGAAAAGGTTTCTTAAGCCCGGCATTGGGGAAAACAATGGGTAAAATAGCGCTGGTCTTTCCCGGTCAGGGTACGCAGCATATAGGTATGGGGAGTTTACTGTATGCTGAATATGCCGCTGTACGTGACGTATTTGATCAGGCCAGTTCGGTCTTAGGCATAGACATGTGCCGTTTATGTTTTGCAGGGCCGCAGGAAACACTCGATTTGACAGTTAATACGCAAATCGCTGTTTTGACCACCAACATAGCCATTTACACTATTTTTAAGGATAAAACAGTAATTGAGCCGGTGGTAATGGCCGGCCATAGCCTTGGTGAATATTCTGCTCTATATGCCGCCGGTGCCCTTGACTTTTCCGACGTATTTAAGTTAGTGCAGGCCCGAGCCCGGTATCATCAGGAAGCCGTTGCTCCCGGCGAAGGCGCAATGGCGGCGATTATAGGCATGGATGATGATGTGGTTGAAAAAATTTGCGCGGAAATAAATGACGACAAAGCCCAGGTGTCGGTGGCCATTCAAAATGGGCCGGCGCAAATAGTTATTTCCGGGCATACAAACGCTGTGGAAAAAGTAATGCTGACGGCAAAACAAAAAGGAGCAATGAAAATAGTCCGTCTGCCGATCAGTGCGCCTTGTCACTGTAGTTTGCTGCAAGGGGCTGCCGACATGTTTGCGGCGGATTTAGATAAGGTTGAATTCAGAGAATTGATAACGCCGGTAATTCCCAATTGCGATCCGGATGTTTTTTATACTGAGGACAATGCCCGCCAGCTTTTAATGAGGCAGATTGTTTCTCCGGTTAAATGGCGGCAAACAGTGGACAAGATGGCCGCCCTCGGTGTGGAAACAATTATTGAAATTGGCCCCAAAAGAACACTGTGTGGTTTGATCAAGAGGATAAATAAAGATATCAGCTTGTTAAGCGTGGAAGATTCTTCTTCCCTGCAAAAAACACTGGATATTATTTCCAGTTGACAAAAAAATGAGGAATTTTTTTTAAAAAAAAGGTAAAAAAGAAATATTATTTTAATTTTAATGCAATAATCGAATTGAGGAGGAAAGGGCATGACATTAGAAGAAAGAGTCATTAAACTTGTTATGGAACAACTGGATGTAACCCGTGAAGAATGTGTTCCGGAAGCTTCTTTTATTGACGATCTGGGTGCGGACTCGCTGGATCTTGTAGAACTGATTATGGAGATGGAAGAAGTTTTCGGCCAGGAAATAGCAGATGAAGAGTTGGAAAAGATCCGCACAATTAAAGACGTTATTGACTTTCTTAAAAGCAAGGGCATTAATTAATTTACCAGACAGGGATTGAGCCAATGAAAAGGCGTGTCGTTGTAACGGGCCTCGGTACACTGAATCCCCTGGGTAATTCCGTAAAGGAATCCTGGGAAAATGCAATTGCGGGGAAATCGGGTGTCAGCGTAATTACCAAATTCGATAGCACTGCTTATAAGACCCAAATTGCCGCAGAAGTGAAAAATTTTGATCCGCTACTGTATGTGGACAAGAAGGAAGTCCGCCGTTATGATGACTTCATTCTGTATGCTCTGGCTGCAGCGGAAATGGCCATGAATGACGCAGCTTTAACTATTCATCCGGACATTTCTACGCGGACAGGTGTTATGATCGGTTCCGGTATGGGCGGCGCGGCGACAATGGACCACGAAATACAGCTTTTGCATACATCAGGCCCGCGCAAGGTATCTCCTTTTGCTGTTCCGGCAATTTTACCTAATTTGGCAGCAGGTCATGTGTCTATCCGTTTTGGCGCCAAAGGTCCCATCAACTGTTCCGTTACGGCCTGCGCGGCGGGAACAGCGTCTATCGGTGATGCCTATAAAACAATTGCTTACGGTGATGCCGACATCATGATTGCCGGAGGTTCGGAAGCTGTTATCGGTCCTCTGGCTATTGCCGGATTTAATGCCATGAAGGCTCTGTCCCAGCGCAACACTGAGCCGCAAAAGGCCAGCCGTCCGTTTGATAAGGGACGCGATGGCTTTGTTATCGGCGAAGGTTGCGGCTTGTTAATATTGGAAGAATTGTCCATCGCCCTGAAGCGCGGTGCCCATATTTATGCCGAACTTGCCGGCTATGGTTGCACTTCCGATGCGTATCATATGGCTGCTCCTCCTCCCGGACATGAGGGTGCTGCCCGCAGTATGCTGGTCGCGCTCAAAGATGCCAATTTAAGTCCGGCGGATATTGACTATATCAATGCCCACGGCACATCAACGCCGCTCAACGATTTGTATGAAACACAGGCGATTAAAACTCTTTTCGGCCATCATGCCCAAACGCTTATGGTCAGTTCCACAAAATCCATGACCGGTCATATGCTGGGAGCAACCGGCGCGGTGGAAGCCGTCTTCGCCATTAAAGCATTGGAAGAAGGTATCATTCCACCGACAATCAATCAGGAGAATCCGGATCCGGAATGCGATCTCGATTATGTGCCCAATGTTGCCCGCAAAAAAGAAATTAATACAACCATGTCCAACTCATTCGGCTTCGGCGGGGTAAATTCAGTTTTAATCTTTAAAAAATTTCATCAATAACAATTTCAGGGGGAATGTGTTTCCATGTCATTTTTAGAAAAAATTGATCCGGAAATCAGCCATGCTATTCAGTTGGAAACACGCCGGCAGGCAGGTAATATTGAGCTGATTGCTTCCGAGAATTTTGTCAGTGAAGCAGTGCTGGAAGCTCAGGGCAGCATTATGACCAATAAATACGCCGAAGGTTATCCAGGGAAACGCTATTACGGCGGCTGTCAATTTGTGGATATTGCGGAAAATCTCGCCATTGAACGCTGCAAACAACTTTTTGGAGCGGATCATGTCAATGTTCAACCTCATTCCGGTACGCAGGCGAATATGGCTGTATATTTTGCCGCAGTTCAGCCCGGCGATACGGTTTTAGGTATGAATTTGTCCCATGGCGGCCATTTATCTCACGGCAGCCCCGCGAACTTTTCCGGTAAATTTTATAAGATTGTTCCTTATGGCGTCGATAAAGAAACGGAAACGATTGATTTTGTTGAACTGGAAAAACTGGCTAAAGAACATAAGCCGAAGATGATTGTGGTCGGCGCCAGCGCCTATCCGCGCACGCTTGATTTTACGCGCTTTCGGAAAATAGCCGATGAAGTTGGCGCAGTGATTATGGCGGATATCGCCCATATTGCCGGGTTGGTGGCCGTAGGCTTGCATCCGACACCGGTGCCGGTCTGTGAATATGTCACTTCCACAACGCATAAAACTTTGCGCGGTCCGCGCGGCGGATTGATTATGTGCAAAGAAGCCTATGCCAAGACGCTGAACAGCCGCGTTTTCCCCGGTATGCAGGGCGGCCCCTTGATGCATATTATTGCCGCCAAAGCGGTAGCCTTTAAAGAAGCGCTATCGCCGGAATTTAAGCAGTATCAGCAGCAAATACTGAAAAATGCCCAGGCGATGGCCGACGAACTGCAAAATCAGGGTTTTAGACTTGTTTCGGGCGGAACAGATACTCACCTGATGCTGGTGGATTTAACGCCGAAAGGCGCAACCGGTAAGGATGCACAGGAAGCTCTGGACAGAGCCGGCATCACCGTCAATAAAAACGGAATTCCTTTTGACACCAAAGGACCGCAAGTTACCAGTGGAATCAGGGTGGGGACACCGGCCATGACGACGCGCGGCATGAAAGAAAAGGAGATGCGGCTGATTGCCTCTTACATCGCCGATGTTATCAGCGATATCAATAACGAAAACAAAATACAAGCTGTAGCCGGGAAGGTCAAAGCGCTTTGTGCCCAGTTCCCTCTTTATCAGCAGCGGATCAAAAAATAATAACCGGCGCCGAATTCACAACTGCAGCGAAGGGAACACGGTAAAATATGACGGGTAAGAAAGCAGTAGTGCAAAGCAAGCCGGAAAAAATTAATCATCGTCCCGATTGGGATACGTATTTCCTCGATATAGTTGATCTGGTATCTCGGCGCAGCACATGCCGCAGGCGGGCTGTTGGCGCTGGTCTCGTTCGTGATCGCCGGATTCTCGCTACGGGCTATAACGGCGCGCCCTCCTCATTACAACATTGCCTCGACATCGGCTGCCTCCGTGAGCAGCTCAACGTGCCCTCCGGTGAACGCCATGAGTTGTGCCGCGGCTTGCACGCGGAACAAAATGTTATTATTCAGGCCGCTCTGCATGGAGTCATTACCAAAGGATCAACGCTTTACTGCACCAATCATCCCTGTGTTATCTGCGCTAAAATGATTATCAATGCCGGAATTGTCCGTATTGTAATTCGTGACGGGTATCACGATAAATTAGCTGCGGATATGCTCAAAGAAGCAGGAATAGATGTTATGCAAATATAGGATATGAGGTTAAACCATTTTTTAAAATGCACTTGAGAGGAAAATTGTGAAATTAGTTGGACTGGTTGGTTGGCGCGGCATGGTGGGTTCGGTTTTATTGCATCGGATGCAGGAAGAAGGAGATTTTGCATTTATCGAGCCGGTATTCTTTTCGACATCGAATGCGGGCGGTAAGGCACCGGCATTGGCGAAAAACGAAACCACGCTGAAAGACGCCAAAGATATTGATACGCTTAAGAAGTGTGACATCATCATTACATGTCAGGGTGGCGACTACACGACGGAGATATTTCCGAAGTTGCTGGAGACCGGCTGGAAAGGCTACTGGATCGATTCGGCATCCACGCTGCGCATGAAGGGTGACGCGATCATCATTCTCGATCCGGTCAATTTGAACGTGATCAAAACAGCATTGAGTCGCGGTGTGAAGAATTACATCGGCGGCAACTGTACCGTTTCGTGCATGTTAATGGGGCTGGGCGGATTGTTTCAGCACGATTTGGTGGATTGGATGACGTCGATGACCTATCAGGCAGCGTCCGGTGGTGGTGCCAAGCATATGCGTGAGCTACTGACTCAGTTCGGATCGATCAATGCCGAAGTTAAAGAATTGCTGAATGACCCATCCTCCGCCATTCTGGAGATCGACCGTAAGGTGCTGGCCAAGCAACATGCTCTGAGTGCTGATGAAACCAAACAATTTGGCGTACCGCTGGGCGGCAACCTGATACCATGGATCGACAAGGATCTCGGTAACGGCGTTTCGCGTGAAGAGTGGAAGGCCGGCGCCGAAGCCAACAAGATTTTGGGACGAGGCGACGCGTTTGGCAGCGCTGCCAAACCGGCGATTCCGGTCGATGGCTTGTGTGTGCGAATAGGTGCGATGCGATGCCATTCTCAGGCGTTGACCATCAAACTCAAGAAAGACGTGCCGCTGGATGAAATCAACGGCATCATTGCCGACAACAATAAGTGGGTCAAGGTGGTGCCGAACAACCGCGAAGCCTCAATGCATGGACTCACGCCGGCTGCGGTGAGCGGTAGCCTGACGATCCCGGTCGGACGTCTGCGCAAGATGCAGATGGGGGGTGACTACCTGTCCGCTTTTACGGTTGGCGATCAGTTGCTATGGGGCGCTGCCGAGCCTTTGCGCCGTATGCTGCGTATCGTGCTGGAAGGCTGAGAAGAAAGGAAGCGCAATAATGAAATGCCCATTTTGTGCCAACGCGGAAAACAAAGTTATTGATTCGCGCATCAGCAAAGACGGCAAAGCCATCCGCCGCCGCCGCGAATGTTTGGGCTGCGCGAGGCGTTTTACCACTTATGAGTATGTTGAAGATATCCTACCGATGGTTGTAAAAAAAGACGGTCGCCGCGAACAGTTTGACCGGCAGAAAATATTAAACGGTGTAAAGAAGGCTTGTGAAAAGCGTCCGATCAGCATGGAGGCTATAGACAAAATAGTCGAAAATGTGGAGCAGGCCTGTCAGGAAATACAAGCCGAAGAAATAACCTCCACGGTTGTCGGCGAAAAGGTGATGAACGAACTGAGAGGACTAGACGGTGTGGCTTATGTACGGTTCGCCTCCGTTTACCGGCAGTTCCGCGATGTCGGAGAATTTATTTCCGAGTTGAAAGATTTATTAAGCAAGGATAAAAAATAATCCATGTTTACCGGAATTATTCAGGGATCAGGTAAAGTGAAGCGTCTGACAATGAAGGGCGCTGATGCCGTTCTGGAAATTGAAGCGGGAATTGATTTAACCGATATTTCCATCGGCGATAGTATTGCCGTCAGCGGCGCCTGCCTTACGGTCACGGCTAAAACCCCGACAGCATTCACCACCGATGTTTCCGCCGAAACGCTGGCCAAGACCACTTTGCAGCTATTAAAAGCAGGCGACAAAGTAAATCTGGAAAAGTCGCTTAAAGTCGGCGGATTTGTCGGCGGACATTTTGTTTTAGGGCATGTGGATACAACAGGCAGAATACTATCGAAGACGCAGAAATCAGGATCAATTATTTTTGCCATTGAAATTGGTGATGGACTTTCGCGCTATATCGTGGAAAAAGGTTCTATAGCAATTGATGGAGTGAGCCTCACCGTAAACAAGCTTGAAAAAGGGCGGTTTTATGTTAATATAATTCCGCATACAGCGGAGAATACAACGCTCCTGCTGAAAAAAGAAGCTGATCTGGTTAATATTGAAACTGATGTTCTGGGAAAATATGTCGAAAAATTATTGCCAGCCTCGCCGGGAATAGATAAGAATTTCCTGGCGAAGCATGGATTTATGGAATGATTATAGAATAAGAGAATATATGGCTAAAAGTACTATCACGGAAGCAATTGAAGATATTCGCAACGGCAAAATGATTATTCTCGTTGACGACGAAGACCGGGAAAATGAAGGAGACCTTTGTCTGGCAGCGCAATTTGCCACACCGCAGTCTATAAATTTTATGGCTATGCACGGCCGTGGTTTGATCTGCCTCACAATGACCGAAGAGATGGCCGACAGGTTGAATCTGAAACCGATGGTGCAGGAAAACAAGGCGCGTTTCGGTACGGCATTTACCATTTCGATTGAGGCGCGCAATGGTGTGACAACGGGCATATCCGCTGCCGACAGGGCAACAACGATTAAGGCCGCAGTGAATCCGCAGGCACGTCCTGATGATATTGTCAGCCCCGGCCATATATTTCCCATCCGCGCCCGTAAGGGTGGCGTTTTGGTGCGCACCGGCCAAACCGAAGGCTCGGTTGATTTATGCCGTCTGGCCGGGCTTACACCAGCCGGTGTTATCTGCGAGATTATGAAAGATGACGGTACCATGGCGCGTATGCCGGATCTGGAATTATTTGCCCGTGAGCATAAACTCAAAATAGTGACGATTGCCGATCTCATTGATTATCGGATGCAAAACGAATCACTGATCAGAAGAGTGGCCCAAGCCAATATCCCTACCTGCTATGGCGGTGATTTTAAAATCATCGTTTATGAAAATGATGTGGATGATTTACAGCATATCGCGCTGGTCAAAGGTGAAATCGATCAAAATGATGACGTGCTGGTGCGCGTGCATTCCGAGTGCCTGACCGGTGATGTTTTTGCTTCTGCCAGATGTGATTGCGGTGACCAGCTGCATTGTGCTATGCAGATGGTCGCGGAAGAAGGAAAAGGCGTTATCGTTTACATGCGGCAGGAAGGCCGCGGTATTGGGCTTGTCAATAAAATAAAGGCTTATGCACTGCAGGAAGAAGGTCAAGATACGGTTGAGGCCAATATTGCTCTGGGGTTCAAGCCGGATTTAAGGGAGTACGGTATCGGTGCACAGATTCTCGTTGATCTGGGTGTGCGCAAAATGCGGTTGATGACCAATAACCCAAAGAAAATTGTCGGCCTGCAGGGCTATGAAATAGAAATTACCAAGCGGGTGCCCATTGAGATAAACCCTAATGTAAACAACATAACTTACATGAGAACAAAGCAAAAAAAAATGGGGCACTTGTTAAAGAACTTATAAGGCGCAGGGCAGAAAATCTCTGCGCGATATTTTTTAAAAATATAAAAAGGTGGATTAATATCATGGCGAAGATAATCGAAGGGAAAATAGTTGCTAAAGGGATGAAGTTCGGCATTGTGGCCAGCCGTTTTAATGATTTCATTTGCGGTCGCCTGATTGACGGTGCGATGGATGCATTGACGCGTGCCGGTGCGGAAGACAAAGACATCGCCATTTATAAAGTTCCTGGAGCGTTTGAATTGCCGTTGGTGGCTAAAAAGCTGGCGAAAAGCGGCAATTTTGATGCGATTATTTGTCTGGGAGCTGTTATCCGTGGAGCCACGCCGCATTTTGAATATATCAGCGCCGAAGTGTCCAAGGGCATTGCCAGTGTGGGACTGGAAACAGAAGTCCCGGTAGCCTTCGGTGTGTTGACCACAGACACCATTGAACAGGCAATTGAACGTGCCGGGACAAAGTCGGGAAATAAGGGTGCTGATGCGGCGATGTCGGCAATTGAAATGGTGGATTTGTTTAAAAAGATTCAATGAGACTTGGCTTTTTCAAGGTTTTGCCGCAGGGGAAGCCTTAGTTACACCGGCCATAAGAAGACCAGAGCCAGCTGCCGAATTTGCTTTTCGGGAAGGTGATGCGGAGATTTGAGGTTTTAAATGCACGCGCGGAGAAAGGCACGGGAAGTTGCCTTACAGGTTCTTTACAGTCTAAATTTTGTCAGCCTGGATGTGCAAAGGGCTCTGGATCTTTTTTGGGGGAATTTTGCTGCGCCCAAAGAAGCGAAGGAATTTGCCGCATCTTTGGTGGAAGGGACTTGGAGCCACAAAAATGAGTTGGATCAGTTGATAGCCGATTGCTCGGATAACTGGTCGCTCAGCCGGATGTCTAAAGTCGATATCAGTGTTTTGCGGTTGGCTGTTTATGAGTTTCTTTATTGCCCCGATATTCCGCCTAAAGTAACGTTGAATGAAGCGATTGATCTGGGCAAGATTTTTGGTTCGGAAAATTCCGGATCGTTTATCAACGGCATTTTAGATGCCCTTAATTTAAAATTAGAGAAGAAAAATGCGACTAACACTCTCAACTGAATCACCCGATGTTCCTAAGCATAAATGCCTGGCCTTGGGTATTTTTTCCGACGAAAAACCGCCGCGCAGTATTTGCGGTTTTATTGATTGGCGCCTCAATGGGTTTATTTCCGCCGAAATAAAACAGGGGAGGATCACCGGCGAATTCATGGAAAAAGTTATTATACCCTTTCCGAGGCGCATCGGTACGGAAATTCTCTTCCTTTTCGGTATGGGCCTGCTTGCAGAATTGAATTATGAAAGAATATATGCGTCAGCCGCGCAGATCGTCGGTGCGGTAGATGGTATGCTGCTAAATAAATTTTCTTTTGACCTGCCCGGACAAAATCGCAACGGCCTTTCCACACCTAATATTGTAGAGGCAATGGTAACCGGTATTTTTGATTATTTGTCCGAAGATGTGCAAAAACTCTCTCTAATGACTTCCTGTATTGTAACCAATCCGGCCCACGTGAAAGAAGTGACCACCGGCATCAAACAATTCAAAAAAAATGTCAAAGATCTGGGCTCCGTCGATATTTCAGCACTACAAAATAGTTTTGCTTGAAAAGTTATTTTCTTTGGAAAATTTGTTGTTCCCCATCTAATGTAACCGGCGCTATTTATCCCTTTTGAGGAATACTGATTATTCCATTATAAATTCTCTGACACTCTGGAAAAATTCATCAGGATGCGCAATGAAAGGATTGTGATCGCCTTTGGGCAACATTACAAGGCGGCTGTTGGCAATATTATCTTTCATCCACTCGCCTGTTTGCCTTAAATAAAATTGACTTCTTCCCCCATACAAAAGAAGCGCCGGTATATCAATTTTTTTAATGAACGGACGGAAATCTCTTGCGGTAAAACTTTTCCAGAGATTAATCAGGCCGCGAGCGGCCGCAGGTGTAATAACAGGCATATTGTCCACGGAAAAACGAGATGGTGCTGGGGGAGGCGCAAGTAATTCTTTATTCAGGAAAAAACAGGCCAGATAAATTAATCCTTTAATGATGTCGGCAGAAAGAGCCCGGATCAGTTCTTCGTTTTTTTCAGCTGGCCAATTACCGAACATTCCCAGCTTCCACTCTGCGTCCGTCAATAATTTCGGCGATTGATCAATAAACACCATTTTGGAAATTTTGTCTGTCCCATATTGGCTTACATATTCAAATAATGTCAGAGCCCCCATGGAATGCCCGGCAACAATTACCGGATGTTTTCCCCTGTATACTTTGGTCAGAAAATGTCTTAAATCGCAAGCCAGATCACTGATTGTCGCCTCCTCACTTGCTCCCGTCTTGCCGTGGTTACGGGCATCCCAGAAAACCAAATTGAAGTCACCCATATATTCGCGGAAAGGAACATAATTTTCCACGCGGCCAACAGCCCAGCCATGCAGCACAATAATCGTATAAGGAAGTTTGCCTGCGTATGATTCATAGTAAATGGGTGTTTTATCGAAGCTTGTAAAATAGGGCATAACCGCAATTAACCTTAAATGAATAAATTATTTAACCATTACGAACTTTTGTTCGTCCTTGGGAACGTACCATTTAATAAAATTGTAATCCAAACCGATAGGCGCCGGTTCAATGCCGCGGAAACGATTGTTGATGATGATCAATTCATCCGGTACATAGAGGAAAGTATAAGGCTGCTCCTCGGCCAGTATTTCCTGAAAACGGTCGTAATATTTTTTTCTTTCCCGCTGATTAAAAGTGCTACGTCCCCTCTCCAGCATTTCATCGGCTTCCAGATTTTTATAAGAAATAAAGTTGAGCTCTTCCGGAGCAGTTTTGCTGGAATGCCAGACATCATAGGCATCGGGGTCGGAAGGAATTGTCCAGCCCATGATGACGGCATCGAAGCGCCGTTTGGTAATAAAGTCGTTGACAAATGCCGCCCATTCCAGAATACGGATTTTTACCTTAATACCAACTTCCGCGAGTTGGCGCTGGATTATTTCCGCGCATTTTTGTCTCGTTTCATTACCCTGATTGGTGACTATTTCAAAAACAAACAGCTTTCCGTCTTTTTCCAGAATTCCATCGCTGTTTACATTTTGCCAGCCTGCTTCTTTCAGGAGTTCCCGGGCTTTATGCGGGTTGTAGTTATAGATTTTCACATTGCCGTTGTAAGCCCATGTTCCCGGCTTATACGGGCCGGTTGCCGGTTTGCCCAATCCTAAGAGTACGCCGCTGATGATTTCGTCTTTATTGATGGCGTAAGAAAGCGCCTGCCGCACTCTTTTATCGGCGAATAATTGATTTTTTAAATTGTATCCCAGATATGTGTATTTAAAACCGAGAAAGCGGTATTTGTCGAAATTATTTTTAAATAAATTATTTTGGGTCTGTCGCGTGTATTGCAGCGGCGAAAGATCGGAGTAGTCAATGCCCTGAGCGCGCACCTCTAAAAACATTGTGGCCATATCCGGGATGATGCGGGTAATGTAGCCGCCGATATACGGTTGCCCTTCAAAATAAGCGGGATTGGCGACAAGGACAATTTTTTGCCCGGCTACCCATTCTTTGAATATGTAAGGACCGGTGCCGATGGGATGGCGGGATAGCGGGCTTTTGGTTATGTCTTTATCCGCAAGGAGATGTTTGGGAAGAATGGAAGTTCCCCAGCTGATCAGGGCTGGTGCGAAAGGTTTATCGTAAGTAACGCGGAAGGTATAATCATTCAGTACTTCTGCCTTCTTTACTTTGAGAAAATCACCGGCGTAGGCAGTTGGCGTTTGCGGGTCAATAGTTACCTGATAAGTGTAAAGGACATCGGCAGCGGTGAAAGGATATCCGTCATGCCACTTGACACCTCTGCGTAGTTTAAAAGTAATTACCAGACCGTTTGGGGAAACGCTCCATGATTCAGCCAGATCGCCCACTATAGTCATGTCCTTGTCGTACTTAATTAGTCCGTTGTAAACAAGTCCGGCTATGTCATGGGATGGCTTATCTGATGCCAGAAGCGGGATCAGGTTGCTGGCATCACCGATATCACCATGAACGATGATATCTCCGTAAGCCGGTTCTTTCGCTGGTAACTGCCGGACTTTCTCGACAGCAGGTTTATTCTCGCAGGCAGCAGTTATCAGAGCTGCCAAAGATAAAATAACTAAAATGCGGAATTTATTCATACAGACAAATTAGCGCAGCACAATATGCTTTGCAACAATATTTTACATAATATAAATATCACTTTGACCTGCTGTTAATTAAGTTGTAATATCGCTCACCTCAATGAATGCGAGAAAAGCAGAAGTCTTTTATGGTTGAATTGAAAAACGGAAAATCGCCGCGCGCAAATAGGCGTTCCGAATCTATCAGGATGAAGGCCGCTGGCGGCTGGGATGTCCTGGTCGACGCTCTGATTAATTTTCGCGGTAACGGTGATGCCAATCAGGCCGCGGCAATTGCGCTTTATGCCATACTTTCAGCGATTCCGCTTTTTATTCTGACCATTGTCGTTGCCGGATATATTTTCATTTCTTATCCACATATTCAGTCCGATATTATTGAAGCTATCAGGGGTTTTCATCCTTATTTTTCGGAAAATCTTTTATCACAGCTCGGCCAATTGGAGAGTAAAAGACATTTGTTGGGTTGGGCTGGAGTACTGTTTTTAGTTTGGCTCTCTGCGATGATATTTAATTCCGTCGAGATGGCGCTCAATATTATTTTCCGCTCCCCCCAAAAACGCAATTATTTTATTTCCAAGCTGCTGGCGTTATCAATGATTCCGTTGGGCTGGATTGTCGCCGGCGCCAGTATAGGCATCAGTTACATAGTTGCGCTGCTGGTAAAACAACCAGTGGAAACGTCCGGCGGTTCTGTGATTTCCCTTTCCGGCATGACGGCAATAACGCTGCGCTATCTTGTGCCCTATTTGATTACGGTGCTTTTTTTCAGTCTCGTTTACCGGGTAATCCCCACGGTGAAGATGCGCCTGTCCGTTGCGATCGCCGGGAGCGCCATTTTCGCCCTGCTTGTCGAAATCGCCAAACAATTTTTCACCTGGTATATAGCGAATCAGGCAAGTTACAATGTGATTTTTGGTTCTCTGGAGACTGTCGTTATTCTGGTTGTCTGGACGTTTTACGTGGCCTTGATTTTATTGTTTTGCGCGGAGATCATGTCTTCATATCTGCGCCGTGATTTACTCTTGCTGGAAAGAGCCATACTTAAACCTCACAAAGGCAGCAGGAAAATAGATGAACGACTTTTTAAAAAATTCGGTCATGTCTATGAAAAAAACAGCATCATCTTTAATGAAGGCGATAGCGGGCACGAAATGTTTTATATCCTCTCCGGACGGGTTTGTCTGGAGAAAGTTTCCTGTCAGGTAAAAAAAGTATTGGCCGAAATGGAGGTCGGACAATATTTTGGCGAAATGGCCGCACTTATTGATATTCGCCGCAGCGCCACCGCGCGAGCTTTGGAGGATAGCCATCTGGCAGTGATTGATGGCGATACTTTCCGTAATTTGATCAGAGAAAGCCGGGAAGTGGCTATTGCCATGCTGAAAGAATTTTCCCGCCGCTTAAAAAATTCCAACATGGCTCTCGATGAATTAACCAACCTGTGGACACGCATGGCTGTTGTGGTTGATTTTATGGATCACGCGCCGGTAAATATTGAAGAGCACTTACCAAAACTGGCACTGCTCACAAAGAAAGAGCCAACAGAAATCAGGGAATTAATAAATGAACTTGCTCATCAGGATATATTTATCATCAAGAATGGAATGATGGTGGAAGTGGCCAGAGAAAAAATGTGGTCGCTGCTTGATTCGGGGGCGCTCAGTAAGTGTTTTATCGAAGATGCCGACAAACTTTAATACCAAGCCGCCTTTATACGGCTACCTTTGTTGGCGGAGCCTGCCCGGCGCATAACCTGAAGGTCACAAGTGCCGGGGTCGTCAGCTTCCTCAACGTATTTTCATATATGCCTGCGGAGCCTCCTCCTTGCCGCCGCGGTATCCTGATAAATGCAACTTGATATAGTGTGTGGTTGCAACGCTCAGGATGTTAGGGGAACAAAACGGGTGTTTCTTCCTGTAAGTGAGTGTTCATAATTTTTCACGTACATGCTTTCTTTCAATCGGAAATAATCAAAAAACTGCTGAACTCTAACTTAACATGTGGTATAAATATCAGTGATAGGTCATTTTACGATAAGCGAAATTAGTAGGTAAAATAAATGAAGAAAATCTATATTGGCTTTGTAATGTGCCTGCTTATGCTAGGATTAGTTTACTGCAAGGAGGATGCAAACATGAAAGACACATTTGCTGTAATTCATTCCAGAAAGAGCGTCAGGAGTTTTACGGGAGCGGCGGTTAGCAAGAACGACCTTGATAAGATTATAAAAGCGGGTATGGCTGCACCAACCGCTGTTAATATGCAGCCTTGGTCTTTTATTGTGATAACAGACAGGAAAAAGCTGGATACACTTGCTGAAGGGCTTCCGAATGCAAAGATGCTTTTCAAGGCAGGTGCGGCCATAATCATTTGCACAGAGCCCGATAAAGCCTTTAACAAAAGCAAAGATTTTGCGATCATAGATGCATCCCTTGCGGGTGAAAATATTCTATTATCTATCGAAACACTTGGGCTTGGTGGTGTTTGGACTGCCGCATATCCATATGCTGATAGAATGAAACATGTGCGTTCCGTGCTTAACATACCACAGGAAGTTATTCCTTTGAATGTCATTCCGGTGGGGGTTCCGACTGGGGAAGATAAACCAAAAGTCAAATACAATAAAGAGAAAATACACTGGGAACAATGGTAATGGTGCTTTACTGGGAAGCCATAATACTTTTATTATGGTGTTTTTTTAGCATTATATCGGTGAATAATCCAGAAAACAATTCCCATGATTATAATAATAATTATGGCCAGTCTTTCGTAGTGTTTGACGTCTTTTAGGAATCCCTCCATCGCATAGCCGAAAAAATAACCTCCTACCGATATAGACACTGACCACGTTATTGCTCCGATCGCATTAAGAATGAAGAAACGCATTGTTCTGATATTCTTGCTCATACCGATAACAAACGGTGTCATAATCCGCATCCCATATACGAACCTGAATCCCAGCATTATAAGATTGTTATAACGTTTGATGTACTTATTGATTCTTTCCACATGACTTTGCCATTTTAAGTGTTTCTGAAGCAATTCTCTTCCCTTGAAGTAGCCAATAAAATAATATAATTGATCGCTTGCAAAAGATCCAATAAAAGCAGTCAACATGACGTATGGTAATTGCAGCAGACCTAAATGCGCAGATAAACCGGCAATGATTAAAGTTGCTTCCCCTCCAAAAAAGGTTGCGACAAGCAATGCCCAGTAGCCGTAATCTCTAATGAAGGATTCAAGGGTGGAAAAATATATCATTACTTAATCCTTGAAATTATTTGATTCAGGAAGGCATGTCATAATTTAATCTATTGTTCCCGAATTGCATTTTGCTTCTACACTTCCATGTAAGCTTGTCCCAATGTTCATACTCATTGGTCCACTCATATTTTATACCATACGATGCTTTATAAGAACAGAAGGTGCAATCAACGTTTCTGATGATGATTTAGCTTCTTCAAAATCGATCATTGAGTTTTTTATTGACAATTACCTGTAACATTAATTGACAGTTTATCTATGATGAGTGTATATTTTGTAAAGTCATCATCAACTCCTTTTACAACATAGCGCAATGATAAGCAAAACAAAATATTTTCATTGTGGAAAACAGTTGCAGAAGGCACTTGCGAGAGAAATAAAATTTGGAAAATATTGAATTAAAAAACTTGGCGCCTGATTATAAAAAAATAAATATATATAGTATGTTTTCTTACTTTATAATCTGCGCATTTTTAGGATGGATTTTTGAGACGACGGCCGTATTGATACAAACAGGTCACTTAACAGACCGAGGTTTATTATTTATTCAAAAGAACTTCAGTTATTATTTTCCTTTTTTAAAATCCATTCCTTTTATCAAAAATGTTCCTCTTGTTTGGGGATTGCCAATTATAGAAATCTATGGTCTGGGTGGGATTATCATCGTTTTTTTATTTAGAAAACTGAAAAACAAACCTATCATTCTTTTTTTTACAGGAATGATTTTGATGACGTTATTTGAGTTGATGGCAAGTTATTTTTGCGATTATGTTTTACATCGTACTTATTGGCATTACAGTAAAGATTTCCTCAATTTTCAAGGAAGAATATGTCTACGTTCTTCACTAGCCTGGGGGGTTCTTTCCGTGTTTACAGTGAAATTTCTTATATCTAAATTGGAATTAATATATGCGGAGGAAAGAAAAATAAAGCACTTTAAAACAATTATAAGCATTTTTATTGCATATACGTTTATCTGTGTTTTTTTTAAAATCATTTATTTGTAGATAAACTTAGCAAGCACTTCTTCCTGTAATCCTCAAATCGTCAACCTTAACGAAAATGCAAGACTTCAATCCGTAATCGTTTAATTTTATTTGCTTGAGAATTATGATATGTAAGGCCAATTTGAGGTTCCAGCAATAAACCTGACGGCTTTGCAACAAGGAGACATTGAATGAATATTTTTCAGCCACCCACAGATAGTCTTTACAAATTCATGGCTGTGTCTGGACTCCTCATTCTGGGATTCTCCTTGATATGGCCAGAGTTACGGTTGTATGAGCTTGAAAAACAGACGGTAGAACTGGAAGGAGAAAACAGAGTACTAAAGGTAGAAATTGATAATCTTAATAATGATAGGGATATCAAGGCAGAAGCAAGAGTACTGACAATTCTTGAAAAGCGTCGAATAGAGAGAGGCACACATGAATAAAAACAATCTCTTGAGCATCAAAATTGAGCAGATTCAGACAAAAATGACCTTGCATAAATTGGCTAAAACGAACATGAAAAGATTGAGCCGTGTTATGTATATGGGATTAATCGTTGGGCTGGTACTTAGCTCTTTGGGTTTTATTCTATGGTACCACAAGGTTCAGCGATGGCAAGACATAGCAATCAGAAAAGAAGCCGTACCGGAAGCCAATAACCCACCAGAAAATAAGACAGACATTAAAGACGATGATGATATAGTTGAAGTCATATAACTAATCGCTCCGTGCCAACCACTTCGTGGCGTGAGAGCTTATTGTTATTCTCTTTCAATCCTTAATCCTCAATTTTAACGGTTATCCAATTCTGAGGACTTGTAGGTGCAGTCAAGTATGGTAATTATAATATCATTGCTCAATTACTAAGCTTTGTTTTAAACAAAAAACGGGGCATGATTGGAGGTAAAATAGTCGGGAGTTCTTTGCAGTATTACGGCAACTGCCGGATGTTTCTTGAATGTCTTTTCTAAGAATTTGCGCACGTCCGCGCGCTGCCAGCCCAGTGGATGATCGAAGTCGCGATAAAGCGATAAATCTCCTTCATAAAAACTGCGAGTGGCGAGGCTTTGCGCCTCCGGGCTCAATACCGGCAGATTAAAAATTGCCAGATTCAAAAAATCAATGCAGCCTTGGTGTTCAATGACAAAATCCAGCGTCTTCAGCGCACTTTTTTCAGTTTCCGGCGGGGTACCAAAAAGAAGATAGACGTAGGTGGCAATGCCTGCCTCTTTTATAGTTCTTAATGATTTGGATACAGTCATTAAATCAATTCCCTTGTTAAGTTGATCCAACACGAATTGATCGCCGGATTCGATGCCTAGTTTCAACAGCACGCAGCCGCTTTTTCTTAAAGCCAGGCAAAAGTTTTTATCAGTCAGGTGTGGTGTAACTCGTGCAAATCCATACCAGGGGGTGCCGGTTGGATTTTTTGTAAAGGTATTCAGAAGTGCCGGGCTGATCGCGCTATCCAGAATATGGATTAATCCCGGATGCATTTGCTGACAAAGTGAATGCAATTGCGCCGCTACTTGATTTATTGACTGCGGCTGATAGGGATTATCTTCCGCCTTCTCCGGGCAAAAAGAACAACTTCGCCAGTAGCAGCCGCGTGCCGTGCTGTAGGGCAAAATTCTCACAGGGGAGAAATATTGATCGAGCGCAAAATCGTTATAATATGGCGCATACCCTATGCTGTCGCCTTCCTCCCCCAATAATTCCAGTAATTCTTTCTCACCTGCTCCGGCTACAACTACATCCACAAGTTTGCTAAAAATATTCTGACAACCGGTAATCTTTGCCCACGACGTTACCAGAGATCCGCCCAGGATAATCTTCTGACGGGGATTTTGCTTTTTGATAAAACCAATCATGGCAAAAGTGGTCAATGCCTGTCCCAGGTAATTAAGGGAAAAGCCGATGAATTCGGTATCGTATGCCAGTGCATCACTTAGGCGCGCCGAAAAATATGCATAAAATGGATTTCTTTCCGGCTTATCTGCGGCGGCCAATAAATCGGTACTGCGGACCGGAGTTAATTTCTGATCGCGGTAATCGGCCAGTGTTAAATCAATGTCATATAGTTTCCCTATCAGCTTTAATAAGTGATTGATATCGGTAACAGTGCGCCGGTAGCGACTCTGGTTCTGATATGTCTTGTAATTATTTATGGCGGCAAGATTGGCATCCAGGTTCTTGCGGGCGCGTGTCGTCCAACGATCATTAACATCATTATCCTGCGGGGAATTCCTCAACAGGTATAGAATGCCTTCGAGATTGGCATCTATTACCTGATAATTAATTCCGTTTGCCCGCAGGCAACCTGCCAGCATGGCTAGACCAGCCGGTGGTTCGGAAGGTTTGCTGACCGGGGGATGGATTAGTATTATTTTTGGGTGCATACGCCTAAAATTTCTTGCTACTGTTGAAAGTGCGGTTTTTTTGAACCCTTTTCCATTTGTGCATATTTTCTTTAATATCCAAGGATTGTTAATGCAAGGTGATTTTACGGCCGATATTTCCAGCTTGACAGGAGATAATCTTTGGGCGATATTCCTCCAACTTTAAAATATGCTAATTCAACTTTGGTTATTTGTGAAAAATAAAATAATTTTGTCTTTACCAAAAGGCAAACAAATTGCAGTTCTGCTGCTGGCAATTTTTGTGCTGTTGCTGTCCCATGCTCTTTTTGCTGCAGATAAATATCCGTCACCGCGCGGAGCTGTTAACGACTTTGCCCATGTTATTGATGCGGATAATGCCAACCGGATGGAAAACCTTGCGCGCGAAGTGTTGCAAAAAACAGGTACTGCGGTTGTTGTGGCGACAATTGCCGGCCTGGGAGAAGGTGAAGAGGCCAGCCTCTATGCCAACGGACTTTATAAGTCCTGGGGTATCGGCAAGAAAGGCGAAGATAAGGGCATCTTGATTTTTCTGGCCGTCAAGGAAAGAAAAGTCCGCATTGAAACCGGTTACGGTGTGGAAGGCATATTGCCGGATGGTTTAGTCGGAGAAATTCTCGATAAATATGTAGTGCCTCAACTCCAGACGGGAAATTACGGCAAGGCTCTTTATAATGCCATGTATGCCTGCAGCGCTTATATTGCCAAAGATGCCGGTGTTCAATTGGCCGGGTCCGCCGCGCCATACCGGACAAAAGCCCGGGCCGAAAAGAAGGGCATTAGTGTTGTCGGGATAATTATTTTCCTGATTATCGCTGTCCTGCTTTTGGGGACAAAAACAGGCCGGTCAATGCTTCCCTGGATATTGCTTTTGCTTTTGAGCGGCAGCGGACGCGGCGGTGGCGGCGGGTTTAGCGGCGGTTTTGGTGGTTTTGGCGGTGGTGGCAGTGGCGGCGGTGGCGCCGGGCGTGACTTTTAATATAGAGGATGGGATAGATTATGACGAAAATACCAGAGAAACCACAAGATATTTTTGTTCCATTAACGCAGGATTATCTGAGGGTATTCGGTAAGGAACTTGTTGCCTTAATTCTTTACGGCAGCGCTGCGGGCGGCTCCTATGTCCGGGGGAAATCAGATATAAATTTACTGGTGGTGCTAACGGCTGCCGGAATGGATAAGCTGGCCGATGCTCTGGAAATGATAAAGGGGTGGAAAAAGCGCCATGTTGCCGTGCCACTGACGATGACCAAGTCTTTTATTGAATCTTCGTTGGATAGTTATCCGATTGAATTTTTGAATATGAAAAACAGCCATATCATAATTTATGGTGAAAATATTTTAGAGAAATTGAGCTTTGAGCCCGCTGATTTGCGTCTGCAAATAGAAAGAGAGCTTAAAGGCAAACTGATTCTCCTGCGGCAGGGCTATCTGGAGGCGGAAGGTAAAGCGCGGCAATTAAAACAGCTAATCGGCAATTCGTTTACGGCTTTTATTTCTATTTTTAATGCGCTACTCTATTTAAAACATGATGCCGCACCTCGGGAAAGGCGCGATACAATTAAAGAACTGGCCAAAGTTTTAGCAATTGATGCGGATGTATTTATCCAATGTGCGGATATCAAGGAAGGAAAAAATAACCTGTCGGACGAAGATGTAATCGGGCTCTTTAAAAAATATGTTCAGGAAGTGGAAAATATTTGCAATATCGTTGATGCCTTATAATTTTAAGATACAAATAACAGGAGGTTAAAATGGGATCAGGAAAGAGAAATTTAATTATTGGGATAGTCGTAATACTTTTTATTGTTTTTGCCCTATATTCGTTCTTTGGTGGCAATTACAATAAATTCGTTAAAATGGATGTGGCAATAAAAGCGGCCTGGTCACAGGTGGAAAATCAACTGCAACGCCGTTATGATTTAATTCCCAATCTGGTGGAGACCGTCAAAGGCTATGCTAAACAGGAAAAAGACGTTTTGGTGGAAGTAACCAATGCCCGTGCGAAAGTTGGCGGAGCAGGCAATGTTCCCGATAAGATTACTGCAAATAATCAATTGTCCGGCGCTTTAAGCAGATTGATGGTTGTAGTTGAAAAATATCCGGATTTAAAATCCAATCAGAATTTCCTGCGCCTGCAGGATGAACTGGCCGGGACCGAAAACAGAATTGCTGTCGAAAGAATGAGATACAATGAAGCGGTAAAAGTTTATAATGAAGCTATCAGATCGTTTCCAGCAAATTTGATCGCCTCGATGTTCAATTTTAAAGAATCGCCGTATTTCGAAGCACCGAAAGAAGCGAAGAGCGCACCTAAGGTTAAATTCTAGCTGCAAAGCGGACTTCATTCGGCTATCTTTGTTGGCAGCGTCGTCGGCTTCCTCAACGTATTTTAATATACGTCTGCGGAGCCTCCTCCTTGCCGCCTCGATATCCTGTTGAATTCGCTTTGCAAAATAATGAATATCGAATTTTTCAATTTATTTAGCCCCGAATCTTGTAGAAAGGTTCGGGGCTAATTTTTTATTTGTTATAAAAAGCAATCTTCCAGATGCCGTCCTGAATTATAAAGCGTGAATGGTCATGCGGATTAGCCGGCCTCTTATATTCGGCAATGGTATATGCGGGATCATGCGGCAAGACGAGGGCGCCATCCGCCAGTTGCGGCAGAATGGGATAAATGGCCTTTTTTGCGGCTGCCGCAAAAAGTTCATTAATGCCGGAATGAAGGGAAATATCTTCTATGGTTTTTAAAGTCGGCGGCATCAGCAGAATTTTGCCGGCATAATACATCTCCAGCGCCTTTTTTGGCGTTGTCCACAAAGACTCCGTAAGTTCACCGGCATCTGTGACGGGCACCTGGCCCTCCGGCAGTCTGGCCAGAAAAAAGCGGGCGCTGAATCTCTTTTCTTCTATGTCCGGTGTTATCCAGTGGCAGTAAGGAATCAGCATGTCCGGGAAAAGCAGCAGTTTTTCTCTTTGGACAATATCACGCAATGTTATTTGAGATTTGTTCAATGCACACCGATAGTCCGCAAACCGCTGACAGTTATCTTGATCATGGACAGATAAAAAATTACCGGCAGCGTTTCCCGCAAAAAATATTCCGGCCTCTTCAAATGTCTCTCTGATCGCCGCGATAAAAAATCCCATTGCCTTTTCGTAGGTCAGCGCATTGTCTTGCAGAAGTCCGCAAGGATCAAAGCCCGTCGCTGCCCGGACAAAATTAAAAAGTTCCGGGTCGCAATCGAGATTGTCCAGTTGTCCTCCGGGAAAAACAAAGGCTCCGGCCATGAATGACTGGCGATGATGACGGCGCGCCAAAAATATTTCCCAGGAATCATCCTTTGCTTCACGCACCAGGATAACGGTTGATGCATCTTTTGGATTGGCTTTAATATCCATTTTCCGACCATCAACGCCTGGGGAAACATTATTTGGCAAGCAGTCCTCCGTCAATAACGATGACATGGCCGGTCATGTAAGCCGATGCGTCCGAGGCCAGGAATACCGCCACTCCTTTGATGTCGTCCATGTCTCCGACGCGCTGCATGGGGATCATATCCTTTAGACTTTCATATTCCTTCTTAAACTCCGGTTTTTCAATATAGGCCATCATATCCGTGTGGAAGAATCCCGGCGCGATGGCATTGACGCGAATTTTGTAGGGAGAAAGTTTTACGGCCAGATTCATGGTGAGCAGATTAATGGCTGCTTTTGTGGAATTGTAAGGAATAGCAGGATGTGCTTTTTCCAGAGATCCACGGAAAGCCATGATGGATGATATATTGATAATATTGCCGCCGCCCTGATTTTTCATAATCCGGGCGACTTGCTGGGTAATAATCCAGACACCACGAACATTGACATTGAAGAGCTGATCCCATTTTTCCAGCGGAAATTCTAGTGTCGGCGCGCCCCAGGTGGCTCCGGCGTTGTTGACGAGTATGTCAATGCGCGGGAATTTATTTTGTGCCTCCCGCAGCATGTTTTCAATTTCATCTTCTTTGGCAACATCGCAGGCAATGGCCAGCGCACGGATGCCGTAGGCTTTTTCCAGATTACGCGCCGTTGCTTCCAGGTTTTTCATTTTGCGCGATGTTAAAATTACATCGGCTCCTGCTTCCGCGAGACCAGTGGCGATAAATTTTCCGATACCGCGCCCGCCGCCGGTAATCAACGCCGTTTTCCCTTTTAAAGAAAACATTTCTGCCAGATTCATGTATGATTATTCTCTCCAGGTTATTTCATGTCCAGAGTTTCGCGAATTCTGGCCGAAAACTCTTTAATGCTGTATGGTTTTTGAATGAAGCCCCGGCAGCCCAGACTTAAAAGCTTATTGGCCAACCCGCTGATGCTATAACCGCTGGAGAGCAGGACTTTTACGCCGGGATTAATTTCCTTCAGCTTTTCAAAAGTGGCTTCACCGCCCAATTCCGGCATTATTAAATCCAGAATGACCAGATCGATATTGTTCATTTTTTCTGCATATATTTCCAAAGCCGCTTTCCCGCTGCGGGCGGTTATCACTGTGTAGCCCATGCTTTCCAGCATATCTCTTCCCACATCTACAATCATCTCTTCATCGTCAACAAAAAGGATTGTTTCTTTTCCTGCATACAAAGAATCTTCGGCAATCGTATCTTCTTCCGCCACCTCTTTCCCGGAAGCCGGCAAATATAGATTGAATGTTGTTCCCCTGTTCTTTTCGCTGTAAACGGTAATAACGCCTCCATGATTTTTTATGATACCGTAAGCAGAAGGAAGCCCCAGGCCTGTTCCCCTGCCGCGGACTTTTGTTGTAAAAAAGGGATCGAAAAGCCGCCTCTGAGTTTCTTCATCCATACCCATGCCGTCATCGGTGACGGATATTTTTACATAGCGCCCGGATTTTATTCCGTGAATGCCCGCCAGGTTTTCGTCCATCTCTTGATTCGCCGTCAAGAGGTACATATTGCCGCCGCCGGGCATTGCCTGCCAGGCATTAACGAAGAGATTCAATAATACCTGTTCAATCTGGCCGCGGTCCACCTCCACAGCCCATATATTTTTTCCGAAATTTTCATGAATGGATATTTCCTTTTTTGTACGGCCGAACATGGAGGCGCTCTTCTCAATCAGTTTGTTGATGTTAATTGGTATTACTTCATACTTGCCGCCACGGGCGAAGCCCAGAAGTTGAGCGGTTATTTCCGCGCCGTTCGTAACATAGTGCTCAATGTTTTTCAGTCTCTCGTAGTGAGGATGGCTGACCGGTATTTGCAGAAGCATCAAAGATGTATTCCCCTCAATGCCCATTAGCAGATTATTAAAATCATGGGCAAGGCCGCCGGCCAGTGTGCCGATAGCTTCCATTTTTTGTGCCTGATACAATTGTGCTTCCATCTTTTCCTGACCGGTAACGTCCCGGCCAAAGTAAAGAGAAGCTTCTTTGTTTTCCCAGACAATATCTATAATATGGACGTCTAAAGACAGTTCCTCATTTTTTTTATTTATCAAAATGAAGCTTTCTATACCGTAAGCACTCTTCATGCCGGTTTTTTTCCTCTTACTTTTTTCTGTTTCATCAATCAGATAAGAGGCAATTGGTTTTTGGGTAAGCTCTTCCATTGTATATCCCAGAAGCTCCAGAGCGCGGGAATTGGCATATGTAATGAAACCTTTCTGGCCGATAAAAATGGCATCGCTGGCATTTTCAATAAGCAGACGGTATTTTCCCTCGGATTGGCGCAATGCTTCCTGGGCAATTTTTCGATCTTCCACCTCCGCTTTGATTTGCTGAATATGGCGGGCATTAGCCATAGCCAGACCGATGGTCTTGCCGATGGAGAAAAGGGTATCTAGTTGGTAATCATTGAAGTTGACCGCTTCATTGAAAAATAAATTCATCACGCCCATGGCCCGCTTTTGAAACAGCAAGGGAAGGGAAATTACAGCTTTGTGGCCGTCTTTTATTATCGCCGCTTTAATATCCGCGCGAATTCGCTGATCGTCTGGAATGTTTGTGCAGACAATAATATTTTTTTCATGAATCGCCGCCCCGCCGATACTTTCCTTGGCCGATAATTTCCTGCCCAATCGCACAGCTTCCACTTCATCGCTCAATTCACCAATGCTGATGCCTATGACAGTAAGCATGTCCGAGTCCTCATGATATTCGTACATGCTCACTTCCGAAGTATTGCCGTAACTGCTTATTGCCGACATTGCTTGTCTAGTCAATGTGTCGTAATCCAAAGCGCCATAAACTTTGTCGGCAATGGTATTGACTGCCTGCAATGAGGCAATTGACCGGGCCATAGATTCCTGCGCTTTTTTTCGCTCTTCTATCTCTGCTTTTATTTGCTCTATGTTTCTGGCATTGGCCATTGCCATGCCGATGGTTTTGCCGATGGAGAGCAGTGTTTCCAGTTCATAATCAGTAAAATTATACTTTTCGGTAAAAAAGAGATTGATGACGCCCAATGTTTTATCGCGGAAAAGTAGTGGTATTGAAATAGCGTATGTCAGGTTATATTGGATTAGCATTTTTTTAATTTCGGGATTTATGCGTTCATCGTTGGCAGCGTCCTCGCAAATGATAATCCGCTTTTCGTGAATGGTTTGGGCGGTCAGGCTTTTCGGCAATAATGTACTGGTCAGCCTGACTGTTGTGGCTTTGAATTCCTTTGGCTCCGCACTTGTGGAGAGAAGAGCAATGGTATTTTCATCTTCATTACATTCAAACATTACAACAGCAGATGTTTTCCCATATAGTTTCACGGCCTCCATAGCTTCTTGGACTAAGGCATCATAATCATGAGCAAGGTAAATTCTATCGGCAACAGCATTAATGATTTTCAGCGATTCATTGCTGATTTTGGCGTTTTGCTGCGATTCGCTCAGGCTTTGCTCGGTTTTGTGTAAGGCTACCTGGGCAATTATGCGTTCCTCTACATCAGCTTTTATTTGTTCGATATATTTGGCATTGGCCATCGCCAGGCCGATAGTCTTGCCGATGGAAAAAAGTGTCTCGATCTCATAATCGGCAAAAGAATATTTTTGAGTAAACATAAGATTCATGACCCCCAGAACACGGTTCTGGAAAAGTAAAGGTATGAAAAGGGCGCTTTTCCGGCCTTCTTTCAATAGAGCTTTTCTTGTTGCCGGTAGAATGCGTTGGTCTGTGGCAATATCCGGACTAAGAACAATCCTTTTTTCCAAAACGGCGCGGCCGGCAGCGCTTTTATCCAGATACAACTTAGGGGTAAGGGCTAAAGACTCCGTACCGTTGACGGATTCACTGTGATCAATCATAATTAAACATTTTTCTGCTTCATCATATTCAAACATGCTGATAGTAGGCGTCTTGCCGTATTGAATCATTGCGGCAATTGCTTCTTTGGTCAGAGTTTTATAATCAAACGAACGGTAAATTTTATCGGCCACAGTATTGATGATTTTCAGCGCCGCAATTGATTGAGCCATGGCTTCCTGCGCTTTTTTTCGCTCTTCGATTTCCGCCTTTATTTTTTCAATGTTTCTGGCATTAGCCATCGCCAGGCCGATGGTTTTACCGATGGAAAGAAATATTTCTCTTTCGTAATCCTCCAATTTGCCATGTTCGTCTTTGCGAAAGAAAAGATTCATCTCTCCCAGGACTTTATCCTGAAAAAGCAGAGGAATACCGATGGCCATGGTTAATTTGTCTTTCAGCAATAATTTTTTAACTACCGGCACAATTGATTTATCCCTAGCGATATCATCGGAACTGACTATTTGCTTACTGCGTGCCACAACGCCGCTGAAACTTGATTCTAACGACAATACGGAACCTGCCTTTATGGTTGCAGCGTTGAAGCCGCGACCATAAAGCAGATTCAATTTCTTATTTTTTTCATCAAGTTCAAACAGCGCGGCGCGCGGCGAATTGGTGTAAAGCGCGATGGATTCAACCGCTTCCTTGGCAATCATTTGCAAATCGAAAGATTGGTAAAGTTTATTCGCGACCGTATTAATGGTGTGTAAGGCGTTATTGCGGTAATCTAATTCCCTTTCGGCCTTCTTGCGCACGGCTATTTCCGCCTCGATTTGAGCTACATGCCGGGCATTGGCCATCGCCAGGCCGATAGTTTTGCCGATGGAGAGCAGTGTTTCTAATTCACTATTGGTGAAAATAAGTTTTTCCGAAAATATTAGATTCATTACACCATAGGCGTGATCTTGAAAAAGTAGGGGGATAGCAAGAACGCTCTTTTTGCCTTCCTTGATAAGAGCTTTTCTTATTTCCGGTTTGATGCGATCATCAGTCGCAATATCTTCGCAAATGACGATCGATTTTTTAAGGTAAGCTTCTCCGGCCAAACTTTTTCCTATAAATAATTTCTGAGCTAACCGTACGGACTCAGCGCCCTTAAGTTTGTCACTGGAATTCAGCAAAACCAGACAGTTCAAATCTTCATTATATTCGAGCATTGTAACCGTAGATGTCTTACCATAGTGCACCATCGCCGCGATGGCCTCTTGAATCACCGTGTTATAATCAAGAGAACGGTAAATTCTATCGGCCAGCGTATTGATGGCGGCCAGCGATTCATTGCGGATATTCAGGTCTTGTTGGGTTTTTTTCAGGAGCTCTTCTGTCTTTTGTGATTTGGCAATTATTTTCTCCAAATCGCCGATTTTTTTCAGCAGTTTTATAACTTCAGCATTTTGCAGTTTGGTTTCTTTTTTGGCCATTGCACAATCTCTATCCGAACATTTAATACTTTTGGCTCTCGATTATACTCTTCTGTGCTAATTTACCACTAAATTGATAAGCATGGTAGATAATTTTTTGCCTGATAATAACGGGTATGGAACCCAAAACAAGCTTTAGAAACATTTCGCGAGCTCGCTGCGGGGTATTATACCCTATGCTTCGCGGGATTGTTCAACTTAACAATTCCGACCTGTGACCTTTAGGTTATGCTCTGCGCTTTCGGAATTGGAGTTTCACGAATAATGGGAAAGAATTTTTAAGGGACAATATATCCGTAATAAAGCGGGATATGCCCCTGCTAAATGACAGTTTAATTCTGTAGTGGTTACTGAAGGGCGGGCGTTAAAACGAGGCGGTATTCTTCATTTGCCGTCTGCTCGGCCTTTACCGAATATTTTCTCATGGCGGCCAGGCGGGAAATGTTTTCTTTAGATACTTCAGTTTCCACAAAGATTATAATCTGATCTGCCGGATTTTTGTCCATGGCTTCCTTTGTTTTTACAACAGGAATCGGACAGCCCAAACCCCGTACATCTATTTCGGTCATAAAATCCTCCTTCTTTCCCCAGTTTATTAATATATTGTTCAAAGCCTCGGGTAATGCAGAGACAATATCACGTACTTTGGTTGCCGGTTTCGCCTGAGCGTATTCACCTGCCAGCCGATTTGTTTTTGCCGCGTGCAGAACGGCATCGCAATGGTTCATGCCGGCGAAAATAAATGCGCCGATCATCCCGCTGATGGTATCACCTGTTCCGCCTATAGCTTCCATGGCCGGAATGTCCGGTTCCGAAAGGGTGCCGATGATTCTGCCGTCTTGGGCAACATAGTCGGTAGCGCCCTTGATAAGCAGTGTCTTTGCGGCGTTCTTATGCTTATAGGCCGATGTAACAAGTTGCGGAGCCTGCGCAATTTCCGTGCGGAATAGATGACGGCTGATGTATGCCGGATGAATAGCTGCGGGATCGGCCAAAAAAGCCATTTCCGAAAGGTCGGGAGTGAAGATATCAAACACCGGCGCTAGGCCTGCGGCCTTGGCGGCATACATGGAGGAAGCGTCCGCAATCATGATCGGTTTTTTTCCGCATTTTTCAGCCGCGGCCGTAACTTTTTTCATCAATCCCATGACAGGAAGAATATAGTGCAGCACCAGCACATCGGGAGCCAGCCATGGCAGATTATTACTGAGGTAATCGTAGAGCATTTTACTACCCTTTCCCGAACCGGTATCACCGGCCAGTACGACATGCGGCGGTGATTTCTGCAGATACGCCGCCGTAAGGCAGGCGGCGCTGACAAGCGCAGTAGTTCCCTGCGTGCAGGAAATTACGTGGTCTCCCACAATCAGTTGATCGCCGCTAAATTCAGCCTCACCGTTAATCAGGGAAATATTTTCCAGGGGAACTGTTCCGCAAATCAGCAGCATTTCATTTCTCCCCATTCTTCCAGAGGGCAAGCGCTTCGGTATATGCCCGATCCAGCATGAGCGCGCAAAGAGTATAACCATGATCTTTGGGGCGGGATACTTCGATCAGCTTCCTGTCGATCATGCTGATATGGAGGTAAGGGATGTCCGGGCAACCACCGCCGGAGATGTTCAGGATGATGCCCGAATTTTTATCATAAGTAAGTTTCATGTTTCCTGCCTTGACCATTATGGCGTCTCCGAAATCAGTTGTCTTTACGATGTCCAGCAATTCACCCGAACCTTTTAAGGGTAGCAGTTCGACAAAAGCCGCGCCTTCTTCCCGCAGGAATCTTTCCACGCCGGGTTTTTCCGTGATATTGATTTCCAGCGCCAGATCACAGCCTTTCCGCAATTCCGGCGGAGGGGCCACCAGTTTTGTCTCATAATTCTGTTGCTTCAGGATTTTTTCCGCCTTGATGGCTTCTTCGATATTACTAAAAAGAATAAGCCCACCACCCTCAAAGCGAGAATATTTTTTCGTACCAAATAACATTGTTTTTCCAACCTCTTTTCTTTGTGAAACTCCAATTTCAAAAACGTAGTGCATTGAAATTGGTTAGCTGAACAATCCCGCATAAGCGGTGGTCGTGAAACTCCAATTCCGAAAGCGAAGTCCGGCGGATGCCGGGCGAAGCGAATTGAAGTTTGTTAGTCGAATTATCCCGTACGAGCAGGGATATTATACCCGTGATTCAGGCCGGTTTCAGAATCGAACTGAACAGCAAATCTTATAAATTTGCCCGACGGGTTTGAAGCCCGCGGCCGGCACCAGCCGACTAAACCGGTCAGGATATTAATGTCAAAACTGTTATTTCGCTTTTTCCCTCATTCCGAAACCGATGATCAGGCAAAATGCCAAGCCGATGATAACAGCAATCGGCCCAAACGCGGCGACACCCTTGGGCGAACTGGCCAGTGCGAAATTATGAGCAACGGCTGCGCCCACAATCATTCCCAGAACAAAAATTCCTGCATCTATGTCCCCCTCTCCGGAAAGGAAAAGCTGTCTGCCGGGGCAGCCGCCGGCCAGAACAAAAGCTAGGCCGGACAGAACCATCCCCAGGAAATTCCACACATGGTTTGTATGGGCAATGGGCTGACCTTCAAAGCCGGGGTGGAACTGCCCGAAAATAAGGTTCATCACAAAGGCAAAAACCAGGAGGGAGGCTACACCGCTGATGAGATGAAAATCCCTGATCAGCAGGACATCCCGGAATGCTCCCATAGTACAAAAACGGCTGCGCTGAGCGAGCGCGCCGATGATCAGGCCGGCTGCCAAACTAATGAAAATAGGTGCGTGCTGAGAACCAGGCCCCTTCACGCTGAAAAAAATCGGACCACCCGGAACAAATGATACCTGAAAAAGGAGCAGCAGAAAAAGCCCGGCCATCAAAGCCGGGAAAATCCAACCGCCTGCTTTTTTCTGCGGGTAGGCGCGTCCCAGACCAAAGCCGCGCTTTAAAAACTGGATACCGATGAATATGCCCGCAATTAGTCCTAAGATGCCCAGTATAGCATTTCCATCACCGCCCGCCAGTCGCAGGAGCGCCCGCCAGGGACAACCCAGGAAAACCAGAGCGCCAATCATAGCAAATACTCCCAGAAAAAAGCGGATCAGCGGCGCGGAACCGCTGCGTGGCTTATACTCGCCGGCGATCAGCGCAGCGGCAAAAGCCCCAAGAACAAATCCCATAATTTCCGGGCGCAGATACTGGACAACATCCGTCCGGTGCAAGCCTAACGCACCGGCAATATCCCGTTCCATACAGGCTACGCAAATACCCATGTTAGGCGGATTGCCTAAATACTGGAGCACGGCAGCACCAATGCCGATTAAGGAACCAACTACAATAATTCCTGTGCGCGAAGAAAAAATATTTTTTATATAAGACCTCCGGGAAATTATACCGAATCTATAACAAGAGCGAAATTGAAAATCAAATTCATAAAAGTAATATTTGTCATGATATTATTATGTTTGGTAATAGCTGAAAAATTCAGCTTAAATATCTGGAATAAGTCAAATTCCTCAAAGTAATAATTCTGCTTTCTTCATCATTGTGTTTTATGCTATTTAGGTATTATGAATCGTGAACATTTTAAAAATATAACACTCCAGCAGATGGAGGCACTTATCTCTCTTGCCGAGGAGAGAAGCTTCAGCCGCGCCGCCAAAAAGATGCTGCTGACGCAACCGGCGCTTACTAAGAATATAAAGAATATCGAAGATTCTCTGGAGGCAAAAGTAGTCCATCGCAGCACCGGGGGAATTGTCTTAACTGCCGCTGGTAAAATACTGTATGACTACGCCGGACGAATCTTACGGCTGAGAAATGAAGCGAAGGAAAAAATTATACAGCTTCGCGAAAATACTGGCGGCGATATTTACATCGGCGCCAGTACTATTCCCGCCACATACATTCTTCCCCGTGCGTTAAGCCTTTTTAGAAAAAAGCATCCTGATATCCGTGCGCATATCAAGGCAGCGGATAGCGAAGAAACGATAAATATGGTTCTGGATAAACAAGTGGAAATCGGCTTTATCGGTAAAAATCCACTCAATAAAAAACTGACTGCACAATCATTATGGAAAGACCAGCTTATTCTGGTTGTTCCGCCGAATCACCGCTGGTGCAAAAAGAAAACTATAACGATGCAGGAATTGCTGGCCGAACCGTTTGTCATTAGAGAAAAGGGATCGGCAACAAGAGATATACTGGGTGCCTGCCTGAAAGATACTTTTTCCATAAGCCTTGCTCAACTGAATGTCTGTGCCGAAATAGGCAGTTCCGAAGCGATAAAGGAGGCAGTTATTGCGGGGCTGGGGTTTTCCGTAATTTCCGTTCATGCTGTGGCCAGAGAATTAGCGCAGAAATTGCTTTTTGCCGTTTCCCTTCCGGGATGTACTATCGAAAGACATTTCTATTTGGTTTATCAACGTAAGCTGGAATTAACCGTCCTGCATAAAGTGTTTATTGATTTTCTAAAAAGCTATCAACCTGAGAAAACTAGCTATTAAATGTAGTTGCGGATATGCACTAATTGGAATTCCGGGGACTATAAATAATTAAGGAAAGCTCAGGGGATAAATCTTTGCTGGATATGTGTCAGCAGTTAGATAGCCACGATCATTGTCGCGATTTTGCAATGACGGGGGAGCGGCGGGCGGGGTATTTTTATCCAGAAACAAATTCAGATCTCTCACATGCGTTCGAAATGACCAAATATGAATATTATGTATATAATGATATTTGGAATATGGTGCCGGAGGTCGGAATCGAACCGACATGCCCTTGCGAACGGGGGATTTTGAGTCCCCTGCGTCTACCAGTTTCACCACTCCGGCACGGGCGCGATTATATAAGCGGAGTACAAAAAGTCAAGCTAAAATCTGTTGACAAGCCATTAAACCCTGTGTTAAGTCGGCTGCACAATTTTTCAGTATTCTTCGGGGTTGTAGCTCAGCTGGGAGAGCGCATGACTGGCAGTCATGAGGTCAGGGGTTCGATCCCCCTCAGCTCCACCAAATAAAAAAAGGGGATGGCTGATCAGGCCATCCCCTTTCGTATTATAGGTCTTTCACTTCCTTTTTGATTTTAATTCTTCCTTCCTTCTTCATAGCTTCCTTGTTGCCCTCCAGCCAGCTCTGCATGGCTTCTTCTCTTTTTAGGGAAGAACCCATCCTTCTGTATAAATCTTTTTTCGCTTCGAAATCCTTCAGGTCAATTATACTGTGATCCTTGAATTTGAAAATGACGTAAGAATTATTAACCAGGATAGGCTTCCCGGGATAAGGTTTATTGGCTGTGAGCTGAATTATGGCCTCCGCAGCCTCCGGGCTTACACCCAGTTTGGGGATCGTGCTGCCGGGTTGAAACAAACCGGTTTCATTTATTATAAGGCCTTTCTCTCTGGCGATCTTATCGAGAGTTTCCCCTTTATTTAGACGCTCTAAAATTAAAAGGGTCTCTTTAGCGGCAAGGTTTTGTATTTCAGTATCAATATAACGTTTTTCCACGTCACTTTTAATATCCTTAAGCCTCGGTAAATATGCAGCTTTTTTGTCGATTATCCGTACAAGATAATACCCGTTATCCGCGGTCAGTATTTTACTTATATCATTTTTTCCCAAATCCAGCAGAGAAGCCGCCAAATCTTTTACCGAAGTAAATTGTTGCGGAGCTCTATTTAAAGGGAAGAAATCCACGCCGTTAACGCTTAATCTGTTTTTAGCGGCGTAAGATTCAAAATTATTTTCCTGATATATAGTATCGTGAGATTTTTTGGCTTCGCTATATGCATTTTGCATTCCTCTCGCTCTTTTCAATTCCTTGATAACATTGCTTTTTACATCAATGAGTTGCATCTGCTTGCCGTCTTTTGTCATGTATCTGTCTCTACTCCTGCTATAGAAATCCCTGATATCGGAATCACTGACAGATGTTGGAGCAAAAGCATCACCGGAAAAATAAAGATATTTAATTTTTACCTGCTCGGAAATTCTGAATGAATTGCTGTTTTCCTTAAGAAAATTTTCCAGTTCCTCCTCGGTAGGGTTGATTTTTCTTTTTACATCCTTGCTGCTGATCTGTATAAAACTAACATTCACTTTCTGGTTTTGCATTGTGTAAATATCCAAGATTTCTTTATCGGAAACCTTAATACCATCGCGGATAAGAACATCTATTTTACTTGCCGCTAAATTAATTTTTTGCAGGGCTTCAAAATCTTCAGCCGATAATTTATTGTAACGAAGCAATTGCTGGTATTTACGTTCATCAAATAATCCATCTGTCTGCAATGCCGGCATGGACATAATCATGCTTCGTAATTCTTCGTCGGAAATCTTGATCTTTAAATCCGTCGCTTTTGCAATGACTATTTGCTGGTTGAGCAAGCTGTCGTAAGCCACTCTCTTTAAGTCCATTTTCTTGAGTATTTCCGGAGTAAGCTTAGCGCCGTAGCGCAGCCTGGCCATGTCCATCGCCTTTCTGTACTCTTCATGGAACTCCCCTTCGCTGATAATTCTCTCGTCAATTATGGCGATGGTCTGAGTGCTTCGTCCGTCAGGTTTTGCACCGAAATACAGGACAAAGACACAAATAATTATTCCAATAATTATATACATCACCCAACTGCGCGCATTTTTGCGCAAAAACTTTAACATAATGTCACCTCTGTAGAGATTGAATATCTGCCTTCAGGCAATAAAGTTTTATTCTACTATTACAGTCATTTACAAAATGCAAATACATTTTAAAAAGGCGTTGATTAGGCTAAAGAAATGCTGTATAGGAAAAAACTCTAAAGTCAAGTTATTAATTTAAAATGTTAAAAATACGGGAGGGGAAATGCTGTTCGATTATATTCTGGGGAAATTTTCCAATGATCTGGCGATAGATCTGGGCACCGCCAATACATTAGTTTACGTTAAAGGTAAGGGAATTATATTAAATGAGCCTTCAGTTGTGGCTGTTCATAAAGACTTAAGGGGGATGACTAAAGTTCTTGCCGTGGGCACCGAAGCCAAAAACATGCTCGGAAGAACTCCGGGTAATATTATGGCTATCCGGCCTATGCGCGACGGCGTTATTGCTGATTTTGATATCACAGAAGCAATGCTCAAACATTTCATTTTTAGTGTACACAACCGCAAATCATTAGTCCGTCCAAGGATTATTGTTGCCGTGCCTTCGGGAATTACCCAGGTAGAACGCAGAGCGGTGCGGGAAGCGGTCGCCTCGGCCGGGGCAAGGGAAATTTATCTTATTGAAGAACCCATGGCTGCGGCCATCGGTGCGGGGCTGCCCATCCACGAGCCGACGAGCTCCATGGTGGTGGACATCGGTGGTGGAACAACCGAAGTTGCTGTCATTTCTCTTTCCGGCATTGTTTATGCTAAATCAGTTCGCGTTGCCGGAGATAAAATTGATGAAGCCATTCTCCAGTATATGAAAAGAAAGTATAGCTTGCTCATTGGTGAAAGGACTGCGGAAAGAATTAAAATGGAAATCGGCTGTGCTTATCCCCTGGAAGAAATGAAAACAAGCGATATAAAAGGCCGGGATTTGATTTCCGGAATTCCCAAAACTATTGAAACAAGTTCGGAAGAAATCAGGGAAGCCATTGCCGAACCCGTTACGCTGATTGTTGATGCCATCAAGGACGCATTGGAAAATGCGCCACCGGAACTTGCCGGAGATATAGTTGACCGGGGTATTGTTCTTACAGGCGGCGGGGCGTTGTTGCAAAATATTGATATCCTTGTAAGGGAAGAAACCGGCTTGCCCATCACGATAGCCGACGATCCTCTTTCGGCAGTAGCCAGAGGTGCGGGGATGGCTCTGGATCAGCTGGATGTGCTGAAAGAAATTACCATTCAGCCTTAGCTAAATCGGGAGTTGCGATGGTAAATTGCAGCTTTCGGTTATATGTTATGAATAGCCGCATTGACTGTGCCGGATTCATATTGGAAGTTGTTCTGTTTCAGGGGTTTACGATTTGCCGAGATAGCCTTTAGTTCTTTGGTTATTATCTGCTCTAAATTGTTATTCCCTGAATATGTGCGATATTATTTTCCTCTCGGGTAAAAAATGTTTTTTTTTAAGAATTATAAGACAATCATTATTGTTGTCGTTCTCCTTGCTGCCGCCCTCATCATGCTTTCATACAACTTCAAGAAGGCATCAAATTCAGGATTCATAAGAAAAATTGTCTTAGAGGTTGCCGCTCCGGTACAAAATGTTTTAAATGCTTCTGTAAAAAGCGTTGGTGATGCGTGGTTGCGATATATCTTTCTTGTCGGTCTGGAAGATGAAAATAAAAATTTAAAAAAGAAAATTAACGAACTCAAAGCGGATTTAATTCTATATCAAGAAGGTTATCTGGAAGCTGAGCGGTTAAAAAAACTCCTCTCTATTAAAGATGATTACGACTATCATCTTATTTCGGCAAGGGTTATCGGTCGGGAACAGGCCGCTCTTTCTAAAACAGTATTAATCAATAAAGGTACCGCTCACGGCTTGAAAGCCGACATGCCGGTGCTGGCTAAGCCCGGATTAATCGGCCGAGTTGTTGATGTTTCCTGGCATGCGGCCAAGGTGCTTCTGCTTATTGATGAAAGCAGTAACATTGATGCCACAGTGCAAAGGAGCCGTGTTCAGGGAATTATCCACGGTGCCGGTTCCCGCGGCTGTGTTTTGAAATATGTATCCAAAGCTCAGGACGTTAAAGAAAATGATGTTATTGTTTCATCAGGTATAGGCGGAATCTTTCCCAAAGGACTGATGCTCGGGGTTGTCAGTCAGGTGGACAGACAGGAAACCGGGCTCTTTTTGAAAATTAAGGTAGCACCATCAATAGATTTTTCGAAATTGGAAGAAGTCTCCGTATTGGCTTCCGATGATGAAGACGAAGGTGAATAGTAATGGCGTATTATTTGTTATTACCTTTTTTTTCCATCATATTAGTTGTGTTCCAGACAACTATCGCTGATATAATTTTTTCCGGCCGTCTTGTGCTCGAAATATCTATAATTGTTGTCATTTATGCCGGTTACCGTCTTGATTTAATTAGGGGGTCAGTGCTGGCGTTTGTCTTGGGCTTTGTCTTCGATTGCCTGGCCGGTTCAGTTCCGGGTTTATTTACTTTTGCCTATGTGCTGATTTTTCTTCTTTCATTTTTCGTATCAGCGAGCCTGACAACCGAAAAAATGCATTTTATTGCCATTTTTGCCTTGATTTGCTTTTTTTTAGAGGAATTTGCGATTTTCTTGTTTTATAATTTAACTTATGGTTTTGATGTTTTACATATTACACCGTTGATTTTTTTATCGCAGGCATTGATTGTCGGCCTGCTCGCCCCCGTATTTTTTTACTTAATGCGCCGGGTTGAGGTTTTTTTCTATGGGAAGACATTACAGTCTGCTAAATGGTCCGGAACCGGCCGAATTCAAGCGGAAACTTAAAATAGCAATTATTTTAATTCTGTCTGCATTGACCATTTTGCTTGTCCGGCTCTGGTATTTACAGGTTATCAAAGCTGATGATTTGAAGCAAAGATCAGAGAATAATTCTGTCCGTTTCCGCAAGATCATGCCTTTGCGCGGCTTAATTATGGATAAAAACAGGCATATAGTAGTGGACAATCGTCCTTCTTTCGACGTGCTGTACATGCCCAGCAGAGGTAAAGAACCGGAGCGCGTGATCGAAAAACTCAAGAATCTCTATAAAAGTAAATCGCTGGAATTCACATACGATCAGCCTTTTCCTAAAAATGCAAAACCATACCTGCCGGTGAAGCTGGAGAAGAATGTGGGTATGGGCAAAATTGCCCTTGTGGAAACCAACGCTTTGGATCTGCCCGGCATCTACATAGATGTTGCTCCAGTGCGCTTATATCTGGACGGGGAAAGTATGGCTCCCATCATTGGCTACACGGGGGAAATCAGTAAAGAAGAACTCGAGAAGGATGAGGAAGAATATGCATCCGGTGACATTTTAGGTAAGCATGGGATCGAAAAATATTTTGATACTTATATTCGCGGCCATCAGGGGGCAGAACTGGTTGAAGTTAATGCATATGGTAAGGAAATTAAAAATCTCGGGCGTATTGATCCTGTCTCCGGCTATAATGTTGTCTTAACGATTGACGCCGAATTGCAGAAAACGGCATGGGATGCTTTTAAAGGCATGTCCGGCGCCGCGGTTGCGCTTGATCCCCGCGATGGATCGGTACTAGCGATGGTCAGTTCGCCTTCATTTGATCCTAATTTATTCAATAGCGGAATTTCCACCGAACAATGGCGAAAACTTGTTAACAATCCGCTTACTCCCATGTCGAACAGGGTGATTTCCGGACAATATCCGCCCGGTTCAACTTATAAACTCATTGTTGCCGCAGCAGCGCTGGAAGAAGGAATTATCACTCCCGACACAAAATTCTTTTGCGATGGATCATTTGATTTTGGCAACAGAACTTTTCGCTGCTGGCAGAAGCACGGCCACGGCTATATTAGCCTCCATCGGGCGATAGTTGAATCATGCGATGTCTATTTTTATAATGTCGGTAAACTGCTGGGCGTCGATAAAATAGCTCATTATGCCCGGCTCTTCGGCCTGGGAGAAGCCACCGGCATTGATTTGCCCAATGAAAAGAACGGTCTGATTCCGACAAAGCAGTGGAAACTGTCAAAAATGAAAGAACCGTGGCAACCGGGAGAAACAATATCCATAGCAATCGGTCAGGGGTTTAACTTGACAACGCCTTTGCAGTTGGCATTTGCTTATGGTGCTTTTGCCAATGGCGGAACTTTGTGGCGGCCGCGGCTGGTTAAAAGTATTGAAATTGCCGACGGCGGTGTCTATAAAGAATTTTTACCGGAAAAAAAAGGAGAACTTCCCCTGAGTCCGGAGACTTTTGATGTTCTGAGCCGTGCTTTGTGGGGCGTTGTCAACGAGCCGACCGGTACCGGCAAAGCTGCCAGAAGACCAAATGCGGATGTTTGCGGTAAGACCGGAACATCGCAGGTTATTGGATTGCCGGAAAATGAAAAGGTTCGCCGGGAGAAAAAAATAGGAGTATTTCAAAGAGACCATGCTCTTTTTGTGTGTTTTGCGCCGCTGAAGAATCCGGAGATAGTAATAGCTGTAGTCGCCGAGAATGCCGGTCATGGAGGTTCGGCTGCCGCTCCCATCGCCCGGAAAATTCTCGATGCCTATTTTGAAGGGAAGAAAAAAGTTAAACAGCCCCAGATTGTTGCACAGGGTCAGGAGTCAGCAAAAGCCCGCCAGTAAGGGCGGCAATGCCTGCCGGCAATGAATATATTTAAGGAAGTTATATGATTTTTCTAAAGTTTGATCGCCGCATTTTTCAGAATTTCGACTGGACCCTTCTGGCGCTTGTCCTCGGTATTTGCACTGTGGGCATCATTAATATCTATTCCGCAGGATATAGTATTGGTGACAGGCCTTTCCCCCTTTACTTAAAACAGATACAATGGGTTTTTTTGGGGATGGCCTTCATGATGCTTATTTATTTTATCGACTATCGCGTTATCAACGAAGCTGCCTACATCATCTACGGTATTTCCATAGCCCTGCTGGTGGTTGTTTTTCTCTATGGTTATACGACACGCGGTTCGCAACGCTGGATTTCAATTTTAGGGTTTTCCTTTCAGCCCGCTGAGTTAATGAAGTTGACAGTTATTATGGCTCTTGCCCGGTATTTTGACGATTATAAATCCAATGAGCCGTATAATTTAAAGGAGCTATTAATACCTTTCCTGATTGTTATTTTGCCTTTCCTGCTGATATTGAAGCAACCTGATTTGGGTACAGCTCTGATTATTGTTGCCGTTTCTGCCTCTATTATTGTTTTTATCGGTGTTAATTGGAAATCTTTGGCTATTGTTGGGGCTGGAGCATTGATTTTAATGCCTATCGGGTGGCGCTTTTTAAAAGCCTATCAGAAAGAAAGATTAATGACTTTTCTTAATCCGGACAATGACCCTTTGGGCACGGGTTATCATATTATTCAATCAATGATTGCCGTGGGCTCAGGGGGGATCATCGGCAAAGGTTTTTTAAGCGGCTCCCAGACTCAGCTCAAGTTTTTGCCGGAGCAGCAGACCGATTTTGTCTTTTCCGTTTTTGCCGAAGAATGGGGCTTTATCGGTGCTTTTGTTTTGATTATCATGTTTATGTGCCTGATTTTTTGGGGGTTAAAAATTGCCTTGCATTCCAGAGATTTATTAGGCACATTACTTTCTTTTGGAATAACGGCCCTGATATCATGGGAAGTATTTATCAATATCGGCATGGTTTTAGGAATTGTGCCGGTTGTTGGTATTCCGTTGCCCTTTTTAAGTTATGGCGGTTCGGCAATGATAGTTTTAATGGCAATGATCGGTTTGTTAATGAATGTCAGTGTGCGCAGATTTATTTTGCAGCGCTGAATAATTTTATTTTAGATCCGCGAGGAGAGGCTTATGTGGGAAAAAAAGACAGAAAAGGAAGAGGTTAGGGCATTTTTAGGTAAAGGGGCTGAGTTTGTCGGCAAGCTAATTTTTAACGGTGCTGTACGCATTGATGGCGATTTTCAGGGAGAAGTATACGGGCAAGGTTCGCTGGATATAGGAGAAGGAGCGCTGGTGAAGGCCAATATTGCTGTAAATAACGTTTACATCGGTGGTGAAGTACAGGGAAATATCAATGTCAAAGATAAAATTATTATTCATTCCACCGGCAAGTTTTTCGGTGATGTTAGCACGCCGGTATTCGTTATGGAAGAGGGAGCTGTTTTTGACGGCCGATCGCATATGGCGGAAGCCGCGGAAAAGAAATTGGCTGTAGTGGAAGCGGTCTGATTGGAACGAACTCCGATAGTTCCCAACTGGCCGTCAGCATTGCGTAAACGATGATTTTGGAAAACTTAGACTGCCGGTCAGAAAAAGCTTGACAAGTAAAGTTGCATATGATTATTAACGCGCGGTTTTTGAATAAGGAAGGCAATGCTTACTAACTTTTGAGCTTGTGCATATATGAAAAATCAACAGGTGATAGATTCCAGACAATAGAGGTTCAATGTTAATGAAATCTGCCGAGTGAACAAAGATAACGTTCTGCACTCGGCTTTTTAATGAGTCCCAAATTTCAGAAACGAAGTGCGCTGAAATTTGATGGACGAATTATCCCGCGTAAGCGGTGGCAATGAGACTCCAATTCCGAAAGCGAAGCGTATAACCTAACCACCTAAAGGTGGCAAGAGGTCACAGGTCGGAATTGGTAAGTCGAATTATCCCGCAAAGCGGCGGTTGTGAGACTCCAATTTCAAAAACGTAGTGCATAACCTGAAGGTCACAAGTTGAAATTGGCAAGTTGTAATGAGACCCAAGCTTCAGAAACAAAGTGTACCGAAGCTTGCCGGACGAATTATCCCACGAAGCAGTGGGTGTGATTGAAAAAGCATGAGGTAACACTGTGGTAAGCGTTATTCCTGATTATACCATTTTTATTCAGATAGTTACTTTTCTGGTATTGATTTACATTCTCAACATTCTTCTTTACAAGCCTGTTTTAAGCATAATCGAACGCCGTAAAAAACAACTCGAAGAACTGGAAAACGAAATCAAACTGTTTAATGATTCTGTAGAAAAAAGAGTTGCCGAATACGAAGAAAAACTCAAACAGGCCAAGGCCGGTGCTTCCGATTTAAAAAAAGAAATAATTAATGAAGGAACAGATCAGGCGAAAAAAATTGTCGACGCCGTCCGCAACGAAATTCCCCTGTTGACGCAAGAATTCCAGCAAAAGATGAATAAAGAAATTCAGGCCGCCCGTAAGATATTAGACAGCCAATCCCGAAAAATATCTCTGGAAATAGCGGAAAAGGTGCTGGGGAGGCTCGTTCAATGAATCATCTTTTTTCATTAGTAAAACGTACATTATTTTTTGCAATCCTCATTCTTCTGTTGGAGTTCGCGGCATACGCATCCGGCGGCGGTGAAGGCGCAAAGGACGGTAATCAATTGTCGAATTTTATCTGGAAGACAGTTGATTTTATTGTGCTGGTTGGTCTTCTTTACTGGATGCTGGCGGAGAAAATAAAAGAGTTTTTTGTCGGGCGCCGCAAAGACATAAAAGAATCATTGGAGAAATCAGCGCAGCAAAAAGCAGACGCTGAGAAAAAATATCGGGAATACTCGGAAAAGCTGGATAAGGCTTCGGCGGAAATTGACGGTATTTTTGAAATGATTAAGGCCCAAGGTGTAGCGGAAAAACAAAAAATCATTGAAGATGCCGGAAAAGTTGCCGGAAAAATAAAAGAAGATGCCCAGGCACGAATCGAACAGGAATTAAAGAAAGCATCTGATCAATTACGTACTGAGGCTGTGCAGCTTTCCGTACAAATGGCGGAAGAAATTTTAAAAAGGAACATTACTGCGAAGGATCACGAAGCAATGGTCAGAGAATATATGGATAAGGTGGTGAACGAAAATTGATCAGCAACATTTCCAAGCGTTATGCCCGTGCATTTTTTGAAATTGCGTCACAAGAAAAACAACTGGAACGCTACTATAAAGAACTGAAACAATTCGCGTCCATTATTGACGGCGATAAAGCTTTGCGTGATTTTTTAGCCAATCCTGTATTTGAGCAGGGGGCCAAAAAGGAAGTTGTGGAAAAAATAATCGGCAAAATGAAACTCTCCGGCATGACTGTCAATTTTTTGAAACTCCTCGTGGACAAAAAAAGAATTGAGCTATTGTCCGACATCGAAAGTTGCTACAGGCAATTGATGGACGAAGCTCTGAAAAAAGTCATAGTCAATTTAAGAACAGCTTTTGATCTTTCCCGCGATATGCAGAATTATATCAGTTCGCGCCTGGAAAAAGTAACAGGCAGGCAGGTGGAGATGACGGTGGAAAAAGACCCCACCCTGCTGGGAGGTATAGTTATCGGAGTTGGCGATACACTTTATGATGGCAGCATCAGAAATCAATTGAACAATATGAGGAATCTCTTAGGGGAGGCAAGATAAGGCATGGAAACAATTAAGGCGGAAGAAATCAGTCAAATTATTTCTGAGCAAATTAAAAGCTATGAAAAAAAGCTGGATATAAGCGAGACCGGAATTGTCTTGTCCGTCGGCGATGGCATTGCGAGAGTTTACGGTGTACAGAACGCCATGGCCATGGAACTTCTGGAATTTCCCGGTGGCATTTTGGGTATGGTTCTCAACCTCGAAGCGGATAATGTCGGTGTTGCCGTTCTGGGTGAAGTAACTCACATTAAAGAAGGCGATATTGTTAAAAGAACCGGTAAGATCGCCCAGGTGCCGGTAGGAGAAGGGTTGCTCGGCCGCATTATTGATGCCACCGGCGCCCCGCTGGACGGCAAAGGTCCGATTGAGACAAATGAATTTCGCCGAATTGAAATGATTGCCCCCGGCGTTATTCAACGCCAACCGGTTAATGAACCGATGTATACTGGCTTAAAGGCTATTGATGCCATGACGCCGATCGGCCGCGGCCAGCGCGAGCTGATTATCGGCGACCGTCAGATCGGTAAAACCGCAATTTGCGTTGATGCCATTATTCGGCAAAAAGATACCGGCATTAAATGCATTTATGTGGCCATCGGCCAGAAAAAATCTACTGTGGCTCAGGTTGTGGAGAATTTAAAAAAACATGATGCCCTGTCCTATACATGCGTTGTTCTCGGATGCGCCAGTGACCCCGCCACACTGCAATATATTGCCGCCTACGCCGGATGTTCCATCGGCGAGTATTTTCGTGACCGCGGTCAGGACGCGCTTATTATTTACGATGATCTCTCCAAACAGGCTGTTGCTTACCGGCAAATTTCGCTGCTGTTGCGCCGGCCGCCCGGTCGTGAAGCATTCCCCGGCGATATTTTTTACAACCATTCGCGCCTGCTGGAACGCGCTTCCCGCGTGAGTAAAGAATTGGGTGGCGGCTCGCTGACAGCCTTGCCCGTTATTGAAACACAGGCCGGTGACGTTTCTGCCTATATTCCCACGAACGTTATTTCGATTACTGACGGCCAGGTTTATCTGGAGCCGAGTTTATTCTTTTCCGGCATTCGTCCGGCAATTAACGTCGGTCTTTCCGTGTCCCGCGTCGGTGGTGCAGCCCAGGTAAAGGCCATGAAGCAGGTGGCCGGCACTCTGAAACTTGATTTGGCGCAATACCGCGAATTGGCGGCGTTTGCCCAGTTCGGCAGTGATTTGGATAAATCCACGCAGGCCCAGTTGGACCGCGGTGTCCGTTTGGTGGAATTGCTCAAACAGCCGCAGTTCCAGCCCATGTCTCTCTCCAAGCAGGTAGTCGTATTATTTGCAGGTACTAGAGGATTTATCGATAAGTATGAAGTGGAAAAGGTGCGTATATATGAGCAGCAATTGTTAAGCTTTGTCGAGAGCAAATATCCGGAGATTATGAAGGAAATTGAAGAGAAGAAAATTATTTCTCCGGAGTTGGAAAAGAAAATGAAAGAAGTATTGACAGAATTCGATTCTGTTTTTGTTGCCGAATAAATTTACAAATTTGTTATCCTAATAATGGCAGGATAAGTAAGCCGAGCGGCAATCTTAACCGTCAATAAACAGTTCAGGAGAATGTTGTAGTGGCCTCGCTTAAAGATATAAAAAGAAAAGTCGGCGCTGTTCAAAAAACAAAGCAAATTACGCGGGCTATGAATATGGTGGCCGCATCCAAGTTTAAGGCGGCGCAATTGCGGATGGAGAATTTCCGTCCCTATGCCAGTAAATTCATGGATGTGCTCAACAGTCTCGCTCTGCGCGTGGAGTCCATGTCGCATCCGCTTTTGGCGGTGCGTGATCCCAAGAGAATCAGGGTAATTTGCATGACATCCGACCGCGGGCTTTGCGGCGGTTTTAATACTAATTTAATTAAAGCAACCGAAAGGTTTTTAAGAGATAAAAGCAAAGAAGGCAAAGAAGCTTCTCTAATCAATATTGGCCGCAAAGGCAGGGATTTTTTCCGTAAGAAAGCCAATGTAATTGGCCAGCGCGTTGATGTTTTAAGCAAGTATGATATGACATTGGCGGTTTCCATATCTAATGACGTAATAGTTCCTTTTATAAAAGAAGAATACGATGAGCTTTATTTAATTTATAATCAATTTGTTAACGTGTCTGTGCAACGGCCTACAGTAGTCAGGTTGTTTCCCCTTCCTTCTATCGGGCAGGATGTGGACATTGATCCGGAAAAGAATCTGGATTATGTTTATGAGCCTTCGGAAGAGGCTTTATTACAGAAACTTTTACCGATGTATGTTCATGTTCTGGTATATCGTGCACTTTTAGAAACATCAGCCGGGGAAAACGGGGCGCGGATGGCGGCGATGGATAATGCCACCAGCAATTGCGAAGAATTAATCAAATCGTTAACCCTGAAAATGAACAAGGCAAGACAGGCGGCGATTACGGCAGAGTTGATGGACATTGTGGGTGGTACCGAGGCCCTGTCCAAGGGATAGTTATTTTGCTGTTAAAGGCACGACTAAATTCGTTAATACGACTATTTATAGGAGATAGTTTATGAACACAGGAAAAATCGTACAAGTTATCGGACCGGTTGTTGACGTGGCTTTTGAAGAGGGAAAGTTGCCCAGTATTCTGAATGCCCTCACCATAACCAACCCCGCTATCAATGATGAGGAAGATAACTTGATTGTTGAAGTTGCCCTGCATTTAGGAGACAATGTTGTGCGCTGCATTGCTATGGATATTACTGACGGTCTGGTTCGTGGCATGAAAGCGAAGGATACCGGAGCGCCGATTATGGTACCGGTAGGAAAAGAATGCCTGGGCCGGATTCTAAACGTTGTCGGCCGTCCCGTGGATGGTCTGGGCCCTGTTAACGCGAAGAATTCCATGCCGATTCACCGCGAGGCACCTACCTTCCTCGAACAAGATACATCAGTCCACGTTCTGGAAACAGGCGTTAAAGTTATTGATCTTTTAGTGCCCTTTCCCCGCGGCGGCAAAATGGGCATGTTCGGCGGCGCCGGTGTCGGTAAGACCGTCGTTATGATGGAAATGATTCATAACATTGCACTGCACCACGGTGGAATTTCGGTTTTTGCCGGAGTCGGTGAGCGAACCCGCGAAGGAAACGATCTCTACCTGGAAATGAAGCAATCAGGTGTTCTCAAACAGGCGGCCTTGATTTACGGACAGATGACCGAACCCCCCGGAGCCAGAGCCAGAGTCGCTTTGACGGGACTGGCGGCGGCGGAATATTTCCGTGATGTCGAAGGCCAGGATGTTCTTTTATTTATTGATAATATCTTCCGTTTTACTCAGGCCGGTTCCGAAGTGTCCGCGCTTTTGGGACGCATGCCCTCCGCGGTCGGTTACCAGCCGACATTGGCGACAGACCTGGGCGAGTTGCAGGAACGCATCACCTCCACTACAAAAGGTTCTATTACCGCCGTGCAGTGCGTTTATGTACCCGCGGACGATTTGACCGACCCCGCGCCTGCGACAACATTCGCACATCTTGACGGAACGGTCGTTTTGTCGCGTCCCATTGCCGAATTAGGTATCTATCCTGCTGTTGACCCATTGGATTCGACTTCGCGTATTCTGGATCCCAATGTTTTAGGGCTCGAACATTATCAGGTTGCCCGCCGGGTGCAGGTGACGCTGCAAAAATATAAAGACCTGCAGGATATCATCTCCATTTTAGGTATGGATGAACTTTCCGAAGCCGATAAGCAAACCGTCAGCCGCGCCCGTAAAATCCAGCGCTTCCTGTCGCAACCATTCTTTGTTGCCGCACAGTTCACGGGCACCGAAGGCAAGTTTGTTTCCGTTGCCGATACGGTGCGCGGTTTTAAGGAAATTCTCGATGGCAAGCATGACGATCTACCCGAACAAGCTTTCTGGATGGTCGGCGGCATTGAAGAAGCGGTGGAAAAAGCCAAACGTCTTGCTCAATAAGTGAGGGAATAGATGTCAGAAGGATTAACTCTGGAAATTGTGACTCCCGAGAAGATGGCTTTTACCGGGACCGTGGAGGAAGTTACTATACCGGGCACGGAAGGTGAATTTGGCGTGCTGCGCGGTCACGAAGCATTTTTGACTTCTGTGGATATTGGTGAATTGAATTTTACGAAAGACGGTAAAAAAACATATTACGCCGTTAATACCGGTTATGCGGAAGTTACTTCCAATAAAGTCACCATCCTGATTGAAACAGCTGAAAGATCAGACAGTATTGATAAAGACAGGGCCCGCAGGGCGAAAGAGAATGCAGAAGCCCGTTTGGCGCAGATTGCCAAAGATCATGTCGATTATGAAAAAATGCGTATAGCTTTAATTCGCGCTATAACCCGTCTGCATGTCTCTGAAAAATGAAATAGTTTGTCTTCTTAAATTACGGGCAGTGCGCTTTTTTGTGTGCTGCCTTTTTAATGAGACTCCAATTCCGAAAGCGAAGCGCATAACCTAAAGGTCACAGGTCGGAATTGGTAAGTCGTAATGAGACCAAAACTTCAGAAACAAAGTGTACTGAAGTTTGCAGGTCGAATTATCCCGCGTAAGCGGTGGTAGTGAGCCTCCAATTTCAAAAACGAAGCGAATAGAAGTTTGTTAGCCGAATTATCCCTTATAAGCAGGAAATATACCCGACAGCTTGTTGCGGAATCGGTTTCCAAAGCTTGCTTTGGTATTCCCGTGATTAGTTTTGCTTCACCGTTTCTGTCAGGTTAACTAAGATTAACGCAGCAAGCTGAACAAATTGCTGTAGTTGTCGGTGAAGACAAGAGGTGATGCCGTTATGCGAGCAGGCCAGGCAGCGACTCGTTGCGTTATCTGCGGGGAAGAAAGCAATGAATTGTCATTAGTGATAATCAGCCAGTCGGAAGGACTGCAGTCGAGTCCCTTACGGCTATTGCCGATATGAATTACTTTATGACCGGAAGATTGAGCCAGTCCCAGTATAAGTCGCCGCAGATCCAGGTGATCATTGGTAATGTTAATTGCCAAAACGCCGTCAGTTTTCATATGGGCAAAGTAAAGCCGGAAAGCTTCCTGGGTCAGCAAATGCAGAGGGATGGCATCACCGGTAAAGGCATCGAGCACCAGAATATCGAAATTGCCTTTTTGACCGGCACTTAATTCACGCTCCAGACTCAACCTGGCGTCTCCGAGAATTACATTCTTATTAGCTGCGGTTTCACTCAAATAAGAAAAGTATTGATCAGCCAGTTTGATTACATCCGGGTTTATTTCATAAAAGCAAAAATAATCGCCACCCATTCCATAAGCGGCAAGAACTCCAACACCCAAACCAACTACGCCGATGCGTAGCGCCGGTTTCCTTCCGGACAAATCACGCCTCTTTTGCAACTCCAGCATAACAATGCCAATGCCGCTGTCCGCCGTATAATATGCCGTAGGAAAACGGCTTAACTTTCCTTTGGTATACTGATAACCGTGAATGATCCGGCCATTGAGCATAATCCGGGCATCCAGAATGGGATCGGAATGATTACCGCGATCAACACGGACCAGCCCATAAAAACTACGGGTAGTTGTGATTACATATTTCCGCTGGGCGAAGATATAATAACCGGCACCAATCGAAATAATGACAAGAGAAATAATGACAATGACGTAGTTCCAGTGGGACAGCGGCTTTCGTCTTCCCAAATAGTTTATCAAAATAACAAGGCAACACGCCGTTATGGATAAAGAATATTCCCATAAACCGCGGAAAATTAATGGCGCCAAAAGTGCGACAAATATTCCGCCGATAGCGCCACCTAATGATATTAGCAGGTAATAGGTTGTTAGGCGCGAAGGATGGGGATGCAATCGGGAAAGCTCTCCATGGCAAAGCATACAGGTGACAAATAGAGTTCCCCAGTAAATCGGTAATTGCAGCCATAATATTTTGGGAATGAATTCTGTAATCATTGCCGTAACGGCCAGCAAAAATAGCGGCAGAATTGCCAGCCATACGCTCCGGTGATACCAGTTATTTTTGTTAAAACAAATTATGAAAGAAAGAAGATAAATTGCCAGCGGTCCCACCCAGAGCACTGGTACAACAGATAACTCTTCGGAGAGCTGGTTAGTCGTTGCTAAAAGCAGCGCGGAAGGAAAGCATGCCAGTGCGCCCCATAATAACATCTGCCATCCGGATATGGATTCTGTTTTTTGGCCAGCCTCATCGGCGATCTGTTTCAAGTGCATATTACGCAGGGCACACCAAAAACAAAAGAGCGCAAAAATAATAAATAGCCCCGACCATGTATAAAATTGCCAGCGCAAGGTGATGAAAGGTTCGATCAGGAGCGGATAGGCTACCAAGGCGATGAGAGAGCCGGCGTTGGAAAGAGCATAAAGACGGTATGGCGATGTCTCGGGTATATGATAGGTAAACCATGCCTGTAAGAGTGGTCCCGTTGCCGAAAGTATAAGAAAAGGTATCCCCAGAGTGACAGCCAATAATGCCAATATACGAATATACGGCAAATCTGTTCCTAATGGCTTCCATTTATCGGCAGGGATAATCGGTAAAAAAATTATGCAAACAATGAGAACTATTATATGGAGAATTGCCTGCATTTTTGGCCGGAGCATGCGTGATATGAAATGTGCGTAGCAGTAACCTGCCAGAAGAACTACCTGAAAGAAAAGCAAGCAGGTAGCCCACACCGCCGGTACGCCGCCGAACCACGGCAAAATGTACTTGCCGATTATCGGCTCAACCAGAAAAAGTAGGAAAGCGCCCAAAAAGATTGTAAGCGCGTAAGGAATAGCCGCACCCGTATACTTTAAGTTTAAGTGCGCACCGATTTGAACATATTCATCTGTGAAAATCGATTTTCGGTTATGGTCAGTATTGCTCGCGCTTTTTGCGGGAGATTTCGTTTTCATTACGCAGATATAGTTATAAGGTGATTATTGTGTCAAGTAAAATCACGGGTATGAACCCCAAAGCAAGCTGCTGGGTATCATACCCTCCGCTGTGCGGGATTGTTCAACTACCAATTCCCCTACACTTCGTTATGGAAATTGGGGTTTCACACATGGATTAAAATGCCGGATAAAAACGGCAGCACATTCCGGAGGAATGTGCTGCCGTGGAGAATTATCCCAGTATTGGTGGAACAAACGGTATGAACCTCGCAAATAACCAGCAGAGGAAGAATACCAGAGGTATATGGAACATCAATTGCAGCACCGAGTATCCTACCAGATCACGCGCTTTCATGTGCAACATGCCTAAAAGAGGCAGCATCCAGAAAGGATTGAGCAGGTTCGGTAGGGCTTCAGCCGCGTTATAAATCTGGACAACCCATCCCATGTTGACTTGATGCTGAGCTGCGGCCTGCAGAACATAAGGCGCTTCAATAACCCATTTGCTGCCGCCGGAAGGAATGAATACTCCCAGAATTGCCGAATACAGAGCTACCAGCAGCGGGTATGTCCCCTGCGTAGAGATGGCGACAAAGATATCAGCCAGCCATTTGGTAATTCCGGTCCCAACAATCATTCCGAAGATAACTGCATAGAAGGGAAACTGAATTAAAACACCGCCGGTGGCCGGTACGGAATCGGCTACGGACCGGACAAATCTCCGGGGACGCCAATGCAGCAGCATACCCAACGCGATGAAAATCAGGTTGTAGTTGTTCAAATCAAGAGCAGCCAGCGGACCCATGGGTGATTTCTGAAATACGTCGAAAAGATACCAGCCCAGCAAAGCGACTATCAGAACTGTCAGAATAGGGCTGTATTCCAGCCATTCTCCCGGTTTCTTCCTCGGTTCCAAAGATATATCCACTGACTCAAATTTTATACCGAAATCCTCAGCAGTTTTAGCCCGTTCCGGCTTGGGCGCCGAGAAGTAGGCAATTGGTATTGATATGACAATCAAGGCAATAGCTGTCAACAAAGTCGGCCAGATGAAAAGGGTTTGGGTAAGAGGAATAACGCCACTGATAGCATACAGTTTCGGCGGAATAGCGCCTTTCGTGGCCATCATCATGGCCGCCGATGAGGAAAGGCCAAGCGCCCAGACCGCACCCAAACCAAGATAAGCTGCCGAACCTGCTGCCCGGTAATCCAGTCCCTTTACACGTCTGGTTAACTCGCGGACCAGCAAACCGCTGAAAATCAAGCTGAATCCCCAGGAAAGAAGAGAAGTAATCATGGAGAAAGCGGCGATAAAGGCTACTGCTCCGCGTCCCGTTTTGGGAATATCGGCAAGTTTTTCAATTAATTTATGTACAGGGGGAGAAGAGGCGACAACATAACCGCCAATAATGACCATAGCCATCTGCATAGTGAACGGGACGAGAACCCAGAACGATTTTCCTCCTTCGACGGCCAGTTTGACAGGGCTTTCACCAAGTAATAGTCCGATGATAAAAACAATAACGATTCCTACCAAGGCAAATACAAGAGCATCGGGGAACCATTTTTCGCTCCATTGAGCCAGCGCCAGGCCGAATCTTTCCAAACCTCCTTCATTGCCGGCATCAGGAGTATTTCCTTTTTTCTTATTTTCTTCTGCCATTGTTGAATCTCCTTTCGCTGTGAGTCAGCATTTTAAAAAACTTCTTCTTGGATAATGTTCAAAAGGGTAATAAAATATTAAACTCATCCTGAAAGCAAATTACCTCCTTTCGTCGGAAAAAATTACAAAAAAAATAAAACCCCGCCATCATTTATGATAACGGGGTTTCTGTGGGCAGCTTATTCATAATAGTCCTTCCTTTTTTAAGGTCTATTAAGATTTATGCTTCTTATCGCTTCCAACTACTTTATAAAAATTATAACAAATCCAATCTGCCACTTCAATGTAATTTTGAGAAAATAAATCAAGATCTAAAAAATTAAGTTTCCCTCCTGTCCTTTTATCATAATTTATGACTATTTAGCAGTGATATTCATTATCTCGAAGTTTCTCGTCCCTCCGGGTGCCTGGACATTAATTTCACTACCGATACTTTTCCCGATGAGGGCTTTACCGATAGGCGATGTTACGGATATTTTATTTAAGTTGATGTCGGACTCGAACGGGCCGACAAGCTGATATTTTATCTTTTCGCCGCTGTCGCTATCAGCAATAGTTACAAAACATCCAAAGACAACTTTATCGCTGGGCTGGCTTTTGAGCACAATAATATTAGATATAGCGAGATTGTTTTCCACTTCCTGCATTTTGCCATACAGGAAAGATTGTCTCTCCTTGGCTGCATGGTATTCTGCGTTTTCAGAAAGATCGCCATGGGCGCGCGCCACTTCAATGTCACGGATATTTTCGGGAATAGATACGTTTTTTATTGTTTCCAGTTCCTTTTTTAATTTTTCAAAGCCCTCTTTAGTAATGGGTATTTTTTCCATAATTTCTCCACGTCAATTTGCCTTGCTCTGATACGATTTCCTTGTTCGATGAACAGGCAGGATATTCACTATATTTTTGCTTTAATAGAGAATGGCTGCACTGTCAAGAAACATTTAATGGCTCTCAATGTCTGATTGTGTTATTAAAAAGTTGCTTAGAAAGTAAATTCCAATATGCGAGACAAATTCAATCGGGATATAAATTATCTGCGGGTGTCCGTTACGGATAGGTGCAATCTCCACTGTACCTATTGCCGTCCGAAAGAGGGGATATCCCTGAAAGGCCATGAAGACATTCTCCGCTATGAAGAAATAATTCGAGTTATTTGCGTTGCCGTGAAAATGGGTTTGATCAAGGTGCGGCTTACCGGCGGAGAACCGCTGGTGCGCCGTGGCTTTGTAGATTTTCTGGCGTCTTTAAAGGGAATTAACGGGCTTATGGATATCAGCCTGACAACCAACGGGATTCTGCTGGAAGAATTTGCCGAGAGGATTTATCAGGCGGGTGTAAGGCGTATTAATATCAGCCTCGATTCGCTGAATAAAGATAAATATGCCCGCATTACCAATGGCGGAGACCTCAATGCTGTCTTAAGAGGGATTGCGAAGACCGAAGAAGCCGGTTTTTCCCCGATAAAAATTAACACCGTGGCGATCAAAGGTTTCAATGATGATGAAGTGCTCGCTTTTGCGAGGCTGGCGGCGGATAAGCCGTTTCAGGTGCGCTTTATAGAACTTATGCCCCTGGGGCAGGCTAATCTTGCGCATGGGAAAGATTATTTGCCGGCTGCTGAATTGATGCGCAGCATCAGTGCCCATTTCGAGCTGGAGCAAATAGCGGATAAGAAAAATAAATCAGACGGCCCTGCAAAAATTTATAAGATTAAAGGCGGGCGCGGTGAAATTGGCTTTATCAATCCGGTGAGCAGCCATTTTTGCGCGACATGTAATCGTCTGCGGCTGACAGCCGACGGGAAACTGCTGCTCTGCCTGCTCAACAAAGAAGAGATAGATTTAAAAAAAGCGCTCCGTGAGAATTGCAGCGATGCTGAATTGGAGAAACTTATCCGGGAGGCAATATTATTAAAACCAAAGCAGCATGATATGACATGTACCGATATGCATCTAAAAAAATGTCACCGTGAAATGTCGGCAATCGGCGGTTAAAGGGTGATTACGTTTTCCCTCGTTTCTTCGGCTGGTGCATAAAAGGTTTAAATAGATGCTTTTATAAAAAAGGTGGCAGCAGAAGAAAGAAATAACCGGTGGACAGAAATAAATTGAACCGTCTCTAATATTTCGTGGTGGAAGCCACAAAAGAATTGAGTCAGTAGCGGCAGGCTACTTCTTAATTTCCATTCATTTTGCCTTAACAGAGATTTTACTTAACGGCGACAGTGCTTGTCAATGGTGCTGTTAAATTTTCTGTTAAACGTCCCATGAAATCTTTGCCGGTGATTTTCTTACCGGAAGAATCCGTGACATAGAAAACATCAACAGCCTGGTCGTTTCTGGTCGATAATCTTGCGGAAACAATATTGACGCGATTTTCGGAAAAGCAATGCGCAATCCGGTGCAGCAGGCCGAAATTATCGGCAGTATCAATTTCCACGATGGTATAATGCGGAGAGTCTGTATTGTTAAGGCGGACATCAACTAAATTCTTTTGCTGCGCCAGGCGCAGCGGTGGTGGTGGATAGATTTTTATCCGCTCGGTCACCAGATCATCGGCGCTCACCTGCCTGGTTTTGATCTTTTCCCATTTTTGGTAAATATTGGCTATTCTTTTTTGCGCCGTCAGGCGCGGTTTTTCCGGCGGCTCAATATGAAAAATATCCAATACCTTGCCATTCGGTGTCGAATAGATACGGGCGCTGAGCACATTATAACCCTCCGATGAAATGCAGCCGATAATGTCGCTTAAGAAACCGACCCGGTCATCCGCGCAAACAGTCAGCCGCTCAAAACCGGTGAACATCTCCAGATGCAAACCCAGCCCCGCTTCCCCTGTTTGGGCAAGCCACAAGATGTGTTTTTCTCTATCTTCCGGCAAAATATCATGTGAATAGGAATCATCGGCAACAGCGAGAGGTGCTGAGGTAATCCCGGTTATTTGATCGGGCTTTAAATGATCAAAAGAATCGACAACCCGATCATAGAGCTGCTCGAGTTGATAGGCTTTCCAGCCCGTCCACGTCTTTCGGCCGACACTGCGGATATCGGCAACCGTCAATAAATACAACAAATCGAGATTTTTTTTGTTCTCCACGTCGCTGATAAATATTTTCATATTTTTATCATCCGGTTCGCGAAACAGTGACATATTGGCCATATCCAGATGATGGTAGACAAGAAAACGAATCTGGTCAGTCCGCGCTTCGTCGAGACCTAGGCGCTCACAGACATTTTCCGCGATAACAGCCCCATTCTGGGCATGATCTCCCGGCTGCATTTTGCCAATGTCATGCAAAAGCACCGCCAGCCGTAAAACAAGCTTATCCTCGATTACCTGATAAATGTTTCTTATTTTATTATCGGAATCATGTTCGAGTTCATCACAGGCGCAGAGCGCCAGAAGGATGTGCTGGTCAATTGTAAATTCATGATACTGGTCATATTCGACTTTACAGGTCAAAACATTAAAAGCAGGGATAAGCTTTCCCAGGACACCGGTTTCATGCATGACCAGTAAAGCCTGACCAACCGGGCAGGGTTGTGCTAAAATAGCAAGAAATATATCGCCGGCAATATTTGTTTTGAATTCATCCTGATCAATAGCATCGGCGGCGTGGCGAACTGTATTGCGCAGCTCTACACTGAGAGTTGCTCTATGACTCAAAGCGCTTTGGAACAGGCTGATTATTGTTTCAGCTGTATCCAGATGGACATCTTTTTTGTAGCGGGAAAAAACAATACCGTCAAGCAAGGCAATACCCGGCGCGATTTCTACGGCACTGAGGCGCCGCCGCATATTACTCCAGATACTCTTGCCTGTGAGGTCTTTTTCCAAGAAGGTAAGCAGGGCCAGGCGGATTTTGCGAACAGTTTTAAAATATTTTTCCATTAGTTGCCCGGCACCGTTTCTACCGAAGCCAAAACGCTGGGCAATATCATTCTGATAATCCATCTCCAGAACATCCATGCGCTGAGAACAGATTAAGTGCAGTTCTGTGCGCAGTCCCGCCAGGAATTCATAATTGGCTATAAAGCTCCTGGTTTCTCCAAGGGAAAACCCTGATTTGGAATGAAGCTCCGCAAACTTACGGACGCCGCTTCGGACACACTCCGCCCAGAGCAGGCGCTGGCAATCCCGCAGCGCGCAAATGCTGTTTTTAATGTTTGGTTCCACGCGATAAAGTGAGTTTTCCGAGGAATAGAGCCCTTCGCGCAGGGCAGCGGATATTTCTGTAATGTACTTATTTTTATTTTTTTCAAAATACGGCCCAAGACAGGTATTTTGCAGTTTATGAAAGAGGTCGCGGTTACCGCATATGTAGCGGCTCTCCAGCAATGCAGTATCGGTAGCCAGATCATCACCGATAATTGCGGCACATTCGGAGAGAGTCCGGACTACACAGCCCATATTCAGGCCGATATTCCAGAAACCTTTCACGGTGCGGGATAATCTCGCCGACGAATGCCGGTCCTGATGAAGAATAAGTATATCGACATCGGAAAACGGCCAGAGTTCCCTCCGGCCATACCCGCCTAAAGCAATGAGGCAAAATGCCGCATCCGGCTTATCGGCATCTATATTTTTTTTATATATATCGCGTAAAATTTCATCAACATCATGGCAATACGCATAAAGAGTCTGCAGAGGCGGCACTTGTAATCTACGCGCCGAGCCGAAATGCCGGTTACGCTTCTCGGATAATTCCGTCTTGTAAGCTGCAGCCGGATCAATCATAAATTATCATTAAATAGCCTCCGGGCCTCGTTCGCCGGTGCTGATCCGCATCACATCTTCCAGCGGCAGCATGAATATTTTGCCGTCACCGATCTTGCCTTCCGTGCCTGTACGCGCAGCCTGAGCAATGGCTTTAATTGTCGGCTCTACAAATTTATCATCTACGGCAATTTCTATTTTTACCTTGCGTATAAAATTGATTTGATACTCGTGGCCGCGGTATGTTTCTGTGTGACCTTTCTGGCGGCCGATACCCTGCACATCCGATATGGTAAGACGGAATACTTCAATATGACTTAGTGCTTCTTTTACCGCTTCGAGTCGTGTCGGTTGAATAATGGCAATAATATATTTCATTTTTTCCTCCTTCAGTTTGGGAGCATATATTAATTCGTCTGATGTTGCATCTACTTTTACCCGCGGATATCCTGTTCCGGATAAGCGGAAATATTATGAGAACTGAGATCAGCTCCGCGCAGCTCTTCCTCGTTGCTTAAGCGAATTCCCACAGTACGCTTCAGAATCATATAAACTAGACTGCTGGCAACCAGAGCGATAATGATTGCGGCAATCGTCCCTGCTATTTGAGCGCCGAGAGTTACACCGCCAGTGCCGCCCAGAAATTTTTGGCCGAATATTCCAGTAGCTATTCCTCCCCAGGAACCGGTAAGGCCATGCAGCGGCCAGACACCCAGCACATCATCAATCTTTAGCCTTTCCGTCTCGACCTGAAAACCAACAATGAAAATGATGGAGGCAATGCCGCCGATAAAGAAAGCTCCAAATGGGTGAACGACATCGGAGCCGGAACAGATGGCGATCAGACCGGCCAGCGCTCCGTTATGAATGAAACCGGGGTCATTTTTCGAAAAGAATAATGCAAAAATAATTCCGCCAGCCATGGCAAAAAGTGAATTGACAGCAACAAGGCCGCTGATCGCTGAAATATCCTGAGCGCTCATTACATTGAATCCGAACCAGCCGATAGCCAATACCCAACTGCCCAATGCCAGAAAAGGAATATTGGAAACGGGGATGCCCTGGCTCACTCCATTTGTCCAACGCCCGATCCTCTGTCCCAAAATAACTATTGCCGGTAAAGCCAGCCAGCCACCCATCGAATGAACTACTACTGAACCCGCATAATCGTGAAATTTGGCGCCAGTCATTGCGACAAGCGAGTCCTGAAAAAAAGTAAAACGTCCCCAGATTATGGATTCGAATAAAGGATAGCATAACCCCGCCAGAATGGCTCCGGCGAAAAATTGCGGCCAGAATTTGGCGCGTTCGGCAATACCGCCGGAAATAATCGCCGGGATACAGGCGGCAAAAGTCGTTAAGAAAAAGCAATGGACAAGATCGAAGCCCCGGGCGCCCACAACTATTTTCCCGTTAAAAAGATTAGAGAGGCTGCCCGCATCCATCCAAAAATTGATGCCGTAAGCAATGGGAAAACCAATTAAAAAATAAACAACTGTCGATGCCGACCAGTCCGTCATAATTTTCACCAGTGCGTTAACCTGATTTTTCTGCCGGACAGTCCCCACTTCCAGAAAAGCAAACCCGGCATGCATGGCAAAAATCATTACGGCGCCCAGCATTAAAAAAAGCGTGTTGCTGGAAAATTGCAGGCTTTGTAATGTTTCGTTCATGAACCCTCCTTTATCCATTAAGATTAATCATAAATAAAAGAGCAAAAAACCTGCCACATAAATGTATCCAAATCAAAAATGTCTGAATATTATTTGTCACGATTATATAAACCACTGGAATATATTAATTATTTTAGACACAAAAATGTCCTAATTATTTTAATGACTAAAATCAATTAAATAGGACACAATACATATTTGTTTATTCCTTGAAGCCATGAAACAATTGTGTTCCGCCGCAATAGTGATTTCTATAAATCTCCGGCAACCAATAGAACCCCCGTAAAATGGTTCTTGACTATTAAGCCTATTGTGAGCGCGTAGAAAACGCTATTAGAAAAACTTATCCGGTGAAGCTATATTATTAAAACTGGAGCAGTATGATCTGACGTGCATCGATATGCATTAAAAAAATGTTATTGTGAAATGTCGGCAATCGGCGGATGATTTGTAGCTAATTATAATCGTTAAGAATAATTATTTGACCAAGCTATCTTTATTTTCCATTTATTATTTCTTGTCTTTTAACTTTTGGGTCAACTCGATTATATATTTCTTTTGTGCTTTTGTAATATCAGCCGTTTGCAGCCAGTCTTCAATTTCAACAAACGACCAGGACACAGTGAATTTTTCCTTAAGAAGATCGTTAAATTCCTTTTCGCTTTGCGATATATCCATGTTTAGTATTCTACCGGCGATACAGGCGAGGTAAAGCTGCACCGCCTTGTCCTCTATATCTTGAGCATACTGTGTTGCCATTGTAATTACCTTAGCAGCATCCTCATATTTACCATTAATAATTTTTAATTCGGCTAAATTGAGATAGGCCGAGGCATTTTGCGTGTCTAATTCGATGGCTTTGTTGTAATCAGCAATAGCTTTCTGATGTTCCTTAAGACGAGAGTACACAGTCCCCCTGTAAATATAGGCAAGGACCTTTTGCGTGTCTAATTCGATGGCTTTGTTGTAATCAGCAATAGCTTTCTGATGTTCCTTAAGATGAGAGTGCACAGTTCCCCTGTTAATATAGGCATAGGCATATTGTGGGTCTAATTCGATGGCTTTTGAATAGTATTCAATTTTTAGATTATAATCGGATTCATCATATGCTTTATTAGCCCATTTAATCGCTTCTGCCTTTTTCTTTTTATCATCAAGCAGGGTCTTTGCCATTGGTTTTGTATCTTTGCTGCTCCTGTAATTTTCAAACTCTTTTTCCCAGTTTATTAATAATTTTTCTTTTTCCTTCAGTGACTTTTCTAGTTGTATAATGGTTTCGTTAGATTCCTCATCTTTATACTTAAGTTTAGATTTGTATTCGGCGATTGTTTTCTCCAGTTCGGTAATCTTCTTCTTAAATTCTTCAACGGGGTTATTTTGAATTGCTTCAATTTCTTTTATTCTTACCTTCAGTTCCTTTTCCCTTTTTTCCGATTCCTTGAGTTCTTCTTTAAAACCTGTAGCCCTTTTCTCTTCTTCCCTTAACTGAGAAGTCATATCTTTGATAACTTCATCCGATGTTTTATGCGCATACCCCTCTTCATTTTCTTTATTCTCCAAATCGGTAATAGCTTTTTTTATTTTATTACGCAATTTCGGCAGGTCATCAGTGGAATAGAGTATATGTCCAATATCTTTTATGTCAAAAGGTGCATCGGTAATATTCTGACTAATGATGATTGTTTTAGTCGATCCCATGGAATGGGCAAAACCAAGTTCATAGAACACATTAGGATTTTTGCCGGTCGTATCAGCTATGCAGTATTTTGCTTTCCTGATTCGTTTACAGATCCTATCACACCAAATGGATATATTGGTATAATGCTCGTCGGCACGGTCACATTTAAATTTTTTCCCTTCAATTCCATCAAAGGCTTGCTTGATTGCATCATAAACGGAATTAAAGCCTTGAAAAGGCATCATGAGAAATACATATTCGTTGTCAGTGCTTACTGGATGGGGACAATCACCACCAATTTTCGAACAATACATGGCAAGAAATATCCTTCCTTTTATTGTTAAGCTGACTCAAACATTAACTACTCTATTTTATTGCGCCAAAGTAAGTGAAGTTAATTAATCAGGCAAAGGACAGGACTTAATAAACTCGACTAATTGCTCTTCACGCAGGCCGATACCGGGTGCACCATCGAGCCGATTGGCTACCATTCCTTTTTCAAAGAAAAGAACGGTCGGAAAAATATTTATTGCATATTTACCGGCGATATTCTCCTCATCATCCTGAACAAGCAGATAAAATCTCTTACCTTCTTCGGCTTGCTTTTTAAATACCGGCAAAAACTTCGCACAAAAAGGGCACCACGAAGCGTAAACAAGGGCAATCGCATTCTTATTGACTATTAACGCATTATCAAGTTCCTGCTGGTTCTCCAACAGAATACACTTATTGCCGCCAGCCATCAAATAACCTCCCCTTATTATATAAAGAAAAGTTTTCAGCGCTTACTATTTCCCCGATTCAATATATTCCACGATTTTTTCGGCGATGGTTTTTACAACGCGTTCAAACTCCGCCTCGTCCTTATCCAGCAGCGTCATACGGAAACCGGGAAGAGGTGTAAAGAATGATGTCAACGGCACCACGCAAATGCCTGTTGCCGCCAGAAGATAATAAACAAAGCGTTTATCGTTTTCTATGTCGCCTTCAACGAGCTTTTCGATATACTGCCTTATTTCCTTTTGTTTGATGTGCAGGCGCTGCTTGTTATTGAGCACCGCTTCATTAAACACGGCAGTCATATAAAAAGCGCCGTTTGTTTTATTCACCGTCAGGCAGGGCACATCCTTTAAAATATCATAAGCGATATTAGATAATTTTTCGTAATGCCGTATGCGCTTGTGCAGATAATTCTGGTATTCCGGGTGAGTCATAATGCGCGGAATGGACATTTGCGGCAAAGTAGTAGAGCAGACCTCCGACATTTTCTGGTGGAAAATCGTATTAACAAAACGGGCAAAAGCCGGATCTGTATCGGCGTTATAAACTTCTATCCAGCCACAACGCGAACCCGGCCAGGGAAATTCTTTGGAAATGCCCTTCATACTGATTGCCGGAACACCGTCAATGATGTCGGAAATGGGCAATGTCTTTTTCCCTCCGTAAACAATATTAATGTATGTTTCATCTACAACGAGGAAGAGATCATGATCCTTGGCAATCTGCACAACCTGTTTTAGTGTTTCCACCGGATACACAAATCCTGTCGGATTATCGGGATTAATCAGCAAAATACCGACGATTGATTTATGGCTTTTTACTTTTTGCTCGATCTCGCGAATATCCGGATACCAGTTACTGTAAGGATTCATGCGATAGGTATTGGGCGGGAAAGATGCATGCAGAACTTCCGCCATAAAGTGCGTCGAATATGTCGGTTCCGGCATGATTACCCGTGCGTCCACCTGCAGCGAACTGTAGGAGCGGGCAATGGCATCACCCAGGCCGTTAAAGAAAATTATATCATCCGGTGTAATTTGTGTTTTCCCCCTCTTATTCACAAGCCGGGCCAGAAATTCTCTGGTTTCATTCACTCCTTTGGTCGGTGAATAGGCAAAAGAGCGATCTTCCCGGATAATTTCCGTGAGAACATTTTTCATCCAATCAGGTATTTGTTCTCCTTTTTGGACAGGGTCTCCAATATTTTCCCAAATAATTTCGACACCATATTCCTTAAGCTTGTCTGCAATAAGAACAATATTGCGGATTTCATAAGTAAGGCCGCTGCCGCCACGGGCAATTTCAAATCTCATAAATCATCTAACTCCTTAAATATTATACCTGTTTCATAATACATTTTTGGGCATTTATCCATGTATTTTTAATCTGCCAGCTTTTTATTAGTGAAACTCCAATTCCGAAAGCGAAGCGTATAACCTAAAGGTCNNCACAAGTCGGAATTGGCAAGTTGAATCCGCCTGCGGCGGACTACGCAATTCCGCAAAGCGGAGGATATGAACCACAAAGCTTGCTTTGGGGTTCATATATGTGATAGCTATTTTGTGAAAGACAAATTATTTTTTTCGTGCTATCAGAGCCGCACGCAAGATAAAGAGTGTATAATTTATAGCCAAATGAGGTATTGCATAATATGGACGAAACAAAGAGTTTTGCTGAGTTGCTGGATGAATCATATATTACCCCCAAATATTTTTCTGTAGGCGAAAAGGTGGAAGCGGTAATTGTTAAAATATCTCCCGAATGGATTTTCCTTGATCTGGGCGCCAAAAGCGAAGGCTATATCGATGCTCAGGAATTAACCGACGAAAACGGCAATCTTACTGTAAAAGAAGGAGATAAGGTAAACGCCTATTTTCTTTCTTCCCAGCGCAGTGAAAAACTTTTCACCACTAAATTGCTGGCGCGCAAAAGCGTTGATGAATTTTTAATCAATGCCTATAAAAACAACATCCCACTGGAAGCAACAGTAGAAAAGGAAATAAAAGGCGGCTTCTCCGTCAAAATCAGCGCCAGTGCCAGCGGCTTTTGTCCATACTCGCAGATGGATATCCGCAAGATTGACGATGTCGCGGCTTATATTGGCAAGAAATTTGATTTTGTCGTTATTGAATACGCAGACAATGGCCGTAATATCGTTCTTTCCCGGCGCCCTCTGCTCGAAAAGATTGAGCAGGAGAAAATTAGTATTCTCAAGGAGACTTTGCAGAAGGGCATGACTGTGCGCGGGATTGTGAACTCTGTTCGTGATTTTGGCGCTTTTGTGGATATCGGTGGAATCCAGGCGCTGCTGCCCGTTTCCGAAATGTCCTGGGGTAAAGTAGAAGATCCCCGATCACTTTACAGCCCGGGGGCAACCATTGAGGCAGTCATCATCAATCTGGATTGGGAAAATAACCGGATCACTCTATCCTTTAAAGATACCCTGCCGGATCCCTGGAATAAAGTAATCGGCAATTACCGGGAAGGCAGCATCTACAAAGGGAAAGTATCGCGCTTGACCGATTTCGGCGCTTTCATCACACTGGAAGCCGGAGTGGATGGGCTTTTGCATATTTCCAAACTGGCCAAAGGCAAGAAAATTAAGCACGCCCGCGATGTCCTTACTGCCGATGCCGAGGTAGAAGTGCGCATTGAAAAGATTGACCGGGATGCCAAACGAATTTCTCTGGACCTCGCGGCAAACGAAAATGATTCTTCCGCAGAGAGTGGCTCCGAAGATTTGCGCGGCTATATGGCGCAGACGCCAAAGACGATGGGCACGCTGGGAGATTTACTTAAAAAATCCGGCAAAAAACGTTAATCTTTCGGTTTATCGGCAAGCACAATCAAAGCATCGGCCACAATCGGCTTTGCGCCGCTGATAATAATGGGGTTTAAATCGATCTCCGTTATTTCCGGATGCAACAAAGCAATATTGCCTAAAGCCCGCAGGGTTTTCGCCAGTTGATCTTTTTTCACGGGCGGCAGGCCGCGAAAATCTCCCAGCAACTTTCGGGCATGAATATCCGCAAACATCTCCTCCGTATCACACTTGGTAATAGGAGCTAAGCGAATAGTTGTATCATTGTATATTTCAGTAAAAACTCCGCCAAGGCCAAAAACCACACAGGGGCCAAATCCGGCAAAGCGAGTCATGCCAGCCAGAAACTCCCTGTTACCGCTTAACATTTCCTGCACCAGCACCGGGACTTTTCTGCCGGCTGCTTTTTGAATGTTTTGGAATTTAATTTTCAGCTTTATTTCATCTTCAACATTCAGGGCAATCAGGCCTTTGCCGCTCTTATGCATTATCTCCCAGCTACAGGCTTTTAGTGCTATCGGATAGCCAATCTTTTTTGCGGCGGCAATCGCTTCTTTTTCCGTCTTGGCCAGAATTTCTTTTGTTACCGGTACCCCATAAGCGGACAATAATATTTTCGCCGTGTGTTCATCCAACGCCTTTTGTTTATTTTTCAGGGCATCCCTGATGAAGCCTGCCGCCGCAGGATTCTTCTGCGGCAGTGTACTCACCTTACAGCGTTGGCGTTCTTTAATTTGTTTATACCTGTACATCGACAAAAGAGCCCTGGCAGTTTTTTCTGGAGAGTTAAAAACAGGAATACCGCTATTTTTGTAAGCGGTCGCGTAACTGTCATCAATATCGAAAAAAGTAGAAATCAATAACGGTATTTTGTATTTATGTGGCAATTTTAATGCTTCGGCATCAATCGGGTTAAAGAGTTTCATAAATTCAGCGAAAGGAATATTTCCGAACAAGTCAGCGGCATGATGATAAACTTCGCGCATAAAACCGGTACCCATAGTGCCGTGTAGAAGGAGTGCATCCACTTCGCCGCTTTTCATGATTAATTCGGGAATAGTCAACGCCAGCTTGCGCATATCGAGATCGAAAGTCATATCCACCGGATTGGCGCCCGCAGCTTGTGCCTGAATGTGCTGCCTGATTTCTTTCTGGAGCTTTTCTGAAAAACGCGGGACTTCCATGCCGCCTAAATCGCAAACATAAGACATGGCCGTTGCCGGGCCGCCGGAATTAGTCATCACGCCGACACGATTACCGCGCAGCGGCGGCTTTGTCGCGAGTGCCCACCCGTGAGCGTAAAGGTCTTCAATGCTTTCCACCCGGATTATGCCGGCCTGCCGGAAAATACCGTTATACAAAAAATCCGGCCCCGCCATAGCGCCGGTGTGGCTCAATCCCGCGCGCGCACCGGCGGCGGTTCCGCCGACATATTGTGCCAGCACCGGTTTGTGCGGCGTAATTTTGCGCGCCACTTCTATAAATCTGCGGCCATCGCGCAGCCCTTCGATATAGAGAATAATTGCCTTGGTGTGTTTATCTTCGCCCAGGAACTCCAGCGCGTCAACAATGTTGATATTGGCTTCGTTACCCAGACTGATTGCCTTGCTGAAACGAATTCCCCTTTCTCTCAAATAAGCAAGTGTCTGCGTTATATATGTACCGCTCTGTGAGGCCAGGCCGAGCATACCCGGTTCATCCGGCATTCCGGCAACAGTTACATTCAAATGAATCTGGGAATTGATGATGCCGACACAATTAGGTCCGACAAAACGTATGCCGTATTTTTCAGCCACAGCTACCAGATCATATTCCATATTACGTCCGGTTGTCCCCGTTTCTTTAAAACCGGCGGTGATGATGATTGCTTTTTTTGTCCCAATTTTGCCGAATCTATCCAACAGTTCAATTACAGCCTTGGTGGGAACAATTAATATGGCCAGATCGGGAGTTTCGGGCAGGTCTTCAACCCGGGCATATGCTTTATGCCCGAGGACCATTTTTTCCGTAAGATGGACAGGATAAAATTTTCCGCGGTAGCCGTCTTTTATTATACTCAGCGCCTGCATGGTTCCCATTTTCATCGGATTGTTGCTGGCGCCAACCACGGCAATGGATTTTGGATTCATCAGCAGATGTAAAGGATTTTCCGGCATTATTTTGCTCCTTGAATTGGATAACAGCCATTTTCTGACCGCCAGTACAAAATAAATGTCCGCTTCTGTCAAGCTAAAAATTAACGGAGGAACGAACACTTCCGCAATTACGATTTTGCTGCGGAGCATTTTCTGATTAAAACAAAATCGCAATAACCGGCCAGTACTTTTCCATTGACGGATAACCTTGTCTCTCCTATACTTCAGCCGCAGAAGAGAGAATACATATGACAATGCAGAATAATCCTTGATTTGCTATCGTGAACCAAAATTTTATAATCAGCGGTGAGGTAGAAAGATGAAAGACATCAGAATGGATGAAGAATGCAAAAGACGGTACGAACAGTTAGAGCCTTGCATGTTCGACCATGTTGATAAGTGGGCCAAGGAAAAACCGAATGAGATTGCCCTGATCGAATACGATACCGGCGAGCAGGTAACATGGAAAGAGTTTGCCCTGCGCTCCAAGGCAATGGCGGCCAAGCTGCTGGCGATGGGTATTAAAAAAGGAGATGTGGTCGCCACGACGCTGGTTTTACTAAAAGAGCATGTTTTCCTGATGTATGCCTGTTACCGCATTGGAGCAATTATCGCTCCCTTGGACCCCCGTTTGAAAACTCATGAAATTGATCAGTGCTTTGAACAGGCCAGACCGGTTGCTTATTTTTTTCTGGGCAAGACACCTCTGGTTGACTTTCGTCCTATGGTGGAAGAAATAATGAAGAAACACAAAAATGTTTGCAAACACTGGATTCAATTTCAAAAAGAAGAAGACCTTATTATTGACGGCGCGGTGGGGATTGTCCGCTGGGCTGCCGATATCAAAAAGACTTTTATCATCCAGGGACTTATTCTGGGCAAGGTCAAAAAGGCACAAAAGCAGGTGGATAAACGGGATCCCTGTCTGATCATTTTTACGACCGGCTCTACCGGCAAGCCGAAACCGGCATTGCTTTGTCACGAAAACATTCTGATTCAAAATATCTGTCTGGCTGTTGGCTTTGGCTTTCAAGAGAAGGATATAATGCTGGTTAACCTGCCGCCGAGCCATGTCGGCTGCGTAACTGAGCAATTGGCGACGACAATCTATGGCGGCAGCACGAGTGTTCTGCTGCATATTTTCGATCCTAAAAAATCATTGGATGCTATCCAAAAGTATAAAATAACTGCCTTCGGCCAGATTCCTGCTTTATTTTCCATGGAATGGCGTTTACCGGAATATGATCAATATGATCTTTCCACTCTCAGGTTCGCGCTTTATGGGGGGCAGGCCGTGACACGCCAGTTTTTGGAAAAGCTCTCCACAATGGCGCCGCAGTTCGGTACCGGTCTCGGTTTGACGGAAACCGCCGGCTTTGTAACCTACTCACCGCTGGACGGCACTGTGGATGAAATTTTATCCAGTGTCGGTTACGCCATGCCGCTTTGCCCGATATCCATAAGGGAGCCGATGAGAGATGACGGTTACGCTGGTGCGGAAAAGAAACCGGGAGAAATCGGTGAAATTTGTTTTTCCGGGCCGCAGATATTTTTGGGCTATCTTAATGATGAAGAGAACACTCGCAAAACCATTTCTCAAGACGGTATTTGCTACACCGGTGATATGGGGCATTATGATGACAAAGGCTTGCATTTTGCGGGACGCAGTAAGCTGATTATTAAACCAAAAGGCTACCAGGTATTCCCGACCGAAGTAGAGGATTATTTTGAACAAAAGTTAAAAGGCAAAATTGCCGGTATCGCCTTGATCGGTGTGCCCCACGAGGTATTTACCGAGGGGATCATGGCTTTTGTGGAAAAATCACCGATTGTGGATATAACTATTGTCGAGTTGGAGGCAGTGGCGAGTGAAATGGCTGCCTATAAAAGGCCCAGCCACTTCGAGATAATTGCGTCGGGGACGCTGCCGCTGAACCGAGTAGCCAAAACCGACTATGTTCTTTTAAGAGAAAAGGCAGCGGAGATAGCAAAGCGGCTGCGCACTGAAGGTAAATGGGATGCGTAAAACAGATAGACTATGGGGGATCTTATGAAAATTTTATCTTACACCGATATAAAGGCGATTCACTTTGATAATGATGAGGCCAAAGGAGTTGCCGGCCGCGTTCTTGTCGGCAAAAAAGACGGTGCGAACAATTTTTGTATGCGTATCTTTGAGATTGCGTCGGGAGGGCATACCCCCAAACACTCGCACGCCTGGGAACATGAAATGTTCATCCATGCAGGCAATGGCGAAATTTATTGCAACTATCGGTGGACGCCTGTCCAGCCCGGACATGTTGCTTTTATTCCGGCCAATGAAAAACACCAAATAAAAAATTCGGGCAATGATTTATTAAAAGTGATTTGTCTTGTTCCGGCAATAGCTCCTGAAATCTGAATAACCGGAGTCAGGCAAATAAGATGCAGTGACAGCTATTCCCAGCCGAACTGGTCTTATCCTTTATCCCGCTCAAGCAGAGATATATGAAACTCATAGTTAATGAAACTATTGCAAAAATTATTCGTCAAATTGGACTTTACAAAACAGACTGTTCCTGATTAAACTCCACGATGAGATCGTGGAGAATTATCCGGATATGGGTACAGCAAAATTGTCTGAATATGATTACGATATAATTATCATCGGCGGCGGACCGGCAGGATATACCGCTGGTCTTTATGCCGCCCGTGCGGGCTTAAAAACGCTGCTTGTGGAAGGTGCGGCAACGGTAAGCCAGATCACCATTACCGATATAATCGAAAATTATCCGGGAATCCCTGATGGTATTGGCGGCTTTGAATTGATGCAGTTATTTAAAAATCAGGCTTTGAAATTCGGCTTGGAAACAATAACTAAAGATGTTTCGGCTATAGTAAAAAGTGATTCAGCCCCGGCTTTATGGGTTGTCAGCGCCGGAGATAAATCCTATAGGGCGCTGAGCATCATTGCCGCAACGGGAGCGCAGTGGCGCAAACTGGGAGTACCGGGCGAAACGGAATTTGCAGGTCGTGGTGTATCGTATTGCGCAACCTGTGACGGGCCTTTCTACCGCAACAGGGATGTCGTCGTTGTCGGCGGCGGCGATTCGGCTATTCAGGAAGCCCTTTTTCTGACTCATTTTGCTAAAAAAGTCACCGTAATTCATCGGCGCGATCGCCTGCGGGCCGGAGGAATCCTGCAGAAAAGGGCATTCGCCGAAAAGAAAATCGAATTTGTCTGGAATGGAACACTGGCGGAAGTTTTGGGCGCTGATTTTGTCACCGGTGTCATGATTAAGAATGTTCAATCGGAAAAACTGACGGACATCGCTGCCGAGGGTGTCTTTATTTTTGTCGGACGCATACCTCATACGGAAATTTTCCGAGGAGTTTTCAATCTCGATACGGGGGGTTATATCATTACTGATGAAAATATGAAAACATCCGCGGAGGGAATTTTTGCCGCCGGTGATTGCCGCGCCAAACTTTTCCGGCAGGTGGTAACAGCGGCCGGTGACGGCGCCAACGCCGCATTCAACGCGGAGCTGTATATAGGAAATATGAAAGGCGAAGCATATTAATTGATGTCCTTTAGCTTTCTTCGGCTTCCTCAACGTATAACCTGAAGGTCACGGGTTAGTAATACGCCTGCGGAGCCTCCTTCTTGCCGCCTCGTTATCCTTTGAAAGCTAAAGGGCATCATCTGGGCTGTCGCCGTTTATCAAATTATTGCGATTAGCACCCAATTAAACTCTGAATAAGGAAATAAAAAATTATGGGATCATTTATCAACACCTGGCAACATTTACCGGCGCAGATCAATCCTGATCTTTTCAGTATCGGGTCATTTCACCTGCGCTATTACAGCCTGATGTATATTGTCGCCTTCGCCGTTGTCTATGCTCTTGCCCTCTACCGGATTAAGAGCGAAAAATATGAATATACAGCGGAGACAATTCAGGATTATCTTGTTTGGGCGATGATCGGCCTCATCCTCGGCGGCAGGCTGGGCTACGTTTTCTTTTATAACTGGAGCTACTACTCAAGTCATCTTCTGGAAATATTCCTGCCGTTTGATTTTGCGCAGGGCATGAAGTTTGTCGGCATCAGCGGCATGTCTTATCATGGAGGCCTCATCGGCGTTTTTATTACTACAGCTTATTTTTGCATCAAATATAAAATCAATTTTTGGCGTTTTGTCGATTTGCTAATTCCGGCGATACCACTGGGTTACTTTTTTGGACGCATCGGCAATTTCATTAACGGCGAACTATTTGGCCGCGTAACAACCGTGCCCTGGGGAATGTATTTCCCGCTGGATCCGGCAAATAGCTTGCGCCACCCTTCCCAGCTCTATGAAGCGTTTTTTGAAGGATTCGTTTTATTCCTTGTGTTGTGGCTGATTAGAAAAAAGAACTTTTTCGCTGGTTATCTGCTGGGATTGTATATCATCGGCTACGGCCTGGTGCGCTTTTTTATTGAATTATTCCGCGAACCGGACTATCAGCTCGGCCTTTTCCTGGGCATTATCAGCATGGGACAAATTCTCTGTCTGTTAATGATACTTGGCGGTATCATCATTTTACTTTGGCGGAAAAACGCTGTAAGCAACTAGGGTAGTGTTTCAATTAAACATTGTCATATCGACCGAAGGGAGATATCTTTACTTCGCACCGGATTTCTTAAGATTTCTCATCCGCCTCAGGCGGATGAGAAATGACATCATTGTAAAGCTGTTACTGTATCAGCACACTAGGGGTATAGGCCATGGGGAAAAAATTGGTCATCATAGGCGGCGGAGCGGCCGGACCATCGACCGCCGCTGAAGCCAAACGCAATAATCCTTCTTTAAATGTAACCATCCTGGAGAGGGGAAAATTTGTTTCTTTCGCCTCCTGACCGACGCCTTATTACATCGGCGATGTAATAAAAGATGAAAAAAAGTTGATTGCCCGGACGCCGGAAAAATTCCGCGAAACAGGAATTGATGTTCAGTTGAATACGGAAGTGCTGAGTGTAAATTACGCAGGAAAAACCGTTGAGCTTCGCAACGAGAGAAATATTCCATTTGATATTTTAGTAATGGCTACCGGAGCAAGAGCGTTGCTTCCTGATTTGCCAGGCATTGAGAAACCGGGCGTATTTACTTTAAAGAATCTGGAAGATGCAATAAAGATTAAGACTTATCTGCAAGAAAAGAAATGCCGCAAGGCGATCATTATCGGCGCCGGTTTTATCGCGATGGAGATGAGTGAAGCCCTGCAGCAGGCCGGAATCCAAACAACCATATTGCACAGGGGTGAACTTCCGGCAAACCGCTGGGATCCGGAATTGGCAAAATTATTATTGGAAGAACTGAAAAATAACGGTGTGGAATTTATACCCCACGCCGAAACCACCGCCATCGAAGACGGAAAAGATTACCCTCTTTGTGCTCTCAGCAATCAAGGTAAAATAGAAGCCGATTTAATTTTACTGGCCGTAGGCGTAAAGCCCAATGTGGAACTGGCCAAAGAAATAGGTTTGACAATCGGCCAAAGCGGCGCGATTGCAGTTAATTCCGCCCAGCAGACATCAAAGGAAAATGTATATGCAGTGGGTGATTGTTGTGAATCATATCATCGCGTAAGTAAACGTCCGGTCAACATTCCGTTGGGCGATATCGCCAACAAGCAGGGACGGGTGGCCGGACGTAACATTGGCGGCAAGCCGCTTACCTTTCCGGGAGTAGTCGGAGCTCAATCTTTCCGGCTTTTTAATCTGGAGGCAGCGGCCACCGGCATTGACGAAAAGGAAGCAGCGCTCGCCAACTATAACCCTGTCAGCATTTTAGTTTGGGGAAATGCTATTATAGGATCGCTCGGTCTAAAGAAAATCGGTTTAAAACTTATCGCCGATAAATCATCGGGAAAATTATTGGGCGCGCAGGCCGTGGGCTTTGCGGGCGCGGTGAGCCGCATTAATTCTTTGTCCGTAGCGCTCTGGGCGGAAATGAATATTGATGAAATAGCCTATTTGGATTTGGCTTACTCGCCGTTTTTCAGCGGAGCATGGGATATTATTCACAATGCCGCTCAGGCTTTGCGCCGGGCGATCTAAACGTAAGGAAAATTATAACATGACTTTATGGTGGATTTTCTTTGCTGTTTTTATCCTGGTTATGCTGACACTGGATCTTGGTGTTTTCAGTCGCAGAGCGCATGCGGTAAAAATCAAAGAATCCCTCTACTGGACATCGTTTTGGATAGTACTGGCTCTGCTTTTCTGTGGGGGTGTGTATTTTTTTTACGGCCATCACAAGGCTTTGGAATTCTTAACCGGTTATCTTATTGAATACTCGCTGAGCATCGATAATCTTTTCGTCTTTTTACTTTTTTTCCGTTATTTTTCGGTACCGGCCGAATACGAACAGAAAGCTTTAATCTGGGGAATAATTATTGCGCTCATTATGCGCGGTATTTTTATTTTCACCGGTATTGCATTGATCAATCAATTTCATTGGGTGATATATATTTTCGGGGCTTTCCTGATTTTCACGGCCATCCAGATTGCCCGGGGGAAAGAGCAGGAAGTTCATCCGGAAAAAAATATTGTGATCAAGCTGCTTCGTATGTTTATGCCGGTTGCCCCTGTATATTCCGGACACAGGTTCTTAACCATCATCGAACGCAAGCGCTACGCTACACCGCTTTTGGTTGTTGTTTTAGCACTGGGAACGACAGATGTGTTTTTTGCCGTTGATTCCATCCCCGCGGTTTTAGCGGTCACAACCGATCCTTTTATCGTTTATACTTCCAATGTCTTTGCCGTTTTGGGCCTGCGTTCTCTTTTCTTTGCCATTTCCGGCTTGATGAAACTCTTTCACTATCTGCAATATGGCTTGGCGGTAATTTTGGGTTTTGTAGGAATTAAAATGTTGATCACTGATTTATATAAGATTAATATCGTTGCTTCTTTAGCCGTAATAGCCTCTGTATTAGCAGTATCTATTATTGCATCGCTTGCTTGGCCGAAGAAACATCCCCCAATTATCACAGAGGAAAAATAATCGAGCCTTTATGAAAACCGAATTTCAGAATATTTCACAGGCCCAACTAAAAAGATGGGCAAGACTCGACGATAATAAATTCCGCCACGCAGAGGGAATATTTCTGGCCGAAGGAGCAAAGGTAGTCGAGGAGCTTTTGTCGAGTGACTGGCAAACAGAAGCCATCCTGGTTTTGCCGGAAAAAATTAAATACTGGGAAAAGCTAGTGGCAAAAGTTGATAACAATATCTCAATTTATCAGATCACCGGCTCCGAGTTAAAGAAACTCAGCCAAGATAAAGAACCGGAAGGGATAATGGTGGTAGCGGCAATACCGCAGAATATTTCTCTCACTTCCTTCCTGGCGCAGGCAGATGGGAATATTTTAATCCTGCATGAGATCAGCAATCCCAACAATCTAGGAGCGTTGATGCGCAGTGCGCTGTGGTTTGGCTTTACCAATATAATTTTGAGCGCTAACTCCGCCGATTATACTAACCCCAAAACTATACGTGCCTCCATGGGCAGCCTTTTTCATCTGACTATTGTTTCTGATGTTGATTTAATCGCGGCTCTACCGCAAATAAAAAAGATTCATCGTCTTGTAGGTAGTGATGTGCACAAAGGACAACCGCCGCACCCGCTGCCGCAAAAAGCAGCCCTGCTTTTAGGCAGCGAAAGTCATGGCCTGCCGGAGCAATTATTGGCGCTTGCCGATGAGCGCTGGCGTATTCCCGGTAATGCCCAGGCGGATTCTTTAAGCTTGCCGCAAGCGGCAGCGATATTGATGTATGAATGCAGCAAAAAATAGGAGATTTTTATGAAATCTTTTATTCAGGTAACGACGACAACAGAATCGAGGGAACAGGCAAAAAAGATTGCCGATTTTCTGGTTGAGCAAAAACTGGTCGCCTGCGTGCAGATTGTGGGGCCGATCGAAAGTACTTATCGCTGGAAAGGCAAAGTCGAAAATGCCCAAGAGTGGCTTTGCCTGATTAAGACACGTGATGATTTTTACAAGGAAGTAGAATCGGCAATTAAAGAAATGCATTCTTATGAAACACCGGAAATAATCGTTGTCCCGATACTTAAAGGCAGCAAGGAATATCTGAACTGGCTTGATGATGAGCTAGGGAATAAGCCTGAAGGCTGAAGCAGGTAGCCTCTCCAACTGACTGTTGAAAAAAAGAGACAAGGTGAAATTTGGAATGCGGAAAAGCCAGTCCGAGTTGAAGCTGCTGCTAGGCCGGAACCAAAACTTGTTCAGCGCCAACCATCCAGACTCTTGATAGCCGTGCTCAATTCTAGTACTTCGATGGGACACTCGCGCCAATCGTGCGTCCAGCAAACAATGAGGTCGCAGCCCGCGACCGGATGCTTGTGGCGTCGGAAGTCGGACGACGCGAACTCATACTCGATCAAGCACGGCACGAAACTTTCACGGGTGCCGAGGCTACGCCGCCTCGCCTCACAGTCTGGAAACGCGCTACGGTTCCCCACAATTTCAAAACCGAGTTCGTCTGCGACTGCACCAAATAGTTGGACAACGTCATGCTCGGATGTAGGGCTATATGCGAACGCGCGGAAGTTGAGTGTACGGCCCCTTCGATGCGGAACCATTACGATGTCCGAGCCAGTGTCATCGTTGTCGGTAAGCCGGCGATGCTCAGTCTCAAGAAACTCCCTAATACCCTGTGGAATTCGTGCGCAGTTCGAGAACAAATGCTCTATGGCGAGTCGCTTGAACTGGTCGTAACCTCCGTGCCTACCGGAGAACGTATGCGACACGTATCGCGAGCGACGCGTCAGTTGAACGAGTGATGGCACCCGGCCAACGTCGATGGCGGCATTTAAGAAATCATCAGCAAGGTCAGTGAATGGCACCTCTCGTTTGAAATTTGGAGAGGGGTTAAGACCTGCGGCGGACAAAGCCTTGTGCCACGATCCGAATACTTTTACTATGCGGTACGCACTGACATTTCCGTGTTCATCGAACTGTTCCGCCGTCAGATAGTCGTGCCCTAGCTTATTCGCGACGCGCTTCATTTCTTCGATGCAGTAGTCGGGTGAGAGGGAGCGTGCAAGTTCGGTACGGGCACTTTCCTTCAACCCCGAAATGGCGAGCGCGCCGCCCCAACTTCCGAAGCGACGGGAAACCGTCGACGCACTGATGCGCCCGTAACGACGGAACTGCTTTGAAGACAGGGCTTCCGTATTGAGCAGGGCAGCGACCCGCTTCAACTCATTTACACATTGTGCGTCGGTGTAGTCTTGTTCACGGGGTAGTTGTGTAGGATTTGGAGCCGTCGTGATTCCCGCCTCCTCACAAGCGTCGCTCCAGGTGTCAAAGTGTTTGTAGATTGACCATTGAGACAAGCCTGTGCTTTCCATAAACGCACGCTGCGACAACGATGTGACAGACTCTTTGTCTGCCATGTCACGAATTATCTTTACTAACTCTTGCTTAGACGGTACTGGTGATTTACCTGTCACTTTGGCCTCACGCCATCGTCATTGTCTATGGCCCAACAAGTTATTCCATAGTTTTCGGACAATCTACTTGAGCATAAATACTAAACTAAATGATTGTTTCTAATATATAATCTTTCGGCCTTTATTTTACAATAAAAATAAAATTCAAGAAAAGTTCTAAATATGCTAGTACAATCATTATCCTGAATGAACAATCTTTTATTTTAAGGAGAGCATATGTCGAGCAAAAATGAAGTAGAGAAAAAGTGTATTGATACCATCCGTTTTCTGGCTGCTGATGCCATTGAAAAGGCAAAATCCGGACATCCCGGCATGCCGCTGGGCGCCGCTGCTGCCGCTTTTACTCTGTGGACAAAACACTTAAAACATAATCCGAAGAATCCGCAGTGGCCGGACCGCGACCGCTTTGTGCTTTCTTCCGGTCATGCCTCGATGCTTTTATACGCACTGCTTCATCTCACCGGCTATAACCTTTCGCTCGACGATATCAAAAATTTCCGCCAATGGGGGAGCCTTACTCCGGGCCATCCTGAATATAAGCACACTGCCGGTGTGGAAGTAACCACCGGCCCCTTGGGTCAGGGGTTGGCTAATGCTGTGGGCATGGCCATTGCCGAGACGCATCTGGCGGCACGCTTCAATCGCGACGGCGCGAAACTAGTTGATCATTTCACTTACGTGATGACAGGTGATGGCGACATGATGGAAGGTGTTGTTAGTGAGGCCTGTGCGCTGGCCGGACATTTACGACTGGGGAAGTTAATTGTCCTTTATGATGATAACAAGGTTACGCTTGCCGGTTCCGCGGCACTTTCCTGTACGGAAAATATTGAGCTGCGCTTTAAGTCTTACGGCTGGCAGGTGCAGAAAGTAAAAGACGGCAACGATATTGCCGCTATTGACCGGGCTATCAAAAAAGCAAAAAAAGATACGGAGCATCCTTCTCTGATTTGCGTGCAATCAACAATCGGCTATGGCGCGCCCTGCAAACAAGGCAACTGCGAAGCGCACGGAGCGCCGCTCGGGGCTGATGAATTAAAAGGGGCAAAAACAACTCTGGGCTGGCCTGCGGAGCCTTTATTTTTTGTGCCGGAAGATGCATTGAAATTTTTCCGCAAGGCGCAAAGTCGCGGTAAAAAATGGGAAAAGCAATGGCAGGAATCATTAACAAATATTAAACAAAAAGACCCGGCGCTTGTTGCCGAATTTAACCGGGCAATCAGCGGCGAGCTTCCCGCCGATTGGGAAACAGCCTTAAATCCGTTTCCCAACGGTTCCAAAGATATTGCCACGCGCAAAGCTTCCGAAGGAATCATGCAGTCGCTGGCCGCGAAGATTCCCGAAATAATGGGTGGCTCTGCAGATCTGAATCCATCTACATTTACCTGGCTCAAAGGTATGGGCGATTTTCAAAGCCCGGCCACTTCATCTGAAGGACAGCACGGCATGGTTGGCGGTACCTGGAGTTATCTGGGACGCAATATTCATTTCGGTGTTCGCGAGCATGCTATGGGATCGATTGCGGTAGGTATGGCTCTGCATGGCGGTTTTATTCCTTATACGGCAACCTTTCTCACCTTTGCCGATTACATGCGCCCGCCCATGCGGCTGGCCGCTTTGATGGGCTTGCGGGCAATATTTATTTTTACTCATGACAGCATTGGTGTCGGCGAGGATGGCCCCACTCATCAGCCGATTGAACAAATTATGAACATGCGGCAAGTACCCAACCTGACGGTAATTCGCCCGGCGGATGCCAACGAGACCATGGAAGCATGGCGGCTGGCTTTAACGAAAACAACCGGGCCGACGGTTCTTGTCTTCAGTCGCCAGAATTTACCGGTGCTGGATCGCAATATCTGCGCTCCCGCTTCCGGTGCCCAAAGGGGCGGATATATTTTATGGGAATCGGCACCGGATCCGGAATTAATCTTTATCGCGACCGGTTCGGAGGTAGCCATTACGCTGGATGCAGTGCGAAAACTGGCCGCCACCGGCAGTAAAGTCCGGGTTGTTTCCCTGCCTTGCTGGGATGTTTTTGACAGTCAGCCGCAGGAATACCGCAACAAGGTATTACCGCCGCAAATTAAAGCCCGCATAGCAGTGGAAGCAGGTATTAAACTGGGTTGGGAACATTACGTAGGCCTGGAGGGCAAGATTATTGGTATGGCAGGCTTTGGCGCCAGCGCTCCCGGTCCCGTTCTTTACGAAAAGTTTGGTTTTACGGCGGATAAGATTGCTGCAGCAGCAAATAAATACCAGATTTCCGCATCATAGGAAAAATAATGAAAGGTACACGTTTAACTTTTTCTCTGGGGCAATATGAAGCCGCAGTTAAATCCTGCCTGAACAATCTGCAGCAAGACAGAATTGTTGAACGCATTTGGGAACAAGATTATACCGTCTGGAAGCCGTCGCCGGATAATATTATTAACCGGCTGGGCTGGCTTAATGCTCCCGCGGATACACTAAAAAAGATACAGTATATCCGCTCCGAAATTGTCCCGATAATTAACAGCGGCATTAAAGATGTAGTTTTGCTGGGTATGGGCGGATCGTCTCTCGCGGCGGAAGTATTTAAGGATGTTTTCGGCAGCACCGCTGATTGTCCGACTCTCAGAATTCTCGACACAACCGATCCGGCGACGATTGCCGCTGTCACCGCGTCTCTTAATCCGGATAAAACACTTTTTATTGTTTCTTCCAAATCGGGAACAACGCTGGAGGTTAATTCTCTCTTTCAATATTTTTATAATTTGCTGCTGAAAAAATCAAAGACCCGCGCCCGAGGACTTTTTCTCTTTATCACTGACGAAGGAAGCCCCATGATTAAACTTGCGGGTGAAGTTTCATCACTTCCCATATTTTTAAACAATCCTGCTATCGGTGGACGTTACTCGGCGCTTTCCCTGCCGGGTATCGTTCCTGCTGCCATCATCGGTGTTGATGTGGAGAAACTGCTGCAAAATGCGGTAAGCGTAATGCTTCGAGAAAAAACTCATAAATCTTCCGGCAATCTTGATGACACGGGAACAGCTTTGGGCGCGACTTTGGGAACGCTGGCGCAAATGGGGCGAGACAAACTTACTTTGATCATGCCGTCTCGCTTCGCGTCTTTCGGCAACTGGCTGGAACAACTAATAGCGGAGAGCACCGGCAAAGAAGGAAAAAGAATCCTGCCGGTCACAGGTGAAAGTCTGTCCGAACCTGGCGCTTACGGTAATGATCGCGTATTTGTCATCTTTCCAGATGGAGACGAAGATTCTTCGCCCAAGATCGCTTCTCTTGCCGCAGCCGGGCATCCGGTAATCACTATCAAGAGCGATGATATTTATGAATTAGGCGCTCAAATGTTTATCTGGGAGATGGCTACCGCCGTTGCCGCTTACATTTTAAAAATCAATCCTTTTGATCAGCCGGATGTGGAAGCAACAAAAGTGCTCACCAGCAAAATGATCGCCATGTATCGCGAAGAAAGGGCATTGCCGCAGGAAGAGCCGTCTCTCTTAACACCGGAGTTGAGCATTTACGGCGGCAGCAAAGCTGCAACACCGGCAGAGGCTTTGCATGACTTTCTGACTCAGGCCAAAGAAGGCGCTTATGTCAGCATTCAGGCATATCTAAGCCGAGCACCACAGATGGATGAAGCTTTGCAACAGTTGAAAACTGCAATTAATCGTAAATACCGCCTAGCGGTAACAGTTGGTTACGGCCCGTGTTACTTGCATTCCACCGGCCAATTGCACAAAGGCGATGCCGGCAATAGCTTATTTATTCAATTGACCGCTGATGATTTTTTGGATTTAGACATTCCCGATCGCATTGGATCGGATAAGTCCAGCCTGACTTTCGGCACTCTGAAAGCCGCTCAGGCGCTAGGGGACAGACAGGCGCTGATCGAATTGGGGCGGAAGGTGATTCGTTTCCATTTTGCCAAAAATGCGACGGCGCATATAAAAATACTGGCGAATTCAATGACCATATTGTAGTTGATTTCGCCTATTTATCCTGCTAATTGTTTTTCGATCGATTATAACAATCTCTTCCTTGGGAGATGTGTTATATCAGGAACAGGAGAACCATATGAATATCGCAGAAGAAAAGGAAATTCGCGAAAAGCTTCAATTATATGAAGCAATTTTAAATAATATATTAAATGGTGTAATGATTACCGATCCGCAAGGATATGTAATGTTTTTCAGTGAAGCTTACGGAAGGTTCCTGAATATGGATCCGAAGAAGCAAATTGGTAAACATACAACCGATGTTGTTGAAAATTCACGTATGCATATTGTCGCCCAAACCGGAATTGCGGAGATTAATGATGCGCAACGCATAATGGGGCATGACATGGTGGTGCAGCGTATCCCCATAAAAATAGGTGGAAAACTGGTGGCCGTATTTGGTCAGGTGATGTTCGAAGACGTAAGCGACGTCCAGGCATTGGCCAATAAACTGAACATTTTGGAATCAAAAGTCAAACTCTACGAAAAAGAACTGGAGAATCTGAGGGGCGCCAAATACAGTTGCAAAAATATTATCGGTAAAAGTTCCGTCATGACGGAAATACGCACACTGGCCATGAAAGCGGCAAAAGTTAACGCTCCCATTTTACTTACGGGGGAAAGCGGAACCGGCAAGGAGCTCTTCGCTCACGCTATTCATCATGCCAGCGACCGCCATATCGCTCCGTTCGTCAGAATCAATTGCGCTGCCATTCCGAAAGACTTGATGGAAAGCGAACTATTCGGCTATGAACCTGGCGCCTATACCGGTGCGGGAAGCAAAAGTAAACCGGGAAAATTCGAACTGGCCCATCAGGGCACCGTATTTCTTGATGAAATCAGCGATCTTCCGCTGGATATGCAACCGAAACTGCTGCGCGTACTCGAAGAAAAAGAGGTAGAACGTCTGGGTGGTAACCGCGTAACCAAATGCGATTTCCGCTTGATTGCGGCCACTCATGATGACCTGGAAAAACTTGTCCGCGAAGGTAAATTCCGGCAGGATTTATATTACCGTATAAATGTTATACCTCTGCACATGCCGCCGCTACGGGAACGCAAAGAAGATATTTCCATTATCGCCGAACATCTCATAGATGGACTCAATAAGGATTGCGGAGTGAATATCAGTAAAATATCGCCGGAAGTGATAAAGATATTCGAGAAATTCGATTGGCCGGGTAATGTCCGCGAGCTATCGAATGTGTTGGAAAGGATGATTTGTTCCATGGACGGAACGGAGGATGTGATACAGGTAAAGCACCTGCCGGTATTCTTTCTGGGACTGACAAAACGACCCATTAAATCAGAATCGGTAATATTGAAAAATATCAAAGCGGACTCGGAAAAAGAGGCTGTGCTGCATGCAATGCATATCTCGAATTATAACAAAAATAAAGCTTCCAAATTATTGGGTATCCATCGTACAGCTCTTTATAAAAAAATGAAGAAATTTAATATTCCCCTCGACGCGTCGGAGATGTAGAGTAATGCCTACATGTATAATATTAACTACACTAGCGGCAAACCTTTAGCTTGTTTTGTATTGTGATTTTTGAGATATTTTGCTGTATAAATTACTCTACTGGTATTTCAATGCCGGTAAAATGGGTAAATGGAGAATAAGAAGTAATATCAGTTAAATACATAATATATTAGTTGTTGGTATCCTCTTTGCTTATTATTCGTGAAACTCCAATTCCCATAACGCAGTGTAGGGAAATTGGTAAGTTGAACAATCTCGCGAAGCGAAGGGTAATGAGACTCAAACTTCAAAAGCGAAGCGAATTGAAGCTTGTTAGCCGAATTCTCCCGTATAAGCAGGGGTATAATACTCCGCAGCGAGTTTTCGAATGGGTTTCCAAAGCTTGCCTTGGGGTGCGGCGATACCCGTGGTTACAAAAAATTGTATAATCCATTAAAGGGAGGTGAATAAGCACTACATAGATTAATTGTCGGAACGAAAATTAATGCCCCGGTATTAATTATTAAATGTCGCAATTATCGTGGCTATTATCATCATCATGAATTATACTTAAAATTTCTTTGTTACCAGATGGAAATACAAGGGGAAGCGAGTCTTTAGCAAATAAAAATATTTATAAAAGGAGGTAAAATGCCGTGGATACAATTGAACAGGGAATAGGTGAAGTTTTCACAGATCCGGATGCGGATAAAGCCCGGGCTTTTTTCCGGACAAAATCACGCAAGATGGAAAATAAAGTCATGAGCGTGAAAGAAGCCGTGGAAAAGTTTGTTCATGATGGAGACTATTTAAAAGGAGGGGGATTTGGTGCGAATAGAGTGCCGATTGCTGTTTACCATGAGATTTTAAGGCAGGGGAGAAAAAATCTCGGTTTATCCGGTCAAACTACAACGCATGATTTTGAAATTCTTTGTGCCGGTGAAGCTTTTAACCGTTGTGATGCCGGTTATATCGTCGGACTGGAAGCGCGCGGTCTTTCGCCCAACGCCCGCCGGTATATGGAATCGGGCAAGGTAAAGGTAAGCGAGTGGAGCAACTATGCTATGGCCGTACGTCTTAAAGCGGGAGCAGCAGGCGTTTCCTTTTATCCGGCACGAAATTTTATGGGTACGGATACATTAAAATACAGTGGAGGAAAAGTAATCGAATGCCCGTTCACTAAAACAAAGTATGTGGCTTTGCCGGCATTATATCCTGATGTAGCCGCCATTCATGTTCATGAAGCGGATATGTACGGGAATTGCCGGGTACGCGGTATTACTGTATCGGATTTTGATGCGGCGCGTGCAGCAAAGCATGTAATAATAACCTGTGAAAGGCTGATTTCTACTGATGAAATCAGGCGCGACCCCAGTTTTACGGTAATACCTTTCTGGTGTGTGGACGCTGTTTGCGAAGTGCCTTATGGTAGTTATCCCGGTAATATGTATGGTGAGTATTTCTCCGACGAAGACCATTTGCGGGAATGGATGAAAGTGGAAACAGATCCGGAAGCATTCAAGGCGTTTCTGGATAAGAATATTTATAGTTGCAAAAACCACTTTGAATACATTCAGAAAAATGGCGGTATGGAAAAGATGCAGTTACTAAGACAAAAAGAAATGATGTTTGTAGGTGCGAGAAAATAGAAAGGAGAAATAATCATGCCTGATTATAATACAATGGAACTTATGATTTGTACTGCGGCGCGCGAATTGGAAGACGGCGCGACGGTCGGAGTTGGCACGGGCGCTCCCTGTGCCGCGGCGATGCTGGCGCAGAAGCTTCAATCGCCGAATTTATTGATTCTGTTTGAGGCGGGTGGTGTCGCCCCGCTGATTCCGGAAATGCCCATTTCTGTGGGTGACTCCCGGACAACTTATAAAGCGATTATGGCCAGTGGTATGTGCGAAGTTATGGAAACAGCGTGCCGCGGTATGTTGGACTACACATTTTTGGGTGGTGCCCAGATTGATATGTATGGTAATCTCAACTCCACGCGCATTGGTGCTGATCACCAAAAACCAAAAGTACGTTTCCCGGGCAGCGGCGGCGCCAATGATTTCGCTTCTTTCTGCTGGCGCATGATGGTGATGACGCCGCAGGATTCGAAAAGATTTGTGGAAAAAGTCAGTTACTGTACATCACCTGGATGGTTGACCGGCGGTGATTCGCGAGCTAAATCGGGTCTTCCTTTGGGAGCAGGTCCATATAAGATTATCACCAATATGGCTGTAATGGATTTTGAACCGGAGTCAAAGCGTATGAGGCTGATCGCCTTAAATCCGGGATACTCGGAAAAAGATGTTCAGGATAACTGCGGTTTCGAGTTGTTAAAAGCAAAGAAAATAGTAGAAAACGAACCGCCTAAAGCAGAGGAACTGCATATTCTGCGTGATGTAATTGATCCGTATCGCTATGTGATTGGCAGATAGCAATTTGTATCCAACAGCGCAAAGCCATGGTTGGCAATGGCTAATAATGCAATACGGTGGAGTAATATTGGGGAGGGGTTCAAACCACCAAAAGAAGACCTATTAAAAGAATAAAATTTTAATACGTGACTATTGAATTCAAATATCTTAAAAGGAGGGAAAGTTTATGGCCAAAATTGAAAAGGTAGCATTAGTAGGTACCGGTATTTTGGGAGCTCAAATAGCTATGCTTGCAGCCAATGCAGGTAATAAAGTCAAAGCATTTGATCCGGTTCCGGGAGCGTTTGTCGGGACATACAACAAGATTTTTGCCGATCTGAAAGCTAAAGGCGTAAATCCTTTCATCCCCTGGGAACGCTGGGAATCATGTCGTGACGCAGTCAAACAGGAGACAGATTTGGGAGAGGCCGTAAAGGACGCCGATCTCGTTATCGAAGCGGTTCCGGAAAACGTGGAATTAAAGAATAAAGTATTTGCTGATTTAGGGAAAAAAGCCAAGGCCGGTGCCATTTTAGCCACCAATAGTTCATCATTGCCGATCTCCAAAATGGAAGTAAGCAGCGGCAGACCGGAAAAATGCCTTAATATCCATTTTTATTTCCCGCTGCAGGGTGTCAATATGGTAGATATTATGGGCGGAACCAAAACCACTTCTGAGACGATGCAAGCCGGTATAGACTGGATTAAGTCTTTGGGTTGCGTACCTTTGAAAGTCAATAAAGAAATCCTCGGTTTCTGCTTCAACAACGTCTGGAGAGCGGTGAAAAGACAAGTTCTTTATACCTGGGGCAATGGCTTTGTTGATTTCCGTGATGCAGACCGCGCCTGGTGCATTTTCACTAAAATGAAAGAAGGACCTTTTGCTCTTATGGATAAAGTCGGCCTCGATGTTATTTACGATATCGAAATGTCTTATTACAACGATTCCAAAGACCCGAAAGATATGCCGCCTGATGCGCTTTTAAAAATGATCAAACGCGGCGAATTGGGAGTGAAAAGCGGCAAGGGCTTCTATAAATATCCCAATCCGGAATTCCTTGACCCTAATTTCTTTAAATAAAATAATCAATATTTGCAAAAAGCCCTTTCCCTTTAGCTATTATGGGGAAGGGCTTTTTTATAAGACTGATTTTGTCGCGGTCCGACAGGGTGACAAATAACTTGCGCCGACGGGTAGTACTGAAGTAAAAGGCCTGCACCACCGGCATGATCAATATGGATATGAGTCAGTAGAATATAATCAATTTTTTTAATGCCCCTTTCCCGCAGGGCATACATTAAGGCTGCAATGGTATTGCGCGGACCGGGGTCCACGAGGGTAATCTGATTGCCGGCATAGTAAATCCAGCAGCCGATAAAATTGTAAAATCCCTCCAATGGAATATCCAATTTAACCAGATCAATATGGGAACAGGAATCGTTTATTGCAGCGTCGTTCATAGTATCGACCGGCTGATAATCAGCCGATTATCTTGATAATCTGAGGTTCTTTTCTCTCCAGGGGTGCCGGTATTGCCTTGGGATAGCCAATAATAAGCGGCGCAATAATGCGAAAATTATCCGGCAAACCGATCTCTTCTTTTATTTTGCTCTCTCGAATATGCACTCCAAAGCCTATCCAGCATGTTCCCAAGCCTCTTTGTGCAGCAGAGAACATCATATAGTTTGCTGCCAGTGCGCAATCCAAATCCAGCGAATGAACATCCCTGGAACCGACAATATAAATCACGCAAGGAGCATTATAAAAAATATGAAATTTTTCATCTTTCAGAATTGCTTCATAGCTTTTGCTCAGCGCAGTATCGTTTTTGGAAAAATCGTTCAGCAAATTTTTTTTGCACTCATCAGAGATTCTCTTCATAACATCTTTATTGCTGATAATAATGAATTGACAGGGCTGGCCGTTGCTGGCCGATGGCGCCAGGCACGAATCCTTAATTATATTTTTAATTATTTCCAGAGGAACATTTTTCAACTGGAAATCGCGGATGGATCTTCTATTCTGCAAAAGCTCCGGAAAGGTCGCCATAATTTTTTCTCCTTGGTTTTTTGAAGCAATTTTAATTTTTTAGTGAAACTCCAATTCCGAACGCGAAGCGTATCGGAATTGGTAAGTTGAACAATCCCGCGTAGCGGAGGGTATAATGCCCAGTAACATGCTGCGGAATAAGTTCTCAAAACTTGCTTTGGGGTTCATACCCGTGATTCTCTACATAACTTCCCTGGCAACAACAATCCGCTGCACTTCGGAAGTGCCCTCATAAATGGAAGTGACCCGGGCGTCGCGGTAGAGCCTTTCGATTTTATATTCTTTCATGTAGCCGTATCCACCGTGGATTTGCAGTGTTTTATAAGCCACGCGGTTGGCCATTTCCGAGGCAAAGAGCTTGGCCATCGAAGCTTCTTTGGTAAAAGGCAGTTCCTGATCTTTCATGTCGGCGGCATGCAGGGTAAGGTGGTAAGCTGCCTCGATTTCCGTTGCGCTGTCCGCGATCATCCACTGAATCGCCTGAAAAGAATTAATCGGTCGCCCGAATTGCCGCCTGTTTTTAGCGTATTGGATTGCTTCATCCAGACAAGCCCGCGCAATACCCAAAGATTGGGAAGCGATCCCAATGCGTCCGCTGTCCAACGCAGCCATGGCAATTTTAAAACCGGTACCTTCCTTGCCCAACAAATTTTTCTTGAGAATCCGGCAATCTTCAAAAAGCAATTCCACTGTATTGGATGCTCTCAGCCCCATTTTGTCCTCTGTCCGCCCGATCGTAAAACCCGGAGCACCCTTTTCCAGCAAAAAGCCGGACAAACTGTGATTCGATTTTTTCTGGCCAGTGCGCACAATCAGAATAATTACATCAGCAAAGCCGCCGTTGGTAATAAATATTTTTGATCCGTTAACGAGGTAGTAATCACCTTTATCTTCAGCCCGCGTCGTTATAGAGCCGGGGTCCGATCCTGCGGCCGGTTCCGTAATGGCAAATGCACCGAGATATCGGCCTTCGGCCAATGGTTTTAAATATTTTTCTTTTTGTTCCTCATTGCCGAATTTCAGCAGAGGGTCACAGGAGAGGTTAGTAACAGACATGGTTACCGCGGTCGATGCACAGGAATAAGCGATTTCTTGTAAAGCAAGGGAATAACTGACCGCACCGGCACCGGCTCCGCCGTATTCCTGTGGCACCATCATGCCGAACAAACCCAGCGCCCCTAATTTCTTGACAGTCTCCAGGGGAAAAATTTCTTTTTGATCCCACTGATGGGCATTAGGCTCCAGTTCGTTTCGGGCAAAATCACGCGCCATCAAGCGAATCATTTCCTGTTCTGAAGAAAGTTGAAAGGACATGGCCTTTTCTCCTTATGGCGTATAAATAGTGACCAAGAGCTTTGTGCCGCTACGGTTAGATTGCTCAATTTATAATGCAGACCCGAATTGAAATGAATGCTGTCACATTTGCACCCACCTGTATAATCAACCCGCCTTTAAGCATGTAAATAAACTCTTCACCTTCATGCCTGTACTCTATACCTTGATGTTCCGCACCCACATCAATAGTTACCAGATAGGCGCGCAGATGATTTTTGGCAGCGGCCTCAAGTCAGGGACGAATAAGCATAAGAAGCCACCCTTGCCTTGTCTTGTGGCTTTTTACCCTGTTATTGGATGCCTTTTTCCCATCCGCGGGCTCCTCGGCTTCCATATTGAGCTTTAATGTGCGGCTCAGTTGCAGTATTAAGGCAACCGGCGGCATAGTTTTGTCGGTCTCGACACTTTTCAGAATATTTGCCGGATTACCGGCTTCGCGGGCCAGATCATCAATGCTCCAGCCCTTTTTCTCGCGGGCTTTCTTCATCCTTTCACCCAGCGATGCCACGTTTTTTCTTATCTTTCTCACATAAGCCTCCGCCTCTGGGTTTAGTCTATATTATTAGAATCATTTCTGCTATAATAGATTTATAATTGAGTACTGGATAAATATTTTAATGTCAATAATAAACGGATTAATTCCGCAAAGGAGGTTACAATGGAATTAGCTGCTGCAATCAGAGAAAGAAGGAGTATTCGTAAATTCAAGCCGCAGGATGTACCGAAAAGTATAATTACGGAAATTCTGGAGGAGGCGCGCTGGTCGCCATCTTGGGGTAATACTCAGCCTTGGTACTTATATGTATTGACGGGTAAAACACTGGCGCGATTTAAAGAAATGAATCTGCAGAAAACGCTGGCTGGTGAGGCTATTTCATCCGATGTACCTATGCTGGAGAATTGGCCTGCCGCCATAAAGGCCAGATATGTGGAATTGGGTAAAGTCGTTCTAACCGTGCAGGGCATAAAAAGAGAAGATAAGGAAGCACGTGCTGAATATTACCAGAGTATGGTCTCCGCCTTTGACGCCCCCTGTCTGATTTTTGCCTGTATTGCCCGGGATAATCTAGTCGAATACCAGATGCTGGATATTGGCCTTATCACCCAAACTATCTGTTTGATTGCTCATGACAAAGGTCTCGGCACCTGTATAATGGCCGCAGCCGCGCGTTACCCGGCCGAAATAAGAAAGATAACGGCAATTCCCGATGATAAAAGAATTATTGCGGGCATCGCTCTGGGCTATCCTGATTTGTCATTTCCTCTTAACAATATCGAACGGGAGAGAGCGAAATTAACTGAATTCGTCCATTGGGTGGAGTAACGGACATAATACCGCAAAGCAAGCTTTCGGTATTATGTCCTCCGCTATGCGGCATTGTTCAACTTGCCAATCCCGATGCGCGAAGCCCTGCATTCGCCAGGCTTCGCTTTCGGAATTGGAGTTTCACGAATAAACATTACATTATTGCGGATAGTAAAAGTGATATCGCTGTTAAAATAATATACTGAAAAAAGTTTATTAGCGGGTTGAGCGCGCCGATATAAAGCAAACCGATAACTATAAAGAAGCCGAAGGGCTCGATTTGCACAAGAAACCTTGTGACTGATTCCGACGTAAAACCCATCAGAATCTTCGAGCCGTCAAGCGGCGGAATTGGTATCAGATTAAAAGCGGCGAGCATGATATTGATCCGGGCAAAAAGGATTATAATTTGCTCCGGCATGCCGGAATGTTCCGGTGAAAAAACGCGATATATCAGCAGTGCAATGAAGGCGCAGATTATATTGGCAACTATTCCCGCAGATGAAACGAGAATAAGCCCCTTGCGTCGGTTCGGAATGTTTTCGATATTCACCGGAACAGGTTTTGCCCAGCCGAAACCGAAAACCAGGAGCATCAAACTGCCGATAAGATCAAGATGCTTGATCGGATTGAGCGTTAGACGTCCCAGCCATTTGGCTGTTGGATCACCCATTTTATAGGCCACCCAGCCGTGCGCCAATTCATGAAATATTATTGAATATAGCAACAGCACCGATAATATTAGAAAAGCCACCGGATCTTTAAATAGTAACTGGATTAACCCCATGATAAAAAACTTTGCCTATTAGCGTGATTTGCTTTTCACTCCGTACTTATCTGTATTTCTTGCCGGAAGTGAAAATTAATGGTGCCCCTGGCGCGAGTCGAACGCGCGGCACACGGATTAGGAATCCGTTGCTCTATCCTTCTGAGCTACAGGGGCAACCATATCATTACATTGAATATGCTGGGCTTTAACATGCATTTTTCTGACTGTCAATCCTCTTATAGCGGACAGACGAAAAGGGATAATTATGTTAAAACTTAGTTGCAGAAAGATGGCAATAACAATCGTTCTTGGGCCTGGCCTGAGATCACACATTATACCAATTCTAAATCAAAGCGTCTATCTTTGTTAGCAGCGTCGTCGGCTTCCTCAACGTATGTACAATACGCCTCGTCGCCTCCTCCTTGCCGCCTCGATATCATCTCTGATTTAGAAATGGTATTATGTGCTGTAGATTAGCGGGGAAAGTTTTTCAAATGCGTTTCCAGCAAGCTATTCTTATCAAAATCCTTGAGCTTCAGATATTTCGGTTTGGTACCGGCAAAAGCAGCTTTGGGTATCAGCCCGATTAATTCCGATTCCAAAATCTCGACACCGCGATCAGCCGCCAGCGCCTGCACCATGTCATAAACAACCTTCAAGGGTGTATCTTTATGATCGGTCAGGTTCATTGATACCTGGGCAATTCCGCGGCTTTTCAGAATAACACCAATAGCCCTTACATTTTTTATGCCGCCGCTTTTTTCCCTGATTTGAGAAGCAATTTTTTGCGCCAGGCGCAAATCATCAGAATTTAAATTAATATTATAAGCAATCAATGGCGCCCGCGCACCTACTGCGGTTGCACCCGACCGGGCGTTAAATACCGGCTTGCCAATATCCGGTGCATCTTCCGGGATGGACATCTTCTTCGCCAAGGCTTCATATCCCCCGCGCCGGACATTGGCCAATTCATTGCGCTGAGGAACAATTGCCGCCTCACCATAAAAGTAGACCGGCACACCGAAACGCTCATTTAATAGATTGCCGAAGCGATGGGCAATCTCAACTGCATCTTTCATCCTGGCTGTGGACAGAGGGATAAAAGGAACCACATCAACTGCGCCCAGACGCGGATGGACTCCGGCCTGTTTGCGCATATCAATTAGCTGCAAAGCTTTCCCGGCTGCAGCCAGCGCCGCTTCCAATACGTCATCAGGCTGTCCCAGAAAAGTATAGACGCTGCGGTTATGATCCGTATCGCCGCTGAAATCAATCAAACGAACACGCGGAAATGATGTAAAAACTTTGGCAATCGCGGCTAACTTCTCCTGATTGCAACCCTCGCTGAAATTAGGAACACATTCAATAATCTTCATTTTTTTATACCTGATAGATTTTTATCGCCGGCAGCTCAACGCAGGTGAGCTTACCGCCATAAACCACTCCTGTATCAATCCCGATCTTATTCGGCATAATTAGTGGATCCCTCAAAGGAGTATGCCCAAAAATTACAAGTTTACCAAAATCATAATCCGAATAGATAAACTCCTGTCTCATCCATAACAAATTATGTACCGGTTGTTCGCCTGGCAGCAAACCGGGCTTCAAGCCGGCATGAACAAAAATATAGTTCTTTGTTTCATAGTAAGGCAATAGAGACTGGAAAAAATGTAAATGCTCTTCAGGAATTTTCCCCTTTCTGACATTCGGCGGGTCAAAACGCAAAATGCGGTAATCAGAAAGTGTGGCAGTGCCGCCGTTATGCAAATACATTTCTTCATCAATGCCCTCCAAATAGCGCAGGAGCATATCCTCGTGATTGCCCAGAAGAAAGACAATATCGTTGAATTCCCGCCGGAGCTTAATTACATAATCGACAACTTCCCTACCGGCTGTTCCGCGATCTATATAATCGCCGATAAATAGCAAAGTATCATTTTGCCGGTCAATATCGAGGCTTAATGTAAGCTCCTGAAGCTGATCGAGACAGCCGTGGATATCACCTATGGCAAAGATTTTCTTCATGAAGTTTTGCCGCTATTTTTTGCGGCAATTAATCTAAAAGAGCTGAAACAAAATCACTACTATTAAAGCTGCGCAAATCGTCCATTCCTTCACCGACTCCGATATAACGAACGGGCAGGCCGAGTTCGCCGGCAATTCTCACCACCACTCCACCTTTAGCCGTTCCATCGAGCTTAGTCAAGACAATACCTGTGACGCCGATTTCTTTCTGGAAAGTCTTGGCCTGAATAACCGCATTTTGACCGGTTGTGGCATCAAGAACCAGCAGGATTTCCTGCGGCGCTCCCGCCAATTCTCTTCCCATGATTCTTTTTACTTTTTTGAGCTCTTCCATCAAGTTAACCCTGGTATGCAGCCTGCCTGCCGTATCCACTATGACAACTCCATTGTAACCGGATTTAACCTTACCTAAAGCATCAAAGACAACCGCCGCCGGATCGGCGTTCGCATTTTGTTTGACGACGGTTACACCGGTGCGATTGCCCCAAACCTCCAGTTGTTCTATGGCCGCCGCCCGGAAAGTGTCTCCCGCAACAAGCATTACCTCGTGTCCGGACTTTTGCAGCAAGCCTGTCAATTTGCCGATTGTTGTAGTTTTACCACTACCATTTACTCCGACAACCATGATTACGAAGGGCTGGCCTGCCGGGATTATCAAAGGCCTGTCAATCTGACGCAAAATAGCCGCCATCCGCTCCTGCAATACATTCTTAATCTGCACCGTATTTTGCAATTCTTTACGGGTCAGGCGATCACGGACATCATTGATTAAATCTTGAACAAATTGCGGTCCCAGATCTGCGGCAATGAGCAATTCTTCCAGTTCGTCAAATAGTTCCTTGTCCAACTCCTTTTTGTCGAAAACGAGATGATCAAGATTCTTTGCGAGAAGATTACGGGTTTTCGCCATACCTGACTTTAATTTTTCCAGAATACCATCTTTGCTCATGAATATACCTTATTACATTGTTTTATGGCATTTTGCACTTATACCATTTCGCGCTCGAAGGCTAACTTTGTTGGCTGTGTCGTTATCCTTTGAAAGCGAAAGGGTATTATACAATAATAGTCAGAAACCCACGTGCAGCAGGTAATTAACTGTGACAGTCCGCCCAATTTTTTATAACGATTTTTACCGGAAAAGTAAAGAAAGGGATTAATTGAGATTTACGGAAACCAGAGAAGATATTCCCTGCTTCTGCATCGTGACACCGAAGAGGCTATCGGCAACTTCCATTGTGCTCTTGTTATGAGTTATCATAATGACCTGAGACTTATTAGCGACATCCTTGATCAACCGGTTAAAGAGATTGGTATTGGCATCGTCCAGGGCGGCATCAACTTCGTCCAGAACCAGAAACGGCGTAGGACGATACATCAAAATGGCAAAAATCAACGCAATAGCGGCCAAAGATTTTTCACCGCCGGAGAGTAAACTGACATTTTGCGCCCGCTTGCCGGGAATCTGAATATCAATATCCACGCCGGTTTCCAAGAGATCGTTCTCATCGGTCAGTAGTAGCTCGCCGCGGCCTCCCGGGAAAACGTGGGCAAAGACTTCTTTAAAACAGGCATTCACGGCGGCAAAGGTCTCCGCAAATCTCGCCCGGGAAATTTTATTAATGCGTGTAATCGTCCGCTGCAGAGCGCTGAGCGATGCATTCAGGTCGGAAATCTGTTCCGACAAAAACTTATAACGCTTATCGAGTTCCTCATATTCGTTGAGTGCCAGTAAATTCACTTCGCCGAAATTATTAATTGTCTGTTTATCCTTTTCCAGCAGTCTCATGAGTTCTTCCGCTTTTTCCTCATCGATCCCCGCAAATTCACTAAGTAAATTCTCCAGCGCAATATTATACTTCTCTGCCAGCGCACCTTTCAAATTCTCAATATGCAAGGCCGCTTCACGACATTGAATTTCCAATTCATTTATTTGATTACGCAAGTCATCGAGCTTCCTTTTGGCTTCCCGGATTTCATTTTCCTGCACTTTCAGTTGCTCGTCTTCACGATTTTTTCCGGCCTGCTTATCCGCCAAAGCTGCTTCACTCAATGCCAGCTTCTGATAATAATCTTTGAGGGATAACTGTTCTTCTTCAATCAATTGAGCCAATTGGGCCAATTGCTTATCGCAGGCAACAATATCCGCTTCTTTCAGCGTGATTTCGTTTTCTACTGCGCCGATATCATTTTGCAGACGAGACATGGTCCTGATATCCGCATCCTTTTTCTCTTCGAGCGAAGCCAGTAGAACTTTCTTGCCGGTCAAGTGGCGTTCCTGCTCGTCGATTGCGGCACGCGACTGTTCCTTTTCGGTATTAAAGGTCGATATGACTTCGTTGAGAGTTTTTTCCTCTTCTTCCTTATTTAAAACATCTCCGCTGATTGCGCGCAGTTTTTCTTCGGCTTCAGTCTCTTCGGTTTTGATATTCTGACGGTTGAATTCCAGTGAGGCAATTCTCTGTTTCAGTCGGGTTGCTTCATCATTAAAGCGTTCACAGTCTTTTTTTCTGCTGTTGATATCAATTTCGAGTTTGTGAATTCCGCCTTTTACCTGGCTGAGCTCTTCGTCCCACTGGGCAATCAGGGAGACGAACTTCTTTTTCTGATTTGTCTGATTTTCCAGTTCGGCAGCCCGGGCAACGACTTCCTTTTCCAGTTCCAAAATTTCCCGCCTCGTGGCTAAAAGGCTTTTTTCTACCGCAGCTCCGCTGCCTCCGGTCAGCACACCGTTCGGGCTGATTGTATCGCCGTCAAGCGTAACAAAAGTGCCGCGGAAACCATTTTGTTTCCACAGGTTGATACCACTTTCGATGGTCTGTGTGATGAGCACATCACCCAGCAGACAATCGGCAATCTGTTGGAAATCAGCATTAACATTTACTTTTTGCAGCAAGGGTTCCGCTTCCCGGAGATGTTCGGCTCTGTATGTTTCGACTGAATTATTGCGGAGCTCCACGGGTACAAAGCTGCCCCGGCCCAGCTTATAGCTTTTCAGATAATCAATTGCCCACATGCCGTCTTCCTGGCTCTTTACTACAACATATTGAAGTTTGTCGCCTAAAACAGCTTCCACGGCAGTTTCGTATTCGCGGGGAACATTGATATGGTCGGCTACAACGCCATAAAATTTATCCCGGCTTTCCTGTTTCTTAATGATCGATTTAATTCCTTCATTTGACCACTTGTAGGATTCCTGAAATTCTTTCAGGGACGTAAGACGGGATGATTTAATGCCTGTTTCTTCCTTGATTTCCGCAATCCGTTCCTCGCTTGATTGTAAATCCGACTTTGCATTTTCCAATTCGCCGGCAGTTGTTCCCTCTTTTTCCTGAAAACCGGCTAGCGCTTCCTCGTCAGCGGTCAAAGCATCATTTACCGATTGCAGTTTGGTAGTTAATTCCGCCAGCAGCTTATTATCTTCGTCGATTTCGCGGTTTTCTCTTTCTTCACGTTTCTTCAAATCTTCAATACTTTTGGTCAAAGACGAAATCATGTTCTTGAGCTTTGCTTTTTCCGTTACTACATCGATGTAGGTTATTTTCTTTTCTTCCAGTTGGCTGTTAATTTCTTTATCGGCATTGATCAAATCCTGAATTTTCCGCTGTCCTTCCTCATGCTCCGTTGTTAGTGCCGCCATCCGGCCATCGGTTTGGGCGGCGTTCTTTTGCAGGTTTCCAATTTCGGAAACTAGATCGGATTTTTTCGTGCGTAAAAGATCAATTTCGGCCAGATCTTTTTGTTTGCGTTCGGAAGCATCAGTTATTTGGCGGCGGGAAAACTCAATATTCTTCTCTTTGATGTTGATTGAATTTTTAACTTCGTAAAGCGCCTGTTGCCCCCTATTTATCAGCACTTCGTTTTCCAGAAGGCCGGCTTTCATTTCTTCGAGAGCCGATTCTTTCGCCTCCAGTTGTGCCCTAAATGCGGCATCCTGATTCTGCAGCTCACTACGCCGGACTTGCAAAGATGATTCTTGTTTCGCCAGTTCAGTATATTGCTGCAGGGCAAGAGTAAGTTCTGTTTCTTTAATGCGTTGCCTGATTTCTTTGTATAGCTCAGCCCGTTTGGCCTGCCGGGAAATGGCATTGAGCTGCGATTTCACTTCCTTGATAATATCATTGAGCCGCTGCACATTCAATTTCGTTGAATCCATTTTGCGCACGGCGGAATCTTTGCGGCTCTTGTATTTGGAAACGCCGGCGGCATCTTCAATAAATAAACGCCTGTCTTCCGGTTTTGCCTCAACCATCGTGGCGACACTGCCTTGTTCGACCAGCGAATAAGTCCTCGTGCCGACTCCTGTACCCATAAAAAATTCTTTAACATCCAGCAGGCGGCAGGGGGCTTTATTGATATAGTAGTCGCTTTCACCATCCCGGACGACTTTACGGGAGAGGGATATTTCGGTAAATTCCGCATAAGCTCCGGGAAAAGCTTGTCCGTCTCTGGCCACTGTCATTGTCACTTCCGCCATGCTGACCGGAGCCGCATCCTGGCTGCCATTAAAGACGACATCGTCCATTTTCTTCCCGCGCAGGGCTTTTACACGCTGCTCACCCATAACCCAGCGAATAGCGTCAACGACATTCGACTTCCCGCATCCATTGGGGCCCACGACTGCCGTGACGCCCTCGGAAAAATCCATGACTACTTTATCACGAAATGATTTAAATCCCGATATTTCTAATCTTTTTAATTTCATGAACTGTTTTTTTAACGCCTTTTTGACATTGAGAAAATCCTAACAAAAGAAATACCCTTTGTAAAGAAAAAATACAANNCCGGATATTTCTAATCTCTTTAATTTCATGAATATTATTAACGCCTAAGATAAAATTTTGTAAAATTCTAACAAAAGAACTTTCCTTTGTAAAGAAAAAATACAACAAAATGTGTTAATGAAATAATCATACCACAATATATAGTGTTTATTGTTTTTCTTAAGAAATCCCCTCTTTTACCCGTGATTTAAAAACGGGATATGGCTATAATAAAAAAGGATGAAAAATACCACAAAAAAGAATGGGAAATATTTTATTGTGAAACTCCAATTTCGCGAGCGCAGCGTAACGAAATTGGTAAGTTGAACAATCCCACGCAGCGGGGATATGATGTCCCCGGCTTGCTGCAAAAAGATTTACAAAAAAATGTTGGGGGGCATACTTGGGATGAACAAAGATGATGATGTTATAATCTGCCGTGTCGCCGGAATGGTTAACGCCCAGATTATTTCAGGCCGCCTGCAGGCGGACGGCATTTCCGCGCGTCTACAGTACGATGCTATAGGAACAATATTGTATTCTCTGACTGTTGACGGTTTGGGGGAAATCCGGATTTTTGTCTCGAGAGCGGATGCCGATCAGGCCAGAAGTATTCTCGCGCAGCATTTTGATGAAAATGACTTAAAATGGGATGAAAAGTAGTTGAACTATCCCGCAAAGCAAAGGATTCAATACCCCGTAGTTTGTTTTGGGGTTTATACCCGTGATTTCTTTCACCTTATCAATAGCTTCCATCAGGGCGAGAAATTATCGATAATTTATTGAAAGCATCAAGCGGGAACGATTCGTTTATATACCACCTTTCGACCCGGTAATGCGCAGGAGTGATGGGCCAGCATTGGTACATGAACGAAAAACTACGCTTTTGAGAAGTGCGAAAAAAATCTCCTTTAAATTGAAAGTAGCGCAGGCCACATACCGCGTGGATCAAAACGTGGCAGGAACAGAAGCTGAATTAGATGTTATGTCCCCATAATCTCCGGTTAAAAAGACCTCTCATTTGAACCAGATATCATGAAACCGTTTTATTCCTTATGTTGAAGAGCATGCACAATACGATCAAAACTGAAAATGGCCAAGAAAATGAATATGACCATCACTAAAAAAGGAATTTGAAAGCTTAGATAACGGCCGAGAAGGATTGTAAAAATTCCGGCGCCAAGAGCAAAACCAAGTGTCCTGAGACGCATAGATTGATAGAGCTTTGTTTTTTGCCTCGGCAAATTACAGGCCAGCGATAAATCCATTGAAGTCAAGTCCCAACAGGCCAGTGAAAGACCCGCGTAAAAAAACATGAATGGCGAAGGAACTCCTAGAAGGAGACCCGCAGCCGCGACAGCGATTGAGCTGCCCATGCAAAACTTTAAAAATTTTTTTCTGACAAAAAGCCACGCTATTGCACATATTGCGACAACAATTTCGCCCTGCCAAAAACCGATCTGCCAAAAACCGGTGGCTGCCAGTAAAGTGGAAAGTCCCCAGCAAATGAAAAATAACGTTTTCCGTAAAGTCATAGTTCTCTCACATTTTTCTGACCTTCAGCGGACGGCCGAGGGTCTTTCGTATAAGCGGCGGTAAAGCCTCGCCCACCCGCCAATCGATTACAGAAACGGATAATTGAGATATCAGGCTTAAATTGAGCTTGCGCTCCAGCCGGCTGGCCCGAAGAGCCCAATGAGTTTTATGATCCTTTTCCAGGATCGGCTCGACAAAGTCAAACGTATCTGGACTGATCAGCATGACCTCAAAACCGATAGCTCTGAGGCGCCGGTAGAAATTTATGTCGCCCGAATCCACCGGACTGATGACTATCATCATCGATTTTCGGGAGATTAGATCAAACGGCAGATGATACAGGGGACCACGGACGCCATTGTTTTCAATTTTTGCCCTGGCCAGGCAATTTAATATTCGGTGCAGTTGAATTTTCCCGTAATCCGGCAATACCCTCAAAAGCGATTTTCCAATAAAGTAAAGACTGACACGGTTCCCCTGACGTAAAAACATCTCAGCCAGAGAGGCGGCGGCCTTCACTTCCATTTCAAAGAGGCTTTCTTTTCCCACAGCCAGTTCCATTTTTGGGCGCCCATCGAGAACCAGAGTAATTTCTGCGGTTTTTTCCTGTACAAATTCTCTGGTAAAAAATTTATGCGGGTGGCGCGCGGTCAGCCGCCAGTCGAGCAGCTTCAGCGGGTCTCCGGGATGATAGTCCCTCACCCCCCAGAAATCCGTTCCGCTGCCGCCCATCCTGATCGGAATGGAACCCGGAGACGATAAAGTTTTCCACAGACGCAGAGGAACGGGTCGAAATTTTTTGAGCCGCGGCTGAACAAATACCTCTGCCCCGGCATCAATTTTTACTTCGGTCGCGATCAGACCAAACGGATCACTGATCGTCATCCGGGAATTTTCCCAGCAAAAACTGCCTCGAATGGCCTCAAAAACGTAATTCAATTCCGTTTGTTCTCCCGGACACAAAGCTGTCCGCAGATTCAAGCTTCCATCCGTGATATTCATTCCTTTCGGGAGAGGGTCAGCCAGGAAAAAACAAATATTGTTTCCACCCTCATTACAGATTTTCACAACAACCTCTATGAAAAAAGCATCGTCCCGCTTGAATTTATTTACAATGCGCTGGACATTAAGTTTGATTTTCTCCCTAACGGGTGACTGTCCTATGCCTGTGCCTAGATAAAAGATAAAGAGAAAGGCCATCCAGACCAGATCACCGTTCCTGGAGATTAAAGCAGTCAAGAACAATCCCAAAATGATTAAACAGAGAAACTTGGATTTATCATTCATGTTTGTCCTGAAACACCGGTACCGGAACAGACCGGGTGATTTCTTTGATGATAGCATTTTCGGATTGATGTATATCCCAGAGGCTTGAATCCAGCGTAATGCGGTGGGCAAGAGCGGGCTGGGTAAATTGCTTCACGTCATCCGGTACGACATAGTTCCTGCCCTGGATAGCAGCCCATGCCCTTGCCAGTTTCAGAAGAGCAATCGAACCCCTGGGGCTAACTCCAACTACGACCTTGGGATGCTTCCGGGATTTTGCGGCCAGTTCGACCATATAACCGCGGACATCGGGATCGACATAAACCTCTTCAACAGCTTCCCGCATAGCGAGAAGAATTTCCGGGGTAATAATGGTTTTTAAAACAACCTGGTCTTTTCTGCGTTCCATTCTACGACTAAGAATTTCGTTCTCCTCTTCGGGCAGGGGATACCCGATCGAAAGCTTGACTATAAAACGATCCAGCTGGGCTTCGGGAAGCGGAAAAGTCCCTTCATACTCGATTGGATTTTGAGTGGCGATGACAATGAATGGATGCGGCAAAGGTAGAGTTTCTCCTTCCAGGGTAACCTGGCTTTCCTGCATCGCTTCGAGCAGGGCGGATTGGGTTTTGGGTGATGCCCTGTTAATTTCATCCGCAAGAAGAATCTGCGTAAAGATCGGTCCTTTACGGAGCGCAAACCGATTCTGAATGCCGTCAAAAACATATCCACCAGTAATATCACCGGGCAGAAGATCGGGAGTAAACTGAATACGCTTGAAATCCATTCCCAGCGCTTGGGCAAAACTATTCGCGATCAGGGTCTTCGCGAGGCCCGGATAATCATCCAGCAGAATATGCCCGCCGGAAGTTAGGAATGCGGCCATCATCAGCTGCTGCACTTCGCGCTTTCCCACAACGGCTTTTTCGACTTCCTGAATGATTTGACCAGAAAGATCGGCCGTTTCTTCAATCGTGATTTTTTTCAAATGATTTCTGTTCATTTTTTATCTCCATAAAATTTTCTAAAAAAATAAGATAATATTTTAGATTTTGGTAATATTCGATATTTTCCCGACCCGATATTCTGCGCAACCATTTTCGATGGTCCCGCCATGACTTCTTTTTTTCATCAGCGAAAAGGAAAGAATATACTTTTTCGGGAAGGGGTATTTCACACAGTTTGAAGGCGTCAAAAACTTCATAATTGGCCGGGATCCGCTTTCTCGAAGCGTAAATCGAGACAAGTTTCCAAGCCAGCTTTCGTTTAAGGTCTTTTAATTCCTCTCGTTTATGAGGACTTGCGGATAAATAAAATCGCCAGAATTCAAGATCCTTGATACTGGAATTCTGATCCAACAGTTCGCTCTGTTCGACAGGTGAAGCGCTTCGATCGAATCGTAAAATAAAAAATATAAGGACAGAAAAAATCATCATTCCCCATATGACCTTCTGGTCGATACTGAGAATAAAAACACGCAAGAAAATCCATAAGACAAGCGATAACGGCATGAGAATATTTTCTAAAATGAATGGACCGAAAAGAATGCAAATAAATAGAATAATACCTGCAAAAAGCAGAAAAAGAAGACGCCGGTTAGACTTTTTCATATCCATCCCCGCCATTTTCGTTCCGGAAATATTGTATAATGTCTTCAAAACACCGGATTGCTTTTTGTTCTTCTCCTGATCCCGGGTTCCAGTTACCATACCGTACGTCTTCAAAAAGCCGTGTCAACTCCCTGACGCTTTTCTGAGGAGCGCCGGCTGATTCCAGTAAATTTTCAAATTCTTCCACAGTCATATACTTTTCCCGTTCAATTTTCCTTTCCTGTTCGAGCGCCAAACACATTTGGCGATAACAGCGGGTAATTACGTCTTTAAAATCCTGACCGCTCTGGATGGCTTCTTTAGCCCTCAAAGCTTCCAGTTCTATGAGATGACTAGCACCCCCTGCTTCCGTCCGGCTCTTCGAGGTGAAGAACCGGTAACCTATAATGGCGGTAAGCCCCGCCAGAAAAAAGCCTACAATCCAGAGTAAGATGACCGGCGCCGGACCGAGCGGAGATTTTAAGGCCTGCAGTGGAGTCGGCCAAGGAGTTTTCACAATAACCGAGTTTAAAGAATGAAGGGAAAAGTAAAATAATACAAACAGAATTCCGCTCACCCCCAAAATGCCCAGCAGGATGGATAAGATAAACCACCAATCTTTCCATTTCATCTGTTTGATCATTTTATAATAGAAAAAAAGAAGTCGAGCCAGAATGGCCAGAAATACCACTTTTAACAATTCGTTGATCGGAATAACGTACCTTGCTTTTTGTTCTGCTATCGCCAATGTACCCTGGCCAAGTTCTATCTCAGGAAGCGGCATTCCCATTGATAGTATCAGCCTCGGCAGGCCTGAGGCAATCAAAAACAACATCCCGGCAGCTAAAATCAGAAAAAGAATTGTTTTTTGTTTTGTTTTGCCGTTCACTTTTTCAACCTTGATGCTATAAATTTGGGGTAATTCCAAATACACCGATTTTATTTCTTAGATTTGAAGAGGAAGTTAGTATATTTAAAATAAAAAAACAAATAATTCTTAAGGAAATATTGATTTCCATTCGAAATGTTTTGAGAATTAGGAAACTGCGAAAAACAAGAAAAGATGAGAGCGACCTTTAAGCAGAAAAAACAAATCTTCAAGGTATGCACGTTTCATATGGCAATAAATGAATTGATCAAATCAGAGAATACGTCCCTTTGTATTTGAAAGGGTGGATACCAATCAAAACTGCCGGACGCTCACTTACAGGAAAGAAGGGTGATCGCAGATGCAACCTACTTATTTGCGCCCTCAATTTTACGAAGTGCATAACCTAACCACCTAATACCCTGAAGGGCACAAGAGGTGGCAAGAGGTCACAAGTTAAAATTGGTTAGTTGAGCTATCCTATATAATCGTGATTGGAGCCTGTTTGAAATACTCCTTCCAGTTTCGTACCGCAGCGGTTACACTTATTTCCTTCCAGACGGATGTTTTTCACTCTGAAACCATAGCGCTCAATCAGGCAGTATCCGCAGTTAAAACAATATGTGCTTTCACCATCATCCCCCGGCACATTACCACTGTAAACATATTTCAGCCCGGCCTGCTTGCCGATTTCCACAGCCCTATGCAGTGAAGAAATCGGTGTTACCGGCATATTCATCATTTTAAATTGCGGATGAAAACGGCTGATATGCCAGGGAGTTTCCTTCCCCAGCGAGGCAATAAAATTGGCAATATCCTTAAGTTCTTCATCGCTGTCATTCAAAGAGGGAATCAGCAGAGTTGTAATTTCCACCCAAATTCCCATCTGCTTCATTTTCTGCAGGCTATCCAAAACCGGCTGTAATCTTGCCCCGCATTGTTTTTTATAAAAATCGTCACTAAATGATTTCAAATCCACATTGGCCGCAGTTAAAAATGGGCTGATCGTTTCGATTGCTGCGGGACTCATAAATCCGTTGGTGACAAAGACATTCTGCAAACCTTGCTTTTGGGCAATTTGGGCGGTTTCATAAGCTAATTCAAAATATACGGTGGGTTCAGTGTAAGTGTAAGCAATTGTTTTCGATTTGCTTTTTTTTGCCCGCGCCACAATCTCGGCGGGAGGGATATCTTCACCCATAATCATCATAGTGGAACGCGGCATTTGGGAAATTTCGTGATTCTGACAGAATTCACAATTAAAATTACAGCCGACAGCAGCAATGGAATATGATGCCGAACCGGGATATACATGAAAGAAAGGTTTTTTTTCGATGGGATCAATATGCTCCGCAATCAGTGTTCCGTAAACAAGCGAATAAAGAATGCCGTTTTTGTTTTCCCGCACGCCGCAGATGCCGCGCTTGTCTGGTTTTATTGTGCATCTGTGCTCGCACAAATTGCAGCGCACCCGATGATCAGCGAGCTTCTCAAAGAGCATCGCTTCCTTGATCATTTATCAGCCTCCTGCAACATACCGCGGATAGCTTCGGGAGCGGCAGCCTGAGCATCAGGCTTTAACTGATAAGATTCAATAATGGGATTTTGCGCCGTCCGGTAAGTATAATTTACAGGGAAAGTAATCCCCGCAAAAGCTCCCAGCGGATTTTTAGCATGCGGGACCAGTTCTTCCAACTCCGTGGCGATATCATAAACAATGGTTGGAAAATAAATAACAGAACCCCACTTTATTACCGGCTTGCTAATGATATTTTTCACCATTTCTTTTATTTCGTTAATATTGAAAAAATGGATTTTTTCCGAGAGAGGGAACCCGAATATTTCCTTAAGGCGCTGCTTGGTTCCGACAAAAGAATAATTATTCAAAAAGCCAATAAAAACCCGGCCGCGGCAAACACGGATGGCCTCGGCGATGGCTTTTTGCGGGCGTACGGCAATTTCCAGGGCATTAATCATGGTAACAATATCAAACTCATCATCGGAAAAGGGCAGGTCTTCGGCCTGGCCCAGTTGTAAGTCAACACCGTCTCCCATTTTTTTCCTGGCGATTTCTAACATTGCGGCAGAGGAATCAACCCCCGTTACGGAACACCATTTTTCATGGAATATCTGCAGGTGATTGCCGGTGCCGCAACCCACATCCAGCATCCTTTCGCCGGCTTGCGGAGCTACTAAATCCAGAATCAGTTCCTTCTGACGGGAAAAGATATAGTGGCCGAGAGAGGTTTCTAGGCGCTTATCGTATGATCGGGCAGCTTTTTCATCGAAAACCATTTGGCCAATCCCTCTTCTAAACGTTTACTTTAAATCCGATGTCAACTTCAGAGGCGGGCTTGCCGCGCACCCCCCAGTTTTCCAACGGCACTTCTTGTAAAATGATGGCGATGTCATCACCCCTAATACCCGTACGCGCTGAAAGTTCGGTAACAATATTCTTGTAGAGATTTCTTTTGGCATCCAGTGAACGCCCCTGAAACGCCGTTATTTCAATAATAATATAATCAGCCGTTTTATTGGCGGGAATCTCCATATTCTCTGGTGTGAACTCGCATATCTTTTGAACTCGGTCATTATCCGGTATTTTAAAAGCAACAACCAACGCCTGATGGACGCCATCAAGAAGCGCTTTTTTATAAGCGGCAGTTTTACCCGCCCGCATTTCAATTTTTACCATTGGCATATTTTATATATTATACTCTATTTTTGAGAAAATGTATCATTTTGATTGCAAAAGTAAATATTTTTTTATCAGAATTTGTCCGATTTTATTAGTGAGCCTGGAAATTGAGAGATGTATTCGTAATTGGAATTTTACTAATTAGACTAACCGATTCTGCTGTGCTTTGTTTTGGATATGGTGTTACAATCCCGCTCCGCTTCGCTTCGGGGATAATTCAACTAACCAATTCCGCTTTGCTCTGCTCGCGTAATTGGAGTTTCATTACCGCCGCTATCGCGGGATTGTTCAACTTGCCAATTCCAATTCGCTTCGCTTTTGGAATTCGAGTTTCACAAAAAAATCGCAGAAGGAATTTTTATATTTGTCCTTCTGCGATAGTTATTTTGCAAACAAATGTAATTAGTTATGGAGAATTAATATCTCCCGCCGCGATTGCCACCGCCACTGCCACCGCCACGGTTTCCGCCGCCTCTAAAACCACCACCCCCGCCGCGATTGCCACCACCGGCGCCGAACTCTTTCTTCGGTCTGGCTTCGTTAACTGTGATTGCTTTTCCATCCAGCATTCCGCCGTTGAATTTTTTGATAGCTTCCGCTGCGCCTTCATCTGTTTTCATTTCGACAAAACCAAAACCCTTGGATTGCCCTGTGAACTTGTCCTTAATGATTGCTGCGGATGCAACTTCTCCCGCTTCCGAAAAGTTAGATCTCAGGTCTTCATCTGTAACTTTGAAAGACACATTGCCGACATACAAATTTTTGTTCATTTTAACACCCTTTCTTGTTTACCACTTTTTGTTAAACCTTCACTCCCCAATGGGGTATTACAAAGCATCAAAATCACCCCCATCCGGCTCCCGGTTGAGAAGGAAGGGAAAAAGTGAGGGGCTTGCATGCCTTACCTCGCGAGTTTCAGAAAATTTGTCTTTCTCAGCATTACTGATTTATAATTGATTTGTCTTGAGACTAGCGGACATTCCAATTTTATCATGACTTAACAAAAAACCACCGACACTATCTTGTGTGGTGGCTGTGTCTCGTCTGCAAAGAACTATTCTAACTGTTCTAAAACCCTTTAATTACAGGCTCACACTATTGAATAATAGTCAAGAACCATTTTGTGGTAATTTGCATTATAATTATATCATATTGTTTATTCGTGAAACTTCAATTTCCATAACGCAGTGTAGGGAAATTGATTAGTTGAACAATCCCGCGTGAGCGGCGGTCGTGAAACTTCAATTCCGAAAGCGAAACTCGGCGCATAACCTAATAACCTAACCACCTGATACCCTGAAGGGCACAAGAGGTGGCAAGAGGTCACGCGAGGTCACAAGTGCTGGGCAAAACGTGTCGGAATTGGTAAGTTGAATCCGCCTGCGGCGGACTACGCAATCCCATGTTAACAGCGCTATAATGCTTGCAACGAGATTTGGAATCGGTTCCCAAAGCTTTCTTTTGGTTGTTCATACACGTGATTTGGATTTTTTACCTATTTTTATCATTACCTCGGTGCTCAAATATGCTCCTTTGAGCAGCGGGAGCTTTTTCCTCGCTGAAAAATCAACCGGCATATATGCTGAAGGTGGCGGTGCGGGTGGCAGCAGTCCCATTCTCATGTAAGATTCAGAGACAAGTTCCGTGCAGAAAATATTTTTATATCGCCGTTTCATACGATAAAAACGGCCGAATATTTTCGCCCTAATGACTTTCGCGAACATTTGCAGATCATCAGGAAATGTCAGTGTGCGCGCATAATAAATAAAACTGAGAAGACTTTCCATCATCGCGGCGTCTCTGACCACTTTCAAATGCCTGATAGCAAAGACATCAGTTTCATAAGTTTCCAGCCGTTGTTTAAGATAAACAAGCTGCGCGCCGGACTTTTTTTCTTTTAATTCCACGTCCGGAATATTGTCCAGAGGGGTGGATTCCCAGATTAGTGGAGAGGGATTGCCGGGCAGCCTGACGATCATTCCTACATGAGTCCAGTCGTCGGCTACACGCGTCTCGCCCCAGTTGTTAGCGTAGAGTCCTTTAAAAAGGATAATGTCCCCTGTTTGCAGGAGCGCCTCTACATCCTCATAAGTTTTGATTATTTCTTCGAGTGCCGGTAATTCGACAACAATAATTCTTTCGCCTTTTTCGTCCACTTTGGCAAAAATGTTTCCTCCCTGCAGCTGAACCAGCTTCTTGACAATAGCCAGTCTGATTCCGGATGTACTTTCCACGGGTTGAAGTTGTTGGATGCTGCCGGAGCTTTCGCGCTGCTCAGCCTCAATTCTTTCGCTGTCTGCAATGGAATGATAACGGAATTTCAGGACAACCTTTTTTTCATCATCTATTTTTTCCGATTCCAGAGATACGCCAACCGGTCCGTTGGGGCTGGAGTATTTTATGGCGCTGAGAAAAATATTATTGCACAACTCATCAAAATGTTCAGGATTTAACATCGCTGATAAAGGCTCCGTAGGTATCTCCATATTCAGTTTAATGCCCTTCATCAGGGATATGTTTTTAAAATCCTTCATTTTCTTTTCAAAAAAAGAATTCAGATTGATTTTTATCAGCTCCCGGCTATAGTTCTCGGAGTCGAGACGCGATACTTCCATAAATTTTTCAATAAACAGGAGAACATTTTCGCTCTTGCTGCGGATTTCGTCCAAAATCTCCCGGCTGACATCCTTGCCTGCGGCTACCGCGGAAATTCCTTCGATGGGAGTTTTCATCTCACGGGTTATTATGTCCAGCATTTGCTCGTTATCCCTGCCCAGTTTGGCCAAGTCTTCCATCTGACTCTGGACAGTCCTATTGACCTCCATCATGTCCCGCTGCATTAATGTAAGAATCTTGTTTTTTTCATCAAGATCACTAATCTGCTTCCTGACCTCTCTTTTTAAGAGAATCCAGTGAATAAAAAACGCAAGCAAGATAATCAAAATACTGCCGATAATCAGAGTTTTCTTCAGCCATTCCGGAATAATTTGGTGTTGTCTCAGCCCCCATTTATCGGACAGAGAATCCAACTCCTGTTTGCTTATTTTTGTGAGACCGTCATTGATGAATTTTAAAACGCCCCGTTGCTCTTTTTTTACCGCCGCCCGCAGTTTTTGGCTGATTACATCTTGTACAACACTGTACATGCCCAGTGAGTCATTCTTAGAAAGATAATGAAGGGCGACAGGATAATCGACAATGAAAGCCACAATCTCGCGGTTCATTGTGCTTTTCAGTAATTCTTCGTTGTTCAAATATAGTCTGATATTTACGTAGGGATAATGCTTCTTCATATATTCCACAGCATAATATTCTTTGCTGATACCGACGGCAACAGGAATATTCTTTAAATCGGAGATTGATTTTATGTCCAGTTTATCCGGAACAAATAGCGATAGCGTGTCATCCAGAAAACCTGCGGAAAAATCAAGATATTTAGCTCTTTGTTCGGAATAAAAGAGCCCCGCATGAAAATCAGCCACGCCTGAGCTGACCATTTCTATGGTTTTGTCAAAGCTGTCCATCACAAAAGTGACATCGGCGTTATTTTTTCGTGCCCAGAGATTCCAGAAATCTATCAGCATCCCCTGCGGTCGGTTATTTTTATCAACATAAGAGAACGGAGGGGACTGCGCGGAGGCGGCTATTGTAAAATGAGGCCGTACCTCGGCGCCAAGCATTGGCGGTGATGCCATACAGAAAAATAAACTGCTGATTATAAATAAAGTTAAATAAGCATTGGTGGGTTTTATATTTTTCAAAATTTTCATCATCATTTTACGGCACCTGTCTCAAAATGAGTGAATGAATATAACCGCATAACTGCTAGCTATAAGTCTAATTTACCCTCAATTATCTCTAAAGTAAATATATGTTTCCAGAATTAATGTAGCCCAATTTTTAGTATTTTCTGCTATATTAAAAAATATTTTGCATTAAAATATTTTTCATATCAAAAAGAGTAACCAAGGAGATGCCTATGTTTGATTTCATGTTGACTAAAGAGCAAATCAAAATCAGAGATGAAGCCCGTGACCTGGTGAAATGGGTGCCTCGCCAGATGATACTGGATATGGATACCGACAAAATAAAATTTCCTAAAGAATTTTTACAGGAAGCCGGACGACGCAACCTTTTGGGATGCCGGTACCCCAAAAAATGGGGTGGTCGCGATATGGATTGGGTGACGACGTGTATGATTATGGAAGAAGTGGGCACTCTCGGGTATGAATTTGCCTGTGTCTTTGGCGTGGGTGCCGAACTGGTTTGCGATGCGATTATCAAACACGGAACCGATGAGCAAAAAGAAAAATATGTAAAGCCTCTGCTCAAGGGAGATATCTTTGCTGCTGAATGCCTGACCGAACCGCGGGGTGGTTCGGATTTCTTTGGCGCCACAACAAAAGCCGAAGATAAAGGAGATTACTATCTGCTCAACGGCCAGAAACGTTTTATCGTCGGTGCGGAAGGCGCGGACTTCTTTCTTGTTTATGCCAAGACCAACCCCGAAGCCAAACCGCAGGAAGCGATTACCTGTTTTATAGTGGATCGTACTGAGGGTGTCGAAGTAAAATATCTTTACGGATTAATGGGTTGCCGCGGCGGCGGCACCGGAAGGATTATTTTCCGCAATGTGAAAGTGCCCAAGGAAAATGTTGTAGGTAAAATTCAGGGTGCCTACGCTGTTTTTAATACGATGATGATTCCGGAACGCCTGGGCACGGCTGCCATGACCATCGGAGCGGCCCGTCCGGCGCTCGATATTGCGACGGGATATACATCGCGGCGCAAGGCATTCGGCCAGACCATTAATCAGTTTGAAGGCGTCAGCTTCCAGATAGCTGAGGCGGCAATGCTGCTGGATGCCGCCCGCGCGATGGCTTATGTTACTGCCCGTGCTGTAGATGCCGGTGTGGATATGAACCACATCCGGCGCATGGTTTCCCAAAGTAAAAAATTTATCACCGAATCCTGCCAGAAGGTTGTACACAATTCTATGCAGGTAATGGGCGGTATCGGTTATACCAATGTTTTCCCCATTGAAAGGATATATCGTGATGTTCGCCTGGCTTCAATCTGGACAGGAACCAGCGAGGTTATGTCCATGATTGCCGCGCATGAATGGTATCGTGAATATTCCCAGGAAAAGGCCAAGCGTCTGACAAGAGATTGTGACTTGGATGCTGCCGAATATTCCGCCGATGAAATAGTTTATGACGATGAGGATATGTGGAAAAAGGGCTGGTGATTCATTGTCTCCCGAAGATCAATGAATATTTTATCCGGGAATGATTAGAAACTGTTTGATTAAATTCGCCCATTTTATTATATTCATTACAACAAATTGTCCGGGCTGAAAAATATTTATTTGTGAAACTCCAATTCCGCAAGCAAAGCGTAGTGGAATTGGTAAGTTGAATCCCGCCGCTGGTGGGATGAAAGCGGAGGGTATTATACCTGTGATTGATTGAAGAATCTTCACCGGGAAAAAGAAAATAGCAAAACTGCCGAATTGCAGGTAATGATCAAATTAATTTTTTAAAGGAGACGAAATCATGGGTAAATCTAAAGATGTCAAAAAGGATGCGAAGAAGAAACCGGTAAAGTCATTAAAAGAAAAAAAAGAAGCAAAGAAATTGAAGAAAGCTGGCAAAGCAGGCTGATTAAGAAAATATAATTGGCTTAATTTGTTGTTACGATTATGGCAATCAAACCTAATTTTGTCAGCCTTTTTTATTCGTGAAACAGCAATTCCACAAGCGAAGTGCAGTGGAATTGGCAAGTTGAACAATCCCGCGAAGCGGAGGGTATAATACCCCGCAGCTTGCTTTGGGGTTCATACCCGTGATTGTTCGGCGATTTTAAAAAGTTTAAGTAACGCTGAAAATATGCGCTCCTTAAATTGGGGTAAAGGCAAAGCGGGGAACAAATGAAAGTTAAATTCATGGGAGCGGCAAGAGCTGTAACCGGCTCTTGTTTTATAATTGAAACTGCAAAAACCAGATTCGCCGTTGATTGCGGCATGCATCAGGGCGGCGCGGAAATTGAAAAGCGCAACTGGGATGTAGATATTTATAAACCCGCGCAAATAGATTTTTTTCTGATTACCCATGCCCACATCGATCATTCCGGTCTGCTGCCCCGTCTGGTGCAGAAAGGTTTTCGCGGGCCCATTTATGCAACGGAACCCACCGGTGAGCTAATAAAAATACTGCTGCTCGACAGCGCTCACATTCAGGAAGTGGAAGCAAACTGGAAAAATAAAAAGATGCTGCGCAACGGCCAGACATCTTCTGCCGAACCTCTTTATTACACGAAAGACGCAGAGGCCGTAAGCCCGTTAATCCAGACTAAAACCTACGATCAGGCCTTTAGCCCCGCCTCAGGCATTAAAGCCAACTTTAAAGATGCCGGCCATATTTTGGGAGCGGCTTTTCTGGAATTATTTATCGAAGAAAATGGCACAAACACAAAATTAGTTTTCTCCGGCGATATCGGCCGCCGCCATCAATTATTAATGGAAGATCCCAGCACAGTAAGCGAGGCGGATTTTCTTTTTATGGAATCAACTTACGGTGACCGCAATCACAAAGGAGAAGAGGACAGTTTAAATGAACTGGCCGCAGCGATCAGTTATAGTTACAAAAACGGCGAGAAAATTATTATTCCGGCATTTGCAGTAGAGCGGACACAGGAAATTCTTTATTCACTGCATCTTTTGTCCATGGCCGGAAAGTTGCCTAAAGATTTGCCGGTATATCTCGATAGCCCCCTGGCGATTCGGGCGACGGAAATATTCCGCCGCTACCGGTCTTACTTTGATGAAGAAACAAAAGATCTTTTGAAAACGGGCGAAGATCCTTTGGGTCTACCACAGCTAAAGTTTTCTTCGACAACAGCACAATCCATGGAAATTAATGAACTGCAAGGTTCGGCGATAGTGATTTCCGCAAGCGGTATGGCTAATGCTGGCAGGATTAAGCATCATCTGAAGCATAATTTATGGCGTCCGGGCGCTAGTATTGTTTTTGTCGGTTACCAGGCGGAGGGAACCCCCGGCCGCAGGATAGTGGATGGCGCGAAGACAATTCGTCTTTTTGGGGAAGACATTAGCATAAAGGCCAAAATATTTACGATTAACGGTTTTTCCGCTCATGCTGACCAGGAGCAGCTTCTCGCGTGGCTCGGAAATTTCCAAAGCAAAAAGATGCAGATATTTTTGGTGCATGGTGAATTAGCCGCGCAGGAAAAACTGGCCTCGCTGATTAAAGAGCGATATGGTTTTGCCGTGGACATTCCCGAATATCTGGAAGAAATCGAGTTGCAATCAGGTGCTCAATTTGCAGTCGTAAAACAGCCCATGAAAATACAGCCGCCGCTCAACATGGATTCGGCCTTTAATGATTTAAAGGCGAAAATTGATTATATCAACAATGTGAAGCAGAACATTCAGCAATTATCTCCCGCGAAACAGGGGGAAATTCTGGAGTTATTAAAGGACATCGACGGTAATTTTAACGACATCAAATCCCGTTTATTGTGAAACTCCAATTTCCATAACGAAGTGTGGGGAAAATGGTCAGTTGAACAATCCCGCATAAGCGGTGGTTGTGAAACTCCAATTCCGAAAGCGAAGCGTATAACCTAATAACCTAAAGGTCACGCGAGGTCACAAGTCGGAATTGGTAAGTTGTAATGAGACCCAAACTTCAGAAACAAAGTGCCTGAAGTTTGCTGGTCGAATTATCCCGCATAGCGGAGGGTATGATACACCGCAGCTTGCTGCGGGATTCATGCCCGTGATAAAGATCATCAACAACGCTCTTTATTTGGCAATTGTTAATTCCGGATGAAAAATAACGGCCATCTTTTCAATGGCGTCGATTATTCGCGGCGATGCCCGGCTGATCAAATCTGTTTCGATAGGATATATCCGGTTGCTTTTCACTGCCGGAATCTCGCCAAACTTCTGCCAGAATTTTTTTACTACCGCAAATTCCTTATCGTTGGCCATCGGAGCAAATAAAATTATATCAGGCGCTCCCGCCATTAAACTCTCCGCGCTGTAACGGGGATAGCGTGCCGTATCATTTCCGGCTATATTAACTCCCCCGGCCAGTTCTATTGCTTCATTGATTAACGTGCCCTTGCCTGTAGTTATTACAGGATCAAGGCCGATTTGAAAAAAAACGCGGGGTTTGATTTTCCCCTGTGTTTGCTTATTGATATTGTTCAGTCGCTTTTGGAGCCGCGTAACCAGTGATTTGGCGGCCTTTTCCTCTGATGTTATTTCGCCTATTCGCAAAATGCCGTTGAGAATGCCTTTGGTACTCGAAGGGTTTGTTACATAAACGGCAAGGCCCAGTCTTTCCAACTGTTCTATTGTTTCTTTTCTGTTGCCGTCGGCCGTGGCAATAATTAAATCCGGCTGCAGGGAAATAATTTTTTCGATGGATGGGTTGATGAATCCGCCGATGCGCTGTTTTTGTTTTGCTGCGGCCGGCCAATTACAAAAACTTGTTACGCCAACGATTTTATCGGCAAGATTCATGGCGTAAAGCGTTTCGGTAATACCGGGGGCGAGAGAGACAATCCGTTGCGGAGCTTCCTTAATAAAAACATTGCGGCCGAGATCATCGGTAACTGATCGGGTCTCCGCCGGGTAGCAATAAGACGATGTAATTGATAGAAGCACTGCTAATGTCAGGAATGATTTTTTAATCATGATTTATGTTTAATTATTTGCTTGGTTGTTAAAGTAAAAAATCATTCTACGAGTTTATAGCGAAAAGAAGCTGTTATATTGAGACGGGAAAGGCTGTAGCTTTCGGGTAAGGGCGCGAACGGCGCAGCAGCGCGCACAACGCCAAGCGCTCCCTCGTCCAGCAACATTGATCCCGATGAAGCGATCAGGGCTGCCTGGGCTACGCTGCCATCGGCATCAATAGACATCTTTACTACTACTACTCCCTCTTCGTTTCTGTCGTATGCTTTCTTCGGGTATTGCCAGATCTGCAAAATTCTTTTTTTAATCTTTCCCAAATAAGCGCCATATTTAACATCACCACTGGTCAGATCAACCGTATCTTCTCGCCAGCCACCGGTGTTGATAGCTTTTTCATTTTTTGCCTGTTCTGACTTTTTGACTTCCTTCTTTTCCTCTTCTTTTTTCGGCGGCTGTTGCGGTTCAGGCTCTTGGATATCCACCGTGAATATTTCCGCCGTTCTGACATTATCACGCAGGTCAATCATACCGCTTACTGAAATCATGACTACATGCCCGATGATAGATATGAGCACCGGCCATAATAATATTTTTTTCGAATCCATAATTATCCTTCTAGTTAATTATCATATACGGCAATTGCCATAAAATCAACAATATGATAACCAAATACAAATAAGCAGGTGGTCATGGCGAACCGCAGGTGAAGCAAACTTCTGATTGATAGGGGAGCGCATTAAACGGTTTCCGGATGAAATATGCAGCATGATAATGACTATATGAGAATTGCGCTGGAAGAGGCGCAAAAAGCATTCGATAAAGATGAAGTGCCTGTGGGGGCTGTGTTGGTGCGAGAAGGGCACGTTTTGGCGCGGGCGCATAATTCACCGATTACAATGAATGATCCTTCCGCACATGCGGAGATGTTGGCGCTGAGACAAGCTGCCGAAACAATCGGCAATTACCGCCTTGTTGGTGCCGAGCTTTATGTTACACTGGAACCATGCGTCATGTGCGCGGGTGCTATTTTGCAGGCGCGCTTGGCGCGGGTTATTTTCGGAACGCGCGATCCGAAAAGCGGCGCGGTGGCATCACTGTACGAAATTTTTAGCGATGAACGGCTTAATCATCAGGTTATCGTTACGGAAGGAATATTAAAGGAAGAATGCGGCGAAATTTTGAGTAGATTTTTTCAGCAAAAGAGGGTAATAGCCGCTTCGGCGACGTG
>PLMQ01000044.1 GCA_003142535.1 Syntrophaceae bacterium
GAAGTAACGGCGAAACTCAAATCCCTTGCCGATAGCGCTGATATCGATATTGTCGGCTGCAATACGCTTGGTGTGATCAATGTTCACGACCGCACGCGCGTCGGCGCCGTTGGCGGAGATTCTCCGGATGAGGCATTCGTCAAGGGAAGCGTTTGCATCATATCCAACTCCGGCAATATGGTCAATACCATTGCGACATACCTCAAGCCTGCCGGATTGGGTATTTCTTATGGAATCTCCACCGGCAAGGATCCTCTCATCCTGACACCGATCAAAGAGCTTCTTCCCCTTGCCATGATGGATACCCGCACACAGCTTATTATCCTCTATATTGAACCGGGCGGATCATATGAAGAGGAGGCGATCGCCTATCTTAAGTCTCTCCAATGCCCGAAACCGGTCATTGTCTATATTTCAGGACAGTTCGCCGAAGGACGCAATATCTCTCTGGGGCACGCCGGTGCGGTTGTCGAAGGACCCAACACCACGGCTTCGGCAAAAATGAAAATGTTCGACGATTATTTTGGGGTACCGGTTTTTGACCCGGATCATCTGAAAGAATTCATGCCCATACTCAAGGAAAAAAAGCGGGGCGTCCGCGTCAACGCGCTTCATGACCTTGTAAATGCGGCCATGGCCGTGACGGATGCGTGCGGGATCAAAACGGACTTCTTCCCGACACAGCCGATCGGGCTCAACTCATGGTTCAAGAATTTTGGCGCCTTTGAACATAAACTCCCCCGCACCATGATTCTGCATCCCGGTACCATCCCGGAACCTTACGGTTCTCTGGTTGAGCGATATGTCAAGTCCGGCTTCGGCCGGATACAGACACGGCAATCCATGCGTAACGCATCGCATGCATCCTCCAATGACGGTGTTGAGCCGCGCATATACGGCTATTCAGTCATGCACCTTATGAACAAAGGCTCGTTTGTCGAATCAGTCCTTCTTTACTGGCTCGGCTATCCGCTCAAGCACGAGTTTGAAATACGCTTATTTGAAATGGGGCTGATCGCATCGTTGACGAACGGACCGGGAACGATTTCCAGCCAGGCAGCAAAACTTTCCGCTTCGGCTGGAAATGCGCCGAACACGGCTATGATCGCAACCATGGCCGCCATTGGAACGGTTCACGGTGGAAACGGCCAGGAAGCAGCCAGGTTGCTGATTGATGCTTTTGGGAAAACCGGGTTGACCGAGCCCTACAACAAGGGGAAAGCGCCTGATCTGGATGCGATTGTTCGTGACTATGTCAAGAAATTCAGGGAAAGGAAAGTGGTGGACAAGGAAGCCGGTCTTCATTACGAAAAAGTCCCCTGCCTCGGACATCCCGTGTTCAACAAGGAAGCGGTCAACTTCGATCCGCGTGAAAGAGTAATTGCCGCATATATGGATGAGCATAAAATCTACAACGTGTTCCACGATTTCTATCACCGGTTGGCTCGCGGCTTGACCAGCGGCGGCGTGACCAAAAAGGTCCACGCCGTAAACGTAGACGCCACGCTTACCTGTATTCTGATGGGCATTGCGTGGCCGCTCCTGGTGGATAAGAAGATCACGGTCGAACGCGCGATCGATCTGCCATTTCTTGCCTTTGCGCTGGGGAGGGTGGCTGGCGGTGCAGGCGAGTATCTTGACCATCGCGAAAGCGGGACCGATATGGACATGCGCATTCCCGTGAGTGAATGTAAATTCCTCGGACGTGTTCAGGATTAGATATTCAAGGAAAGGCTCGCTGCCAGAACGGAATTGTATTGTCTTGCTGACTTTAAAATCTTGCATTACAAATTTCTATTTGGTAGAAAAATGCAGCAAACAGAAGGGGGCTTCACTAGTGGATTTACAAATTAACTTTCTTTTCCTAAAACTATTTTATGAAAATTCGCATTGATCTTAATTGTGATATGGGTGAATCCTTCGGCGCTTACAAAGTTGGCCGCGACGAAGAAGTTATCAAACATATCACCTCCGCTAACATTGCCTGCGGTTTTCACGCCTCCGATCCATCTGTTATGGAACACACGGTAAAACTATGTAAAGAGCACGGTGTCCAGGCCGGCGCTCACCCGGGTTATCCTGATCTTCTCGGTTTCGGCAGAAGGCCGATGGCTGTGAATCGCGAGGAACTGACTAATTATATTATCTATCAAATCGGCGCTCTTAACGGATTTCTTGCTTATTATAATCTGCCCTTGCAGCATGTGAAAATGCACGGGGCGCTATATAATTATCTGGTGCAGGAAGACGCCATATTTTTCCGGATAATAGCCGCCGTAAAAAAAGCTTTTGGCAATCCCGTTTTTCTGACGCTCGCGACGGAAAAAGGTATGACGATAAAAAAGCTGGGTGCGGAAAAAGGATATCGGATAGCGCTGGAAGCATTTCCGGATCGGAATTACAGCGATGCGGGTGAACTTCTTCTGCGCAGCGATAAAGATGCACTATTGAAAAATCCGGAAGTCATTGCCCAAAGGGCGCTCAGAATGATTAAAGAAAAAGGCATCGAGAGCATCAATGGACGCTGGATAGACATGGCTATAGACACGCTTTGCCTGCACGGTGATGATCTGGCCAGTGTTGAGGCTGCATCCAAAATAAAGTCGTATTGTGAAAAAGAAGGTATAGCTCTTAAACAACTTGGCGAGTTTGTATGACCTATGGAAATTTCCCGTTATGGCGAAAGCGCAATTCGGATATTGTTTGGCGACTCGATCAATGTTGATATTAATGCGCAAGTCAGGAAATTTTATTTTTATATAAAGAGCCTCGCCAAAAAAGAAATTATTGACGTCATTCCATCCTTTTGCTCTTGTATCATCATTTTTGACAACCGGCTGATATCTTTTGCCCAATTAGTTAGCGATCTTCAGGAAAAAGAGCAGGAAATGAACTGTGTTGATCTTCCTGATTCTAAAATATTGGATGTTCCGGTGGAATACGGCGGCGTAAATGGTTCGGATATGGGTTTTGTTTCTTCCTATGCAGGATTATCGGTAGAGGAAATAATCGCCATCCATACGGCAACTATTTATACCGTCTTTGCCGTGGGTTTTCTGCCGGGGTTTGTCTACCTGGGCCCGCTGGATCCGCGGCTTTGTGTTCCGCGGCTGGAAACTCCGCGTGTGAGAATTCCCGAAGGTTCCGTAGGTCTGGCGCAAATGCAAACGGGCATATATCCCTTTGAGTCACCGGCGGGATGGAGAATTATCGGGCGAACAAAAGAACAACTATTTAATTACCGCAACGAACCCTTTAGCCGTCTGCAAATTGGCGACAGAGTTAAATTTGGGCAGATATGATCGAAATCATCAATACCGGAATGTTAGCGCTGATAGTTGATCGAGGAAGATACGGTTATTGCGCTATCGGTATTCCCTATTCGTCCGCACTTGATCAATATGCCTTGTCCGCCCTCAATTATATTCTGGGGAATGATCAAAGTTTGCCGGCAATAGAAGCAATCGGTAAAGGCTTTTCCCTGAAGTTTAATGTAGCCATTGAATGCGCCATAACCGGCGCAAAAGTTAAAGCATATCTTGATGATAGACAGCTCCAACCATGGACATCCTTTGCCGCCGAACCGGGAAATGTTTTACGAGTGGAGGAAATGTTGGAAGGATTCCGCTATTATATAGGATTTTCCGGGATGCCTACGCTGGAAAAAATCATCAACAGTTATGCGACCAATCTGGAATGTCGTTTCGGCGGCTACAAGGGAAGGCCGCTCAAGGCGCGAGACAGGATGCAATTTTCACAGATAAGAAAAAAGGAAATGAATCTGATTCCGGATAGAGATATTCCAAGGATGAGTCCGCCTCATTGTCTGAGAGTGCTGGAGTGTCCTGAAACAGGATTTTTTACCGAGGAATCTTTAGCGCGCATTACATCCTCCGAAAAGAGGACCGTTTTCACGGTTTCAGTAAAATCGAACAGAACAGGCATTCGTTTGGAAGGTGAGCCCTTGACTTTCAGAAAAGAAGCAAGTAAAAGCATAATCTCCGAAGGTATATTACCGGGCACAATACAGATACCTGGAGATGGTATCCCCATCATTCAATTGTATGAAAGGACAATAGGTGGTTACGCCAGATTGGCAATCGTGGCCAAAGTAGATCATGATCTTCTTGCTCATCTGCAACAGGATGATTACGTCCTTTTTAAAATGATAAGTATGGAAGAAGCGGAAGATTTGTGGAGGAAAAAGCTGAGACAGATTTATTCGCTACAACCACGGGTATGAACCCCAAAGCAAGCTTTGGAAACATATTCGCGAGCTCAATGCGAGGTGTCATACCCTCAGCTGTGCAGGATAATTCGACCAGCAAGCTTCGGTGCACTTTGTTTCCGAAACTTGGATCTCATTACATTTTACCAATTCCGATGCGCTTTGCTTTCGGAATTGGAGTTTCATAAATAAAAAATAGGAGGCCGATATGAAAAGATTTTGCAAATTATTTTGTGTAGTTTTATTTGTTTTTTCCATTGTTTCAGTTGCCCATGCTGAAAACGAGGTCAGGATTGGCGTCATCTTTCCCTTAACCGGTTCAGCGGCAAGTACAGGACAGGTTCTGTTGGAGGGCGTTAAACTTGCCACCGATATTATTAACAATAAGTATAAACTCAATATGCCTCTTGCCGCAACTGAAGGGCTTCCCAATCTTAAAGGGGCGAAAATCAAGATCATTGTCGCCGACCATCAAGGCAAACCGGAAATTGGCATGGCGGAAGCAGAAAGGCTCATCACCCAGGAAAAGGTAGTCGCCATAATCGGCTGTTACAATAGCGCCATCACAGCAACAGCCAGTCAGGCAGCAGAACGATATGGCATTCCCTTCCTGAATGACAGCTCTACCTCTCCCACCCTGACCGAAAGAGGCTTCAAATGGTTTTTCAGAGCAACACCCAATGACGACCTCTTAAGCGAAAATTTCTATAACTTTTTAAATGATTTAAAAAAGAAAAAAAATATCAAAATTAATTCCATTGCCTTGTTTAGCGAAAACACTCTTTTTGGCGCCGACTCGGTAAAATTTCAACAGAAGTATGCGGACAAATATGGTTACACCGTCAATGGCACTGTTCTTTATCCTGCAAAAAGCACGCAGCTTACTTCGGAAATTCAAAAGCTCAAGAGTTACAATTCTTCAATAGTGCTGCAGACCTCCTATATTGCCGATGCCATTCTCTCGATGAAAACTTATCGGGAATTAAATTATGCCCCCGATGCCATTTTGGCCAATAATGCCGGCTTCAACGATCCTGAGTTCGTTAAAACGCTGGGCAATGATGCCAACTTCATTATCAGCCGCGAGGTTTGGGCTAAAGATCTAGCCAACGTAAAACCGATGATCAAGACAATCGCCGATATGTTCCAGAAGAGAACGGGAAAAACGATGGACGGCAGCTCTTCGCGTTCTTTTACTGCGATGATCGTTCTGGCTGATGCCATAAACAGAGCCAGGTCAACCGAACCGGAAAAGATCCACAAAGCCCTGCTGGAGACAGATATTAAAGGCAGTCAGTTGATTGTGCCCTGGGATGGCGTCAAATTTGATGCCAAGACTCATCAGAATGTTTTAGGCAAAGGCATTATCGTCCAGGTTCAAAATGGCGAATATTATACTGTCTGGCCTTTTAATCTCGCCACTAAAGAAGTTGTCTGGCCGTTTCCGAAATGGGATAAGAGGTAAGGCTGCAGGATGGAGGGAATTTTAGCTCAGACTATAGTCAGTGGTCTTTTAATTGGCTTTCTCTATGCGCTAATCGCCGTTGGGCTGACAATGATCTTTGGGGTTATGGACATTGTGAACTTTGCCCACGGCGATTACCTCATGGTGGCGATGTATTTCTCTTTTTGGTTATTCTTTTTATTCGGTTTTGATCCGTTATTTTCGTTGCCTATCGTAACAATTCTTCTTTTTGGTCTGGGAGTTATAACGTATTATCTGATCATCAGGCCGATCATTAATGCTCCCATGCTTTCCCAGATTTTTGTGACCTTCGGTCTTTTGATTTTTCTGCGCGGCCTGGCTCAGTTTTTATGGAAAGTTGATTATCGAATGATTCCGCAAACGCTTTCCAGCGGCAATATCGAAGCGTTCGGTATTTATTTCGGCAAGCCGCAAATCATTGCCGCTGCCGGAGCCGTGATTTGTAATGGTGTGATTTTATGGTTTCTCAAGAAAACAAGATTGGGAATGGCCCTGGAGGCCGTAGCGGAAGACAAGGAAGCAGCAAGGTTGATGGGAATAGACAGCGATCGTATGTATGCTCTGGCCTGGGGGATCGGCATTGCCTCGGTGGGAATTGCCGGTGTTCTTCTTTCCAGTTTCTACTATGTCTTTCCCGAGGTAGGCGCTAATTTCGGCCTGATTGCTTTTGTGGTCGTCGCTTTGGGCGGTTTTGGCAGTATTCCCGGTGCTTTCATTGCCGGCATCATCGTTGGGCTTGTGGAAGTGTTAAGCGGATTTCTTATTGCTCCTTCTTTGAAATTCATGTTTGTTTTGGCCATTTATCTGGCTGTTGTATTTGTAAGGCCACAGGGATTGCTGGGGCATAAATAACCGTGATGGGATGCGCATGAAAAATAAATTACCTGTTATCGCCTTTTTACTTTTCTTTTGCTGTTTAATTTTTTTTCCCCTGGTATTTAAAACGCCGTTTCCCAGACATGTCCTGATCATGGTGTTCTTATATGCCACGATGGGAATCGGTTGGAATATAATTGGCGGTTATGCCGGACAGGTATCTTTTGGTAACGCAGCTTTCTTTGGAGTTGGCGCCTATTCATCGGCAATCCTTCTTGTTCATTTCGGAATATCACCGTGGGTGGGAATGCTGGTCGGCGTTTTACTTTCTGCTCTTCTGGCGGTCATTGTCGGCTATCCCTGTTTTCGCTTGCAGGGGCATTATTTTGCCATTGCCACAATTGCCGTAGGTGAAATTGTGATGGTGGCTTTTTTGAATTGGAACTTCGCCGGAGCGGCTGTGGGAATTTATCTGCCTATTTTGGAGCAATCACTGAAGAATTTTGAATTTCATACTTCGAAGTTACCCTACTACTATATTATTGTATGCATCTTTCTCTTTGCTCTGGCAGTCTGCTACTTTATGGAGAAAAGCAGATGGGGATACTATTTTCGCGCCATTAAAAACGATCCTGACGGCGCTTGCAGCCTGGGAATCAACATCCGTAAATATAAGCTTTACGCTTTTATCCTTTCCGCCGTGATTACTTCTATCTGCGGAACTTTTTATGCCCAGTACATACTCTATATTCATCCGTCCAGTACGATGGATCTCATGATGTCCATTCAGATTTGTATTATTGTCCTCATCGGTGGTTTGGGCAAACTCTTTGGACCAGTGTTGGGCGCCATAATCTTCGTTCCTCTTACGGAGTTGACGCGAGTTTATCTGGGCAGCCAGGGGCAGGGGATGGATTTTATAATTTATGCCCTGATCATTATGGTAATTGCCATTATGCGGCCTCAAGGTTTATGGGGGGTATTTTCTCGAGAAGCGCGAGGAACGCGATGAACGAACTTTTGATTGTACAAAATATCACCAAACGTTTTGGCGGTCTGCAAGCCAATAACAATATTTCCTTTGTTGTTAATAAAGGTGAAATAATCGGACTCATTGGGCCTAACGGCGCCGGTAAAACAACACTCTTTAATTGCATCGCCTGTTTTTACAATGTTGATGAAGGGAAAATATTTTTTAAAGGTTCCGACATAAGTCAAAGTACGCCACAGCGCAACTGCCAATTGGGCATTGGCCGAACCTTCCAGATTGTGCGGGTATTTAAAGATATGACCGTTCTGGAAAATATCATGATCGGCGCTTTTTTAAGAAACAAGCATCCCCGGGACGCCAAACGCAAGGCTATGGATATAGCAGCCATCTTCGGTTTTGCTCATAAATTGCAGTTGAAGGCTTCCTCTCTGACCATTGCGGAGCAAAAGCGACTGGAAGTTGCGCGTGCGGTTGCCACTGACCCGGAACTTCTACTGCTCGATGAAACGATGGCCGGGTTGAATGTTCAGGAAGTTAAAGAAAGTGTAGAACTGGTCTTAAAGTTAAAGGAACGGGGTATCACCCTGATTCTTGTAGAACATGTTATGGAAGGAATTATGTCCATTGCGGATAGAGTCATCGTTCTGGATGACGGCGAAAAAATTGCCGAGGGCAGCCCGCGCGACGTAATCAATAATGACAAGGTTATTCAGGCCTATTTTGGTGATAAATATCATGCTAAGCGTCGAGAATTTACAACTTCAATACAGTAACATCCCTGTAATCCAGGATGTCTCGTTTCGGGTGCAAAAAGGGGAGATTGTTGCTCTGATCGGCGGGAACGGCAGTGGCAAGTCAACAATAATGAAAGGCTTGAGCGGAATCCTCATACCTATCGCGGGACGGGTTATTTTCGAGAAGGAAGACATCACGAAATCTGATGCCCATAAAAAAGTTGCTATGGGGATTTCGCTTATTCCTGAAGGCAGACGCTTATTTCCTAACTTGAGCGTTTTTAAAAATCTTCTTCTGGGGGCATATCTGACTAAGGATAAAGAAGAAATAGCTAAAAGATTAGACTATATCTACGGCATATTTCCGATTCTGCAAGACAGGATCAGCCAGAAGGCGAGCACGCTTTCGGGAGGCGAGCAGCAAATGCTGGCGATTGGCCGGGGATTGATGAGCAAGCCCAGGTTCCTGATGCTGGACGAACCGTCCTGGGGCATTGCCCCCAAACTGGTGGATAAGATTTTCAGTGTGATTAATGATATCCGTCGAGATGGAGTGACCGTACTGCTTGTCGAACAGGATGTCCAGGAGGCCTTGGAAATTTGCGATCGGGCTTATGTTATCCAGACCGGCAGAGTGGTGATGGAAGGGCAAGGATCGGAACTGCTCAAGTCAGACATGATCCAAAAAGCCTTTCTTGGGCTTTGATAATATAATATCCGTAAGGCAAGTAATTTATAAGATGCCCCACGCCAAACCTATGCGCGGTGCGATCCAGCCTTAGGGAGCAATCCAGTTTTTAGGTCGGCTCATTTATCGTAGCTCATGCCCCCAGCAATTTCCAACGAGCT
>PLMQ01000050.1 GCA_003142535.1 Syntrophaceae bacterium
TACGCTCATCTAGTCTAGAGCCTTAATTATTTACCCATGAATAAATGAAATGACAGTTATTTAACTTGACCTATGCCGAAAAGAACAAAAAAGATCATAGTTTATTTGGATCAGAATTTTATTAGTGATATGGCTAAAGCTGATTCAAACAAGCGTGTAAAGCCTGAGTTTAAGCATATATACGAATTACTTCATGAAGGCTTTTTAGATGAAAAATTAGTTGTTTCTGCTTCTTGGTTTCATGAAGTTGAGACGAGCTTGTCCGGTGAATTGAAAAAAAGAATAGTTTCTTATCAAAACTATTTAGGTCAAGTTAGGCTGAATTTTCCCGAAGGTGTACGGCGGGAGCAGATAATGGCTTTTGCTTCCAGATTCAAGGGGAATACAGATATCGATCCTTTCGCTATAGATATTGCTTTTAATGAAAACCCCGATAAACGGACACGAATGTTAAACATTGTTGTTAATTCTAATCTTGAGTATTTTGATTTTAGGAATAAGCGTTTACAAACAGCTAAAGCTCTTGAGAGTTTGCACCAAATAATAATTGGTTCAAATATTTCATATAATGAACAATTTAAAACTGAGATGAATGATCAGCGGCGTTGTTGTTTAGAAAGTAATTACGACTATCTGATGCATCTTTTCAATGGTGATGAAGAAAGAATGATGGAGTTCATTATGTCGGATATGTTCGATAAAATTCCCTTCATCAACATTGAGGCAAAATTAATGGCCTTCCTGTTAACACATTTTAAAAATAGGGCAATCAAGGGAAGTGATCCCACTGATATTGATATCATATCAACATATTTGCCCTATATCGATGTCCTGGCTACCGATAAGTTTATTGCGGATAGAATTACCGAACTTGGTATAGCTTCTGATTATAATATTGATTTGTTTGATGCACGTACTAATAAACTGAAGTTATTTATAAACTATTTAGAAGAATATTTGCAATCTTCTCAGCCAGTAAATGTACCTTCCATATCGATTTTCGTTTTGCCAGATCCAACTATAAAAGAAAAGTCATTTGAACTCTTTCACACCTTAGGTACATCATCTATCTCACACATTAATGATAAAGACGAATGGGCAGACATATATGGGTTCGACGATGGTCATATGCCGGAATATCGTCTAAAACGTGGTCCAGAAATAGTTTGCCCTTTTTATGGTTTACAGGACGTTCATGTTATAAAGATTAAACCACATTTATCCTTTGACGAAACAATAAAAATATGTCGAAAAAAATCTCGATCGAGTAAGTTCTTAATCATAGACAAATATAGTGAACTATCAGAGAATTTTGTTCTAGGATTGATAGCTTTCAACGAATCACTGGCCGCGTCATATAATGGTTATAAGGTGTACACAAAATAGTTTCTTCGATCGGATAAGAAAAATCCAAAACCTAAAAGCTACGCTTCTCATCAGTCAAAGTGAGGGCGTGATCTTCACCAGTGTCTCGTCTTCGCATCATCTCTTTCAATAAGTAATCCTTAATTCTGACAATTGTATAAAACTGAATAGTTGTAGGTGAAAGCGAGGTCTACAATGATTTATTTCATTTCTATTTTATGAATCAAAGGATACGTGAACCAGACGAAGCGAATTATAATCAACAGCAATTTTTTAAAAAAACTGCCTCCCTGCAATTCCGTTTCGAAAAGAATAACAAGGAGGCGGTAAAATCATGTTTTTCAACTATTTGGGGCTGTTCAAAAATGCTCAGATGCAAGGCGCGCAAAAACTGAATCGCGAAGCGTATATGATGGAAATACGTTGAGCGTTTCGGTTTGCAGCGGAACGCGGCAGATGGGCGTTTTTCAACAGCCCCACGCGGAAATTATCAACCGTATTGCAATACCGCCGCCGAATACGTAAATCCGATTCCGGCACTAGCCAGAACAATAATTGAACCCTTCTTAATAATTCCTCTCTCGGCAGCACGATCGAGAGAAATTATAACATCATTAGGTCCGTGATAGCCGGAATCCGACAGAGCATCTGATTTAGATTCACCAATTTCTAACGCCTCCAAAACATTTTTCCTCTGTTCAGGAAGTAGATAACGCATTGCTAAGTAATCTAGCTTCTTTCCAGACATTCCGGCATCATCCAATGCCTTGCTGATAACTTCTACCATACGTTCGGGCATACGTTCCGCAAGATATTCGTCCATCAAAGACGGATGGAATACATTGTAAAATATTCCCTTGGTTTCTATATTATCCACGTTAAAGGGGTTGACGGTGCCTCCTACGGGAACATAGACTTCATCAGCCATTTCCGGATCAACTATTTGCGCCATACCCAAAATTGAATTATTCACATAATCCCGGCGTAAAATCATTGCCGCACCGCTGGCCGAAGTTGGCAGCATCCACTTTGTGTCGGAGTCCTTATAGTTGACGAGATCATAGTCGCGGGTACCGCCAGCCAAGAGTACTGTGTTGACTGTGGCGTCACCGACCATCAGATCACGTGCCAGCCTGATACCAACAAGGCTTGGTGTTCCCTGCCCGATAATATCGAAGGCCCAGGCATTATAGGCTTTTACTTCTTCCTGAATGCGGATACTTGCAGTCTGGGCAATATAATCCTTGTATTCCTCGCCAGTCCACAAAACGATGTCAATATCATCCGGCGTAACTATACCTTTAGCTTTTTCTAAAGCATTCTCCGCTGCCTTACGCGCCATGATTACCGGCAGATCATCTTGAGCAGGCTTGTATTTTTTCTTGAGGCCAATTTCCTTGACAATCACATCTTTGGATAAACCGCTTCTCGCCGCTATCTCATCCGCCGTCTCAAAATCCTTGGGCAGATACAATCCATAACTTACAATTCCAACTTTAGTTTCTTTCTTTCCCATTAAAGTATCCTCGAATCCGTTATTTTATCTTACTACGGTTAATCACGGGTATGAACCCCAAAGCAAGCTTTGGAAACTTATTCCGCGAGCTCGTTGCGGGGTATTATACCCTCCGCTGCGCGGGATAATTCGACCAGCAAACTTCAGCTCACTTCGTTTCTGAAGTTTGGGTCTCATTACAACTTACCAATTCCAACTTGTGGCCTCGCGTGACCTTCAGGTTATCAGGCTATGCGCTGCGCTTTCAGAATTGGAGTTTCACAACAAACCGTCTGCTAGTTATTGTCTGGTTTACCGTGGTCCTTTTTTAGTAAAAACTTTTGAACTTTTCCGGTAGCGACGGTCAAGGGCAATTCTTTGACAACAACCATATATTGGGGAATCTTGAATTTACCCAAACGACTGCTCAAAAACTCCTGCAATTGTTCCAGGGTCAAGCTTTGTCCCGGCTTTAAAACGACACATGCCTTACCGACTTCATCCCACTTTTCATCGGACACGCCGATGACAGCCGCCATAGACACGGCCGGATGCTGAATGATGTTCGCTTCAATTTCCGCGGGATAAACATTAGCGCCGCCGGATTTAATCATATCTTTTTTACGCCCGACGATAGCATAATCGCCGTCTTCATCTATCCTCACCAGATCACCGGTATGGAACCAACCATCCGGCATAGCATCTTTTGTGGCTTCCGGTTTTTTCCAGTAGCCGACCAGCATATTCTCGCCCTTCAGAAGAAGCTCTCCTTCCTGGCCCTGCGGAACATCTTTACCGTCGTTGCCAACGACTCTCATATCCACGTGCAGCATTGGTTTGCCCACAGTGCCTGGCTTGCCATTACCCTGGAAATTGTTTGGTCCGACTTCGGTCAGACCATAACCTTCCATCATGGCGATTCCTTTAGCGGCAAATACATCTCTTACTTTCTGCGGCAGCGCAGCACCGCCATTACCGATTAATCTCAGCGAAGATAAATCTGCTTTTTCAAATTTGGGCGAAGCCAGCATCATTTGGAACATCGTGGGAACGCCAACGAACAAGGTAACTTTCTCTTTGGGAATAACATCCAGAATCTGTTCAACGTCAAACCCCGCCAGTAGAATATTTTTCCCCCGGCAATGAAATAACGGAAGATGGAAAATATTCCATCCACCAGTATAAAACATATTCATATGGATAGTGGCAACATCACTGGCGGCAAGATCCCAGCCGATATTAGTAATGATCGAATTCCAGGTAATCATCCCATGGCTCAAGAGCGCACCCTTGGCCAAACCTGTTGTTCCCGACGTATAAATTATCATCTGAGGATCAGCCGGTTTAATATCAACTTCCGGCGGTCGTTGCGTGGAAAGACCACCCCAGGCAGCGGGCAGACTTTTTCCCATAGTATTATCATCATCAATGCATATGTACTGAGGAATTTTAACTTTGGATTTCAAACCGTCAATAATGGCTAAATAATTTTTATCAAAAAAGAATGCTTTGGGCTCGGCATCTTGCAGATAATATATAAATTCGTTCGGAGCGAGGCGAATATTCAAGGGAACGAGGATTGCACCCAGCCTGCTGGCGCCGAAGAATAATTTTACATATTCCACCCTGTTTAAAGCCAGGATTGCTACGCGGTCTCCTTTAACGACGCCGCACTCATTGCGCAGGAAATTAGCCATCTTATGAATTTCATCAGCTAATTGTCCATAAGTATAACGGCGATTACCTACTAAATCAACTAACGCTTCTCTATCCGGAAAACTGCTACCCCAGCGGCCAATCCAATCTCCGTATAACATAACTTTTCTCCTTTATTTTGTTTTATTGTGAAACTCCAATTCTGAAAGCGTAGCGCATAACCTAAAGGTCACAGGTNNTTGCTGGTCGAATTATCCCGCATAGCAGTGGTAAACAATCCCGCGCAGCGGAGGGTTTAATGCCCGTGATTTTCACCCCAGCGAATAAGCAGAGAATCCCACGCATAGCCTATACCTGCGGATATCATCAAAACGAGATCACCATCTTTAACCAGATTTTCTTCGATAGCTAATTCCAGAGAAAGAATCTGATCATTCTGGCCATGGTGACCGAATTCTCCTAAGTACCTGGTTTGGTGAGGTTTTACTCCCAGCTGATTCATTAAGTAATCATGTGCGCTTTTCTTTACAAGAATCATCGCGACATAATCAATATCCTTACGCGTATAGCCGCTCTTTTCCAGGGCTTTGTCGATGGAAAGAAGCCAGTTGGAAAGGGACTTCATTTCCAGACGCTTCTTCATTCCTTCCGGATCAACACAGGTAACGCGATATTCATTATTTAACAGGGCTTGTTTGGTTATGGGCTTGGCCGCGCCACCGACTGTAATAAGAACGTCATTAGAGAAAGAGCCGTCACTGATAATGTGTCCCTCCAGAATCTGATTTTTTGGACAATCTCTCTGGATGATACAAGCTGCGCCGCCCGCTGCCAGATAAAGCATAAACCTGGCTTCTGCATCATCATAATCAACAAGGTCGCAATTGCGGTAACCGGTGGCAATCAGAATATTTTTAATGCTGCCGTCGCCGCGAATCATGTCGCGAGCCAGCTTTATAGCGGCAACCGTAGTTCCGCAACGCTGCTGCATGTCAAAAGACCATGCTTTTTTAAGTCCCATCTCTTTTTGGATTTTAGGCCCGACTGGCCAGCTGCGATACTCTTTGTATTCCTCACCGCTCCAAATTACCAAATCAATATCTTCTGGTTGGAGACCGGAATAATACAGGGCTTTGCGCGACGCTCTCAAACCCATTTCTACAGTGTGATCACCGGGACCGGGTACGTTTTTTTGTGTCCAACCAATTTTGTTTCTGATTACATCTGCGGGTGTGTGTGAATGTGCGGCGATATAATCCGCATCATGATGGTAGCGGGTAATATAAGTCGCAAGACTAAGTATACCTGCACTTGCCTGAGGCAGTTGCATCTAGATACCTCCTAAAATGATTTTGATTTCTTGTGAGTGTTCGTAAAATCCATATACGGCGGTTACCTGAACAAACATGCTCCAGAGTAAGCTTCATCCTCCATTGCTGCAACGCATACTTAAATGAGCTTCACTCCTCGGCATTCGCGCGCCTCTTTTAAGGAATACATTTTGCCAATCAGAACTCCGACCATGATATTTTCTATTGCAAACCCTCAATGAGGATCGCCCTGTTTATAAATGCCAATAAGAATAAAGGCAGCAAGAATAAGAATGAAGCCGATTAAAAAAATTTTTAAATTTGTTCAAAATCGATTTTGTCATGATAATTAAATCCCAACATGATGGATAGATTCCTTGCAGGCGCTAGACACCCGCAAGGAATCTATTAAACTTGTTATTAATTCTTACTTCTTTTTAGCATCTTTGGCCGGAGCAGCTTTGGCTGCATGCTTCGTACCCCGTTTATCCCATGCCGGGAACGGATACATCAATTTGCCGGTAGCAACTGCCGCAGGCCAGAGAACCACTACTTTACTTTTTTGCCATTGCATAAACTTGGGTGAGGCAAATGCCTGGTGGTTGATAATTTTGCTCTTGCCGAAAACGAATCTGTCGCCCATCGGAGAATCATAACTCGTTGCTTCTAAAGCTTTGATTAAAGCGTCTTTATTCAAAGTACCTGCTCTTTCAATAGCTTCGGCAACAATCATGATATTGGTATAAGCAAGCGGGCCGAAGTAAGTGGTCGGTGCATCTTTGTACTCTTTATTGAAAGCGTCGGAATAAGCCTTGCTCTTTTTGCTGACGTTTTTAATGGCTTCATTCCACATGCTGTAAAACACAACACCTTCATTGAGCGGTGATTTGGCAAAATCCACGGGCCAGGCCGGAGGAGCACCTATATAAACAGGAGGAGCAAAACCGATTTCCTTGGCTTGTTCCAACATGGGTAACGCGTCTTTATCGTAACCACCCCAAATAAACATATCCGGCTTATATTCTTTAGCATGACGCAATACGGAGCGATAATCGCCGCCGCCCATAGCAGCGCTCTTAAATGCTTCGCCTTGAATCTCATACCCATTTGCAGCTGCCAACGGCACGCCAGCCTTATAGCTACCGGAACCAAACGGACCTTCTTCGTAGGCCATAAAAACTTTCTTTCTCTTTATCTGCGGATATTTCTGCATCATTTCAGCCCAGCCTATTTCATAAATAGCGCCCTGCTGATAATCCCAGCTGTGCAGGTGAAAAAACCAATCCTTGCCTTCCATGGCCTCTTCAATTCTGCCCGATGCGCCGCCACACCAAACAGTAACTTTTTCGTATTTTTTCATACCGGGAATCAAGGCCATTGTTACTCCGGAGGCCATACCACCAACAAGTATGTCAACGTTATCCACCGTCACTAATTTATCCAGAGCTGCTGCTCCTTTTTCTGCCTTCATTTCATCATCCATTACAATTAGCTCTACCTTACGTCCCAGAAGACCGCCTTTAGCGTTGATTTCCTTTACGGCAAGCTCCATGGATCTGCTACCATCTTTACCTGTAGCATCAGCCAAAGGCAAAATAGCGCCTATTTTAATCGGCTCCGCCGCTTGGACAGGCGCAGCCACAAAAAACAGGCCTGTTACAAATGCTGCTAACAATAACCCAATAAATACTTTAATTCTCATCACAGCCCCTCCTAAAATTATTTTTAAAAACATGCTCAAAAAAGCACTTCCACAATATTGAATTTTTTATTAAAATTCTATATTTCCTAATAAATTTAGCTCGGGATGTCAAGTAAAAGTTGCAGCGCAAAACAAGGCTGGAAAATATATCCCCCCAATATTAAGCAAATCCCGCATAAGTACCCCAAAGCAAGCTTTGGGGTACTTATGCGGGATAATTCGACTAACAAACTTCAATTCGCTTCGCCCGACATGCGCCGAATTTCGCTTTCGGAATTGGAGTTTCACGACCACCGCTTATGCGGGATTGTTCAACTTGCCAATTCCGCTACGCTTCGCTTTCGGAATTGGAGTTTCACGAATAAAAAACCCCTTTATTCTTCTTTCCAGATAAAGGGGTTAAGTGATTTCCTGATTCACTCTTGACAATTTTACCGGTTTACTAAATTCCCAAATATGATTTTCTTATATGATCGTTTCCGGCAAGATTTTGCGCCGTATCGGCCATCGCTATTTTACCGTCTTCCAGGATATATCCCCTATCAATTGCTTTAAGCGCCTGGCGCACATTTTGTTCCGTTACCAATACGGATACGTTTTTTTTAATTTCCTTTAAGCCATGGAACACTTCCGTTACTATAGACGGCTGCAAACCGCCGGACGGCTCATCAAGAATTAATACCTTGGGATCGGCCATCAATGCTCGGGCAATAGAAACCATCCTTTGCTGACCGCCGCTCATACTTCCTGCGGGCTGGTCCAATCTTTCTTTTAATATCGGAAACATTGCAAAGACATATTCCAGTCTTTCTTTGTACTTCTTTTTTGCTCTGGGTATATATGCACAACCGGTTCGCAGATTTTCCAGCACGGTCATCATAGGAAATAATTCCCTGTCCTGCGGTACAACGGCAATTCCATGCTTAATTATCTTATCTGTTTCCATTTTTAAAAGCGATTCGCCGTCCAGTGTGATTTCACCGCTTATTGGCCTTACGATACCCAGTATTGCATTAATCAATGTTGTTTTGCCGGCACCATTTGGCCCGAACAAACCAACCGATTCGTTTCCAATTTGCATAGATACATCCCAAAGGATTTGCAACTTACCGTAAGATACATTCAAATTTTTGACTTCTAACATTCTGCTTCCTCACCAAGATATGCTGTAATGACTCGCTGATCACATGATACTTTTTCATAGGTACCCTCACACAATACTTTGCCCCATTCCAACACAACAACACGCTGAGTCAATTCCCGAATAACTCTCATAACGTGTTCAATAATTACGATTGTCATCCCCCGAGAATGAATCTTCCGGACAGTATTAATCATTTCCATCGTTTCATCTTTATTGAGACCGGCCATAACTTCATCAAGGAAAAGTAATTTTGGTTCCGTCGCCAGCGCCCGCGCTATTTCCATCTTTTTTATTTCCAACGCAGTCATTGCGGAAATCGGCCTTTCTACATTTTCTAAATCTAAAAACTTACAGAGTTCCGCTGATCTTTTACGTGCTTCCTTTAACGAATGTCCTTTGCCAAACATTGCACCAACCATTATATTTTGAATCATATTAAGCCCGATTAAGGGACGCATAAGCTGAAATGTCCGGCTGATTCCTGCATGGCATTTTTCATGTGTTGTTTTTTGTGTTATATCCTGACCGCAAAATTCGATCTTCCCTGATGTCGGTAAATATACTCCGGCAACAACATTGGTAAATGTCGACTTACCCGATCCATTTGGACCGATTATGCCCACGATTTCATTTTCGTTTACTTCGACATTTACATCGCTCAGTGCCACTAGCCCACCGAATTGTTTTGTCACTCCCGTTGTCTTTAAAATTGTCATTGATCAATCCCTGCTTCAGAAATTATTGATTACTTATTTTAAACATTTTTTTAATAAAACCCATGATACCACCGGGAAACCACAAAATACCTACAACCATGATAATGCCGTAAACCAGCAAATGACCATAGGGAATTCTCAGCTTTAAACTTTCTGCAATTACACTTAACAATACCGCACCGATAACCGGCCCCCAAGTTGTATATAAGCCGCCCAAAAGCGCCATAGTAATCGGCATGAGAACGAAGTTTATACTAAATGTTGTTGCCGTCGGTTCAACAAATCCATAAAGTTGAACATATGCGCCGCCAACCAAGCCTTGAATCGCCGATGTAACGGCAAAAATGATGACCAAATATTTAAAAATATTAACACCACTGGAAGCGGCTACAATCTCATCATTACGAATGCTCGTGGAAGCGTAATGTATTCTTGTTTTTTGAAAAATAATCGAGATAATTATTGTCAAGACGCCGATAGCAAGCATAACCCAATAAGTACTAGCTGCATCACCTTTGAACATGGTCTGTTTCAGCAACATTCCTTCCGTGCCGCCGGTAATTTCCAAATTCTGCGCAATAACACGAAATATTTCACCGAGAGCCAAAGTTACAATTGCGAAATACAGTGCCCTTAATCTCAATACAGAGTAACCCACGAGTGCAGCAACCAGTCCAGCTGTTATCGCGGCAGCCATCAGACTCAGCAGGGGATTAAACCCGAAATATGTACTGGTCAACATGGTCGCATATCCCCCTAATCCGAAAAATCCGGCTATGCCGAAGGATAATTGACCGGTGCGCAAAAGCATATCCCAACTCAAGGCAAGTGCCATGTATATCAAGATGATATTGGCCATTTGCAATGGATATACGCCGATAAATTTAGGAAGCGAAACCGCTACTATCAATAATACCGCACAAATTAAATATTTCCAGTACTTCATTTTACCTGCCTTTGATGAGATCTATACAAAATAAAGCCTATTATCAAGGCGAAATAAATAATATCCGCCCATTTTCCGTATTGTAATGACGAGAGAACTAACGTTTCGGCCATCCCTAAAATCAGCGCTGCCAAAACCACACCATTTAACGAACCCATGCCACCCACGGCAACCAGTATAAACGATTTGAGAGTATATTGGTCGCCAACTCCGGGAAATATTGTGTATCTGGTGCCAAACAAAGGACCAATTGCTCCAATTAATGCTATAGACAAGGCAAAGATCAATAAATAAATCCATTGAACATTGATGCCCACTATTTTTGCCCCGCGGGGATTCTGGCCCACAGCAAGTGCTGCCTGCCCCGTATCTGTCTTTTTTAAAAACAATTGCAGGCCAACTAAAATAATTATTGTCGCAGCCACATACACAAATTCAAATGTTCCAAAAGTGAAACCACCAATGGTTGCCGATGATGAAACATAATCCAAACCAAGTTTACGCGGAAAATTAGTTGCAATAACAGTAATACCTTCTGCTAACACCAATCCGACTCCAAACCCCAAAAGAAGCTGGCTGAGCGGCTCTTTCCCGATGATATGCTTAAAAGTAATATAATAAACAAGGATGCCGAATAGGAAGAAGAGAAATAGTGCCGGTATGACGGCTACTATAGGATCCATACCAAATTGTACATTCATGAAGTACGCAAAATATGCACCCACCATCATGAATTCGCCGTGCGCCAGATTAACGATATCCACAATTCCTAAAAGAAGTGCCATTGGCAGGGCAATTAAGGCATACAAAGCGGATCGCTGCAAACCTTCAAAGAGAACATTAGGCTTATAGATAGCAACTAATATGATCGCAGCAATAATTATAATAAAGCCAATTAAAAAATTTTTTTGTTTAAACTTACTTAAAATCGAATTTATCATGGTTATCAAATCCCTAAACCTAATGGAAGAATTCCTTGCGGGCTTATATTGCCCGCAAGGAATTAACATATTATAAACTGGTTATTTCTTTACTTTATCCTTTTTAGCATCTTTCGCAGGTACAGCTTTCTTTTCTCCTTCAATAGTCGCACTTGCTTTACCGCGTTTATCCCAAGCCGGGAAAGGATAAATCATTTTAGCCGTTGCATATTCCCACGGCCAAATTACTTCCAACTTTCCTTTTTGCCATTGCATGAACTTGGGCCACGAATTTGCCTGGTGGTCGATGACATTGCTCTTTTTAAAGACAAATGTATCTCCCAAGGGTGAGGGATAATTGGTTGTTTCCAACGCCTTGATTACTGCTGCTTTATCAATTGTTCCTGCTTTTTTAATTGCATCGGCAAGAATCATGATGTTGGTGTAACACAGCGGACCAAAATATGTTGTCGGTGTATCCTTGAATTCTTTATGGAAAGCGTCAGAATAAGTCTTGCTAGCTCTGCTCACGTTTTTCATCGTATCAGCCCAATAGCTGTATAATAGCACGCCTTCATTCAGGGGCTGTTTGGCAAAATCTACTGGCCAAGCCGGAGGTGATCCGACAAAGGTAAGCGGAGAAAAACCGATTTCTTTGGCTTGTTCCATCATCGGTAGGGCATCTTTATCGTAGCCTACCCAAATGAATTGATCAGGATTAAATTCTTTGGCATGTCTCAATACAGAACGGTAGTCACCACCACCCATGGCCGCGCTTTTGAAGGCTTCGCCCTGAACTTCATACTTACCGTTTTCAGCAAGAACTTTTTGACCTTTAAAACTACCGGACCCAAAGGCACCTTCTTCATAAGCCATGAACATTTTATCTCTTTTGAAACTAGCGTACTTCTGTTTCACTTCAGCCCAGCCTTTTTCATAATAAGCGCCCTGCTGATAATCCCAGGCATGAAGATGAAAGAACCAATCCTGTCCTTCCATGGCTTTTTCTACTCCCGAGTAAGCCGCACCGGCCCAGACAACAACCTTGCCGTATTTTTTCATACCAGGAATCAAAGCCATGGTAATACCACTGGCCATACCGCCGACGATGAAGTCAACATTATCAACTGTGCAAAGCTTGTCTAAAGCTGCTGCCGCTTTCTCGGCTTTCAGTTCATCATCAATAACAATAAGTTGTACCTGACGTCCAAGAATTCCGCCTTTGGCATTGATTTGCTTTACGGCAAGCTCCATGGATCTGGACCCATCTTTACCTGTAGCATCAGCCAAGGGCAAAAGCGCGCCTATTTTAATCGGCTCCGCCGCTTGGGCAGGCACAGCTACAAAAAACAGGCCTGTTACAAATGCTGCCAACAATAACACAATGAATACTTTAATTCTCATCACAGCCCCTCCTAAAAAAATTTTTAACGACATTCTCAAAAAAGCACTTACATAATATTGAACCGTTTATTAATAAATGCCTTCCGGGATGTCAAGCAAAAAATGCATCGCCAGATCAGAAAAATTACTTATATTTTTCCCTTAACGTATTTTTTAGAACCTTGCCCATGGCATTTCGCGGCAATATGTCCACAAAGGTTACGCTGGCGGGCACCTTGAATTTCGCCAGGCGGCCTTTCAAATAAGAGATGATTTGCTCTTCGGTCAATTTTTTACCCGGTTTTACTGTAACAATTGCTTTACCGACTTCGCCCCATTTCTGATCAGGAATTCCTATCACCGCCGCTTCACCAATTTCTGGAATTTCATAAATGGCGTTTTCCACTTCCGCCGGATAGACATTTTCGCCGCCGGAGATATACATATCCTTCGACCGGTCAACTATATACAAGCTGCCGTCTGCTTCGCGGCGCGCCAGATCGCCGGAATGAAACCAGCCTCCGCGGAACGCTTCTTCTGTTGCTTCGGGACGATTCCAATAGCCGATCATGACATTCGGACCGCGCATGATCAGTTCGCCGATTGCCCCCGGCGACACATCGTTCATATCTTCATCAACAACTCTTGTTTCCAGATGCATCAGGCGGCGGCCGATGGAACCGGCTTTTTTAAGATACATATCCAGATCCAGGATGGCGATGCTCGGTGCGGCCTCACTCATCCCGAAACCCTGGACCAGCCGCAAGCCGTTTTCTTCATACAATTTAATCAGGCTGACGGGCAGGGGCGCCCCGCCGCTCATTATGACGCGGACATCTTTCATGCATTTAAAATCGGGTTGATTGGCCAGGAAAAGAAATATTGCCGGAACACCCATGAAAATGGAAACTTTTTCCTTTTTTATTAATTCCAGCGCCTTGGAAGGATCAAACGTCCGGGTAAGGATAACCGTACCACCCATATAAAAGATGGGCAGGGTAAACAAACCGATGCCGCCGATATGGAACATCGGCAGGACATTCAAATTGCGGTCGGCGGAAGTTACGTTCATCCCTACGACGACATTAACGGCATTCCAGAAGCTGGCCCCCTGCGTTAAAACTGCTCCCTTGGGCTTACCTGTTGTCCCTGCCGTATACATTATAATATGAGGAGTATCGAAACCGACAGGAGCATCGGGCTGCGGTTCCGTTACCGGTTTTCCCGCAATAATTTCGTCATAATTTTTCGCATCAGCCAGTTTGGACTTGCCGCTGATGGACATTAATATCTGTATTCCGGCTTTATTTTTCAATTCTTCAGCAGTGGACTCAAAGGAAGCGTCGTAAAATAACACTTTTGCCCCGCTATCGGACACAATGTAGGTGAGTTCAATGGGAGTCAGTCGCCAGTTCAGAGGGACAAGAATTGCTCCGAGCTTGGCCAACGCCATGACAATCTCGGCAAATTCATTACCGTTGTAAGCAAGAACGGCAACACGATCTTCATGTTTTATTCCCAGACATTGTAACGACGAACAAAGCTGATTTACACGCTGGTTCAGTTGTTTGTAATTAAACCTTTTTCCGTCAACAACCAGTGCCTCCTTATCAGGAGTTTCTATCTCCCGATATTTCAACCACGATCCAATTCCTTCCGGCTGCATTTGCATATATACTCTCCTTATGTAAGCATAATTCTAAACAAATATTTTTTCCATAACACCCGACATATTTTTCCCGAAGGCCTTTAGAGTCTGAATGCCTATTTCATCCTTTTCGGGATCTCTCGCCCCACGGGAACCGGCAATACAAATATTCCAGTAAATGGACCCCGGAACGGTTATTCCGTTAAAAAAATACCACATCAGCATCTGGGAGAGAGCCATATTCTGACCGGCGCGTTGCGCTACCGTTATGGGGCCACCGACTTTACCCATCAACATTTTTCCACCCCAGTGCGCAACAAATGCCGAACGTTGCATAACGGACATCAGCGGCGCGGTAATCGAACTCACATAGACGGGGGTACTGAGAACGAGACCTTCCGCCGCCTTCATCTTATCGAATATCTCGTCGAAATCATCATTGATCGTACACTGACGGGCTTCACGGCAATCGTAACAGGCCGAACATGGCTCTATTTTCTTATCACGCAGGGCAATCACTTCTGTTTTGATACCCGCTTTCTCTATTTCTTCCAGCGCACACTTCAGATAATAAAGAGAATTACTATTTTCTCGTGGACTTCCCGCGATACCAATAACTTTCATAGCCAACCCCCTTCATTTACAAACCCAGTCGGGTAGTTTTGTCGTTGTGTTTAAAATTCCCTCTTTTATCTGCCTGCATATCCTCTCCTCCCTTGACACAACCGTATCTGTTCTATTTTCCCCACCTTATAATACTCGAAGAAAATGCATACCCGGTCCCCGCTCCAAGCATGCAGACAAGAGAGCCATCCTTAACCTTACCGGCCTGGATTCCGAGGCCCAGGGACAAAAAGTTGTCCGGATGACCGCAATGTCCATAATCGTAAAGATAAATCGTTTTATCCCGCGCGATTCCCAGCGTATCCATGAGCCCGAACTGGGTTTTCGGACTCGTCGCAACCATGGAGAGGTAATCGATTTCCTCCGGTTTGATCCCTGAATTCCCGCAGGCCTTCCTGATAGCATTGGTGAAATCGGGAAGCGATCTCTGGGCCAGGTTTTCCCTCATTTGCTGGAGGTCGTTTAGTTGTGCGTAATTTATTTCGTCGAGGACTTTCGGATTCTCCATTATCTCACGGACTTTTTCCATCGTGAGATGCCGCGTTCCCCCTCCCACTCCAACGACGTTGGTCGAAAACACGGGATCGGTTACAATGCCGCTTCCCAGGATATTGTTTCGATCGTAGTCTCTGATCAGAATGGCCGCGAAGGCCGCCGGGGCCATGTTATACATGAAAGAATGTTCCGGGTCTTTGAGGTTGACAAGATTGCAGTTTGCATTTCCTGCCACGAGCAGCACGGTCTTCAAGGAGGGATCTGCATACATTGTTTCTTTGGCTACCTTCAGTCCGAGAGGCGTCCCGGCGCAGCGCAAAGACAGATCAAATGCGTAACACGAATCGACTGTCGCACCAATCTGCTCCTGCACATAAATACCGATTGTCCAGCAGGTATATTCCGCATAAGTTTCGCCGGCATATAAGATCAGATCGATATCGAGGGGATTAATGCCAGTCTTTTTAAGGACTTCCTTAGCCGCCTTGACGGCCATGATTCCCGGATGATCGTCCGGTCCACCGATATATCTTCTATGAATACCCATTTTATTTCTTAGCACATCGACAGGGACATTGGTAATGGCGGCAAGCTCTTCCGCGGTAATGGTTTTTTCGGGAAGATAAACATGATAATCGAGGATTCCTACTTTAAAATTGCTTTCCATTCAAACATCCTTTTAGGCCTTAAACCGAGTCCTGAGCAACATAATTGGGTTTTAGAGATCGGTCTTGATTGTTTTTAATACATGAATCACCTATCAGTAATATTTACCGGATATTGTTTTTTGTCAAGAAATATTTTTATTTCTGGCCGGATGCAATCCCCAGAGCACAAAATCAATATTGCTTTCCAGAGATTTACGAAACAGCGCTGCTTCCTGATGAAAACCCCAGATAATCCATTTCAGCCCGATGAAATGCGTTATTCCCATCAGCGAATGCGCCAGAAACAGAGGAGGGTACTTGCGAAGTTCTCCTTTTTTCATACCATCTTTCAGGCCGACAATGTAGCCGCTGGCCGTTTTTTTATAGTACCAGAGAGCCACGTCTTTATCGATCATTTCAAATTCCGGCACAATACGATATACTTGACGATGCCGCCGGACAAATTCATAGCAAGCTATAATGCCTACTCTTTCCGCATCACGGCGATCGTGCACCTGAGATGAAAAACGTTCGATCTCACGGCGTATATTGCGATTTATATATTTGACATATCCCTCTACCAGTTCGGCCTTACTGGCAAAATGAACATAGAAAGTACCCAGCGCAACACCCGCTTCGCGGGTAATTTCGGCAATGCCGGCCCGGTTTATTCCATAACGGCCGAATATTTTTTCGGCAGCATCCAGTATCATCTGCGTGGTCTTTTCGCCCTTGGTCAGCAATTCCTCGCTATCACTGCGCAATGGAACGGCTTCCGGCAAAGAAAGTAAATTCCAGCCCGCCGGACGCCTCCAGGGGGCATCGCCGCTTATTCCATTCATGACCAATTCAGCCATTAAATCGATAATTTTATTTTCAGTTAAGTTTTCTTTTGGTTCACCCCAGTTGAGCGAATTCAAATAGCAAATGCCGATCATGCCGTAAGCAATAATATTGGGGTCAAGTGAACGGATATTTCCGGAAATAGTTTCCTTGCGTAAAAAGCCGCGTAGATAACGGGCTATTATTTCATAGTAAGTTAATGTAACGCGATCAATGAGTTCCGACTCCCCCAGGATGCGGTGGAAGGCCAGGTTATTTTTCACATGCTGGTAGAGAAGCTGAATAACATTATGCAGACGCTCATCAAAATCAAGACCATCTAAATTAAGATTTTCCGCCTTCTGGAGAAAACGTTCAATGATAAGATCATTGAGCTCCTGAAAAACCTGCTCTTTATTTTTGAAATATTGATAGAATGTTGCCAGTGAAACCTTGGCGCGCCGGGTTATTTCTGATATAGAAGAAGCATAATATCCTGTATCGCGAAACACTTCATGAGCGGCATCAAGAATACCGGACCTTGTTGCCGCCCCTTTTTTGGTCAGCATTCTCCCGTTATTTTCTTTTCTCATCTCTCTTGCCATATTTTTTCAGCACAGGATTATTATCGAAGATTATACGACCGACACAAGAAGTTGGTAATCTTCGATACGCAAAACATATTTTTTGAAGGTATTCTTTTATATCTCTTACTATGTCAGCGCGACAGCATTTCTTTCGCCATCACCAGGCTTTCAGCCTGACAAACAACTTTTCCCTTGGAAGTAATACACTGATCCTGAAGATAAAACAGATCTTTATCCGGCCTGATGCGAACGACTTTTACTTCAGCCGTTATCTCCTCTCCCAGATATGCCGGATTGGGTAAATATATGTTCTGTTTAAGCCAGTTCGTTCCGCGCCCCGGTAGCTCAGTCCCCAAAAGATAGGAGAACATACCGTTTAAAAGCGCACCAGGAATAATGACATCTTGGAATCCATGAGCCTGAGCAAATTTTTTATCCAATATAAAAGGATTTTGATCACCGGTCAGGTCGGCATAATCCGTTAAATCCTTTTCCATAAATACCCTCTTCTGTTGAACTTTATCACCCAGTTTAATTCCCTTATGTTCTTTTGCCTCGGAAGTAACATCTTTGCTTAGAAATTGGTTTTCCCCTGCAAAACCGGCTTTCCAACCGGGCAGAAAAACAGATGTCTTGCCATCAATGGCGACACCACGTTCAGTTAAGCAATTTGTGTTAATTGTAGCTCTGTCCTTTTGAACGTCAATTACTTCCAATTCAAAATTCACAACCTCATCCGTGTATACGGCAGTTGGATACGTCATTTCCTGCTGATACTGAAGAGTTCCTATCCCGGGAGCCTGTGTATTGAGCATACGGCAGATAATCGAATATAAATGCATGCCGTGAGCAAGCGTTCTACCAAAACGTGTTTTTGCTGAAAATTCAATATCCACATGGGTTGGATTGTCATCGCGGCTTATTTGCGCAAAACGATTAAAGTCCTTCTGTAAAAAATACCTCTGCAACACTAACTTCTGCCCTACTTTTAGTTCCATTTTGTTATAGCTTCTTTCGTTAACCCAAGTACGTTGGATTAAAAATAATTTACATGAATCACCTATCAGTAATATTATCAAGAACGCTGTCTTACTGTCAAGCCATTTTACCGCTTTTTAGCCAAACATTATTTTTTAAAGGTTTTACGAAGAAAATTGTTATTTAACTATCGGAGATTAAATCAATTATGGTAATTTCCGGTGGAGCAAAAACACGCACCGGCGGCCCCCAAGTGCCTGTACCACGGCTAACATAGAGCAATTTATTTTTTGCCAGGCCGTACAATCCGTAGTCCTGGGGGAAAAATAAATGTGTTATCAATCGGAAAAAAATGAACTGACCGCCATGCGTATGGCCGGAAAGCTGCAAATCAAACACATCCTTATCATTGACAAAAGGTTGATGTTTCAAGAGCAAAATAAATCCGCCACCCTTTATCTCCGGTAGCTTTTTTTGCCGGTCAGGATTATTCCGTACGATACCTATTCTCCTGCCTGTCGGGTCATCCAGCCCGATAATATTTATTCCCGCAACCTGCCTGGCTTCATCTATTAAAACCTCGAAACCGGCCCCGCGCGTAAACTCCAAAGATTTCTCTATTCCGGCATAATATTCATGATTGCCGACAACTGCATATTTGCCGTACTTCGGCTTTATTTGCTGGAACAGGTCAGTCAGGGGCATGACATTATTTAGCTCGCCGTCCAGCAGGTCTCCCGTAGAAACCAGCATATCGGGGTCTGCTTCTTTTACGCGATCAAGAACCAATTGCAGTCTTTTTTCTTTGATAATTAAACCAATATGGACGTCAGATATCTGAACAATGCGTATCTTCCCATTATTGGGCAGTTTATGTTCCGTATGAATCTCCAGTTTTTTAATCCGAATTCTTTGAGCATCAATAAACCCATAGATAACAAAAGCAACTGATAAAAATACCGTCAAGCCGAAAGCTATATTTCTCAACGAAACAGCATCTCCTCCATGGGGAACAACTTTTAATATCAATCGCAAAAGGTCAAAGACAATACCTATGCAAAAAAATAAAAAGATAAAAGCCATCCAAATATAACCGGTATAGGCGATAGCCCGCGCCAACTCCTCCCAATGACGGCTTTCCGCTATGCGGACGAGAAGCGGCGCAAAGATTAAAAAAATAAATAAAATTAAAATGAATATTTTCAGGCCGCAAGAAAAATGAAATACGCTATTGGCCCGAATATAGGCGTAAACATGGGTCCCGCCATAAAGCAACAAAAAGGTCAGAATAAACATCGGCATAAAAATATTCCATCATCTTTCATTTATTAATTATTATAGCAAAAGAGATTTTGCGAAAAGTCAATTCCCTACGGCGGGCCAGGTTAAATAAAATCATAAAATTTATAGTTGTTACGGCCTCCTTCTTTAACGCGGTACATAGCGATATCGGCGTTTCTAACAAGATCATCAAGATTATCTCCATGTTCCGGATATACGGCAATACCGATACTGGGCGTTGTTTTTATGACATGTCCATTACATAAAACAGGCTGCTCAAAAACATGCAGAATTTTATCGGCGATATGGGCAATATCTTCATGGGTAGAAATTTCCGTCATTAAAAGCACCATAAATTCATCCCCACCCATTCTTGCTATCGTATCGCTTGTTCGCACCATTTCCGTCAGACGTTTCCCCACAGCTTTTAACAACATATCTCCGACAAGGTGCCCCAGGGAATCATTTACTTCTTTAAAACGGTCCAGATCAATCATCATCACAGCGAGCATAGATTCATTGCGATCAACATATTTCAGGGCCATATTGAGACGGTCACTGAATAGACGCCGGTTGGGCAATCCGGTGAGCGAATCGTGATAGGCCAACTTCTTGATTATCTCTTCGGCCTTGCGGCGCTCAGTGACATCGCGCACAATGCCGCGAAAACCCGTGATCCTGCTATTGGCATCTTGGATTAAGGACGCTGATAGTTCACCGATACGATCCTCTCCGCTTTTACCTTGCATTTCCCATTCAATTTCAATTCCATGTGCCGGCTGACGCGTCTGGAAAACATTATGAAAAGCCTGAAAGACATTGTCGCCATTGTCTTGTTTACAGAATTTGCGAAAATTAACACAAAACATCTCTTCACGGGAATTACCGCTCATCCTCAGTACAGCGTCATTAAAATAGGTCAGGTTACCATCCAAATCTGCCTCATAATATCCATCTTCGATATTTTCGATAATGGTTCGATATCTTTCTTCCGATTGTCTTAAGGCATTTTCCCTTGCTTTCTGGTCGCTGATATCAATAGCAATACCGCGCAATCCGACAGGTTTGTTATTTTGATAAATCAGAACTCCATATAACCTCATGGGGAATTTTTCACCGCTTCTTTTAATACCGGTTAATTCTATTCCATTGGCATCAGAATTGTTTATCAATAAACGAGATACATATTCCATTACCGTACCAACTTCTTCACTGGATATTGCTTTGATAATATTCAGGCCGCGCTGTACATTCTTTTCACTATAGCCAAATGTAGAAATCGCTTTTTTATTAAGAAAAGTTATATTGAAATTTCTATCGCATTCAAAAACACTGCCGGGCAAAAGGTCGGCTAATTCCCGAAAACGTTCGCCGCTGGCCTCCAGTTCGCGCTGAATTTTTTTGCGGGCGGTAATATCGCGGGTGATTCCCTGTGCTCCGATCATTTTGCCCTGCTTATCCCGCAGCGCTTTCATGCTGACGGAAATATCAACGATCGAACCATTTTTATGATAATGTTGCAGTTCAATTTCAATATCACGGTTGGGATCTACATGGGAATCATTATCCTTACCAATTTCTTCGACAAATATCCGGGATACATAATCAAATGATTCCGGGGCAATAATTTCCCCCAGACTTTTCTTGGCATATTCTTCCACTGTGTATCCAAATAGCTTTTCTACCGAACGATTCAACAGCCGGAACTTTATATCGCTAAGCGGAACAAATTCTCCCGTGGCATTATCTATAATGGTTATCATCCAGATTGGTTCAGCTGCATTTTCAAGCAATTGCCTGCATTCAATCATATCCTGCTCAATAAGCTTGCGCGAGGTAACATCCCGAATTATTGCCTGCACCAGTTTCTTGTTTTTTGTATTTATTAAACTCAGGCTTACTTCCGCATCAAAAGGTGTACCGTTATAGCGCAAGTGGCGCCATTCAAAGAATTGGGGCTTCCCGGCCAGAGTAGCACTGATATATTTTGTTCCGATTTTTTTCGACGCTGTTCCATCAGGCTGAAACTTCGGAGAAAATTGGAGTGGGTTTTTGCCGATTATTTGATTTTTCCGGCAACCAAATATTTTTAATGCTTTTTTATTGCATTCCAGATACTTGCTTTTATCCATTAAGATAATGGCATCATTGGCGGCTTCAAATAATGTCCGGTATTTCAATTCGCTGTCTTGAAGCAATTGATTGGAAAGAGATTTTTTTGTGCAGCAGTTATTCCGGCTATTCTTCTTAGGAATAGGTAATTTCAATTTATTTATTTTTTTCTTATCCGCTTTTTTCATTTTATGGATTACTTTTTATTAACAATGCCCGGATTAAGGCAAAATTCAGCAATGGGCAGCAAGCCATTTGATTATATCCATCATAACTTCCTCCCTGTTTATTTCGTTGAGCATTTCATGGCGGCCACCTTCATAAAACTTAAAGCTCAAATCCTTAATGCCCAATTGCTTATACCTGTTAATTAATTGCCGGACACCCCGGGAATTACCACCGACAGGGTCTTTCTCGCCGGAAAATATGTAAAGCGGCAAATCGCGCGGTATTTTACTTAGCTCTTCAGCGCGATGAATATGCCGCCAGAACTTGAGCAACTCATAAAAAAATGACGCCGGGAAAACTCCGCCGCAAAAGGGATCAGCTATGTATTTATCAACTTCCGCATTATCGCGGCTCAGCCAGTCAAAAGCCGTGCGCTCAGGCTTAAATTGTTTGTTAAAACTGCCGAAACTCAAAAAATTAATAAGGCTGCTTCTTCCTGTTTTACCCACTCTGAGCATTTCCAGATAAGCGATAGCCTGTCCTATAGCCGTCAGCAAATCAGCAGGGCCTGCCGCGCCGGATAATATTGCGCCTTTTAATTCGCTACCCCAATGGGCGAGGTATCCCTGCGCCAGAAAAGAACCCATACTGTGGCCCAGTAAGAATACCGGAGCTAACGGAATTTCTCTTTTAATTATCCCTGATAACTGGTGCAAATCGCCAAGCATCAGATTTAAAGCATCGGCTCCCGCCTCCCCGGCATGGCTTGCATCTTTGATTGTCCGGCCATGCCCGCGGTGATCTTCCGCGTAAACGGCATAACCGTTTTCAGTCAATAGGCCCGCAAAACGCGCATAGCGTGCAGCAGTTTCCGCCATGCCGTGAGCAATATTGACTGCCGCTTTTATTTGGCCTTCGGGTAACCATTTATAAACATAAATTTCCAATCCATCGGGCGCGCAAAATTTAAAATTCTCCTGTTTCATGATTTTTTTCCCAGACCAGCCAGACAGTTTATATATCTGGAATAGATTTCATCCAAAGGCTCGATGCAAAGGCATTTCAAATATGATTTAATAAAACCTTTGAGAAATACGAGCGCCGGCAACGCTTCGATATTTTCTTCCTCAATGCTTCGTAAATAATCAATCCGGACTTTAGTTTTCTGGGCAATTTTTTCCAGCGGCACAGCCAGTTCATTTCTAATTACCTTGAGATCGCCCCCCCTGATTTCCTGTTTAGCCAGTATTTTTTCAATACGTTCATTGGCGGCAATTCTTGCCCGAAATTCAGCATCGGTGTTTTTTAATCCGCCGGTTTTACACTGATCACGATTAATATCGAAAATACTTACGGGCATTTTAGATGGAGATTTCTTTGCTGCTTCGGTAAGAATTCCCAGACGAATAAGATCGTTATCGTAATCCTGTCTTTCTTTTTCATTGTTCAGAGTAAGATAAGCCTTTTCCAGAAGAGTCAGTATTTCCTTTCTTTCTGATTGTGAGAAGAAAGAATAACTGACCAGAGAATCAGCCTGATACATCTGCAAAGCAGCGTTATAGGCATGACGAATTTCGAAGAAAGCCACATCCGGCTTCACATCCAACATTTCATAGTAATTCAGTTTGGTAAAATTCATCTCCATAAATGACCTCACGGACAATTCTTTTCTGTTGCTTCTCCGGCAGACATTTTTCAGGAATCACGATTATGAAACCCCGGTATTCATACCCTCCGCTACGAGTGATTGCGAAGTCCGCCGCAGGCTGATTCACCTTACCAATTCCGCTGGCGCTACACTTGCGGAATTGGAGTTTCACGAATAATTAATCTGTAATTGGTCGCCGGCAGAACTAATGATATGATTGCTCAATTCCCGCACATCACAGGCGGTACGTGTATAGGGATAACGGTCAAGAAATGACACCCGCTGGCAGATGGCATCATGCACGTGGTCGTCAAAGGCAATATTCCCGGCAAACTCAACTTTCAGCCCCAGATGTTTTTCAATCAGACGGCATATTTGTCCGCCCAGCGCTGCGTCATCCTGCTTGCGCAGTTGATTCAGGATGAGCTTGAATCTATAACCGGTAAAGTCACCAGCCAGTTTCAGGCCGATTTCCGGATGATTTTTTTTAACCATCTGCATCATGCATTCCGGCTTATTAAAGGAGCCGTCGCCAAAGACATTGACAACTTCTCCTTCGAGTTCCTTAAACTCCATAACGGTAAAACATTGCCTTATCCGGCGAAAATATATAGACCGTATCAGGCGGTGAATGTTTTCAATGGAAGTTGGTTCCGGGGTAGCTATAAAAATGCCGTTTTGCGAAATCAGAAAAAAGTCCATGGTATTGAATGAAGACCCTGCGCCCAGATCAAGCAAAATACATTCATAGCCCAGCTTTGCTATGGCCCGCAGAGTTTTAATCTTTTGCTCATAGGGAAGGTTGGCAATATCCAGAGTGTCATTCGCGCCGCTGATCAGAAAAAGGTTGGGGACAGGAGTTTCTAAAACGACATTTTCGAGAAGAGGAAATTTTTTTTTGACGAAATCGGAAAGCGATTTGGCCGGATAGGGAATATCCACCAAGGTATGCAGGTTGGCTGCACCCAAGTCCAGATCAATAAGAAGAGTCCGTTTGCCTGAACCCGCCATAAGACGTCCCAGAGCACTGGTTAAAAAACTCTTACCGGACCCGCCTTTTCCCCCTCCAATTGGCCAGATATGCGCCATAAGCCATCCGCCGATAATTTTAATTAAAGATTATTACACGAAAATTTAATAATATTCAAGTAATATATTAAATTTATATATTTTTCAAATGATAACTTTCTTGACTTCTACAGTGATTATTCATAAAAAAATGAACCAATATTATAATATTGTCTTGGATTGTCCATGATTACTAATGAGCCGAAAATTAAAGTCGCTATTCTCCAGAATTACAGCGAGGCGGAAATAGTTCTAAACGGCAATTTCCGGCTATCGGACGGCTTTTCCTTGCGCGGCAAAATTGTGGCCAAAGCCGAATCCTCGCTGATTCGGCTTTCAGATTCCAATGAAGCCGAAGTATCGCGGCAAAAGGAATTCATTTTCGCAGCCGATACCGGTGCAACTTTTACCGTAAAAAATGTCCAGATCGGCATTGATTTCCATTGGGAAAGATTACAGGAGCAGTCGTTTAGCGGCAATATCATTCTTCACGCCAATGCTGATTCTACATTTAACCTGATCAACGAAATCTCTCTGGAAGATTATCTGGCCTCGGTAATTTCTTCGGAGATGTCGGCGGCGGCGCCACTGGAATTTTTAAAGGCTCAAGCGATTACCGCCCGCAGCTGGCTTGTCGCCATGCTGGAGAGAAAAAAGCAAAATCCGGCAGCGGTAAAAACAGAATTCATCTCCGAAAATGAAATAATCCGATGGTTCGACATTAACGACCACGACTTTTTCGACGTCTGCGCCGATGACCACTGTCAGCGTTATCAGGGAATTTCGCAAATCATCTCGGCAAATGTGGATGCAGCCATTCAGGCGACCCACGGCGTGTTTCTGGTTTACGGCAATGAAATATGTGACGCCCGCTATCATAAGACCTGTGGCGGCAGAACGGAAATATTTGCCACCGCCTGGGAAGATAAATCTTTACCTTATCTGCAAAGCGTCACAGATTATTCTGCCGCACACAGCCCTGTAAATTCAGAGGATGAAACACGCCGCTGGCTTACCACAGAGCCGTCAGCTTACTGCAACACTCAGGACAGCGCTTTGCTGCGCCGGATACTTCCACCTTTTGATCAGGAAACGCCGGATTTTTACCGCTGGCAGGTTTCCTACAGCCGCGAGGAGTTGGAAACACTTATTCATAAAAAATCCGGCATTGATATAGGTAATTTGCAGAACATCGTCCCGCTCCAACGCGGACCTTCCGGCAGAATCAGCAAACTGAAAATTGAAGGCTCGAAAAGAAGCATCATGATCGGTAAAGAACTGGAGATACGCCGCTGGCTTTCACCCAGCCATCTTTTGAGCAGCGCATTTATTATTGAAACACAAGACGGCCGGGACGGTTTGCCGGAGAAATTCATTCTGCGCGGCGGCGGCTGGGGGCATGGTGTCGGTTTGTGCCAAATCGGCGCGGCAGTAATGGCGCTAAAAGGTTTTTCAGTCACCGATATTCTTGCGCATTATTTTTCCGGCGCTCAATTGCAGAAAATATATTGAAAATAATTATTGGCTCAGGCCACAAAAAAGAGATTATATGCCGGTGTTAAGCACAAATAATATTTCCACAAAAACAAACCGTCCCTGGCTGTGGGTACCGTCCATATATCTGGCCGAAGGCATCCCCTACATGATCGCTATGACAGTCAGCGTTGTTCTTTATAAAAGGCTGGGGCTTTCCAACGCCGAAATCGCGTTTTATACAAGCTGGCTATATCTCCCCTGGGTTATCAAACCCCTCTGGAGCCCGTTTGTTGATCTCTTTCGCACCAAGCGCTTTTGGATAATCGCCATGCAGCTCGCCATCGGCGCGTCTTTTGCCTGCGTCGCGCTCACGCTTCCTGCGGATAACTTTGTCCGCTATTCACTCGCGATGTTCTGGATCATGGCTTTTTCCTCCGCCACCCACGATATAGCGGCCGACGGCTTTTATATGCTGGGGCTCGATATTCCCCAACAGGCGGCTTTTGTCGGTGTGCGCACCATTTTTTATCGCGTTGCTACAATTGCCTCCAAAGGCGGCTTGGTTGTGCTGGCCGGCACTTTGGAAAAGTACGGCTACCCGGTAGTCAGCGCCTGGTCTATTACCTTTGTTACCCTGGCCGCTTTTTTTATCGCTCTTTTTCTTTATAACTTTTTTGTCCTGCCTTACCCGGAAACTGATAGGAGCGCACCCCGGGATAAATCCAAAAGTGTTCTCTCCGAATATTTCCGGATCCTGACTTTATTTTTTCGTCAAAAGAATATTGTCATCATCATTTGTTTCTTTCTGTTCTACCGCTTTGCCGAGGCACAGCTCGTCAAGATGGTCGCCCCCTTTCTGCTCGACAGCCGGGTTAAAGGCGGGCTGGGTCTGACTACAGCAGAAGTCGGCCTCATCTATGGAACCATTGGTGTAATTGCCCTGATGCTGGGCGGGCTTTTAGGCGGTTATCTTGTTTATAAAAACGGCCTCAAATTCTGGCTCTGGCCGATGGTTTGTATCATGCACCTGCCCGATCTTATTTTTGTTTATCTGTCGCAGACCATGCCGGCAAGCTTGCTGATAATCAGCTCTTCGGTGGCTATTGAGCAATTTGGTTATGGTTTCGGTTTTACGGCTTACACAATGTATATGATCATGGTCGCGCAGGGAGAGTATAAAACTGTCTTCTATGCCATCGGCACCGGCATTATGGCGCTGGGTATGATGTTACCCGCAATGGCCAGCGGCTGGATTCAGGAAACACTGGGTTATAGTAATTTCTTTTTATGGATTATCCTGACAACAATACCGGGCTTTATTGTTGCGGCGTTGGTAAAGATAGATCCGGCCTACGGTAAGAAATGATACCATTTCGCTTTCTTTGGCTAACTTTGTTGGCTGCGTCGTCGGCTTCCTCAACGTATTAATAAATACGCCTGCGGAGCCTCCCTCTTGCCGCCTCGTAATCCTTCGAAATCGAAATGGTATAGAAGTTTTTTATCTGATAAAGGAATTTTAGACATGACCATAAATTCCATGATGTTCATATATTAATCAGAAAGAGAGGTATTGTGATGATACGACAACGTTGGATATTGTGGTTAGCAGTGACAGGTATCTTTTTAAACCCTGTTCTGGGACTTGCCATAGTTATGCTTGGCGATTTTTTCACTATATCTGTTTGGCCTCGAGCATTATCGCTAGCCGTTGATGTTATTTCCGAAACTGGCTTCATATTAATTAGTATCGCTATTGTTCTTTGGATTATATCTTTTTGGCAGAAACAATCTTCACGACGTTATTATATCTTATTCTTAATATTAGCAATTGTCGGATACATAATCTGTGATCTTGGATTCGGTGTGTATGCTCAAATTAAAGTGCAGAATTCATCAATATATCAATCTTTATCAGAAAAGCTCTACTATAGTGCGATACAGCCGTTAGGTACAGTCATGATGGTGGCACCATTCCTTTTTTTAGGATGGATTTCAGCAAATATTGCACAGAAATATAAACTTTCAATCGCCATTTTATTATTTTTCATGATTCTTGCTGTTCTCGGCTATATGCATTTTTCTGGACACATGGCTCATGAAATGTACATGATTGAAAAAAAATGGACAGCATCAGCATTATCTACAGGTTTGCTTCCATTCAAAAGTTTGTTTGTATTATTTGTATTTTTCATAATCACTCGTATATTTATGCATAAAATAGTAGCAAAAAAAGATGACGGACCATCAAATATTCAGAAAACGGATATTTAAAGATATCGAGATATTTTTTGGGAAAATTGGGAACAATGACATATAAAAGATAGTAGCGACGATTCTCGTAACTTTACCATGAAGTGTAGACGGAAGGTTTAATGACAAAACAAATTAACACTGCCTTTATTCTCGGTGCCGGGCTGGGCACGCGGCTGCGGCCGCTGACGGTAAATTGCCCCAAGCCGCTTTTAACGATCGACGGCAGGCCGATGATTACTTACGCCATGGAACAGCTTTGCGCTATCGGCGTTAAGAGATTCATCATTAATACTCACCATTGCCCGGAAAAATATAAAGAAGCTTTCACGGATTGCCAATGGCAGGGTATTCCTATCATCTTCCGTCATGAACCGGTACTTTTAGATGCAGCGGGCGGGATAAAGAATATCGAAGATTTAATCGCCTCTGAAGAAAGAATAATTGTCTATAACGGCGACATCATCACCAACTTGCCGCTCGCGCCGTTGATCGAAAAACACTTTGTACAAAAAACGGAAGTTACGCTGGCACTGCGTTCGCGCGGACATTTGCTCAACGTCAATGTTGACGAAAAAGGCTTTGTCTGCGACATGCGACATACACTGAATAATCCGGGTGTCCAGAGCTGCCTTTTCACGGGAATTTATATCATCGAAAAAAGTTTTCTTAACCAACTCGAGGCGGGCAAAATAGAATCTATTGTGCTGCCCCTCATCAAAATGATTAAAAAGAATCCCCGTTCTGTTGCGGGTATTGTTATAGACGAAGGTTATTGGCATGACTTGGGGACTATTGACGAGTACAATGACTTTAGAACAAGGGGTTGCAACCCCTTGTTCTAAAACGTGGTCGCGAATCGAGTAATAGCAAACATGGAACTCATGGACAAAGAAATCGAAAATTTTTTAGCCGCTAATCTTGGTACTGCTCCGGGGGAAATGATTCCTATTAAAAAAGGCGGTTCCGACCGCAATTTATTCCGCATATCTTTGACGGATAAAAAGAGCTTCATCTTTATGCATTATGGAATGGAAGTAGAGGAAAATCTCTATTGGGCCCGTATTGACTCTTTTTTAAAAGGCATTGCCGTTTCCGTACCGGCAATAATCGCCCACGATAACGTTCGACATTTTATCTTAATGGAAGATTTGGGGAACATTGATTTATGGTCTTATCGCAATTTAGACTGGACGGAACGACGCAATTACTATTTTCAGGTGCTCAAGCAAATCCAGCGGCTGCATGCCTATCCGCTAGTATCAATCCCTGCGGATTTAAAATTGTCCGAAAGCTATGGACCCAGGCTTTATAAGTGGGAGCAGGAATATTTTCTGGAAAATTTTGTGCAGAATGTCTGTAAATTGGAGTTGACTGAACCATTCCTCGATAATTTAAAAATGGAATTAAACGATCTGACCGGTAGATTGCTGAAGGTATCGCCCTGCTTAATTCATCGCGATTTTCAGTCGCAGAATATCATGATTAATAACAGCGAACCTGTTTTGATTGATTTTCAGGGAATGCGCAGAGGTTGCCTTTTTTACGATCTGGGTTCGCTGATTTGCGACCCTTACGTTACCTTTACCGCAGAAGAAAGAAACGAATTGATTAGCTTTTATTATGAGCTCATAGAACCAGTTTATAGCAGGGATGAATTTGTTAATAATTTCTGGGAGGCCTCGACCCAGCGGCTGATGCAGGCGCTGGGGGCTTACGGCTTTCTGGGGTTAAAAAAGAATAAACCGGCTTTCCTTAAACATCTCAACAACGGTCTGGGCAATTTATTAATTGCGGTCAATTATGCTCCCGAGCTTCCACGGTTGAAAGATTTAGCAATTCAATGCCAAACGGCTCTTGTCAGTAAAAAGTATTAAAGGGATTGAAAGCACGCCTTTGATATGCTAGACAAACTACACAATATTTTGGTTTGGAGATATTTTTGATCATGAAGTACGAACCAATCGCAATTGAAGAAAAATGGCAGAAAAAATGGGAAACTGAAAAAACATTCAAGGTTACGGAAGATACCGCGAAGAAAAAATACTATTTGCTGGAAATGTTTCCCTACCCATCCGGCAAAATTCATATAGGACATGTACGTAATTATACCATCGGCGATGTTGTCGCCCGCTACAAGCGGATGAAAGGATTTAACGTCCTGCACCCGATGGGCTGGGATTCCTTCGGTCTGCCCGCCGAAAACGCCGCCATCGAACATAAAATCCATCCATCAAAATGGACGAATGAAAATATCAATCACATGAAAAAGCAGTTGAAGCGCATGGGCTTCAGTTACGATTGGGACAGGGAACTCTCCACCTGCGAACCAAAGTACTATCGTTGGGAACAATTATTCTTTATCCGGATGTATGAAAAAGGGTTGGCCTATAAAAGACGCTCCATGGTTAACTTTTGCAGCAAATGCGATACGGTACTCGCCAATGAGCAAGTAGAAAGTGGAGCCTGCTGGCGCTGCGGCACAGAGGTTACGGAAAAGATACTGGAGCAGTGGTTCTTCAAAATTACCGCCTATATCGATGAACTGCTCGAATATTGCGATAAGCTCCCCGGCTGGCCGGACCGCGTCCTCACGATGCAAAGAAACTGGATCGGCAAAAGCTACGGCTGTGAAATTTCTTTTCCACTGATTGATTCCGATAAAGCGATTAAGGTCTTCACTACGCGCCAGGATACGATTTTCGGCGCGACATTCATGCTCATTGCCGCGGAACATCCATTGGTTATGGAATTAGCCAAAGGCAAGAATGTGGAAAAAGATGTCCAGCAATTTGTCGAAAAAGTAAAAAAACAAGACAAGCTCATGCGCACTTCCGAATACTATGACAAGGAAGGTCTCTTTCTCGAATCCTACTGCCAAAATCCGGTAACCGGCAAGCATATGCCGATCTTCGCGACCAACTTCGTGCTGGCCGAATACGGCACCGGTTGTGTGATGGCTGTGCCAACGCATGACCAGCGCGACTTTGAGTTTGCGCAAAAATTCAACCTGCCGATGATTGTCGTCATTCAGCCGCACAATAAAACTCTTAATGTCGAAACGATGAAAGAAGCTTATGTTGAGGAAGGCATACTGGTGCACTCCGGCCAGTTTGACGGCATGGAAAATATGAAGGCGCTCGATGCCATCGCCGATTATCTGGAATCGATCGGCAAAGGTAAACGGACAATTCAATACCGTCTGCGGGACTGGGGCATCTCCCGGCAGCGCTATTGGGGCGCGCCGATTCCAATGATTAATTGCGCCAAATGCGGCATCGTGCCGGTACCCGAAGCCGAGCTGCCGGTGGTATTACCCAGCGATGTAGTTCTCAGCGGCGCAGGTGGATCACCACTGGCGGCGCTGAAAATCTTTGTGGAAACAAAGTGCCCGAAGTGCGGCGGACCTGCCTCCCGCGAAACCGATACGATGGATACTTTTGTGGAATCTTCCTGGTATTTCGATCGTTTCTGTTCTCCCCACTGTAACACAAAACCGGGCTTAGACCGTAAAGCGCTGGATTACTGGATGCCCGTTGATCAGTATATCGGCGGAATCGAACATGCCATCCTGCATTTGCTCTACTCCCGCTTTTATACCAAAATGCTGCGTGATTTCGGTATTATCGGCGTTGATGAACCCTTCTTAAATCTATTGACTCAAGGCATGGTTTGCAAAGAAACCATGAAATGTCCCGAACACGGCTATCTCTTCCCCGAACAGGGAGCCTCAGGCAAATGCCACATCTGCCAGAAAGATGTCATTATCGGCAAAACAGAAAAAATGTCCAAATCGTTAAAGAACGTTATCGACCCCGATTACCTGATTAAAAACTACGGCGCCGATACCGCTCGGGTGTTTTGTCTTTTCGCCGCGCCGCCGGAAAAAGACCTGGAATGGAGCGATCAGGGCGTGGATGGCTCTTTCAGGTTTTTAAACCGCACGTGGCGCATTTTTATGGATTATGTTGATGAGATTAAGAATATTGCGCCGCTCACCGGCAAGGAGGAATTACGCGATGATTTGAAAAACATGCGGCGTAAAACTCATCAGACCATCCGCAAAGTGACAATTGATATTGAAGACCGTTTCCATTTCAATACAGCCATCAGCGCGATTATGGAACTTGTTAATACCCTTTATCAAACTCCGCATCCTGCTAACAATGATAAAATAGGCCTGGCGGTAATTCGCGAAGCGCTCGAAACAGCCATAATTTTACTTGCCCCGATTGTGCCACACATGACGGAAGAACTTTGGGAAATACTGGGAAACAAAACACCCCTATCGGAAGTAGGCTGGCCAATGTTCGATAAAACAATTGCCAGCGAAGAAGAGATAACCATTGTGATTCAGATTAACGGCAAGCTGCGCAGCCGTATAACCGTTGCCATAGACGAAGAGGCGGAAAGCATCAAGGCCGCTGCTCTGGCCGATGAAAAAATAGTCGCTATGTTAAAAGGCAGCAACGTACTGAAAGTTATTTACGTACCGAAAAAACTGGTCAACATTGTCGTTGCCCAATAGAATAGGATATTTTATGAAAAATGCAAAATGGCAATTGTTGTTTAAATTCTCCTTGATCGCTTTTCTGTTCACCCTTCTTATGGCCTGTGGCTATGGTTTTGCTCCCACCGGCGAATATATAGACAAGAGAATTAGAAATATTTATGTCGAACAATTCGGCAATAAGACGTCGCAGGCAGAACTGGAAAATTATATCCGAACTGCTTTCATCAATCAGTTTATTCTCACGAGCCGTTTCAAAATAGTGGATAGCGTGGAACTTGCGGATGCCACTGTCAAGGGAGACATTGTTAATTTCATCATGGCACCGCTGTCTTATAGCAGCAATACCCTGGTCGCGGAAGAACGGGCAACAATTACCCTGGATGTAACATTCCGCGAAAGAGAGGGCGGTAAAACTATCTGGAGCGCGAAAAGCATCCAAGGCACAGTAGATTACAAAATAGACAACAATATCAATCTGCTGCCAGCGACAAGAAAGAATGCGCTAATCAAGCTGTCCAATGACACGGCGGAACGAATATTTAATCAAATGATGGCCAATTTTTAATAATTTACTTTTGCAATAACTGCGTAATCCATCACGGGTATGAAACCCAAAGCAAACTTTGGAAACACATTCCGCAGCAAGCTGCGGAATATCACATCCTCCGCTGAGCGGGATAATTTGACCGGCAAGTTTCGGTACACTTTGTTTCCGAAACTTGGGTCTCATTACAACTTGCCAATTCTGCCACGCTTCGCTTGCGAAATTGGAGTTTCACGAATGAATCTATCAGCCCGCAAATTCGACCACTTCATTCTTTTACCGCTAGAAGATGAAATGCAGGTAATTAACGGCCTGAATGAAGCCGGAGAAATCAATAATCTTGGAGCTTTTCTAAATAAATTATCCTCTCCCTATTTACTGATATTTGACGCCGGAAGCGAAATTAAATTTACTGATTACGCCATCCGCCGCCTGCTGCAAATAGCCACGGATACTCAAGCCGGCATAATTTATTGCGATTATATTACCGAAAAAGGCAATATCCCGGTTTATCACCGGCTTATTGACTATCAGCAAGGCAGCATCCGTGATGATTTTAATTTCGGGCCTGTTTTACTAATTTCGCATGCTGCCATCAGAAACGCTTTGCAAAAAAAAGGCTTCCGGCCGCAGGAAGGAAAAGCGGCAATTTATGATTTGCGGCTGAAAATATCTATTGCTGATGAAATTCTGCATATACCGGAATTTCTCTATACCGTCCGAGAAAGAGCCTTTAAAACTGCAAAACGAGAGATCGGCTGGAATGAAAATCATTTCTCCTACGTTGCCGCCCGGAATTATACTCAACAGAAACTTCTGGAGAAAGTTGCGACAAACTATTTAAAACTCACCGGTGCATATTTACCTGCCCGCACCAAAAAAGCACCCGCTGATCAGGAACATTCCCCGGTGGAAGCAAGCATTGTTATCTCCACATTCAACCGGGAAAAAACAATTGCCGCGGCAATTAAAAGCGCGATGAAGCAAAAAACAGATTTTGATTACAACATCATTGTCGTAGATAACCATTCGACCGACGGCTCAACTGCAATCATCAACAAGCTGGCAGCCTCGTACCCGGCATTAAAACTAATTGTGCCGGCCAGCCGGAATCTGAATATCGGCGGCTGCTGGAATGAAGCTATTTATTCCCGGCATTGCGGCCGGTTTTCAGTCCAGCTTGATTCTGACGATCTTTATTCATCACAAGATACATTACAAAAGATTGTCGATGCTTTTCATTCAAATAATTATGCGATGGTCATCGGCTCCTACACCATTGTTAACGAAAAAATGCAGATGATTCCGCCCGGCCTGATTGACCATCGGGAATGGACGCAAGCTAACGGCCACAATAACGCCCTGCGCATCAACGGCCTGGGTGCGCCCCGCGCCTTCAATACAAGCGTGCTGCGGCAAATCGGCTTCCCCAATGTCGGCTATGGAGAAGATTATGCTGTAGCATTGCGAATAACCCGCGAGTACCGGATAGGACGCATTTATGAGAGCCTTTACTTATGCCGCCGCTGGCAAAATAATACAGATGCAGCGCTTTCACCGGAAAAACAAAACCAACATGATTTTTATAAAGACAAACTCCGCACAATGGAAATAAGCGCCAGACAATTATTAAACAAGAAGGCAGGCTGATTGGAAATTCAAAAGATATTCGCCAAGTTTGAGGGCAACGCAACAGCCCCGCTTCCCGGCCTTTGCATGGAGCTCCTCGAAGAACAAAAGAAAAACTGGCCGGAGCTGGCAATTGCCTGCCGGGAATTGGCGAATGTCCTGACAAGATCAGTCCCCTGTGGCAGCTACGATGTATTTATCCAGTATAATCCACAGCGCGAGGTAAGCAGTGGCGCGGCTGTAGATAAAGAATCAATCAAAAACAGGCCTTGTTTTTTGTGCACTGCTAATCTCCCCGCCGAACAAAAAGGTATTGTTTATCACAACGACTATTTTATTCTTTGCAATCCGGCGCCCATTTTCGATAAGCATTTTACAATAGCCCATAGGCAACATAAGCTGCAATCCATTAATTCGTCTTTAGTAGATTTTTTGGAATTGGCCCATGATTTAGCGCCGGAGTTGGATATCTTTTATAACGGCCCGGCCTGCGGGGCTTCGGCACCCGACCACATGCACTTTCAGGCGATACCGGCAGGGCAATTACCGTTGCTGAAGAATACGGACAAACAATTTCGATATATAAAAGAAATAAATGGCGTAAATATTTATGCGGGTAAAAATCTGGACCGCTCTATTTTGCTGCTGGAGGCAAAATCTGCCGAACAACTGGAAAATCAATTGAGGAAAGTAATGCAATTATTGCAAAAGCCTCTCACCACTAGCGAAGAACCCATGATAAATGCAATTTGCAGCTATGCGGCAGCCAAATGGCGTGTTTTTATTTTTCTGCGGGAAAAACATCGCCCGGATGCTTTTTTCGCGGAAGGAGAGAAAAGAATTTTTATCTCTTTAGGCGCAATTGATATGGCCGGAGTTATTATCACTCCATTGATAAAAGACTTCAACAATCTGGATGCCTCGCTAATTCGCAGTATTTATCAAGAAGTATCCCTGTCAGAGATTTCGCTTAATCGATTGATCGAAGAATTATAATGGACTTGAATTTATGCATGATGACGATACCGTAATTGTCGACAGCGACATTGGTTTTTCCGAGGCCATCAGCGGCTCCAATGCGCCAATGGAAATTATTGACCGATTGGGGCTTATTAACGTTCTGTATTATTCGTTTGACGGAGTGAGCCATCACGGGCAGATTGTTGTTGACAGCGATCTGGAAAACGACATTTATAAAATATTTTTACTGATCGAAAAGCTGCGGTTTCCCGTCGGCAAGGCTATCCCTATTGTCCAATACAACTGGCGGGATCAGGCTTCCATGGCAGCGAATAATTGCTCCGGTTTTAATTTCCGGTTAATTGAGGGCACCACGAATTTGTCCCTGCATGCACTGGGACGCGCCGTGGACATTAATCCTGTGCAAAACCCCATAATTTATGAAGACGGCCGGATAGCTCCGCCCGGGAAAACCTACAACGCAAGCAAAGCGGGAACATTCACTGCCGACCATCCCATCGTGGAGGAATTCATAAAACATGGCTGGCAATGGGGTGGTAATTTCGAAAAGATAAAAGACTATCATCATTTTCAAAAACCATGATCAACCATTAGCGGAATTGTTAAATAGGCCATCAAAGCCCTTTTAATTGACTCTCTCAGACTTTCCCTTGCAAATATTTTTTCCTTTTCTCTTCCGGAAACCTTTCGATGGCATAGCGTAGCATCGTCCGCGGCATATTTTTGCAGTGGTTCTGAAGAAACTGCTCTTCCACTTCAATATACCGTTTACCTATCTCGCGCAACATCCAACCGACAGCTTTATGGATCAAATCATGCTCATCGTCGAGCAGCCTTTCGGCAATTTCGAGCGTATCGCCAAAGTCATTCTGACGGATGAAGGTGAACGTGGAGAGAATCGCAATGCACCGCCGCCAAAGGTTGTGGGAGCGGGCAAGAGTATAAAGCGGCTTCCTGCTTTTATCCGCAAGATAGACGCCGACGATCTGCGGCGCCGTCAGGTCAACAAGGTCCCAATTGTTTATATATTGCGTATTCTGAAGATAGAATTCGTATATCTTCTTTTTCAGAACGTTATCACCCTGGTAAAAGCCCGGACAAGCATCATGAGTGCAAGCAGCCGTTCTTCGTGCATGCCGGAAATGAGGAGTGAAAATACGTCAGCGAGAGGGATATCGTCATACTCCTTCGTAAGCTTTCTGAGAACGGGCACCATGATATCGTGAAACATATCCCCTTCGCCGTACTGCCCCGGCCCCGTTTTGAAAAACCGCTGAAGGATTTTCGCCTTGTCTTTACTGGCAAGCCTTCTTAGTCTTGCTTGGATTTCGAGTGCCGTCATGGCCTGTGGCATTAATTGTACCTGTCCCCATTACTGTTTGTTTTATCATTCTTATTAATTATATCAACCAGCTCTGGTAATAATTTTCCTGACAGCCTGAAGCATCCCATAAATATGCACATCGTGGGGATTAGAGCTATCCTGAAAGATATGTTCATTTGATTGAATACAGTAGTGTATCTGATAAAAAAAGCGACAATATATGTAAGTGGTAATCCAAAGAAAAATAATTTACTGAAAAAACCTCTTCCTTCATATAGATATCTCGAAATGAGCAGAAATTGACAAATAGCGCTGATAACAAAGCAAATGACAAAAGATATTGCTGTCGTATAGAACGAAAGGGCAATAATGTTTTTATTTAAGACATTATTCGTCATTTGATAACTATAAAAAAATTGTTCAGCATAAGCTTGCCCCACGCTTGTTGACATAAACAAGTACCACATATATTTTGCGAAATACGACAATACAATGTAGGCAACCGCCATGTATGCTATTAAAATTAAAGCCTCGGCAACCATATTTAAATACTTCTGCAAATACCTGATGATTGCTTTTATTTTAATCGAGTATGTCGCAATGTCAAAAATAGACATAATTCGCTCCCGTAATAAGTTTGTTATTAATCAATCTCTGTAAAATGGTTATTAGGCTATTACAGACAGCTCCCTGTTTCTCCTATTTAACCCGCGCTACAATAATTCCGGTGAATTTCTTATTTTGCCGGAGATAATCAAGCAGGGGCTTTGCGAAAACAACCACGCCTTTTGCTTTGCTGGAAGCATGCAGCAGATGCAATTTCTTTCCTTGCCATAACGCAAAACCGACATGAGCAACGTCCAACCCTTCCGTATGCGAGGCAAAGGCAATAATATCGCCGGTTTTTATTTTATCCTCAGTGCCGCTGAATTCCGCTCTCGGCAAAACATATAATTTGCGCCGCGATATTATTTTTTCTATTTTCCGAATTTGCTGAAACACGTTTTCATCATTTAGCGCCGGATATAAATCCCGATGAGTGGTCAGGAAATTGATAACTTTGTACTGGGGCACAGCACCGATCTGGCGGGATATGTTCTTGACGATTCCCTTCCTTTTATTGTCGTAAAGCCAGTCAGAAAAATAATGCAGGCGTGATGCATAACCTTCAACAATCCCTTTACGGTAACGAATAAATTGCAATTCGCGCCGAAAACTCTGCAGCGATAAATCATGAGCAAGGGCGCATCTTGTCAGCGCTATAACTGTTTCCAGAAAGGTGAAGCAATCGAACCCACGAAAATTGACAATCAATTTTTCTTTACGGCCGGATTCCAGAGTTCCCTCTTTATAGGGAGCATGTAAAAAATGAAGGGCGATTTCCTCAATGAGATCATTCCAAGGCAGCTTAGCTTTCGGCAAACTGCTTTGAAGATTCTTTAAGCTAAATTGGATGGTTTTTTTATTGGCCATAACAACCATACCGCCGCTTTCGCGGGATAGTTCGACTTACCAATTTCAATGCACTACGTTTTTAAAATTGGAGTCTCACAAATATAGAAAGCCCCCTTTTGCTGTTGAGAGTCAAAAGGGGGCTGATCCTAATAAATATCAGATGCTACTTTTGATTACCATTCCATTTCCATTTTCCGTCCTCTTTAATTATCTGATAACCTTCGGGCATGGGAACTACCATGCCTCCGAGGTTGACAGATCCATCCAGATAAACAACATTCGGATTTTTTGCATCCGGTTCGCATTTCGTCAGTTTAATAGCATAATCATTGACAAAACCGAGGGTGCCGGGAAGAGCGCCGAGAAATGCCGTGCGATCGTATCCCCTTTCCTTAAAATTAGCCGCATAGTGCGGCTCGATTTTCTTCATATCTTTGGTAAGAATATCTTTTCTAAACTGATCGAAGAAGGCCTGTATATCTTCCGGAGCTTTTACTCCGGGAGCTACATAGTTACTGACATCTTCAACAGGCCCGCTGATAGAGTCTCTTAATACAATGCGGACAACGTCCTGCGCATATTCATCAGGAACATCCGTGTGAATAAAATGACCGGCTCCGGCATAAAATTTAATTACGGGAGCATTTCCGGCTTTTTTCATTTTATCATAAAACGGCTTCACTATTTCCCATTTTAAATTTGATTTGCCGCTGATTCTGGTGGGCATAAACGGGTCTTTTTCACCGTATGTCAAGTAAATTGGTGCTTTGATGTTTACGGCTTTCTTATTAAGACTGTTAGTATCTTCGATGCGGACTTCTACACCCAGCGAATAGATATCGCGAACTGCCTCCAAACAATAATTCCTGTATTCTCTCTTATCAGCAATCAATTTCACGATAACATCTACATAATATCGGGCATACTCGGTATCATTGTAAAAAAATCCATATTTGGAAGGTTCAAACTGGCCGGTCTTCGGATTCTTTGCTTTGAAATAGCAAAAGTTCTTCCAAAATGCTTCATCATGAGCAAATTCCAGATTCATCAGATTTACCCATGCGCCGCTTTTTTCCCAAACCTTCCAGTCTTTAAGTGAATCATTAAAAAATGGGACATCCTGCCCGCCAATTTTAAATTGTGTTAAGTATTCTTCCAGCGCCGGGGACTCCAGAATAATTTTTTCTACAGCATCGGGATATGTCAAAGCATAACCAAGAACCCACTGCGCTCCCAATGAGTGGCCTAAATATGTAGCTTTTTTCACACCCAGTTGTTTGACAACTATATTGTTAATAACTTCCCGCGTATCCTGCAGGCTACGGGACAGCGGTTTATCAATATTTCCGGGAATAGATTTTCCGAAGTGTGGCAAATCAGGAACAATAACCCGCAAACCGTTTTCCAATGCAACTTTCATAACGTAACCGAAGTCACCGCCAAAAGAACCCTTACCATGGATAAGTACTAACACTTTGGGATTTGGTTCCAGGCCATAATATTCATCCATGTAGGCAACTTCCCATTCGATTCCTTTGGAATCTTTGGCTTTAGCGTACTTGACGGCAAAAGGATATTGAACCTGGTCACGCCAAAAACTTTTGCCCTGTGCCGCATTTTCGACTTTCAGCGGCTTTAGCGTAAAGGGCTTAACTTTCGGCGCACTGGCGCAGCTGACCAGCGTGAGCGAAATAAATAATGCGGCAACTGCAAAAAAAATTCGCGAATAAACATGCTTCATAGTAAATTTCCTCCTTTGATTAATTTTGCTACTATTCTTCACGATTAAGTAAAGCTAAAAAATCTTTAAACAGGTTTTCGACATCTGCCCGCTTTTTTTCCACCAGCATTTCTTTCTCGGCCAGACCGAGATTCAATTCCATTTCTTTGAGCAAACGTATTTGCGTTTGAATGAGGCGGCCGGACTCCACTTCCATATTATAAAGAGTCTGCAAAAAAGGTGTTTCTAATTTCCAGTCGGCGGGGAAAAGCGGAATAAACCTTATTTCCGACATAAATGCATGACTCAAAGCAAGATATTCGAAAAAATTTGTATCGCTGGTAATTGAGCCCCAGACATACTTGCCAATTTGAGTTTTTTGCCAAAACTTCGTATCAAATTGCGCCATCTCCATATAAATAGACATATCGCTGCTCCAGGCCGTAGCCCGATAAAGCAGAGTGGCCAGCTCAATTTCACGGTAATACTGATTGTGCAGAAAGCTGTAAGCCGTCCAATCCAGCTTATTGTATTCTACTTTGGAAAGTATCATGCTGTTGGCCTGTTTTATGGCCAGAACAAATAAACTTATCCTTGTCTGCTCCGCGCTTTCCAGGCCATGCCTGGAAAAATAAGCTATGGTCTTTTTTCTCCAGTCACCTTCAATGCTAGCCGGCATTTACTTTACCTCTTTTCTGGTGGAATAACGGAATGCCGCGGGTATGATCGCCCTTACAGGGAAAAGCCAGTATATCCGATTTGGGGTCAGCTTTGTGACAACCGTATTTTTAAAAGCCACAAATCACCTCATTGTGCCGCGAGGTTCAGTTAGACACTTTGCCTAAGAGCGTTGTCAAAAGATAGCCGAAAGTGAAATTATTATCAATAAAAAGATAGCGTCGCCAGCGGCATGAATTGATTTTCCTGATATCACAAAAGTATTTCAGGAATTTCTTCTCATGCTATTGACATTATTAACGAAGCTTGTCATAGTAAAACAAAAAGCGCAAGAGAGGTAGATATGCCATTTATCCAGGCGGGAGATGTAAAACTTAATTACGTGGAATACGGCAAAGGAGATAATATTATTGTTTTTATTCACGGCAATCTGGCGTGTGTAAATTGGATGGATTTAATCTGGCCGCGAATACCGGAGAATATTCATGCCTATGCCATAGACTGGCGCGGCTGCGGCGATTCGGATAAACCTATTCCCACAAAGGATTATGGAAATTATTCCATAAAGCAACATGCAGCCGATATGCTGGGTGCGATCAAAGCGCTGGGAATAAAAAAATGCGGTTTGGCGACCCATTCTACCGGCGGCATTATCAGCACATACATGCTGTTGGAACAGCCGGAAATGTTCGATAAAGTGCTGTCTTTAGATCCGGCCTCTCCGCGGGGGTTGGAATTACAGATGGAATATACACCTTTTTTTCAGGCATTGAAGGACAGTCGAGAAGTTACCTTCAATGCTCTGGCGGGAGTAGCTCCTTCATTATTTATTAAAGAATCCTTGATTCCGGAAACAAAAGCTCAATTTGGGCCGAATACAACGAAAGAACAAAAAGACCTTTTTAATCTACTGGTAGATAAAACGAGGCTACTCAGTGATGGCATATGGTTTGGGACGGCATTTCATCTGGCGGAAGAATACAGAAAAGGCACATTGGTCAAGGAAGCCTATAAAATCAAACAACCGCATTTAGTATTATGGGGTGAAAATGATGTTATTATTCCCCGCGCTGACATGGAAGAAATGCCCAAGCTTTTACCCAATTGCCAGTTGAGAATAATCAAGGATATCGGCCATTGTTTAAATATAGAAAACCCGGATTTATATGCTGAAATATTTACGGAATTTTTTAGGAATTAAATTAAACTTGGGCAGGCTAAGCGAATTTGAATGAAAAGCTACCCGCATATTTGATACGGGCAGCTTCATTATTTTTTAGCCCTGAAGAGCATTAATTTTTTTGGTGAGCCGGGAAATTTTACGTGATGCATTTTTCCTGTGAATCACGCCTTTAACCGCTGCTTTATCCAATGCCGGGATAACTGACTGAAGAGCCTTGGCGGAAGCCTGTTTATCTTTGGTCTCCACCGCACCCAGCACCGATTTAACCTTTGTTTTGATAGCTGATTTGGCGGCAATGTTTCGCGCGCGGCGTTTAACACTCTGACGATCTCGCTTTTCTGCTGATTTATGTGTTGCCAAAAGATTCCTCCTAATTTTTATTTGTGAAACTCCAATTCCAAAAGCGAAGCGAATAACCTAAAGGTCACAAGTCGGAATTGGCAAGTTGAACAATCCCGCAAAGCGGAGGGTATGGCACACCAAAGCTTGCTTTGGGGTTCATACCCGTGATTAATAAGGTCGTGATGTTTAACCGAATTGTTCAATCCTGTCAAGAGCAATTTGCCAGCCAAAAAAAATCCGCAATGCATAATCACGCAGATTGATGTATAATCTTTTCGTATTGTACAGGATGTTGATGTGTGGTACTGCAAAAAATAGCATGTATGTAGCTCTGTGGAGCCCCTCCAGCAGGAGCCGAAGGCTCCGTTCCAAAACGCGACATCCCGCTAATTGCAAAACGCATTCATCCTTTGGCGGAAGCCCGGGGCGTTTTGCAGCGGGATAAGTTTCAGATTTTATATACAAACTGACCTCATAACCAATGTTATAATGGCAAAAGAACTATGAGCCCTAAAGTAAAAAAGACACCTCCTTCCTCCAAAGACAGCGTCGTAGAATTTGTGACCAAGAGCTTCAGTGAAGTACGCAACTGGGAGCAGGATGCCGAAACATTCAAAAAGATGGTCGAACATATACCCGTTGGTGTCTATGTTTACCGTTGGTCCAAAATGATTTATGTAAATCCTTATTTCGAGAGGCTTTCCGGTTTTTCATTGGACGAAATGAAGCAGAAAGATTTTTGGGATGTCTGCCATCCGGATCAGCATGCTCTGATCAAAGTCAACGGTTATGCACGTTTACATGGTAAGCCAGCTCCCAATAATTATGAGCTGACTTTAGTAAAAAAGACCGGTGAATTAATTAACATTGATGTTTTTTTTGCCGTACCTACATTAAGCGGAGAGCGCATAAGTATAGCCGGTGTCATTGACATAACAGAAAGCAAGCGTCTGAAAGAAGAGCTGCAAGCGGCGCGCGACGAACTGGAGCTGCGTGTTCAACAAAGAACAGAGGAGCTCAGCCGCGCCAACCGGGAATTAGTCTTCCTCAATCAAAATCTCAACAATATTCTTAATAACCTGTCGGACAGAGTTATCGTTTTCGATAACAAAGGAAATACGGAGATATTCAATTCTTTTACCGATCAGACATCGGAAGCGTCATTAGAAGAAATGAAGAATAGATTAAAAAAACTCATGACGTCCGCAAAAAACACTTTCCTGCAACGAATATTCCAGGAGAAGCTGTCTTTCCGGGACGAAGAAATCAACTTAACTACCACCCAAGGAACATTGCAATATCTGGCCTCGGCCACACCTATGCTTGATGAAAATGGCGAAGTAGAAAAAGGATTGTTGATCATGCGTCCTATTAAGGAAATCCATAGACTGATCAATCGTTTCGGTGGCGCCCAGGCCAGCTTTCAGTTTGCTGATATCATAACTAATGATGCCAGAATGCTCGAAACCATTGAGCACGCCAAGCTGGCAGCGCAAAGCTCCAGCAATATCATTATTGAAGGGGAAAGCGGCACAGGCAAAGAGCTCTTTGCGCAGTCGGTTCACAACTTCAGTGCGCGTAACAAAGCGCCGTTTATCGCTGTAAACTGTGGGGCGATTCCCCGCGAGTTGATTGGTTCCGAGCTCTTCGGTTACGTAGAGGGAGCTTTTACGGGCGCCAAAAAAGGCGGCAAACCCGGCAAGTTTGAATTGGCATCCGGCGGCACGCTTTTTCTCGATGAAATTGCCGACATGCCTTTTGAGCAGCAAGCTACATTATTACGTGTTTTACAGGAGAAAAAAGTCGGCCGTATCGGCGGCAATCAGATGCTTCCCATTGATGTCCGCGTGATTTGTGCAACGAATAAAGATCTAAAAAATGAAATGAAAAAAGGCAGTTTTCGGCAGGATTTATATTACCGTCTCAATGTAATTAGTTTGAGAATACCGCCACTGCGCGAAAGGTCAACCGATGTCATCCGGTTATTCAACCACTTCCTGAAAACGGCTGCTCGCCTGATCAACAAAGACATAAAGAGCGTCTCACCGGAAATCCTTAATTATTTAATTGCCTATGGCTGGCCGGGAAACGTACGCGAATTACAAAATGTTGTGGAACGTATGCTTAACACGGCAACTGGCGATTATTTGGGAACTGATCAACTCCCGGAGGAAATCCGCAATCCGCTTTCTTCACCCGCCACGATAGTCAAAAACGATCAGCCTTCACGGACCACCGGCATCACTATCAGGGAATACCGAGATCAGAACAAACAAAAGGATGCGGTTGCCGAAAAGGACAGGCTGGTCGAGTTACTCAAGAAAAATAATGGCAACATTATGCGGACAGCAAAAGAACTTGGACTATCCCGCCCAACCCTATATAAGAAAATGCAAAATTATCACATTTCTAACTGACAAATAGTGTAAATGGATGTAAACGTGCTTTACAATTGTTTACACTAGGTGTTTTATCCACCAAATCCCGTAAATCAAAAATCAATCAATAACATTCTGAATCAATTGATTATTTTTATATCTCAATAAGATATCTGCCGTGGCACGACCTTTGTAATTACTCTTTGCGAAATGGGGAAAAAACCAAACCAATGATTCCCAATATAAAGGAGGAAAAAATGAGTTGGAAAGATGATTATAAGAAAAAGTTGGTATCGGTAGAAGACGCGGCAGCAGTTATTAAATCCAATGATCGGGTTTTTTTTGCACCGGTTTGCAGTGCACCGGTTGATGTAGTCAACGCGATCAATAAAAGAAAAGATGAGTTAACCAATGTTGAGATGTTTTCAGCCCTTCTTCTGTATCCTTTTGAACATTTTAAACCAGAATTCAAAGGCCATATCCGACATAACACCTTTTTCATGGGGCCCGTGGAAAGAAAATTTTCTCTTCTGGGAAATGTCGATATTATATCTTACCATTTTGGCGACACTGCCTGGTTTACGGAAAATACTATTAAGCCAGATGTGTATATAGCTGATGTGTCCGTACCTGATGAAAACGGTAACATGAGCCTTGGCCCTGTCGGCACTTTCAATGGCTATCAGGCGGCAAAGCTGGCCAAAAAAGTTATTGTTCAGGTGAACCGTGAAGTGCCCTATGTTTATGGCACCAAGGAAGCTTTTCTCAATGTAGCCGACGTGGATTATATCTGCGAGGCGGATCATAAAGTTCCCGAATTACCCTCAATTCCTCTCACGGATATGGAAAAGGCAATTGCTCATAATGTAATTCCCTATATCGAGAATGGCTCTACCATCCAGATCGGCGTTGGTGGCTTGGGCAATGCTGTGGGTTTCTATCTGGAACATCATAAAGACCTGGGCATCCATACAGAGATGTTTGTTGATTCCATGGTTCATCTGGCGGAAATAGGTGTTGTTAACGGCAGCAAAAAAACTCTGTATCCGGGCGAAATAACAATTTCTTTCGCTATCGGTTCGAAAAAGTTATACGATTTTCTGAATAAGAACAAAATGGTGAAGGCGTACCCACTTTCTTATATCAATAATGAAAACGTTATCGGCAGTAATGATAAATTCATTTCTATCAACAACGCTATCATGTGCGACCTTACCGGTCAGGTTTGCTCGGAATCAATCGGATTTCGGCAGTTCAGCGCCACCGGCGGCCAGTTAAACTTCGTTCGCGGCGCCAGGCTTTCCAAGGGCGGAAAAGCATTCCTCACCCTGGAATCCACGGCAAAGATGCAGGATGGCACAGTAATTTCCCGTATTCTCAGCGCACTGCCTCCCGGAGAAGTAATAACCACGCCGCGTTCTGACGTCGACTACATCTGTACGGAATATGGTGCGGTACATTTACGCGGCAAATCAATATCGCAAAGAGTAAAAGCAATGATCAGCATTGCACATCCTGATTTCCGTGAAAAACTGGAAAAGGAAGCTAAAGAAGAAAAGATGATCTGGTAGACAAGATCACAGTTCAACGATCTTCGATCATTTTATCAAGCGACGTCCTTCGTCGTTACTACAGCGGAGGTAGCGTACAATAAAGAACGTGGCACGAAAGCGAATTGCACGACACCTTTTACATGTATGCGGAGGGCGTCGCAAAAAGTAACCACGGGTATTTCATACCCTCTGCTTACGCAGGATAGTTCACCACCGCTTAAGCGGGATAATTCGACCTGCAAACTTCAGTACACTTTGTTTCTGAAGTTTGGGTCTCATTAACTTGCCAATTCTAATTCAATGTCGTCCGGCATTCGCCGGATTTCACTTTCGGAATTGGAGGTTCACTAAGATGCTGATTTTCGGCATCATTAATATAGCAGTAGCGGTTGTTGTTAGTGTCTAAATCATAATTTATTAAAAGGAGGATTCAGTATGTCACAGGAGCATTCATTTACAACCCCAGCGCCCGCATCATTGGGCGCATTTGCGTTGGCTTGTCTTGGTTTCGGAGCTGTTTATCTTGGCCAGGTCCAATTAGGCGGTCTGCCCCTATTGGCGGCATGGCTTGTGGGCGGCTGCCTTATTCAACTTGTCGCTGCGATTGTCGAACTTAAAGATAAAAACCTCGTCAGTGGTAATGTATTTTTGTATTTTTCCGGCATTTTTATGTTGGCCGCTGCGTTAAGCGTCATCGCCAAGTTTTTGATGATTTCCCACGGCATAAAACCGGATCCCACTATTGAAGGCTGGCTCTGGCTTGGAGGCACAGCCTTTCTTTTAGGCATGACTCCTGCTTACGCCAAATCAAATTTACTGTTGTTCCTCATCGTCCTTTGTGCTGATGTTGCCTTAGGAATGATTGGCTTTTTGGATCTGGGTTTACTTGGCGCCACAACTAAACCTATTATTGGTTATCTTTGCGTCACTTGCGGCGTTCTCGCTCTTTACCTGGTTTTGGCCATAGTTACAAATACCACGTACGGCAAGGCTATTTTTCCTGTTCCCCCACCATTGGTAAAATAAACCTTTTCCTTTATAGCGTTTGCTGAACTGGAAGACCTCCTTAACCTCGCATTTACAGCGGGGTTAAGGAGGAAATAATTTTAACAACAACTTTCTAAATCAATTAATCGAGTCCATCTTAATTTTAGGAGGGAAATTTGAAGATCATTCAAGTATTTGTAGGAGTTTTTGCAGTTTTTTTCTTAGCCATCCAGTAGACTTCAAAATATATATTTACTAAATGCAGATTTGTTTTGAAAGTACAAGTAGCTTGCATTGACATTTTCACGATTACTTTCTATAGTTCAGTCATGGGAAAAGAGAAAGTAAAAATTATCGAAGTCGGGCCGCGTGACGGCCTGCAAAATATTAAAACATTTGTCCCTACGGATAAAAAAATCCTATTCATCAAAAAGCTGGCCGCCTGCGGTGTCAAAGAAATCCAGATCGGTTCTTTTGTCGCGCTACGAGCCATTCCTCAATTTAAGGATATAAAAGAAGTTGCCCGCAGTGTCAGCTCTTTGCAGAGAGTTGTTCTTTCAGCCCTGATTCCCAATGAGCAAGGCGCCGAGGAAGCAATTTCCAACGGCATCAAAAAGTTCATCTTTTTCTTTTCCATCAGCCGCGCACACAATTGCTGTAATGTGAGACAAACGCCGCAGGAATCATTAAAGGAATTAAAGCGCATTTGCCGGTCATATCTGTCCGGGCCATCCATAACATTGCGCGTAGATTTAGCCACTGCTTTCGGCTGCCCGTTTTCCGGTAATATTACAACTGCTGCTGTTTTGCGTATGGTTGATAAAGTTGCCGCCTGCGGCATTAAAGAAATAACTCTTTGCGACACTGTCGGTTTCGGCAATCCCCGGATGGTCGAAGATAAATTCAGCGCGTGCCGTCAGCGCTTCCCCCAGATTAATTTTGGGGCACACTTTCATAACACACGAGGGCTCGCGCTGGCCAATGCGCTGCGCGCTTATGAGACAGGCGTTCGCTCCTTCGATACCGCGGCGGGAGGCTTAGGCGGCTGCCCTTATGCATCGGGTTCTTCCGGCAATGTCGCCACGGAAGAAATGGTTTTTATGTTTGAAGAAATGGGCATAAAAACCGGGGTTGATTTAAAAAAACTTCTCGGCGTTTGTTTCTTTTTGCATAAAACAGTACCGCAGGCAAAACTGGCCAGCTCCCTTTACCAGGCCGGCTTGCCCAATATTTCTAATCACGGGTATAAAACCCAATGGAAACATTCCGCAACAAGCTGAGGGGTTTTATACCCTCCGCTTCGCGGGATTGTTCAACTTACCAATTCCGACCTGTGATTTTTAGGTTACTTGTGACCTTCAGATTATAATACACTGCGGTTTCGGAATTGGAGTTTCACAAATAAAGGAGAAAAATCATGCTCAGCCGCGCTTCGGCAGTATTAATTGTTGTTGATATTCAGGGTAATCTTTTTCAGGCCATGCAGGACAAAGAAAATCTTTTGGTCAATGCGCTGAAAATAATCAAGGGGACAAAAGTATTCAACCTGCCGATAATCGTCACGGAACAAATACCGGAAAAGCTGGGAAAGACTATACCGCAAATTGCACAAGAGCTGGATGGCTCCGAAACCATCAGTAAAGACAGTTTCAGCTGCTGGGGAAACAATCATTTTCAGGAAAGATTAAAATCATTCAGCCGCAGGGAAGTAATCATTTTCGGTATCGAAAGCCATGTTTGTGTTTACCAGACAGCAAGCGATTTAATGCAAAACGATTATAATGTGTATGTAGTTGCGGACGCTGTATCTTCGCGTACAAAAGAAAATAGCGCTATCGGCATAGAAGCAATGAAGAATGCCGGTGCTCTTATCACCAGTGCGGAAATGGTGCTCTTCGAACTGCTCCGCTCGGCAGGAGATGCCAAATTCAAAGACATTTATAAAATAGTAAAATAAACCGTGAAAGCTTGAACTCAATTTTATAATTGGTGCCAAGATAAACTACAAGTCTTTCTTCCTGCAGTCAGTCCACAAATCATAAACCTCGACGAAAATGCAGGGTTTTAAGTTATAATCATTGATATTATTTCTTTAATAATTATGATACGAAATATAGGGTTTACGAAGGTATGTGACCGACAGGGACATGATTGACATATTTTGGTACCGTCGGGAAATCCTGCGGCTAAACGGAAAATATAGATCAACATACATTATCAGAAGAAGCCGGTCTACTCGACTTAAAAACTGACCTGTCATCAATCATGGATATTAAATGGGAATTATTGACAACATAAACACCATTTTAGGCAATGATCTTAAGAAAATACTTCAGCCCAATGTGGGGCTAAAGATTGCCGCCTCTTGTTTTTCCATTTATGCCTACGAAGTGATAAAATACTATAAATTAAAAGAGGTGAGAATATGAACAAAAAAATACCACGATCCAAAGAGGACGATTATACCCGTGAGATAGCGGATATGCGCCGGAATTTTATCGAGGAAAAAACCAAACTTGAAATTAAGCACCTGAATAAATATTCTTTTGATCCTGGTCTGCTCCGGGGGAACATTGAAAGTTTTCTGGGTGTAGCCCAGGTACCAATAGGGCTCGCGGGCCCGTTACTGGTTAACGGAGAATATGCCAGCGGAGAGTTTTATGTACCCATGGCGACCACTGAGGGCACCCTGGTTGCCAGCTATAATCGCGGAATGAGATTAGTAAATGAGTGCGGGGGAGTAACCACAACCGTCGTTGCTGATGCCATGCAGAGAGCGCCGGTATTCATATTTGATAATGCCCGCGAGGCCAGAAACTTTAGTCTGTGGATTAAAGACAATTATGATAAGATAAAAAAAGAGGCGGAGAGCACAACATCAGTCGGAAAACTTAAGAATATTGAAAACTATGCAGCGGGTAAACTCATGTTCCTGCGTTTTAATTATTCAACCGGCGATGCTGCCGGACAGAACATGGTGGGGAAAGCGACCTTTGCGGCCTGTGAATGGATGAGAAAAAATTATCCGGCGATAAAGCACTATAATCTCTCCGGCAATCTGGATACTGACAAGAAATATTCATATATAAACTCCCTGCATACGCGGGGTAAAAGGCTAATCGCCGAGGCGACAATACCGGCGGACCTTATATCCAGCATGGCAAAATTTCCGGCGTCCGAACTGCTGCGACAGCGTAATATTACGAATATGGGCGCCTTTATAGCCGGCTCAAACAACAATGGTCTGCATTCCGCGAATGGCATTACCGCGATCTTTATCGCTACGGGACAGGACGTCGCGAATGTGGCCGAGTCTTCGTCAGCATTGATCTATACCGATCAGCTGCCGGACAATAGTTACTACTATTCGGTAACGATCCCTTCCCTGATCGTAGGAACATACGGCGGAGGAACCGGACTCGCTACTCAAAAGGAATGTTTGGAGATGATGGATTGTTACGGCGCGGGAAAGGTCAATAAACTGGCTGAAATTATAGCCGCAACCGTATTATGCGGCGAGCTTTCCCTGTTGAGCGCCGTGCTGGCCCGCGAATGGGTATCGAGTCATGAAAAGATGGGCAGAAACCGCTGATTCCAATTCGTAAACAAGCGCTTCTTCTCTTGGCGGCGTCGCCTTCAACCGGGCATACCCAAAAGTATGGCCGTGCGGACGCCGTATCTTCGCGCATAAAAGAAAATAGCGATATCGGCATAGAAGCAGCAATGAAGAGTGCCGGAGCTCATATCACCGGCGCGGAAATGGTGCTCTTCAAGCTGCTGCGCTCGGCAGGCGATGCCAAATTTAAAGAAATCTATAAAATAGTAAAATAAACTGGGAAAGCATGAACACAATTTTACGATGAGTATCGGGATAAACTTAAAAGCTTTTTTCCTGTTATCCACAAAACGTCAACCCAGATGAAAATACATGATTTCAATCGGTAATCAATAATATTATTTCCACGATAATTATGATACGTATAAACTTTGGAACAAGAGATACTAGACCAATGTGCACTATAGTGAAACTAAACGGAAAAAGGAGAAGCAACCTTCAAATCAATATTACGCATAACCATTATATTTAAACATACATCTAATAAATAAAGGAGCTATATGAAAAATGAAAATAAACGAAAGCGTATATTATTTTGAAAATATAAAAGGAGCAAACTCATATCTTTTTATATCAGAGCAAAATGAGGTTTCTATTATAGATACAGGATTTACTGGAAACGGATATAAAATTCTTGGTCAAATTAATGAACTTGGGATGTCTCCGGAAAGGGTTAAGTTCATAATCTTAACTCATTCCGATATGGATCATATAGGAAGTGTGTTGGAAATAAAAAAAGCAACCGGCGCAAAAGTTGCGATACATGAAAAAGAAGTTTCTTATCTTTCAGGTGAAAAAAAGAAAACACGAAAAGGAATTTTAGGATTAATTTTTGGAATACTTACAAAATTTATCAAAACCCCAACAATAAATGCTGATATTAAATTAAATGACGGGGATTTCATTGGCGGGCTTAAAGTAATTCATTGTCCGGGGCATACGGAAGGGAGTATCTCTTTATACAAAGAAGGAAATACTTTATTTTCAGGAGATGCAATTATAACCGATAAATCTTCAAATATAAAAGGATTTTCTCAAGTATTTAGTTCTGATGTAAAAGAAGCATCGAACACAATAAAAAAAATTACCCTTTTAAAATTTGATGTTTTGCTTCCAGGCCATGGAAATCCTGTTTTAAAAAATGCATCTGATAAACTTAAGGAATTTAACTGCTGACCCTTTCTTTTGCAGATCAATCATCCCAAAAACAAATCTTCAAAATATTTAGCTCATTATAATTATTTCTTTGGCAGGTGGCATCAACGATCACCCTTCCTTCCTTGTATTCAAGCGTCCGGTAATTTAGACTGGCATACTTTCTTTCAAACAGTATTCAAAAATTGACTGTAATGTTATTTTTCTCATTCCACCTGTTTATGTAAGATTTCAATCCGTAATGATTAAAAAATAACAGAACTCTAACTGAAAATGTGGTACATATATCAGGAACACGTCATAACCTGAAGGTCACAAGTATCTGGGTCATCGTCGGCTTCCTCGCCATCGTCCATATATATTTACCCATAAGAAAAGGGATCATACCATTTCGCTTTCAAAGGATAACGAGGCGGCAAGGAAGAGGCGACGCAGGCGTATTACTAACATGTGACCTTCAGGTTATACGTTGAGGAAGCCGATGACCCCTACATACGCGGAGCAGGCGCAGCCAACAAAGTTAGCCAAAGAAAGTGTAATTGAGATCAACATATTCTTGGAACCAATTCACCCGTCGGCAGATCAACAATCCTTTCCCCACCTATAGAAGTTTTGAGGACAACACGCCCTTGGGTGCCTGTTGCCACATTGCCGATAATTGCGGCGGCCTTTCCTAATTCATGCTTTTGCATCGTAGCTAAAACATTCGGCGCATCGGCTGATGGACAAAATAAAACCATTTTGCCTTCATTAGCGAGATATAGCGGATCGAGTCCCAATATTTCACAAATCCCCCGGACATTATCCTGAACAGGAATAAATTGCTCCGCAATGTTGATTTGGATATTGGCACTCTGGGCAATTTCCGCCAGAATTGCCCCCAAACCACCTCTGGTTGCATCACGCATGCAGTGGATGTTCGGGTTTGCCTTTAAGATTTCCGAAATCAGCCCGTTGAGTGGCGCCGAATCGGAGATCACTTCCGCTTCCATTCCCAGATTTTCTCGGGATTTGATTATTGCGGCGCCATGATCGCCGATTGTTCCGTTGATGATAATTACATCTCCGGCCTTGATGCTTTTTACAGACAAAGATCCTTCGTATTCGACAATCCCGATGCCGGATGTATTGATAAAAATGCCATCAGCAGCGCCACGGGGAACAACCTTCGTATCGCCAGTGACAATTTTTACACCGGCTGTTTTTGCCGCCTCAGCCATCGATGCAATTATTTTTTCCAGCGAGGCAAAAGGGAAACCTTCTTCCAGTATAAAGCCTGTACTCATGAACAGCGGCTTACCGCCACATACGGCAAGATCATTGACAGTACCGTGCACAGCGAGCGATCCGATATCGCCGCCTGGGAAAAAGATTGGGCTTACGACATAGGAATCAGTAGTAAAACAAAGTTTCTGATTGCCGATGGTCAGTATGGCGCTGTCTTCGAGCCGCTCCAGATAGGGATTACTAAAATGCGGTAGGAAACTTCCCGCTATCAACTCATTGCTCAAGAGCCCGCCACTGCCGTGTTCCAGCAGTACCTTGTCGTATTTTCTGATGATTGTCATGAAAAAATCCTTTTCAATTCCCTATTTAGAAATGAGATTTGTGCGTTTGCTACTTTCATTTTCTTTCCAGACGCTTCATTACTTCTTTCAAATTCCTAAACCGTTTGGAATTAAGTATCCTGTCCCAGAAATTCCCCGCATTAGCCAACAACTGGTACGCCCGCGATGTATGGAGGCAAACCGTCAGGGTGCCTGCGCGCAAACCTCTCATAGTTCTTCATGTATTGTTCAGTGGCTTCGACTGCCTGGAGCCAAACCCGAGCACCAGCAATGACCTCTCGGCAGAAGAGATTTAGGTCGATACAAAGAGCGTCATTTATCTGGCCATAGTGAATGACGTTCGTGGTTGCGCCTGGTTCGATGAAAACGATGCGGCTGAACGGACTTTTCGGATGTTGTGAACTGCCTTGATGCAGAAGTGAGCACCTAAAACGGTAACAAACATCACCAGTAAGAGGATTCTCGATGTCCTTGACATACGGGCACGCATGCTCCGGTACTAAGGCGCGAACGGCCTCCACGAATCTTGGCCGAGCCCATGTGTCATACCAATCCGCGTACTTCTTCCCTGATGCATCACCATCAACGGAGCTGAGAGCGCCCGCAATGTCGGGCACAGCGAGAGTTCCAATCAAGGACAGGTAGTAGAGACTCGAGCCGAGCGAGGCTTCGATCTGGTCAATTAAGCTGCGCATGCGCTTCCTTTGGGCCTAACGCGTGGGTACAGCCATAGCCTACTTTTTGGGCAATTGGCTACACTAGCTGGGTAGGCACTCATTCATAAATTATAATTCGTGCCTCTTTTTCGATTGCCTGAAGCAATGGAGGTATTTCCTTAGAGGATATTTTCCAGGCGTTGTCCCAATATTGGTCACGAGTTTGATCGTTTGTGGAGTCTGACTGCGCCAATAAAATTTGAAGATGCCTTTCATCTATCTTTTGAAAGAAAGCGTCGACCAACTTTGTGACACCGGCTGGTAAATATAAGCGACCGATGGCGAACTCGTTATGTGCGTCTTTCAATGCTGATTTAAACAGTTCGGAGGCTTCGTACGGTGCCGCACCTACGATGGACACGGCTTGAGTCATGAGCACTGAGTAGTTGTGAACTTCATGCAAGCTCTTGTATAGATTGGCCAATATCTCTGCTTGACGTTCATATATACGCGATTGGCGTAGCAGAAGTACAGCGTATTGGGACTTAACACATTCAATCTCTTCGGTTATTCTTGCGATGTCCTCCCGTGTAGCGAGGTTTTTACCTTTTTCTCTAAGGTAAGATGGAATGAAGGACTTCAGGAGAAGGAATACGAATCCACCAGCAATAATCCCTCCAACGCCGAAAGCACCTACGTAGCTTAACACCAGTTTAATTTCTTCTGTATTCATTGTTTAGTCTACACCCAACGCTAAAATCAGCCATAGTTGCAATCGAGCGTTTGGATTGCTCCGAAGCGTCATTTCATCTATTGGTTTAAATTTCATTTTGGACTTTTCTCCTTTTTTACCAAACAATTAATATGCGAACTTCCATTGGCACTCTCCTTACGGTAATTCTCTTATTAATACCCCAAGCGCTGGGCATTGCTGAGTGCTTTGTCTTTTTCGGGACCAACATATCCGGCACTGATGAAGGTATCATAAGCGTTTCTGAAATATCTCCCCGCCATTGCCTTGTTTCTCTGTTTTACATAAATAAGCCCCATATTAAAGAGAAGGCGGGCATAGCCTGCTGTATTCTGCAACCCTAGCCTTTCATGTATTTCCTTAAAATCTGTATAGTATTTCAGGGCACTGTCCAAGTCGCCTTTGGATTGGTAAACATTACCGATGTTCCCCATGAGGTGGGCATAGTTTGCCGTATTCTGCAACCCGAGCCTGTCCTCTATTGCCTTATCTTCCATGTAGTATTTCAGGGCACTGTCCAAGTCGCCTTTGGAGTTGTAAACAACACCGATGTTCATCATGAGGCTGGCATAGTGTGTGGTATTGCGCAACCCTAGCCTGTCCATAATTTCCTGAGCATCCAAGTAGTATTTCAGGGCGCGGTCCATGTCGCCTTTGGCGTTGTAAACATTACCGATATTTCCCATTAGGTTGGCATAGTCTGCTGTATTCTGCAACCCTAGCCTGTCCCATATTGTCTGAGAATCAGTGTAGTATTGCAGGGCACGGTCAAGGTCACCTTTGGTCGAGTATGTAATTCCGATGCTATTCATGAGTTTGGCATAGTCTGCGGTATTTTGTAACCCGAGCCTGTCCTGTATTGCCTGAGAATCAATATAGTATTTCAGGGCACGATCCAGATCGCCTTTGGTGTGGTAGAGATTACCGATTTTCATCATGAGGCGGGCATAGTCGGAGGTGTTAGTGGCCTTGCGTGATTGCATTATCTTGTCGGCATGAGTGAGGTAATCCAACGCCTCAGCAAACAGGTTCAACGCTACGCCGGCAGTAGAACCAGCGTTCATCAGAGCAGAAACATAATTTTCATCTATCGCCAAAGCTTTCGTAAAATAAGCAAGGGCCTCTTTGGGGTTTGTATCCTGAAGTTCCAGACCTTTGGCATATAATTCATAGGCCGTTGTTTTCGGTTTTGTTTTTTCCGCTATTCTAACCCGGGCGACATCAGTAATACTCGCCTTGCCGGTCTCCAATAAAAGTGTGAGGACGACCTTATCCTGCAGGTCAAAGATTTTTTCGAGGGTGCCGTCGAGCTTGGCCGAGCCTTCTGTCTTTCCTGTTTCCACATTGATGAGACGGGCAATTACGCGGACATTCTTTCCGGAAACCAGATAACTTCCCGAAAAGATGATGTTGGCACCGACAAGCTTACCGACTTTAATCATCGTTTCTTCCGCAACAAGGCCGGAGAGGATGAACTTTGTCTCCTCTATAATCTTCCTGCGGTCGGCATTGGAGATGACACTGACTTCTTTTATCCCCGTGAGGTCATTAATGGCGGTATCGGTCATACCCGCCGATATCCAGGAATATTGTTTATCTCCCGTATTCTCAAAAGGAAAAACGAGGATGGTCATTTGTTTGGCCATAGCCTGCGTGGAAAGCAAAATTAAAAGAAAAGAGAGAACTAATATGCCATAGAAAAATCTCTTTTTCATCGCATCACCTTTTTGGTGCTTGATTTTTTTGTATTTTCACTTACATAAAAGGATAATTCAAGTATTATTTCCAAAATTATGGCGGCAGTATATTTAATTATATTTCTGCTTCCTTGCTACATTCTCCTACACCCTTCTTTTTATTGTGCACTATGGAACTGTTGAGACCACTTTCGTTTTTGGGGCTGTTCAAAAATGTTCAGGTACAAGGCGCGTAAAAACCAACTCGCGAGGCGTATATGAATATACGTTGAGCGGTTGGGTTTGCAGCGTAACGCAGTAAATGAGCGTTTTTCAACAGCCCCACTATTTCTTGGCAATTGCTCCGGCGATAACTGCCTGCCCCAGCGCAATGCCGCCGTCGTTAGTTGGTACCTGTTTATGATGAAAAACCGCAAAGCCGGCACTTTCTAGTTGCTTAATGCTACCTTCTAATAGAATTTTGTTTTGAAAGCAACCACCACTTAGGCAGACTCTATTTATGCCGGTTTTCTCGCGTATCTGCTCGCACATGGCTACAAATGCTACTGCCAGTGTCCTATGAAAAGAAGAGGAAATTTCTTTTTTGCTTTTTCCTGCTAACAAATCATTGACAATAGCGCGGATGGTGGATGATATATCAAGGATCAAACAGTTATCAGCATTGGGCGTGATGGCAAAAGGGAAGGGCTCAGCGGCTTCGTGATCAGACTCACCTTCAAGTTCCATTGCCGCCTGACCTTCAAAGCTCACCGTTTTGCGCACACCGATAATTGCCGCAACACCATCAAATAATCTCCCCAATCCCGATGTCAGCGGACTGTTGATTTTATTAGCAATTATTTTATCAAGTACTTTACTGTCCATTCCAGCGGGTATAATGCCCAGTTGCGCGGCAATCTCAGACCAGGATTGGCCATAGGCCAGAGCAAGCAGGCTTGCAGCTATGCGCCAAGGCTCATGAATTGCTTTCTCACCACCGGGTAAAACAAAATACTGGAGATGTCCCAGTCGCTTAAATTCCGTTTCATTAGCTATAAGAAATTCACAGCCCCAAGCATGGCCGTCAAGGCCGAAGCCTGTGCCATCCATAGCGAGGCCAATCACATCTCCGTCAATCTGATTTTCCGCCATACAACTGACAATGTGGGCGTGATGATGCTGAATGCGGATTACTCTGACACCAGTCATCTCTTCGGCGACCTTTGTCGAATAGTAGGCAGGATGAGCGTCACAAGCAATCACATCGGGGTTCGATTCGGTAATCTTTTTCATTAAAGTTAAACTTTCCTGAAAAAAATCTCTGGCCTGTGGCGTTTCCAGATCGCCGATATGCGGGCTCAAAAAGGCAAAGTTGCCTTTCACAATGCATTGTGTTGCTTTTAAATGCGCACCTAAAGCAAGGACATCAGGAAAAGAATCTTTCAGTAGAATGGGCTTGGGGACAAAACCGCGCGACCGCCGCAATAGCTGCTCTTTTCCTGCCGCGATCATAGCAATGGAGTCATCACAGCGAACTAAAATATCACGATTATGGATAAGGAAATAATCGGCAATTCCTTTTAAGCGAATTATCGCTTCCCGATTGCTGATACATATCGGCTCATCAACCTGATTGGCGCTCGTCATGACCAATGCGGCAAAATCTTTTTCCAGCAGCAGGTAATGCGGCGGCGTATAAGGAAGCATGACACCGAGGTTAGGAACACCGGGCGCAACCTGCTCAGAAATTGTGGAGCTATTTTTCTTTTTCAGCAAAACAATTGGCCGTTGCGGCGAGGTCAGAAGCTTCTCTTCCTCTTCATTAACATCCGCCAAGCATTTCACATTTTCCAGATTCATGACCATGATGGCCATCGGCTTTTCTTCCCGGTACTTGCGTGAACGAAGTCTCTTTACTGCTTCATCGTTTCCGGCATCGACACTCAGATGAAATCCTCCCAAACCCTTGATGGCTAATACTTTACCCTCTTTAAGCAATCCAATGGCAGTCTTTATCGGATCATCGGTGCGGAGCGTCTTTCCCACTTCATCGAGGAGTTGAATTTTGGGGCCGCATACAGGGCAGGCATTAGGTTCGGCATGAAAGCGCCTGTTTGCCGGATTTTCATATTCCGTTTGGCATTGCGCGCACAGCGGGAAGCAGGCCATTGAAGTATTAATGCGATCATAAGGAATTGATTTGATGATTGTCAGCCGCGGGCCGCAATTTGTGCAATTAATAAAAGGGTATTGGTAACGGCGGTCTTGGGGATCGAAAAGTTCTTTCAGACAATCCTGACAGATGGCAATGTCCGGTGAGATGTGCACATCGCCATCGCCGCATGTGTCGCTGGCGATAATCCTAAAATTATCATCCGGCTCTCGGGGAATTTCTTCGGATGAAATATTCGTGACATCAGCCAGCGGTGGTAGTTCACGGCGAACCGAGGCGAGAAAAGAATCGATCGCCGCTTCCGAGCCTTCGACTTCTGCCAGAACTCCATCCGGGCGATTTTGGACAAAACCGCGCAAAGAGTTTTTGACAGCCAGGCGATAAATAAAAGGCCGGAAACCGACGCCCTGAACCACGCCGGAAAATAGATAACGAACTCTTTTAATCATTTCTTTATTTTTGGAAAGCATTTATGCGATCCGTAAGCCACGAAATCCAGCCATCAAGGCCGACACCGGTCTTACAGGATACTTCAAATATTTGCAGGTTTTTGTTAATCGAAAGTGCATCGTGTCTTGCTTTGACCAGATCAAAGTCCACATAAGGAAGAAGGTCAACCTTGTTAATAAGCATGACTGCAGATTCCTGAAACATCAACGGATATTTTGCCGGTTTGTCGGCGCCTTCCGGAGTGCTTAAAAGCATGATCTTGGCATTTTCACCAATTTTGAATTCGGCCGGGCAGACAAGATTACCGACATTTTCGCAAATGAGTAGATCGATTTTGGTGAGATCAAAAGTAGGCAGCGCTTCCCGGATCATATTGCCGTCAATATGGCAGGCTCCGCCGGTATTAATCTGTACTACAGGAATACCAAGCGCGGCTACTCGGTCGGCATCATAAGTATCCTGAATATCTCCTTCGATCACACCAATCCGGTATTTGTCTTTCAGCGCTAGGATTGTCCTTTCCACCAGCGTCGTCTTTCCCGCGCCCGGTGAACTCATGAGGTTAATGACATACACATTGTTCTTATCAAATAATGCCCTGTTTTCGGCAGCAATTCTATCATTGGCATCAAGTACATTTTTTACGACGGTTACTTTCACTTTTTCCTCCTTTGATAATAACGACCTCTTAAAAAGTTCCAGAGGCAAGGCGCGCAAATCCCGAGGAGTGAGACGTACTTTTAGCGTACGTCGCAACGACGAGGGATGCCGCGCAACGCAGCATATGGACTTTTTAAGAGGTCGTCAATAATATTTGTAGTAAGTTGAACAAGTTCCTTCCGATGAAACCATGCAAGGGCCAATGGGATTCATCGGCGTGCAAACTTTCTTAAATAAGAAACATTGTTCGGGTGATTTTATCCCGCGAAGAATATCACCGCAACCACAACCTTCCAATTCAGCGGACTCCATTTCCGGCACAGCAAATTTTGTTTGCGTATCGTATGAGGCGTAAGCCTCGCGAAAAATAAGCCCGCTTGCCGGAATCGGCCCGATGCCGCGCCATTCCACCGTTTCTGTTTTAAAGATTGTATTTATTAATTCCATAGCCCGCACATTGCCTTCCGGTTTCACGCCACGGCTATATTGAATTGCTACTTCATATTTTTTGTTGGCAATCTGCTCCAGAATCATCCAGATTCCTTCCATGATATCAACCGGTTCAAACCCGGTAATTACGGCAGCGCAGCCAGCGGCAGGGATCATATTATAGGCATTGGAGCCGATCATTGTGCTGACATGTCCCGGGCAGAGGAAACCGTCAATGTTCAAACCGGGATCATTAATCAGGGCATGAATGGCGGGAGGAACAATCTTATGAACGGAAAATACGGAAAAATTGGTAATTCCTTTTTGGCGGCAGTTCTCGACAGTCGCGGCAATGGTTGGCGTTGTGGTTTCGAAACCGATGCCCATCATAATAACTTCATTTTGAGGAAAAGCCTGCGCCAGATCAATGCACTCATTGGCCGCGGCAACAATACGTACGTCGGCACCAGCGGCTCTTTTCTTTTGTAAACTATCGCCGCTTGACCCCGGAACCCGCAGCATGTCGCCAAAAGTGGCAAAGATTATATCTTTCTGACAGGCTAAATACAACGCAATATCGACATCGCGAGCAGAGGTCACACATACCGGGCAACCGGGCCCGGAAACCAACTTGATATTTTCCGGCAGCATTTTTCTGATGCCGAAGCGGCCGATAGCATAGGTATGGCTGCCGCATATTTCCATGATCGTTACCGGACGATTAATCCGGTCGGCAGATTTCCTGATCTTCGCCAGCAGCCCCTGCACTAAAGCAGGATCTCTATATTCGTCAATATACTTCATTGTCGATAAGCTCTTGGAGAAAGTCGAGTTTTTCTTTGGCCAGCGCCTCATCGATCTTGTGAATCGCGTAACCGGCGTGACTGATGACATAATCGCCGATGATCACTGGTTCATCCACTATATCCAGGCAGACCTCCCGTTTGGTACCGCTGATATCGATCTGGGCATAATTATCTTCATCAATCGAAATTATTTTTCCCGGAAATCCAATGCACATAACAATCCTAGTCAACATCCATTTCTAAAATTTGCAATTCTTCCGTTCCCCCGACCAGAATAACTTCTTCACCCTTGCACTGGGGACAAATAGCCGCATATGTATCCACTTCTAAATCCTTGTCGCAGGAAAAGCAATGAATAACTGGCGGGATAATTTTAAAGTGTAATGCCGCATTTTGCGCCAGCGTTTCTCTGGCCTGCACTGCAAAAGCAAATTGCAATGATTTTTGTTCGATACAGGAAAGGCGACCGAAAGATAATAATAGAGAATTAACTTTCTTGAATTTTTGCCGGGCAGCATATTCTTTTACAATATCCAGAATTGATTCAGCCAGATAAAGTTCATGCATTTTCTATTTTTTCCAAATTCACATTCAACTTGGATAATTCAGTGAGAAGCAATTTTTCCATAACCGGGAACTTCTCCTTCATCACAGAAGTCATTTCCATATTCATTTCTCCGTAATCCTGCGGGACAATGCACAAGAACAATGTTTGGGGTAATTCGTCCATTAGTTCCACTTTAAACAAGACATCAAAAAAAGTGACTTCATGCGCCGTTGTGGGAGGCGGCATGTGCGCCTGCATTTCTTCGGTATCGAAACGGTAAATGGAACCGGGTTTATCCTTTGCCTTTAATACATCGATCACAATCATATTTTCACAACTGCAAATGATGTCGATTAGCGCGTAACCCAGCGTACCGCCATCAATGATGCTGACCCTTTCCGCAGGTTTATACCTCTGGGAGAACCAGCGAACAAAATGAACACCAAAGCCTTCATCCGCAAGCAGGATATTCCCTACACCTAAGATCGTGACCCTTTCCTTCTTTTCAGCCATATACGTTCGAAAATCCCCACAAATAATAAGAGGGGAGAATTATTATATCTCTCCCCTCTCGAAAAAAACAATAGTTTCTTGTGAAACTCCAATTCCGAAAGCGCAGCGCATAACCTAACCACCTAAAGGTGACAAGAGGTCACAAGTCGGAATTGGAAAGTTGAATCCACCTATCGGCGGACTTCGCAATCCCGCGCAGCGGAGGGTATGCGAGCTTAGGAATAGTTTCCAAAGCTTGCTTTGGGTTCATGCCCGTGATTCCGGCTATTCCTTCGTCCTTTTAAACTTTATTCCTCCGACCATGGATGAAACAGTACCCTGCTTCAGAACTGTGTCATACCAGAAGGCCATGTAGATATGAACCACAATGAACAGGATGAACAACCAGGTGAAGATGTGGTGAATAAGGCGAACCATCGCCAATCCCCCCAGCAAATTCTCGATCGGTTTCAATACGAAGGCCGCTATCGATGTCAGACCGGCATGGTATCCGGCTCCCATCATAATCAGCCCCGTGATGATGATGACGACGACCATCATCCAGCAACCTGTATACGCCAGAGACTGCATTGGTCCATACAGGTACTTCTGTTCAGGGTGGCGGCTGATCAGCAGATAGAATTTAATCTGCGCGACAGTACCTTTTATATCCGTCCAAGCCAGAAAGTCTCTCCAGTCCGCATGAAAACGGGAGAAGAAGGCGAGGTAAAGCCGCCAGATGGACAGGAAGATGAGAAACCCGCCGAAAAAGATATGGACAAAACGCACATTGCCCATGAAGAACTTGTTCACTGTCTCTCCGGCGTAAATCGTGAATGGATCGGCGATATAGAAACCGGTCACAATCAATATAAATATGGAGATAGCCACGGCCCAGTGATTGATCCGCATGGAAGCAGACCATTCTTTAATACCCAGATATTTTTGCATGGTCACCCCCTTAAGCCACTTTAAATTTTTTAATCTCGTTTGTCTGCGGATCGATAATATGAACAGCGCAGGCCATGCACGGATCAAAGGAGTGGATCGTCCTGATGATTTCCAGCGGCTGATCAATATTTGCCAGTTTCGTTCCGATGAGTGACTCCTCATACGGCCCACGTACTCCGCCTTTATCACGCGGCGAGCAATTCCAGGTTGAAGGGACAACTGCCTGATAGTTGGCGATGACTCCGTTTTCAATTTTGATCCAGTGGCCTAAGGCACCACGCGGCGCCTCGGTCATGCCGCGACCCTGAGCGGGTTTTTTGGGAACATCGCAGCGAGTCCAGGTTCTGGTATCACCCTTTTTCACATTGGCGATGAGTTCATTTACCCACGCTTCAGTATTATCTGCTACAAGCTTGGTCTCCAACGCGCGGGCTGCCGTGCGGCCAAGTGTGGAGAAGAGAACCGTGGCGGGCAGTCCCGTTGCCTTCAATGTTGAATCCACCAAAGATTTGATGGCCGGATTGCCTTGCGCATAACCAACAACGAAGCGGGCCAGTGGTCCTACTTCATAGGGCTTGCCGTCGTAACGTGGTGCTTTACACCAGGTATATTTTTCGTTTCCTTTGACATGGCCGTCCTTGTCATAGCCGGTATATTCGGGATCAGTCGTTCCTTTGAAAGGATGCTGTGGCTCCGAACCCTTGTACCAGGAGTGAGTTGCTTCTTCAGTAATTTTTTCTTCATCCAGTTTAAGCGGCTTGGCCAGATTCCTGTTTTGGACAATTCCTCTGGGGAACAATAGTTTATTCCAATCGTCATCCAGCGGAAATCCACCGTAAGAAAGATAATTCTTTACACCGCCGCCAACACCTGCCAATCCTTCGTCTTTATAATATGTAGCCGCAAGCAGAACATCAGGAAGGTACGCTGTTTCTATAAAATTCTTCATTTCCTTGAAGCGGAACAAATATTGGCCGAGACGCTCAGCATCAAGGGCATCCATAACGGAAGTCACACCACCCACAACAAGACTTTGCGGATGAGGATTTTTACCACCAAAAATGGCCATCATCTGGGCACCAACTTTAGAAACAGCCAGTGCATCGAGGTAATGAGAAAGAATTATTAAATTTGCTTCCGGGGGTAATTTATACGATGGATTACCCCAGTAGGCATTTGCAAAGGGACCGAGCCTGCCGGATTTGACAAATTTGGTCAGCCGCTCCTGGACAGCTTTATAGTGAGTTGCCGAACAATTGTAAGGATTCGGGCTGTATGCCTTGGCCATGTCCACTGCCTTTTGGGGATTGGCGGAAAGAGCGCTGACGACATCAACCCAGTCCAGACCATGCAGATGATAAAAATGCATGACGTGGTCGGTCAGATAAAGAGATGCATTAATCAGGTTTCTGATAATACGGGCGTTGGGTGGTGGTTTGACCCCAAAAGCGTCTTCGCAGGCCAATATACTGGCTTCGTAATGGACAAATGTACAGACACCGCAGAAGCGCTGGACAATCAAGCCGGCATCACGTGGATCACGTCCCTTCAATATTGTTTCAATACCGCGCCAGAGAGTGATACTGCTCCAGGCATCTTTAATTACGTTTTTATCATCAACTTCCACTTCAATTCTTAAATGTCCTTCAATCCTGGTGATCGGATCGACAATAATTCTCTTAGTCATGTTTTTCCTCCTTCGTGTTCATCCGGTCATCATTTTTAGGAAAAATATTTTTCCCCTTGTATTTGATCACGCTGGCCACTGCATGCACGGCAACTCCAGCCACAGCCGCACCGGTCAAAGCAATTCCGATGTTATCAATGGTTCTTTCTCCGCCGCCTAAAGTTTTTTCGTCAAGCGGTTTTTCCAGTGGCGCCATGTGGTCCCAGAACGCCGGTTCGGTACAACCGATACAACCGTGACCGGCCATAATCGGCCAGGAAATACCATCATTAAAACGAACTTTAGAACAGTTGGCGTAAGTGTAAGGACCCTTGCAGCCGACTTTATATAGGCACCAGCCTTTCTTTGCACCTCCGTCTCCCCATTCTTCAACGAATTCGGCAGCATCATAATGCGGCCTTCTTTCACAGAAATCATGAATACGTTTTTCGTAAGCCCATAGAGGTCTTCCTAAAGAATCCAGCGCGGGAAGTGAACCAAACATTAAATAATGTAAAACGGTTCCAGTGAAATTGACAGCATTAGGGGGGCAGCCGGCAATATTGACTGTTTTAACTCCTATTGCTTTACTGATTCCAACGGCGTCGGTAGGATTTGGTTTAGCGGCCGGAATATTGCCAAAAGCTGAACAGGAACCTATACAAACTACGGCAGCAGCTTTGGAAGTGACTTCCTTGGCTACTTGAATACCTGTTTTTCCTTTCGGACCGAGGGTTAAGTACCTGCCATCCAAACCGCGTGGTAAAGCGCCCTCGATAACACAGATAAACTTGCCATTGAAATCATTGATTGCTTTTTCCAGGTTCTGCTCCGCCTGATAACCGGAAGCAGCCATTAATGTTTCGTGATATTCCAGAGAAATAGTTTCCAACAGGATATCATCGACATTGGGATAAGAAGAACGTAAGAAGGCTTCACTGCAGCCGGTGCATTCGGCAAAATGCAGCCAAACTACGGGAAGACGGCTGAAATTTTCCGCGGCTTTTGCCACCATGGGACGGAAAATCGGCGGCAACATTAAAGCTGCAGTCATTGCGGATGTCCATTTAATAAAATCTCTTCTACTGAAACCCCGATCCCTTAAAATTTCGTGTAGGTCTTCTTTTGGTTCGGGCAAAACTCTTTCGATTTGTTCCATGTGAACTTGACACTGCTTCATTAAATCTTTGTATTGCTTGTCAATCATCTTCTTGTATTCGGAATCATGTCCTTTTGCCATACTTCCCCCCTTTCATTTGATCTTCAGGCATATTACTTTTAGTGAAACATGCCGGTTGCTCAACAAAATATCCTGAAAAAATGCACTTTTCTTTCTGGCTTTAACTGCCTTATTTTTTAAGTCCTTTAATAAAAATATTCAGACTTTCCTTAACCATAGTATGTATTTTCTCCGCCCGCTTCGCCGGCACACCGGTAAAAAGATAAAGCGAGATAACACCATTGAGCAAACCCCAGATGGCATTTTGTCCCTGCCGGACATTGATGGCCGGGGAAAACTCACCGGAATCAATTCCCTTTTGGAGTATTTCGGCGATGATTCTGATGTTTTCATTAGTCATACGCAGCAGATGGCTGTTTTGCTCTTCGGTAAGATTCATTTGGTCGGCGCGCAACATAAAAGCCATGAATATTCTGAACAGTTCGGTATCATAAAGAAAATAGTCAACATAAATACGGGCGAACTCCAGCAAAAGTTCAGTTACCGAAGCTTCTTTTTGAATAATATCAGCAACACTTTTATGAAATTCGACATTATCCGCAATTAATATTTGGGCGTATATTTCTTCTTTGCTGTCAAAATACAGATAAATCGACCCTTTGCTGAGCTCGGCCTTGGCGGCAATGCTATCCACCGTAACAAACTTGAAGCCCTTTTCAAAAAACAGCTTCCTTGCCGCTTTTAAGATCGCGTTTCTGCGATTTTCTTTTTCTTTTTTTCTTCTTTCTTCAGACCTCAATGGGAATCTCCTCCCTTTATGACAATTTTTTTCCCGAACATCGCGGCTTTTCCCAAAATCCAAAACAGCGGCTGATCTCACGGAAATTGCAGGCAAAAATAAGCGCCTCTACTGCCGGGGCAATTTCCTCTGACCCCTAGTCATTTTTACATATACCATTAATTATTTTAGAGTCAAGCGAAAACAGGCCGGTTATTTTACAGACAAAAAATAACCGTTATGGAGATGGTTTATCTCGGTTTTTTCAGTTTCCCGGGCAAGCTCTTCCGGTGGCGGACGTTGATTGATATTATGAACATCGATGTAATGGTAATGCCCTTCTTATCGATTATGAAAATAGCCCGTTTTGCCATATCGTCCGACCTAAGCACATTTTAATCCAGTTAATCCGGCAGGATACTGCCCATTCTACATGGTCCATCATTAGCAGCTCTTTACGACTCGGCAAATACAATAGTAAAGCAAGAACAGGCGATTTTCTTTATCGTGATTCACTTCTTTCCCTTAAATTCAATTGCGTTTAATCAGATACTGGACGGCTTTTTCCAGACCATCCAGCGACAGTTCAAACATCGGAAATACGTTCCTGATTTGCTGTATTGTCCAGGTATAATGCCATGCATCCTGCGGCAAGGGATTGAGCCAGAGCGCGTGGCGGAATGTTTTCGCCAGTGTTTGCAGATATTCGATACTAGGATGGGAATGACCCTGGCTGATATAAATAGCACCGTTACGATCCAGCAGTTCATAAGGCGCCATGGAGGCGTCGCCGACAATAATCAGCCGCGTCTCGGGATCGCTGCGGACAAAATCTTCTACCGGCACCGGCTTTTTGTGGCGCTGGGCGTCCTGCCAAACATTTTTATAAATGGTATTATGAAAATAGTAAATCTCCAATTCCTTGAATTGAAAACTCGCGTAATGAAAAAGAACCTGCACGAGCTCGACATGAGGGTCCATTGACCAGCCGCCGTTATCAATAAACAGTTTTACCTTCAAGCGATCAGCGAGCCTGCGGTCAAAGATAATTTCAATTTCGCCGGCATTGCGCATCGTTTGATAAATTGTTTTATTAATATTGACTACATCGCGCGGCCCGGCAGGTGAAAGATGTTTGAGCCTTTTGAGAGCTTCGCCGATTTGTGAAGCGGTAATCGGCCCTTCCTGCGAATAGTCCCGGTAACGCCGCTCCATCGCTACCTTAACTGCCGATTTATTGCGCGATGAACCGCCCACACGCATACCGCCCGGATGCGTCCCCGAATGGCCGACAGGAGAAGTTCCTTTCGTACCAATCCAGTAGTTCCCGCCGTGATGCGCTTCGGTCTGTTCTTTCAAACGCTGCAGGAAATAATCCAATAACTCTTCGGGCGTCATTTCTTTAAGTTCATCTTCAGGAATGCCCAGAGCTTGCGCCATTGCCTCCGAGTCTTGGAGCCACTCGGAAAGCAGCGATTTGGCCAGATCGGTAAGCTCCGCATCGGTAGGTTCAATCTCCACTAAGCCCCGAAACGCTTTGGCAAAAGTCTGATCGTAAACATCAAAATAACGCTCGCTTTTCACCAGAAGCGAACGCGCACCGATATAGAAATCGTCCAAAGACCGGATAAGCCCTAAACCTAGCGCCTTCTGCAGGCGCAGAAAAGATGTGGGGGAAACTGGAATCCCCTTATCGCGCAGCATATAGAAGAAGTTGGAAAACATAAAGGTCCTGCTTTGAATGAAGATTCTTACAATACTGTATAAAACAAACAATCAGGTCATTCCGGCGAAAGCCGGAATCCAGTATTATTTAGTCTTTCCTGGATTCCGTGCAGCGCTTCGCTTGCACGGAATGACGAGCAAAGTGATTCTGCAAGGCTCTCATCTCGTATTTGTCGATTGGTGCGCCGCCAAATAAAGGTCATTACTCTTTTTAAACAACACACCAAGAAACGGGATATTGCCCGACTGGAGATTTTTCAATTGAAAATCAGGATCGGCCTGCACGGCACGCAGCCAGTTAATCAACTCGCGGGTGGCCGGTTTCTTCTCCACTCCCTTAACTTCGCGCAAACGGTAAAAAGTATCGAGGCAGGCGGTTGTCAAATCACTGTTTATATCCGGAAAATGCACGCTGATTATCTGGCGCATTAAATCGCGATCAGGAAAAGCGATGTGATGAAAATTGCAGCGGCCCAGAAAAGGATCGGACAAATCTTTTTTGGCGTTCGATGTAATTATTACCACCGGCCTGTGTATAGCCGAAATGGTTTTATCAACTTCCATAATATCAAACTGCATCTGGTCGAGAATGTCGAGCATGTCATCCTGAAAATCCGTATCGGCCTTGTCGATCTCATCAATCAAAAGAATAACTCTTTTTTCGGCAACAAACGCCTGCCCTATCTTTCCCATCTTGATGTATTCGGAGATACTACTGACATCGCGGCCGGAGTCGCTAAAACGGCTGTCATTGAGACGGGTCAATGTGTCATACTGATAAAGGGCATCGACCAGCTTCATGCTGGATTTGACGTTGAGTACGATCAGCGGCATATGCAGGCTTTCCGCAATGGCATGCGCCAGCATGGTTTTACCAGTGCCCGGTTCGCCCTTGAGCAGCAGAGGCATTTCCAGCGCCATGGAGATATTCACAATCTTGGCTAATTCTTCATCAAGAACATAACGCGCAGCCCCGCAAAATTTGGCAGGACGATTATCTGATGTCATAAAAACAACTCCTAATGAGACCCAAGTTTCGGAAACAAAGTGCACCGAAGCTTGCAGGTCGAATTATACCGCATAGCTGCGGTAAATTATCCCGCGCAGCGGGATTGTGAAACTTAATTCCGAAGCTAAAGCCCTTGGGATACGCTCCGCTTCATCCACTCTACCTCTATTTGATTTAAATTAGACTCCCTCTTGCTTACTTGTTTTATAAGCAAAGAAAAATATTAAAACAGTATTTATAATTACCCATACCACTAAGCTAATATTTTTTACAACAGGACTGAACGTATAATTAAACATAGGGGCTAATATGAAATCGTGAAAAAGTGCTTCCAACAAACCCCAGGGCATCGTCAATATACCTATAAACATAGCTGAAAACTTATCCGTTTCATGTCTTGCAATATAGAAGCTAAATGCCATTATACATAACAAAACATATATAATACTTAATATACTGGGTAGAAAAAATTTATGTTTAAGCATAAAACCTCTTTAGTATATTAGAAACAGCCTTTTCAGCTTATTTAATCTATTTCGGCAAATTAAACCGCCAGCTGCAAAACCATTCCGCTGGATGTTCGTCCGGCGGACAACCGATACATTCGACTTTCAGCCGCGGATCAATCGTCTCCGCAAATGTGCGGTATTCCACTAGTCCACCAGATTTGCAGGGATAATCTTCCAGTCCTTTGCGCTTGCGGGCGGATTGCACACGGCAGTCATTCATCTGAAAAATGAAACTGGATGGAGTATCATTAACAAAGGTCTGCACATTAATTCGTCCGTAAACCCGGAAGCGCAAAGCTTTTTTTAACCCCTCCAGTCCGGCCTGCTCCGGCAACCCCAAAAACTTTTTGATGGACCAGGCTTCAAACGGCGAAAACCTCGCCCAGCACGAATCATTGCAGCGTTTAGCTTCCCAAAGACCATAATGCGCTTCCACAGTCTGAAACCAGACACCATCTGAGGCAAGCCAGCTTTTGCCCAATTCTTCCATTGCTTTCAATAATTCTGTTTTGTCCTTGGCCAGAAGTGCCGCCGGAACTCCATCTTTGAGCTCAAAGCCGAATATCTCGGAAAGTCTTTTGATCTGGATGGGATAGCTTTTCTGCCAGGCTTCATCCATCAGCTCCAGCGCTTTGGGCATGCCCAGTTGATGCTCCACTTCATTAAACCAGAGTGTATGGTGGACGATCGTGCGATGAAGCAGATCAATAATCAACCTAGCCATCTCTTCGGGATTCAATTCTTCCGGTTTTTCCGCATGGCCAGACATTTAGTTTACTCCTTTTGCTCATTTCTCAGCATAGGGCTGCCGCCTTTGCCAGAAATTCCGGGCAGGAACCACCCCCAATAATTTTGCCTTCCTGCATTAATACTACACGTGAGCAGGTTTGCGCAATCAAATCCAGATCGTGGGTGGCGATAATTTTTGTCATTTTCAGCCGGTTGAGCAGAACGATGAGCTCGCGCCGGTGCTTTGGATCTAAGTTACTGCTGGGTTCATCCATGACCAATATTTGTGGATTCATGGATAGAACAGTAGCAATGGCAATTCTTTTTTTTTCACCCACGCTTAAATGATGAGATGACCTTTTTAACGCGGGCAGCATATCCACTTCTTCCAGTGCCCGGTGAACAGACTTATCTATTTCGTGTTCGGGCATTCCCATGTTGCGCGGCCCAAATCCGACATCCTCCGAAACAGTCGGCATGAAAAGCTGGCTGTCCGGATCCTGGAAGACAAGCCCGACGGCGCCTCTGATTTGCGCAAGATTTTTATCCGTTAATTTTTCGCCAAAAATATCAATCTCGCCGCTGCCGCACAAAATGCCGTTAAAATGGAGCAAAAGCGTTGATTTCCCAGCGCCATTGGAACCAATTATGCCGAGTGATTCACCCTCCCGTATTTCCAGATTAATATCATAAAGTGCGGCCGTACCGTCGGGATAAGAATAATTCAGATTTTTTATGTTGATTATTTTATCTTCCAAAAATATTATCCAGAAATTTAATGCCGATTAAAATAACAAACAGATTAGTAGCAAAAGCATAATCGGTTTTCTTAAAATCAAAACTGTGATCACGTTTAATTGTTCCGTCAAAACCGCGGGAACACATCGCCAGATAAACAGTTTCTCCCCGCTCATAGGAGCGGATGAAAAGAACTCCGATCATATTGGCTATTGCTTTTAGCTGCAACCAACGCGAGTGGCCGGCTGAGCGCGATTTCATGGCTCGCCGCATCTTCATTGCTTCATCTTCAATCAGAAAAACGTAGCGGTACATGAAGGATAAAATCATTGTAATTATTTTGGGACATTTCAGAGCTTCGAGCGCGGCCAGAAGTTCAGAGAAAGGCGTGGAGGCTGTGAGCAATGTCAGACAGATTATCGAGAGCACACCCTTAATCAGGACTCCTTTGAAAATCAGCCATCCCGCGGCGGCAACCCGAATGCTCATATCTCCAACCTTCATCAGTACAATGGATTCTCCCTGTTGTCCAAAAGGTAAAAGAGCCGACGTCATCAAAATAAAAGGCAGAACGACAAGGCAGCGTTTAAGGATATAAGAGAGCGGTATTTGAGAAAAAATTATCAGAATGATTAACAACAACGTATATAGCGCGAAACCAAAATAAGCGTCCGGCCGCGAAAGAATAATAAATAAAATCAGAGTGAAAAAACTGATAATCTTTGTCCGCGCATCGAGACGGTTCAAGAAGCTGTCGATATGGCTGTGTTCATCGATAAACGAGTGATTCATAATCAATCTTTCCGCCTTTTCAATAGAAAGGCTACAGAGCAGCCGATGCCAAAAATGACTACGGTGCCCAAAAGACCGGATATGGAGACAGCCAACTTTTCATTTTTTATGCCCGGAAATACATACTCGGGAACGGGCGCAATCCAGACATTGGATTGCTCACCTCTTGCAATAAAACCATGGTCTTTGGCAACTCTCTCCAGGCCATCCGGCAGCGATGATGCGAGCGGCGATAAGAAAAAGACCACAATTAACGCAATAATTAATCCGGCAATAATTTCTTTTTTGCTCATGTCTTATCCACTTCTCCCGCAGAGACAATCACGGGTATAAACCCTAAAGCAAGCTTTGGAAACTTATTCGCCAGCTCGCTGCGAGGTATTATACCCTCCGCTACGCGGGATAATTCGACCAGCAAACTTCAGCTTGTGACCTTATAGGTTGCGCACTTTGTTTCTGAAGTTTGGGTTTCATGACAACTTAACAATTACGTTGCGCTTTCGAAATTGGAGTTTCACAATAAATCAAATCAGGCCTTACTTTTTGCACAAAGCTGAGCACGGCTACTGTAATTATTGCTTCGCCGATGCCGATCAGGGCATGAATGCCCACCATTGCCGGAAGAACAACGCGCAAAGGTGAAACCCCGGATACAGCCAGTTCCAGCGCGCAGCAAGCGGCAGCCAGAACCACGGAAAGCCAGGCGGCAATTGCCGACGCGATAAAAAATCCTTTTTTTTTATCCATGATTTTTTGCGCAGTCCTGAAAATTATATAACCGCCGATTGTTCCGATAATGGCCATATTAAAGATATTAGCACCAAGCGCCAGCAACCCTCCATCCTGAAAGAGAAGACATTGAAAAATTAAAACACAGCTCAACACTATTGCGCCGGCATAGGGCCCCAGTAAGACCGAAACTAAAACTCCGCCGAATAAATGGCCGGATGTCCCTCCGATCACCGGAAAGTTAATCATCTGCGCGGCAAAAATAAATGCGGACATGATGCCCATTAAAGGAATTATCCTGTCTTGAAGCATCCTTGATGCTTTTTTTATGCAATAACCCAGCGAACCTGCCGAAATCAACCAGGCCGGCAACCAGGTATTTGCCGCTAAAAAGCCATCGGGTATATGCATTAATTATCTCTCCTGTCATTACCCGGCTCGACCGGGTAATCCAGTTCCTTTTCACGCCCTGTACAAAATTGAAAAACGACGAGCAATCTATCTCCCCCAACGAAATTTACTTTAGACCTTCACCTTTTGTCGCCATCAGAAAGCCGGCGTGTTTTACTCCTTTTGTCGATTTTAATTTCATGAAGAGTTTCTCTATTTCCGTCGCCTTGCCGCTGGTCACAATAATTTCAAAGCAATTGTGATGATCAAGATGAATATGCTGAGTGGAGAGAATGCTGGCGTAATGATCATGCTGGATATCCAGAACTTTGTTGACCAGCTCCCTTGTATGATGATCATAAACTATCGTAATGGCTCCCGTAACTTCCTTGTTCTCCGTCCATTCTTTTTTTACCAGTTCTTCCCGGATTAAATCGCGGACTGCTTCGGAACGATTTGTATATTTATGCTGTTTTATATGCCGGTCAAATTTATTTAGAAGGTCATCTTCCAGCGATACACCGAAACGAACCAAATTGGGCATAAATCTCCTCCTACTGATTTAATGTAACACGAATATATAAATAATAATACTAGATAGTCAAGAATATTTTATTGACATAAATAGATGTGTTACGTATTATATATTCGTAACACTGACATTGCATGACGCACAGTTACGCAGCCCTATATTATAGGACAATATTGAATACTTAATTCTCTATTGAAAGGAATCTCATTATGAATAGATGCATCTTAAATGTTATCTTAGTGTTCTTTTTAATCTTTTTTTCCATACCGGTATTTGGCGCAGAGGAAAATGAAGCAAAGCAGGAAGAAACCATCACCATGTCCGAAGTAGTTGTTGTCGCTTCGCCCATCATCGAAGGTAACCAGATAAGTGATTCCGGAAGCCAAGTCACCATAGTCAATAAAAAGCAGATAGAAAATTTGAACGCTCAGGATTTGCCCTCCGCCTTGCGAATGACTCCCGGCGTCGTGATATCGAGGTATAATCAGATTGGATCATTTGGCGGTGCTGATGGTGGATCGATATTTATCCGGGGAATGGGCAGCTCCAGGCCGGGAGCAGAAATACAAATGCTGGTGGATGGCATACCAAAATTCGCCGGTGTCTGGACTCATCCGCTGATGGATATTATGAACGTTGATATTGCGGAAAACATAGAAGTTTATAAGGGCGCGCAGCCGATTCTTTTCGGTAATATGTCCATGGGGGCGGTCAACATCATCACCAAGCGACAAAAAGAAGACGGGTTTTCAACGCATCTTATGGGAGCCGCTGGTTCTTACAATACATTTGTGGAAACTTTGGAGCACGGTGGTAAAATTAAGGACCTTGATTATTACCTGGTGCAGAGCTTCAAACAGTCCAGCGGTCATCGGGAAAATGCTGATGGAGAGCTTCAGGATTATTTCGCGCGCATCGGATACAGGCTTTCAGGTACCTGGTCGATAGCAATGACCGCCGATGTCACGTACAACTTTGCAGACGATCCTGGCCCGGAAGGAAGGCCACAGGAGAGACAGGGAACTTTCAAAACTGAAGACAACATGAGCATAATAACTCTGTCTCATAACTATGATAAAATTAAAGGGTATCTGAAGGCCTACTGGGACAACGGCAAAATGAGCTGGCTTAATGAGTACGATCTGATCAATCTTTATCATTACGATACCATAACCTGGTTTGATAATTACGGAATCAGGGGACGGGAGACAATAAATCTCTGGCCGGGTGGAACTATAACCAGCGGGGTGGATTTTGATTTTTCCTCTGGCACTGTATTCGTCAATAATCCCGAACCGATGCCAGACAGCAATTTTCCCCGCGAAACCTTCAAAATTATTTCTCCGTATGTCGCCTTGAGTCAGGAATTCGAAATATATAAGAGTTGGAAACTGGTGCCGTCCGCGGGTGTTCGTTATTACAAACACAATGAATTTGATCAGAGATTCAGTCCGCAGGCTGGTCTTGTACTCAGAGATTCTTCCACCGATCTACACGTGTTTTACAGCAGAGGCATTAATTATCCCGGATTGTATGTGGTAGCCATGTCCAATATGTTCTGGGGCGACAACATGCTCTGGAAAGATTTGAATCCGGAAACAGTTGATCATCTGGAAGGCGGCATTGCCCATTCCTTCGGTTCCCTAGTTCGAGTAGATTTAACATTATTTCATGACAAAGGCAGCAATCGCATAATCATGATCACGGCCCCCGGTCCGCCTCATTTTGATAATATATCTAATTTTGAAACAAGAGGAATGGAAGCCACCGTGAATTTTCAGCCGATCAAAGCTCTGTCACTCTTTGCGGGAGGAACCTGGTTGTATGAACGTTCTCCTGATAATCTTCCTTATGCACCCCAGTGGACGGCCTCGGCCGGCGGCAACCTCAAATTATTTAATCATCTTGTGATAACTCTGGATACACTCTATCAGGATTGGCAATATGTGGCCAATAATCGTAATTTGAATTATGGAAGTGATATCGTCAGGATAGATGGATTCTGGATTTTGAATGGGAAGATAAGCTGGGAATTCAAATTGCCTTCTCCCAAGATAAGCGGTGACATATTTCTGGCCGGAGAAAACCTGACCAACGTCAGCTATGCCTATAAGAAGGATTATCCCATGCCGGGAATCAACTGCATGCTGGGAGTCAACCTTAAATTTTGATTTATATATTCAATAAATTGCAAAGTAAGGATAAAAAAACTATGAAGAAAGTGAATAATCTTTTTAGAAAGGGTAAATATTCGGCAAGACCAGCGGCGATTAGTTGGATAATTGCCGGTACACTTATGCTAATTATTACGGTGGGGTTTAAGCTCGTTTCTCTTAATGAAGCACAAGCCCATGAAGGTCAGGAACCAAGACAAGCTAAAGCGGCAGCAGAAAACAAGACGCCATTTTCAGTCATACTTCCAACAGACGAAAAAAAATATACAGAGCTCCTGAAACCGCCCCGAACAGTAACTATGCGGTCAGGCTTTGTGCGACTTGATCCCGGCCAGGATGTCGGCCTGCACTCAACGAATCAAAATGAAGAAATGCTAGTGATTCTAGAAGGGCAAGGAGAGGTGGAACTGGAAGGACATACTCGCCTGCAAATATCAGGTGGGCAGGTGGCTTATGTACCACCACTAACCAAACATAACGTGCACAACACGGGATCAGTTCCGCTTAAATATATTTTTATAGTTTCTAGAGCTTAGACAATTGATCATATCATTTTTTCATTGATGTAATGAACACCATATTTTATATATCTTGACAAAAATCAAGAAAGCGCGTAAAGTACACACAAATTTTGCAACATGGTGTCATTTATGACACGCACGATGCGAGTTAGAGTTGAATTGAGACATTTTGAAGTAACAAAGGTAAGCCGCCATGTTCTTTAGAATCTGGCGGTTTTTTAGTTCTGTCATCGTGTTAGTTCGACTTGAGAAATTCAGAGAAAGGAGGATTAATACTATGTCAGAAGGTAAAGTAAAGTGGTTTAATGAGCGCAAAGGCTTCGGCTTCATCGAGCAGGATGGTGGTGGAGATATTTTCGTTCATTTCAGCGCCATTCAAGGCAGCGGTTTCAAGACTTTATTTGAGGGACAACAAGTAAGCTTCGATGTTCAACAGGGCAAAAAAGGCCTGGAAGCCGAAAACGTTAGAGCTCTATAATTAGTTCTGAAAAAAATTGTGCACCCCTTTGTATGTAAATACACTGGGGTGCATTTTTAGTGAAACTCAAATTTTAAGAACGCAGTGAATTAAAATTTGCTAGTTGAACTATCCTGCATAAGCAGAGGGTATGCAATACCCATGGTAATGAAACAACAATTCCGCAAGCAAAGCGACGCGGAATTGGTAAGTTGAATTAATCCCCCGCAAGCGGGATTGTGAAACTCCAATATCGCCTCCATCTCCACCCAATTTTTCTCCTTTTTTCGTGATTCATTTTTCTAATCTTTTTATCTCTTGACAGAAGTACCTGATTTGGATAAGTGTTTATCAGCATTAGCTAACCGGCAGTCATAATTTTTCTGTTGAAAAATCAGGAGGATTAATTGTGTATTTTTCCAAAGAAACAAAAGATGTATCTTTACGCCTCACTAAAAAATGGGAAGATGAAGTTCAAAAAACCATAAAGGATAACCCCGACCAAAAGGCACGATTCTCAACCGTTTCCGATCTGGAAATTAACAGGTTATATACTCCCAACGACATAAAAGATAATAACTTTGCCGAAGATATCAGCGTTCCTGGCGAATACCCATATCTGCGGGGAAATCAGGTTACCGGCTACCGCGGGCGTTACTGGACATTCCGCATGTTTTCCGGCATGGGCAGCGCTCAGGATACAAACCAGCGCTGGCATCTGCTGCTTAAACAAGGACAAACAGGCTTAAGCACTGCTTTCGACTACCCGACACTTATGGGCTATGACAGCGATTCCCCCAAGGCACTCGGTGAAGTAGGCAAATGCGGTGTCGCCATCGACACACTGGAAGATTTTCTCGCCCTGATGGACGGTATCCCCATAGACAAAGTCACAACTTCGATGACCATCAATCCGCCGGCTACTATTCTCTGGGCAATGTATTGCGCCGCTGCCGAAATCAAGGGCGTGCCACTTAATAAAATCGGCGGCACAATTCAAAACGATATGCTCAAAGAATTTATCGCGCAAAAAACATTCATGTGCCCGCCGGAAGCATCAGTAAAACTTATCAGCGATACTATCGAATTCGGCACAAAATACGTTCCCCGCTGGAACACAATCAGCATCAGCGGCTATCATATCCGGGAGGCGGGCTCCACTGCCGTTCAGGAACTGGCTTTTACAATCCGCGACGGCATTGAATATGTCGATGATGTCGTCCGCCGTAAAGGGTTGAATGTTGATGACATCGCTCCACGCCTGTCTTTCTTTTTCAATTCCCACATCGATTTTTTTGAAGAAATTTGCAAGATGCGGGCGGCACGCCGCATGTGGGCGAAGATTATGAAGGAGCGCTTCGGAGCGAAAAATCCCCGCTCGTGGTGGCTGCGTTTTCATACGCAGACAGCCGGATGCTCGCTTACCGCTCCGCAACCCTATAACAATGTCGTCCGCACAACGATCGAAGCATTGGCGGCTGTTTTAGGCGGCACACAATCATTGCATACCAATTCGCTGGATGAAGTTCTCTGCCTGCCCTCGGAACATGCCGTGGAGATTGCCTTGCGTACACAGCAGATATTGGCGGAAGAAACGGGAGTAGCCAACACTATTGATCCGCTGGGAGGTTCTTATTTTATCGAATCTCTTACCAACAAGATGGAAGAAGAGGCCTGGGAATACATCCATAAAATTGACGAAATGGGCGGCATGATTGCGGCCATCGAAAAAGGATTCCCGCAGATGGAAATTGCCGAGTCCGCATATCGGTTTCAACGGCAATTAGATGCGGGCGAAAAGATCATGGTCGGTGTGAATAAATACGCAACCGACGCGAAACATACAATTCCGCTTGTGGATATTGATGAAAAAGTCGGTGAAGAACAAATTAAAAGGCTCAAAGATGTTCACCGCAGACGCGATAATCGAGCGGCCGCGCAGAATCTTCATGATATTAAAAATGCCTGTAAAAAAGGCGAAAACGTTATGCCGCACTGTATAGCGGCTGTAAAAAATCTGGTCACTTTGCAGGAAATATGTGATGTATACCGCGAAGTTTACGGGGAATATCGTGACCCGGGGCTATATTGATTAATGAAACTCAAATATTGCAAACGTAGCGTAGCAATATCTGCTAGTTGAATTAATCCCGCTAGGTTTGACTACGGGATAAGGATCAAAAAAAATTTGAGGAACTATTTATGCCGGAGAGAAAAATTCGTGTAATGGTGGCCAAACCGGGACTAGACGGCCATGACCGCGGGGCGCGCGTTCTGGCACGTTGTTTTCGTGATGCCGGTTTTGAAGTTATTTATACGGGCTGCCATCAAACGGCGGAGCAGATCGCAGCGGCGGCGATTCAGGAAGACGTTGACTTAGTGGGCTTAAGCTGCCTTTCGGGCGCCCACCGCGCCCTCTTTCCGCGTGTTGTGGAACTCCTGCGCGAAAAAGACGCGGCTGATATAACTGTTATCGGCGGGGGCATCATTCCCGAACAGGATTTCCCGGCGCTCTACGATGCCGGCATCAAAGCAATTTTCACTCCGGGCGCTTCTCTTGATTCCATAGTGGAGTGGATCAAAACCAACATTAAGCCGCGGGCGTAACTGCGAATTTTTCGTCTACGATATAATTATGGAAACTGTAAAAAAAGTCTGCCAGGGTGATATCCGAGCCGCCTCAAGGCTTATACGGGATATCGAAGACAAGATATCCTCAGCCCATGCTAAAATAAAAAAGCTTTTTGCGCACACCGGCAAATCTTATATCATCGGGATTACTGGAGCTCCGGGCGCGGGAAAGAGCACGCTTACCGATGCTCTGATTGCCGAAGTGCGTAAGAAAAATAAAACTATCGGCGTACTGGCAGTTGATCCAACGAGTCCCTTTTCCGGCGGAGCAATCTTAGGTGACAGAATCCGCATGCAGCGTCATGCCGAAGATGAGGGAGTATTCATCCGGTCACTGGCTACCCGCGGGGCGTTGGGGGGCTTATCTCAGGCTGTCGGCGAAGCTATTCATGTTCTGGAAGCCATGGGTAAAGATATTATTCTGATCGAAACCGTCGGCATCGGCCAGCAGGAAATTGATATCATCAATCATGCGCACAGTGTCATTGTTGTCCTTGTCCCCGGCATGGGCGATGAAGTGCAGACAATGAAAGCGGGCATCATGGAAATTGCCGATGTCTTTGTCATCAATAAAGCGGACCGCAGCGGAGCCAAACAATTGCATACGGAATTGACATCTATGCTCAATTGCGCGCCGGCAGCACCCGATAGCTGGCGACCGCCGATTGTCATGGTGGGCAACGTTTACAAACCGCCGGCTTTTGCCGAGAAAATTGCAGAGCTGGAACAAAAAATTGAGGAACACCATGCTTATCTGCAGACCAGTGGAAAATTGGTTGAACGAATTTACCGCAAAGCAATGGTGGAAATAAATGATGCGTTAAAGGCGGCAATTCTGGAACCGGTAATGAACAGGCTCAGAGAAAGCGGAGAGATGCAGGCCATAACCGAAAGGGTCAAAAACAGAGAAGCTGATCCGCATTCAATTGCCGAAGAAATTGCAAAACGTTTTTTAAAATGAGGTAATGAAATATGAAACCCGAACAAATTAAAGGCAAGAAAAAATCGCAGAGCACGCCAATACATCCGGCAAAAGGTTTGGTGATCGTTATCACCGGAAACGGCAAAGGCAAAACTACCGCCGCGTTTGGGCAAGCGCTACGCGCCGTCGGCCAGGGATATAAAGTTTTCGTTGTGCAGTTCATGAAGGGGAGAAAATACGGCGAATTCAAAGCCGCGAAAAAATACCTGCCCGATATAACTGTGCGCCTGTCCGGACTGGATAGCTTTGTGTTACGTGACAATCCCGCGGCAGTTGATATTGAGCTTGCTCAAAAAGGTTTAAAATTGGCTAAGCAGGCGATTAACTCCGGCGAATACAATATGGTTATTCTGGATGAAATTAATGTTGCGCTCGATTTTAAGCTTATTGATTTAAACAATGTCATCGAATTAATTAAGAACAAGCCCGCCGACCTTGACTTAATCTTAACCGGCCGTTATGCACCACCGCAAATAATAAACCTTGCCGATACCGTCAGTGAAGTCAAAGAAATTAAGCATCATTATGCAGCCGGCATTAAAGACAGAGCGGGTATTGAATACTAGCTCCGATTCCAAATTAAAGAGCATTTTCATTAGCGGAACCTACCCGGCGCATGACGGGTCGCCTCTTTTTCACAATGCGTTATGATTGCTTGTGCCCTTCAGGGTAGATGTATTGATCCCACCATACCCTAAAGGGCATGCGACATGCTGCCTTCGCCATAAAAACAGCCGTCCGTCACGAGTCGGATGCATGGGCATGCCGGAGAGAACATCACCGACACATTATGCCACTTATACAATTGTCAAGATTAAAAATTCAACCTTCTCTCGCTCAAGCGTGGCGCGACTTCTTGTTAATTCTACCTGTCCCTTTTATTTGTGAAACTCCAATTCCAAAAGCGCAGTGCATAACCTAACCACCTGAAGGTNNAATTGGTAAGTTGAATCCGCCTAGGCGGACAAAGCGAAGGGTATAATACCCCGCAGCTTGCTTTGGGATTCATACCCGTGATTCCCATGGTTGTCGTTACTTTGGCGCTGGTACCGAACCGGCGTAAAACGCTTCACACTTTCCGCCAGGAAAGATGTTCTTGGCCTGCTTGAGCAGATTGAGCACCGGCCCCGCGACTGATACAAGGACGTTTGGCTTTTCCACCACCGGTTTCTGGAAAGGACCGTGGATTTTCTGCTGCACTCTGGCACACCCCCGGGCATTAATCAGCGCTACGGTTACATCATCGAAACGTTCGACGACGAAATTAATTCTTCCTTTAAGAGCGATCCTGTTCTTTTTGGTCGCCATGGCCACGTCCCTGGCCTCTGCTATGCCGCGCTCGACCTTCCAGTCGGAGAAGAGCATCCCAATGCTGCTGCTACCCCCCGATCCCCGGAAGATGCTTGCGAAGTTGTATCCCTTCGTGATCACAGGGCCAAGTGGACCGACAAAAAAGAAGGCGCCTACATCCACGAGGTTGAAGTTCTGACTGGACTCATACCGGGCAAATTCCCGGTCGAGGTCGTTGCCGTAGAGCGTGAGATTTTCGCCACGCAAAGAGATATCTCCGTGAGCAGTCTGCTTTATCTCCTTTACTGTCTTCCCCCGCATCGACAGGTTTGCAGAGAAGTCCATCAATCCTTCCGCGACCTTCTTTGAGGAAATGGTTTTGAAATACTCCTCAATCCGGAACTTGGACAGGGATGAGCGCACGGAATAACGGGGAACGGGATCAGAAAAATCTGCCCCGATGCTCCCTGACCCTTGTCCGCCAAAAATGTGCAGAGTGACCGGATTGAGAGCGATGATGCCATCCATGCCCTTGCCGGTAAACTTCACATCGGAATACATGATACGCTTCGTCCGGATCTCCCGGCACGAGCCTTCTGCAACGAAGGAAAGATTCTTCAAAAGCTCCGCGCTATTCCTTCCTGCAATCCGCAAACTGCGCACGTCCAGATTGAAGTTTCCCACCTCGAATCCTTCCCCGGACTGTTCATCACCGTAGATCAAAGCCCCGTCGGTGAAGGATAGATTATCGAGTACCAGTTCAAGGAATGTCCCTTTGGCCTCTTTCCGTTTTTCGAAATTCAACACGCCAGCGCGGTCCCACTTAATGGAGATTATAGGCTGCTTAAGCCCGATCTTCTTGATCCGGACTTCCTTGTAAAGCAGAGGGAAAAGCGCGATCTCCAGGCTGGCTTCCTTCGCAGAAGCGATGTCCATCTCCCGATTACGGATGTGCACATCATCAAGCCTGACATGTAAGTCCGGAAAGACAGCGATTTTCAGTCGGCCGCCAACGTGGACTTCCATCCCCAAGGCTTCGGAGGCGGCCCTTTCCAACCGGGGCTTGTAGACACTGGTGTCAACAAAATAAAATAGGGCAACAAAGATGAGGATGAGCAGCCCCATGAGCCCGACGATGGCGAAGAGGATTCTTTTCAATGATTTTGACATTCACTCTCCCGTTTTTTGAATCTACTAGAGAAATTCCGATTATTAATCACGTGATTATCCTGATCTCTCCATACTTTTCTCCATACTCGTGGCCGGTATTTTCACCTCGACTAAATGTTCCTGATGATCATTAACCAGTTGGATCGCCTTGTCTTTTTTCACAAATCCATCTATTGTGACACTCGCTGCTTCAACTATGTCATTTGTTTGCCGTACAGTGATCCGGTAGACGGTCTCTCGAAACAAGTAACGAATTTTGAACTCTTCCCAACCCACAGGAAGGCAGGGTTTAAAAGTAATTTTGTCCATGTTAATCGACATTCCCAGAAGTGATTCTAAGATAAGCCGGTACATCCAGGCAGCAGAACCAGTAAACCATGTCCAGCCGCCACGGCCGACATGCGGAAAGAGGGCGTAGACGTCGGAAGTAACAACATAGGGCTCAACTTTATAGATATCTGCCTCTTCGGGAGATCGCGCATGATTTATCGGATTTATCATAGACAATAGATCCCATAGGCGCTGATTGTCGCGTAAAGCCGCAAAAGCCATGGCCGCCCAGATCGCTGCATGAGTGTACTGGCCGCCATTTTCTCGCACACCGGGCACATAACCCTTAATATAGCCTGGTTCCATTTCAGACTTATCAAAGGGCGGGTCAAGCAATTGGATCAGTTTCTGATCCCGGTGAACCAAGAGCGAATCCACGGCTTCCATAGCTTGCCTAATGCGCTCAGGAGCACCGGCTCCTGATAGAACAGACCAGCTTTGCGCAAGCGAATCAATCCGGCATTCCGTGTTGGTTGCTGATCCCAATGCCGAGCCGTCATCGAAATATGCACGGCGGTACCACTTGCCATCCCAGCCATCGCGCTCAATGCTTTGCTGTAATTGAGCTGCCTCTTTCTTGCATAACTCAGCAAAAGGCATGTCGTTGTTCATCCGGGCAATTTCGGCAAACTTTATCAGCACTTCATACAGGAAAAAGCCCATCCAAACGCTTTCGCCTTTACCTCCCTCTCCCACCTTATTCATACCATCATTCCAGTCGCCTGAGCCCATAAGTGGCAGACCATGAACGCCGAATCTCAGTCCCTTTTTAATGGCTCGCACACAGTGTTCATATAAACTAGTTGCTTCATCAGTTACACCCGGCAGGTCGTAATAGGAATCCTCATCTGCTCTTACCTGGCGACCCTCAATAAATCTGACGATTTCACTCAAAACACTCAAATCAGAGGTTGTGCTAATATAGCGACTCACGGCTAAAGGCAGCCACAGATAATCATCAGAACATTGTGTGCGCACACCCCTTCCCGAAGGCGGATGCCACCAATGCTGGGCATCTCCATCCTGAAATTGACGACTGGCACATAAAAGCAAGTGTTGACGGACAAGGACCGGTTCTGCATAAACAAGCGCCATTGTATCCTGTAACTGGTCACGGAAACCGAAAGCGCCGCCTGACTGGTAATAACCGTTACGAGCCCAAAGACGGCATGATAGCGTTTGGTATAATAGCCAGCCATTGGTTAACACATTAAGAGACTGGTCCGGAGTTTCTACCTGAATAGTACCCAGTGTCTTCTCCCAGTATTTCTGCACTGCATCAAGAACACTTTGCGCTATTGTTGATCCTCTAAAGCTTCTGACCGTGTTTGTGGCATCATCGGCGCCTCTTCTTCCGGTAACACCAAGCCTGAAGATTGTTTCCTGTTCCTGTCCATCATCCAATTCCAAGTTCACCAAGATGGCGGCGCAGGGATCCAGGGCTGCACCAACTTTGCCGGATAGTTGTGTCCGCGTCATCGCTGCCGGATTGGAAAGTTCACCATTGCGCCCGATAAACTCATTTCTATCTCCGGTGATGATTCGATTTTTATCGTCTACATCAAAGAAAACTACCCGGTCGGCAAATTCCGTATTGTATTGATTCCGTGCAAAAAGCGCCCCGCTTCCTGTATCGACTTCGGTTGTAACATGCATCATCGTTTTTGACCGTAAATCACCCAGCACCCACTCCACATAACCTGTTACCGATAGACTGCGGGAACGACCTGATTCATTGTGCAACTTTAATACTGTAAACTTGATTGGTGCGTCTATGGCCACATAAATCCACAACTCTGATCTGATTCCCTCTTCACTATGTTCAAAAACACTGTAACCAAATCCGTGCCGGCTGATATAGGGTGTTGCTCCGCGGCAGGGCAATGGCATTGGAGACCAGAAATGTCCGGTTTCTTCATCACGGATATAGAAGGCTTCTCCGCTGATATCGCTTACGGGATCGTTGTGCCAGGGTGTAAGGCGGAACTCATGGGCATTCTCACTCCAGGTTGAAGCAGAGCCGCTCTCTGAAATTACTGATCCGAAGTGAGGATTAGCCAATACATTAACCCAGGGAGCCGGCGTCACACTTCCCGGTTTTGTAGTGATGACATATTCACGCCCATCGGGTGTAAATCCGCCCAGTCCGTTGAAGAAGCTCAGCTCGGGGTGAGTGATTTCCTCTGTCTTCGAAATGGATGCATGTTGTGCCCGAGTCGGCTTGAAACGAGGAACAACTGCTTCTATAAGAGAACGGTGGTTGATTTGTTCCACCAGAGTTCCCCAGGTATCCTTAATTACTATACGGGCAACAGTTTGTAGAAGAATCCTGTCTTCATTTGATATCTGATCACCAGCCCTGACAAATATGCCGCCCGGTTTATCAATAACGTTTGTTTCCGTTCCTGCTGTAATCATGCCCTTTATCTGATCGTGGAGGAATTGTCTGTAGACGGCATTATCTTCATTCCAGATCACCAGATCAACCACCAGACCTTTTAAGCGCCAGTATGCATGTGCCTGTTCGAGTTGACGGACAAGTTCGATATTTGCAAAGTCACCGATCTGGAGCAATATAATGGGCAAATCCCCGGAAATGGCGTAACCCCATAAACCCGATTGTCCGCGGCGGTTTTTTATGATCATCTTCGGATCAGTGCGCAGGGATGAATTGCTGTAAATTACAGAACCGGCCAGTCGCCCATAAAGTTGGGCGTCGGCTTCTGTGGCATTGATCTGCCGCAAGACTACCTGGCTATGGGTCCAGGCCAGATTAAAAACACGATCGGCAAGACTGTGATCGTGATATTTTTCGGCAAGGCTAAGCGCCTTATCCCTTGTTTGACTGATACCGGAAACAATATCAATCGTCACCGATTCTCCTGCCTCCAGCTTAACGCGGCAACGTATAGCTACAATGGGATCCAGAACGGAACCTTCAGTATTAGATAGTTTTTCTGAAATGTCTGCAGACCAATTCATCGCCTGCGGATTGACCAAAGTATTTCCCCGACCGATAAACTTTAAACGATCTGTTTCATAAGATAATTCCTTGTTCTCCGTGCCGTGCAATGCCATCAGGTGAAACATCCAATGCGCAGGTTCACCTTTGGAACGGGGCCTTCTTGTACAGAGAATCGTCTGGCGCTCAGGGATGATTTCCGTCTGAACAAAAAGATTGGAAAACGCGGGATGCAGCGCATCAGCTGCCGGTACCGCCAGAACAATTTCCGCGTAACTGGTAATATCTATCTCTCTTAACCTTCGTGAACGGTTTGTGATACGTATACGTCGTAGTTCAATATCATCCTCCGGAGACACAGCTATCTCCGTGTGTGTGTTGATTTCATTATCGCGACGCCGAAACTCTACCTTGGCGTCAGAGAAAATAGCTTCATATCTTTCGGGCCGTTTTAACGTTGGTTGATAGGCTGTTGACCAAAACTCTCCACTTGCCACGTCACGAATGTAACAGAAAGTTCCCCAATTGTCGCGGGTAGAGTCTTCGCACCAGCGTGTAACGGCCAGGTCCTTCCAGCGGCTATATCCGCCTCCCGCATTGGTGATCATCACATGGTATCTTCCATTGGACAATAATTGCACCTTCGGTACGGGTGTATTGGGAGTATTAAATATTCGCGCCGGAACCTTCTGGTTGAGTGAATCGCGGCGAATGGTAATATCATCGGCGATTTGCCGATAGAACGCCACAGCCCTGGGAATGCGCTCCTGGAGCAACAACATCGCCGATTGAAACATCGGATCTGACGCGAAACGTTTCTGCATCGGACGATCAAGCAGTAGATAAGCCAGCGCCAGTAAACTCATACCTTCGTGATGAGCCATAAATGATCTGACTACAACACTCGGTTGACCGCGAGGCAGACGGGAAGCTGTGTAATCTATCGCTTCATAGAAACCATATGTCCCTTCCATACCGTCTTGGGCTAGCTGCTGCAGATTCAGGCAGGCCTCTTCCGGTGCTACCATCAGCGCCAGTGCTGAAGCATATGGTGCAATAACCAGATCATCGGCCAACCCACGTTTGAGACCGAGCCCTGGAACACCAAAGGCACGATACTGATAATTAAGATGGACATCGATTTTACTGTAACCGGATTCTGAAATGCCCCAGGGCACCCCCCGGTTTTTCCCATAGTCAATCTGCCTGCCTACAGCTGCCTTGTACGTCTGATCCAACAGGGTGTTTTCATAATTAGGCATCACCAGAAGCGGCATAAGATACTCAAACATTGAACCGTCCCAGGAGAGGAGAACCGGGTATCTTCCCAGATTCGTCAGCAGGCGTCCCAGGGCAAACCAGTTTTCCTGGGGCAAATGTCCCTGCGCAATTCCTATGAAACTGCAAAATCTGGCCTCGGAAGCCAGCAGGTCATAGTAACTTGCGTCCTGACGGCGCTCACTGGTGTTATAGCCAATAGTCATCAACTGACGTTCTTTATCATAAAGGAAGCTGTAATCCATATCAGCAAGGTCATTTGCTCGTGCTACCACGCGGTTGATCGCCGCTATTCTTTCCCCCGTACGCTGACTTCCTTCCTTGACAATCCTGCGAAAATCAGCAAACCACGCTGCCTCCTCGGCAGTTGTATTTATGCCGATTATCTTTTCGATTACCTGTAGCAACTCCATTTCTGCTATTGTCAATTCCCGTAACGTGGGAATCTCCATAGTTTCAAAAAACTCGCTGATCCTGGACGAAGGGTATGTCAGCATAATCCAGGGACAAAAAAAGGTCATTTCATCTAAGGCATCACCACATTGATGCACCAGGGCTTTCACCCACCGCATGATATGAATCTCCGTGTTTGCATCAAAGGCGCCAGCAAGATCAATAGAGGACTTCGCGAGATGATCGAGGCACTGCCGCAAAGGTTTTAGCTTCATTTTGCCGGGTTCAGTCATTGAGGCCAGATATTTTTGCAGATCGGCAAGTTGTTTTGGTGCTCTGGCTCCCGCAGCTTCCATGAGGACAGTAACAGTGTCGCTGATACCTTGGAATAATTGAGATCCCCAAAACTTCTGATCAGGAAGATCAATAAATCCCCGTCGCAACGTCAATAAGTGACCGCTAAGATTTCCGCTATCCACAGTGGATATGTAATGAGGCCGCAGTGTTGCTAAGGTCTGTGTGTCATACCAATTATAAAAGTGACCACGATAGCGCGCCATTTTCCCCATCGTGTGGAAGGCATTGGCTGTGCGTTCGATTAATTCTCCTGCCGAAATGTAACCGAAATCATACGCAGATAAATTTGCCAGCAATGCCAATCCCATGTTTGTCGGCGATGTGCGATGTGAAATTACGGCAGCCGGATGTTCCTGATAGTTATCAGGTGGCAGCCAATTATCATCCGGTCCGACGAATGTTTCGAAGAATGCCCAAGTTTTACGGGCAATTTTTCTCAGAAAGATGATTTGCCCATCTTTAAGTTTTATACTGTCATCAACAATTGGCCGGCTGACCCACCAGGTAATTGCGGGAGATAGAAACCAAAGAATCAGTACAAGTGAAGCTGCGCCAAGAGCGGCAGGACTTGACACCAGCAGGTAAATAAATAGCACAGAAGAAAGTAAAGGTGCTATCCACATCGACCGGCAAGAAGCGGCAAAGCTATTACTGCTATGGCTTTGCTGGTTGGAGGAAGGATTCCACTCCAGCAACCGTTTGTGTGAAACGAGCATCCGCCAGAGGGTACGGGCAATCGCGTCCAGACAATAAAATGCTTCATAAGGAAGACAAACAAACGTATACAAAATCTGAAAAAAGTGCCTTCCGGCCTGACGCAGGGCAGTGGCAAAATGTTGGCTCAATAGCACATCTCCCGGCTTGCGTAAGAGCTCCAGAAGTATTTCACCCGCGGAAGGAATTAGAAGAATTCCGATCACCATTATTGTCCACAGCCAAACCGGAGACATGATGGCCCATCCCATAATTAACATCGAGGTCAGAGCCGCAGGAACCAAACTGCGGCGGAGGTTGTCGAAAATCTTCCATTGGGAAAGCCAGGATATATTATTTTTCTGCTGTCCGCCGTTTGCGGCCGGAACTGCCGACCTCAGCCAACTGGCAATTTGCCAATCTCCGCGAATCCAGCGATGCCTTCGGCTCACATCCATGCTGTATTGAGACGGATATTCCTCGTATAATTGAACATCGGAGAGTAAACCCGAACGCGCATAGCAACCTTCTATGAGGTCGTGACTAAGTATCCGGTTTTCGGGAAGGCGGCCACTCAGAGCCTTCTCAAAGGCATCGACATCATAAATACCCTTGCCGACATATGAACCTTCACCAAATACATCATGGTAGATATTGGAAACAACGCGTGTATACGGATCAATACCGGTTTCGCCTCCCCATAACCGCGCATACCATGACTTGCTATCGCCCGACAGGCTTTCGGCAAGGCGCGGCTGAAGAATGCCATAACCAGCACAAATACGCTGCTGTGATTCATCATAACGTGGGCGATTCAGCGGATGAGCCATAGTTCCTACAAATTGCTGTGCGGAATTGCGAGGAAGTTGAGTATCCGTATCCAGAGTAATTACGTACTTCACATTGGATAATATTTCAGTGATACCGACGACAAGAGAGAAACAGTCTTTTGCACCACCGCGCAGAAAGGCATTCAACTCGGCTATCTTTCCACGCTTACGCTCATAACCCATCCAAATTTGCTCCTCTGGATTGAAGCGGCGTGGACGATGGAAGAGAAAGAAACTTCCTCCTTTTGCACCTCTATACTTATCATTGAGTTCTGCAATCCGCCTCTCCGCCAACCGCAATAGCGCATCATCCTCGGAAGTCGTTTCTTCATGGGCATCACGGAAATCGGTAAGTAAGCCAAAATGCAGGTTATTATCCCGATTTGCCAAAAATCTGATCTCCAGTGATTCGACCAGATCTTCTACGTTTTGAGCACTCGTAAGCATAGTCGGGATTACCACCAGCGTGCTTGATTCCGGTGGAATTTCCAAGGAAAAGTCCATACGCGGTAGCGGATGCGGATGGGCCAAAAACGTAACCAGCCAGTTCGTCAGCGCTACGGCCAGACTGCTTGCGCCCAGAGTAAAAATAATAGCAATAGGCACAAGTACTAAACCGTGCAAATTATCGGTTTGAACCTTTAGGAGTAAGCCTCCTGCGGAGATTAATGTGATTACCATTATTATTCCAAGATAGATAAACAACGGAAATCTGCGGACAATTCGACGAATAAACTCAAAGACGGGCTGGCGCATCTGAACCCTTTGTTCAAGTTCCCGCAAGCCTTTGTCGATCAGATAAAAACCAACATGTGTCACTCGATCATCATTGCTACGCTTTGATGAGCCTTCTCGGGATAAATCGATTGCTTTGCGCGCCACTTCTCTTTCGGATATAGGGCTGTTCTTTGCTATCTTTTCAACGACATGACGATAACTGTCTCGCGTCGTAAAATCCATTTTGCTATAGATATCACTGGGATCATCACGCAGTATCTTTTCGACAACGCTCATTGTCTCAACAAACTCAAGCCAGTTCATAGCCGTCAGAAACCGGAGGCTACCGATGCTGTTACTTACAGATACTTGGTCGGCGGCCTGTTGTTGATTCTCGGATCGGACCAACTTTTCAATCGTCAAATGAGACTCGGAAAGATGCTGTTCAATCCAGGTAAGGGGCAACGCCAAGGCCGGACCCTGTCCTTGCAAACGACGCGCAAATTCCGCGACAAATGAACTGGCCATCGGTTGATGGGACCGTGCCATATCCGCGATTACCAGAACGAGACTTTTGGGGTCTCTCCGGGCAATATCGGCCATCTGGTCAGCCCAATAATCGGCTAGCTCCCTATCGGCAATACCGGCAATAATTCGCGTTCCAATGCGTCGCAGATTTTCGATCAGTGCCAGACGCAGCATAATCGGAATTGCCCACAACTCACCCAATTTCAGATCTGTTACCGTTTGGTAGGCTGTAACAAAGCTAATGAGGCTTTCCAGATCCACTCGTCCATCACCATGGGAGATTATCTCCAGTACAATATCATATACCCGGGGGAGCCCGGCCGATGGCCCATTTTGCAGACGCGGCAATTCCCGACTATAGCCTTTGGATAAGTGTCTTTTAGCCATGCGAATATGTTCTTCAATTAAATAGAAGTTATCAAGAAACCATTCTTCGGCTGGTGCTATCGGGCTGTTATCTTTGACCACAGCTGTCAGCTGGTTGCATGTTTCAATCAGCACATCTTCATTCTCATTGAGCCGCGCCAGAAGCTGTTCAGAAGCTCTTTCACCCGTCAATTTATGTATGTTCGCCAGTGTTTTGCCGTGCTGCTTCATCTGGTCCGAACTGAGCAATTCCGATCGCAGAGGTAATTCATCGTAGGAGCGCTTCCTTCCGAAAGCACCTCTGCGGGGGTGCTTATTCAAGCTTAGCAATGGCTCTAAAACTGTCTTGTCGATTAACTTCACTCTTCAGGTCTCCTCACTATATGGCCAGCCTAATCTATAGCCAGTAATTGTTCATTTGCCGGATGTGTTTTCTTTGTCTGGTCAGCATGACCTAATATGTGTAGAAAATTCGAAGCAAAACCATGGGTATGAACCCCAAAGCAAACTATGGAAACCAATTCCAAAGCTCGCTGCAGAGTATTATACCCTCCGCTGCGCGGGATTGTTCAACTTACCAATTCCGATATGCTTCGCTTTCGGAATTGGAGTTTCACGAATGAAATTGATCATTACTTACATAAAATGTTCTTTTTTAGTGTCACCGAAGAACTCTCTTTCTGATCCTTACTATAGCTTTTATTCAGATATTTTTCTTGATTATTTTTTCCAGAAATACATATATCAGAAAACCTGTCAACATCATTGCGGCTAAAGTATAAAGCATATTAAAATATCCCCGATAAAAAGCAAGCGGTCCCATGATAAAAGCAAACCCGTAAAAAGCTGTATCATAGAGCATTACCAATATACCGGATACCTTCCCCCGATGCCGTACTTCGGCTCGGCTCAATATCACCGCGTTTAGCGCCGGATAAAGAAAACCGTAAGCAAGTCCATACATAATGGCAATTAACAGCGCTGTTAATTCACTGCGGACAAAGGTAATGAGAAATATCGTCGCCGCAAATAACGGGAAAAAAATAAATATAATTCTGTTTCGTCCCAACCGGTCGGTAATTTTAGACAATAAAAGGCGGGAAACGGCAACCGTAATTAGCGCCGGCGGGATAAAGAAGGATGTCGGAATTTGCTTAATGGATAAAGCGGCTTTGTACAAATAATCCAGATAAGGCGTAACAAATTGCATAATGGTGCCGAATCCGCCACCCAGAATAAAGATCATGATAAAACCGCTGATATATTTTTTTTGAAAAATAACACTAGTATAACTATCTTCCTCAACGGTTGGAAATATCGTTATCTCCTGCTTATGTTCAGGATTAGCTATCCTTGTTAAACTGACTATGTTAATCGCAACTAATCCCATGCAAAAAGCCCCAAGAAAATAAAAATTAAAGCCGAAGTTGTTGATAATTAATTCCGCCAGAAAGCTACCCAGGGAATTACCAATCTGGGCTGCTACAGCAAAATAGGCAATTCCTTCCGCCCGGTTCTTTTCCGGAACAATATGCGACAGCAAGCTGAATACAACGGCAAAGAACAATGCATGTCCGCTGCCCTGCAATATTCGCAGGATATAAATTAATGGAGATAAATCACTGACCAAATTGAAGCATAGAGAGCTGAATATAGTTATGGATGAACCGATAATGGCCAGCTTTTTGCCGGACATTTTATCCGACAAGTAGCCCCCTAAAGGTGAAACAAGTAAGGCGGGAATAATTGATATTCCCAAAATAAAGCCGATGTGATTCTCATTGCCGCCAATACTCTTGATAAAGCGCGGCAAAAGATACATAAAAGAAATAGAACCAAAATGAAACATGGCTCCGATAAGAAGCAATACATAATTTCTTTTATCATTTGCAATAAGCTTGGAAAACATATCCGGCCAATATAAATTATTGTTAAATTAACCGCTCATTTCATTAATTTAAAGATACAATCAAGGTGGCAACTAGTAAGCATGACCTGCCCTGATTACTGAGAGCCCATCATATACAATATTGAAGCTGACTTAACAATTATTTATCTTTTTACTGACGGGAACAAATGGGAACAAGTTGAACTTACCCCAGTTTGACGGACACTTCAAAAAGTATGCAAATAAGTATACAATAAAGAAGAAAGGGGTGTTCGATGAACAAGAGGAAGCCATTTACCCGGGAGTTTAAACTTAAAGCAGTGCGCTTGCTAAAGGAAAGTAGAAAGCCAGCGGCGGACTCTGCCGCCGGTTCCGTAATTACATCATCATCTTTTCCGCTCCAGTACCGAAACATCTTAGGAATGGCTATGTTTCGATTATTGTCAGTCCCAAATACTTAACCATCGGATCGAAATCCCTATCGTCATGCAATAAGGGTAATTGATAGTGGATACAGAAAGTCCCGATCATAACGTCAATGGTCTTCCTCACAGTCACGCCTTTTCGCCTCAGATGCCGATAGTTCTTGGCACTCTCTAAAGCCAATGCTTGTCCTCCCATGGCCGTAAAGGGGATGCGCAAAAGAATGCCCTTCGCCGTCTGGAAATCCTTATCGTTTTGAAATCCCTGAAGTACTTCCGTTAGTATAAGATCGCCGATTATGATGGGCGTACTGCCCAGCGCACAATCAAGCCAGTCTGTCTGTGAAGTTTTGTTGCCGTTGAAGTAGTCAATCCAGACAGACGAATCAACAAGGATCATTTATCTAACCTCATCTCATCAAGACTGCCGGACCACTTAAGCTTTCCCCGAAAACCTTTGATTACTTTCTGGCCTTTTAACTGCACCAGTAATTTTAACGCCTCTTCGATGGCATCTTTTTTTGTTTTCAGGCCGGACACCTTGAGGGCTGATGCCATCAGAGAGTCATCAATGACTACATTTGTTCTCATTTTTTTGCCTCCTATGTGTATCAATAAGCTCCATTATACACATTAATGAGCCTATAGGGAAGGTTTATTTTGGAGGAGATATAATGAGATCAGCTTACGGGATATCATATAACTTAATGCAGAACTACCGGCAGATTATTTCCCGGAACAATATGTCATACAGAAACATCTTTGTTAATCAGCTTATTTATTATTTATTGCTTTTCCATTTCTTTATTTGGCACTCTCGATCCATCACTTCTAAACAAGTTTTATATTCCTCAGAATATACAAGCTTCCGTGGACATTTAAAGCGTTTTGTCGTTTTGGAGCTCGTAGAATAATAATCATTATGCTCGGACAAACGGCGCGCGAGATTGCTCGTTTGTCCTATGTAATATCGTCCTGTTGATTCTTATTGAATGATATATAGACAGTGCCTATAAAAAAATAAGAGTGTGTCAATTGATGAACACACTCTCTTGTTTTGGCTCCCCAGCGCGGACTCGAACCACGGACATGGTGGTTAACAGCCACCCGCTCTACCGACTGAGCTACTGGGGAACATATTATTCCTTGAAAAACTCCAACTCCCATCTTCACCCGTTGGTTAATCCCGCCACGGCGGGACTCTACCGAACCCGCTGAAAGCGGGACTACTGAGGAATATGGATTTACCGGCAATTAGTACAAACAGCCAGTTCCTTCATGGGAACTCCGGTTTTCTTGCTGATATATTTCAACTGATCTTCGGGAGCAAAATAGCGGCCGCAAACAGCACAGGACTTCATCTTAAAAGTACGCCCCCAAATCTTTCTCGTCTCTTCCGTTGTTTCCATCTCGATATGGCCTGTTGGACAAATAAATGCACAGGCGCCACAACCGATGCAAACTGCTGAATCTTCACTAAACGGAGTGCCAATAGCTTTATCTGCGCCGCGGCAGGAAAAGCCTATCGCGCTGACGCCGACAACTTCTTCACATACGCGTATGCAGGAACGGCAAAGAATACATTTACCTTTATCTCCATCCGGGGTAAATCTCGGCTGCGGATCAACTCCCAGCTGCTTGGCTAAATCCTGAATGACATCCGATTCCGGGCAGCGGGCTAAAAGCAGTTGCAAAACAAGACGGCGGACATTCATCACCCGCTCATTGTTAGTTTCGATAATGATGCCTTCCTCCACCGGATAAAGGCACGAAGTTACTATTTTTGCTCTTTTCCCTTTTTTCGCTTCCACAACGCAAAGCCTGCAGGCACCGGAGCGGGAAACAGATTCATGGGCGCAAAGAGTGGGAATGTCAATACCATTGGATCGGGCAGCCTCCAAAACCATTGTGCCCTTTTCCGCCTTGATTTTCTTGCCGTCAATAATAAAATTTACCATCTTTTATCCTACCTTTAATGATCTTAAAAAAGATCTAAATATTAACAAGTCCGATGACCTTGTAAAAGGTTCCAGAGGCAAGGCGCGCGAGTCGTGAGGAGTGAGGCCTACTTTTTCGTAGGTCGCAACGACGATGGATGAAGCGCAACGCAGCACATGGACATTTTACGAGGTCGTCACCTTATTTTACGGTTATTGCGTTAAATTTGCAGCTTTCCATACAGATACCGCATTTAATACATTTTGTCTGATCAATTTTGTGTGCCTTTTTCTTCACTCCGCTAATGCATGCCGACGGACACTTTTTAGCGCAAACGGTGCAGCCGGTACATTTTTTTGCACTGATTTCGTATTTGATCAGCGCACGGCAAACAGCTGCCGGACAGCGTTTTTGCTTTATATGCGCATCATATTCGGCGCGGAAATATTTTATCGTGCTGAGAACCGGGTTGGGGGCACTGCCGCCCAAGGCGCACAACGAACCATCCTTAATCCCGATGGCCATTGCTTCCAGCATTTCTACATCGCCTACTTTGCCCTTGCCTGCGCAAATATCATGTAGAATATCGTTCATGCGGCGGACACCTTCACGGCAGGGTGTGCACTTGCCGCAAGATTCGGAAACCAAAAACTCGATAAAATAGCGCGCCAGATCGACCATGCATGTCTTTTCATCCATGACGATCATACCGCCGGAACCCATCATGGAACCTGCTTCCCAGAGCGCATCAAAATCAACAGAAAGGTTCATCATTGTAGCCGGGATGCAGCCGCCGGACGGGCCGCCTGTTTGCACGGCTTTGAATTTTTTACCGCCGGGAATACCCCCGCCGATATCATAAACAATGTCCTTCAGGGGAATACCCATCGGTACTTCCACCAGGCCGATATTGTTGATTTTACCGACCAGCGAAAATACTTTCGTCCCCGTGCTGTGCGGCACACCGATTTCGGAAAACCACTTGCCACCGCGGGAAATTATCACCGGAACATTGGCCCATGTTTCCACGTTATTGAGATTGGTGGGACGATCCCAAAGACCATGCTCCACAGTGTGAATATATTTGGCACGCGGTTCCCCGGCTTTGCCTTCCAGAGAAGCCATTAAAGCCGTGGATTCACCGCAGACGAATGCTCCGGCACCTTTGCTGATTTTGATATCGAAATTGAAACTTGTTCCTAAAATATTTTTACCTAAAAGGCAGCTGCTGCGGGCATCAGCGATGGCTTTTGTCAAATTGGCAACTGCCAGCGGATACTCATTGCGGACATAAATATAGCCTTCTTGCGCGCCAACAGCATAAGCGCCGATAATCATTCCTTCGATGACGCTATGCGGATCGCCTTCCATTACGCTACGATCCATGTAGGCTCCCGGATCTCCTTCGTCACCATTACAGATTACGTATTTGATATCACCATGAGCTCTGCGGCAACTCTGCCATTTAGTGCCGGTGGGGAATCCACCGCCGCCACGGCCCCGTAGACCGGATTTGATTACGTCTTCAATTATTCCCTCTGCTGACATGGCAGTCAAAGCTTTGTGCAGGCTTAAATACCCACCACGGGCAATATATTCTTCAATACTTTCCGGATCGATGATTCCGCAATTCCTCGTCGCAATCTTGACCTGCTTTTTATAAAAGGGAACTTCGTACATTGTGGGTATATCCTGGAGATACTCGGGCACGATTCCCGTCAGGTAATGCTTTTTCTCTCTCTTAGCAATGATATCTTCTTCATCAACCCGGTAAATGGGCTTAATCTTATCAATCGCACCTTTTACAATCTGGCCAATGAGCTGCGGCACTTTATCCGCTGTCATTTTACCGTAAGCCACACGCGGTTTATCTTTTTCAATAACTTCGACCAGCGGTTCAATAAAATCCATTCCCATGGATCCGGTTTTGGTTAAAGTAAAAGGAAGTTTTCTTTTCTTAATGGCCGACTGGAGCGCCTCATATACTTTATCGGCGCCGGAAGCGATGCCGCTTGTCGCCATACCGACAACTATTTTAACACCGCGGGGAAAAAGAGACTTCATCCCTTTATCACCGGCACTTTTTAAATCATCCAGCGTGCTGATTTTCTTCACTTTGTCACCCCTGTTTTGTAATTTCTCAATATCTTGGGAATTCCATCCTGAGTGAGATAGGGATGGATATTGCCATCGATCCGGACAACCGGAGCTAAAGAGCAGCAACCAAGGCACCTTACCTCTTCCAAGGTAAACATATTGTCGGGAGTTGTTTCGCCACGCTTGATTTCCAGATCCCGCTGGAGCCTGTCCATTAAATTGAATGCTCCCTGAACATGGCAGGCTGTTCCGGCGCATACCTCCACCAGGTAACGGCCGCGGGGAATCAGACTGAAGGAATTATAAAAAGTCGCAACTTCATAAACACGGCTGATTGGTATCTCCAACTGTTCGCCTACAGCGCAGAGAGCTTCCTTGGGCAGATAATTATATTCTTCCTGAATATCCTGCAAAATGGCAATCAAAGAGGTCTTGTCTCTGCCATGTTTTTTTACAATTTCTTTTGTTTTCGCCTCTACCTTGGCTTTCTTCATGCTCTTATCACCTCAGAATTCTTATCTCAACTCCATGCCTCAAGGCATTGGACTTTGTTTAAAAGTTTTTTGTATTCCTTATTCACTCTATCCTGAATCATTTTGATTTCGTCTTCACCCAGATGACGGTAACGCCCTTGTGACTTGTAATACTCTTTTATCGGCCTTAATTTTTTGGGCATTTCCGCGGAGAGCTTATATTTGCCGTTCTCCACTTCATAGAGCGGGAAAATTCCGGTTTCGACAGCCAGACGCCCCAGAGAAATCGTCTGATCGGAAGGACAGCGCCATCCGGTCGGACACACGGAGAAGCAATGTATATAAGACGGACCTTTTACCTTTTTGGCCTTTTCCACCTTACGGATAAAATCGAGCGGATAGCTGGGACAGGCCGTAGCGACGTAAGGAACATTATGGGCAACCATGATCTCGGCCATATTTTTCTTCCAGGTCTTCTGGCCCATGCTAACTTTTCCCGCCGGAGCAGTCGTGGTGGATGCTCCCATCGGCGTACCGCTGGAGCGTTGAATACCCGTGTTCATGTAAGCTTCGTTATCAAAGCAGACAAAAAGCATATCATGGCCGCGTTCCATTGCTCCCGAAAGAGCCTGCATGCCGATATCCATTGTGCCGCCATCACCGGCCATACCGACAACTTTAATATCGCAATCGGCGATCTTGCCTTTTCTGCGCAGCGCCTTGAGGCCAGCTTCGACACCGGATGCTACGGCCGCGGCATTTTCAAAGGCGACGTGAATCCAGGGAACTTCCCAGGCGGTTGTCGGGTACATGCTTGTGACAATTTCCATACACCCTGTTGCGGAGGCAATCACTGTATTCTCACCTAACGCCTTGCACATCAATCTCACTGCCAGCACTTCACCGCAGCCCGAACAGGCGCGATGCCCACCGGAAAGCAGTTCTTTTTTATTAATCAGCCGCGGGGCAAATAAGTCAAAATTTTCTACGATATTCATTATTCTCTCACCCCCAAAAATTCATAGGTGTCAGTATTAACTTCTTCCCGGTTAACTTTATCGATCATGGAAGTAAAATCGCCAACAGTCACATCGCGCCCGCCCAAGCCGATAATGTAGCTGTATATCGCCGGCCTTTCTGCTTCATTATAAAGAGCGGCCTTGATCTCCCCACAAACGGGGCCACCGGGACCGCCAAAGGAAACGGCGCGGTCGGTAACCAGCACTTTTTTTGCTTTCTTCAGCACTTCTTTAATTTCGGCAAACGGAAACGGGCGCCACAATCTCAGCTTAACCAGACCAACCGCCATACCTTTGGCCCGTAATTCATCTATGGCAATTTCCGCCGTCTCGCCCATGGAACCCATAGTTAATAGCAGAATTTCCGCACCATCTGCCTTATATGTTTCCACCGGTTTATAAGTACGGCCAAACATTTTAGCCCACTCATCCCAGACGGCAAGAATCGTCTTTTTAGAATTTTTCAAAGCTTCATCTTTCGCCTTCAAGATTTCCGTAAAATAATCGGACATGGCGAAAGCTCCCATCGTTACCGGATTGCTCGGATGCAGCGAGGCAAAAGGAACTCTCGGTGGAAGAAATTTATCAACCAATTCCTGATCGGGAAATTCCACCGGCTCCACCATATGGGTCAGCTGGAAACCATCAATATTTACACAAACAGGTAAATTAACATCTTTATGTTCGGCAATTTTGAATGCCTGAATGGAAACATCAATTGCTTCCTGGCCGTTTTCGACAAAAATCGAAATCCAGCCGGAATCACGCTGCGGCATTATGTCCGAATGATCATTCAAAATATTCAGGGGGCCGGAAACGGCGCGGTTCGCAATTCCCATAACCAGCGGCAATCTCATGGCCGAGGCGATCGGCAGAATTTCGTGCATCAGCATCAAACCCTGCGAGCTTGTTGCCGTATAAACACGGGCTCCGGTACCGGATGCGCCGATAATCGCGCTGATTGCCGAATGTTCGGATTCGACGGTAACAAATTCGGCGTCTATCTTGCCGTCAGCTACCAGATCGGAGAGATGTTCTCCGATATGCGACTGAGGAGTAATGGGGTAAACGGCCGCCATATCAATATTGCACTGTCCGACTGCTTCGGCCACGGCAAGTGCTACTTCCATTCCAACACGTTTGGCCATGTTATCCCTCCTCCACCATTGCTATTGCCCGCGGCCAGCACTCATGAGCGCAAATACCGCAGCCCTTGCAATAATCCAGATTTGCCTTGAAATAACCGTCTTCTGTCTGGGAAACACATCCTTCCGGGCAGAAGATATAGCAAATACCGCATTTGATGCATTTCTGATCGTTCCAAACTGGCCTTTGAGACCTCCAAGTTCCCGTATGATATTCACTGGCACTGCCCGAGCGTAAAACAACACAGCCTGTTGTTATTTCCTGCCACCCTGCCGGCCCACTTTTCTTTGTCATGATCTTACCACCTCAATTTTAATTACTGATTTTAATCTCTTCATAAGCTCTTTTCATGGCTGCTAAATTCTTCTGGGCAATCCGTCCGAACCTGTGTTCGACGGTTTCTTTCAAGGAATCCAGCTCCATTACTTTAATCATCTTTATTAGCGCACCGATCATTGTAGTGTTGGCGATGGGAACTCCCAACTCTTTACGCGCAATAGCGGTGGCATCAACAGTCGCCACGGTTCCGCTGAAATTCAGTTCCTTCTTGACATCGGCAGGAGCCTTGGTTGTATTGACAATCAATATCCCGTCCGGCTTAAGGCCGTCTGTTACATTTACCAAGCCGATCAAGCTGGAATCCAGCACGACAACTACATCCGGCTTATAAATTCCCGAACGGACTTTGATTCTCTTTTCATCGATACGGCTGAAAGCGGCAACCGGTGCTCCGCGTCTTTCGGGCCCGAAACTGGGAAAGCCTTGAGCATACTTCCCCACACCAATGGCAGCCTGCGCCAGCAGCTCCACGGATGTTACTGCTCCCTGGCCGCCTCTGCCATGCCATCTTACTTCTATCATGGATTATAATCTCCCCTACTGGATTAATGACTACGAAATAAATTGAGGCGAATTCCTATTATATTTGTATTTATCTGTCAATATTTTTTTGCATTGCAATATAAGCTTGTTGTCTATTGCCGCCTAAGCTGCCAGTTTCTTTGCGCTTCTTCGTATAAATCTTTTCCTTCGGAGTCGTTTATTACAACCACCGGCAAATTTTTCACCGTGAGCATCCTGATGGCTTCCGGTCCCAGCTCTTCATAAGCGACCAGTTCCACTTTTTTTACGCAACGCGCGGTCAGAGCGGCAATACCGCCGATACCGCCAAAATAAACGGCTTTGTATTTTTGAATAGCCGCAACAACTTCCGGTGATCGCATACCCTTGCCGATCATCCCCTTTAGACCATTTTCAATCAAGCGGGGAGTAAAAAAATCCATCCGGTAACTGGTTGTGGGGCCGATGGAACCGATAATTTTGCGCGGCGGAGTCGGAGTCGGGGCGGCATAAAAAATAACTGACGTCTTTAAATCAATAGGCAATTTTTCACCGCGTTCCAATGCATCATAAAGCCGGCGGTGAGCGACATCTCTGGCTGTATAAACCTCGCCGCTGAGCAAGACCATATCACCGGCATGCAGTGAAGCAATTACTTCATCTGTTAAAAGCGTTTGGATTTGTCTTGGTTTTGTCATCAATAAGTTCCTGGATTCCGGCGTCCGCCGGAATGACAATTGTTTATTAAATTTTTATTTCCTTATGCCTTGCCACATGACACTGAATATTTACCGCCACCGGCAGTGATGCAATATGACAGGGCATCATTTCAATATTAACCGCCAGTGCGGTGACGCGGCCACCTAAACCAGCCGGGCCAATGCCCAGTTCGTTGATCCTGGCGAACAATTCCTTCTCCATTTGCGCCAGACGCTCATTGGTATTATTATTCTCTGAGACCAAAGGCCGTAAAAGAGCTTTTTTGGCCAGGATACAGGCTTGTTCCAGCGAGCCACCGATACCGACGCCCACAATAACCGGCGGGCAGGGATTGGCTCCGGACTGCGCCACTTTCTCTACAACAAATTTCTTAATGCCTTCAGCTCCTGCAGCCGGGGTCAGCATTTGCGCCGCACTCATATTTTCACTACCGCCGCCTTTGGGCATGGCAATAATTTTGATTTGATTACCGGCAACGATATCAATGTGAATAATTGCCGGTGTATTATCCCCGGTATTTTCCCGGGAGAGAGGATCGCAGACTGATTTGCGCAAATATCCTTCCGCGTAAGCCTGTCTTACGCCTTCTTCAATTGCCGCGCGTAAATCACCGCCGACAATATGCACATCCTGACCTACTTCCACAAAGAGAATTGCCAAACCTGTATCCTGGCAAATCGGCATTTTGTTTTTGCAGGCTATATCGGCATTTTCCAGTATTTTTTCCAAAACCTGTTTGCCGGTTATAGATTCCTCCCGCTCACAAGACTGCTTCAGCGCAGCAATAACATCCGTTTCCAGAACAGTATTAGCTTCTATGAAAAGCTTTTTCACTGCCGATGTAATGCGTTTGCAGTTAATCCGGCGAATAGGCTTCTTTGTTTTCTTTTCCGTAACCATGATAACTAAACTCTTTCAATGCACTTTGAAAATGGGTTCATGAAAAGCGAATTGAAGATTTTTTCGGACCATGCTGTCCGAAAAAAGATTCTGAGCTGGAATGAATCCATTTTCAGGCTTCCGGCTACATTCCTCTTCTAAATTCCAAAGATTTAGAAATCGTCATCTTATCTATATATTTCAAATCCCCGCCCATCGGCACACCCGTGGCAATGCGGGTCAATTTGATATCTTTTTCCTTGAGCATCCGGGTAATCAGCAATGCCGTTGCTTCGCCGTGAACATTGGGATTGGTCGCAATAATTATTTCCCGGATATGACCATTGTTGATCCGCAAGAGAAGTTCACTCAGCCGTAAATTATCCGGCCCGATGCCGTCGAGTGGTGCTAAGGCACCATGCAAGACATGGTATAGGCCGCGGAATCCGCCGCTTTCTTCGATTGCCGCCAGCGCATCCGGTTCTTCCACAACGCAAATCACTTCCTGATCGCGTGTTTTATCATGGCAGATATAGCAAATATCTTCTTCCGTCGGATTCAAACAAATCCGGCAAAGTTTTATTTTTCGTTTGACCTCAACCATGCTTTCTGCCAGTTTGCAAACATCATCTTCCGTAGCGCGCAAAATGTAATTGGCCAATCGCGCTGCTGTTTTCTCGCCGATACCGGGTAATTTAGCCAGCTCAGAAATCAGGCGTTTAATTGGTTGTGCATATGCTTTCATAAAATAACCTTATTCCAATTCTAAATCAAAGCGCTATCTTTGTTGGCAGCATCGTCGGCTTCCTCAACGTATGTATAACTTGTGACCTTCAGGTTATACGCTTCGTCGCCTCCTTCTTGCCGCCTCGATATCATCTTTGATTTAAAAGTGGCATTACATACCCATTCCTGGGATATTCAAACCGCCGGTAATTTTCGCCATTTCCTGCGCCGCCATTTCCTGCGCTTTACGGATGCCTTCATTGATAGCGGCGGCAATTAAATCCTGCAGCATCTCGATATCTTCGGGATTGACTACTTCTTTTTCAATTTTCAGTGAAACAACTTCAAATTTACCGTTGACCACCACCCTCACCATACCGCCGCCAGCCTGCGCCTCGACGGTTTTCATTTCTAATTCCTGCTGGAGCTTACCCATTTGCTCCTGCATCTTTTTTGCCTGCTTCATAATATTACCGATATTCTGCACTTTTTCTATCCTCCTACTTTTTATCCCGTTAGAAATATTACCCCTCCGTTCTGCGATGGGAATTACCTCTTGGACATATTCCCACGGTAATTTCTAACGGGATTTATCCGTTCTTGTCTTGATCTCCACTATCTCTGCGCCGTCTACTTCATCCAGCACCTTCTGCAAAACAGGATTATTCATCGCTTCGCGTCTAATCTCGTTTTGAGCATTGTTTTTGCCGCGGCCGTTATTACCAGGAACATTTGCTTTTTCCGCTTCCGTTTCGGTAATTTTTATCGTAACTGCTTCCTGAAAAAATTCGCCCGCAACCTGTTCCAGCCGATTTTTTTGCGATTTTTCATTGATATCGTCCAGAAAAATATACCCTTTGGGAAAACCGAGTACAAGGGTGCCGCTGTTATAGCCTAGAAATTCGGCAGATTCAATTTTCGCGGCCAGCGGTGGATTTTCTTTTTTAATAAACTTTTTAAAATTGTTGCAAAGTTCGGCAAGATTTGCTGCCGGTTTATATTCCACAGCATGATCCTTTATTTTTGTATCGCCTGCGGGAGAGAAATTCTCCATATCTGTTTTCGCTGTTGCTTTTAGAGCCGGGGTATATGTGGAGATCGGCCGTGGAGCAATTTTTTCGCCATCATTGCAACCGCGATTCAGCTTTTGTTCGATAGCCTCGATAGTCGAAATTATTTCGCCTATTGGTATAATCGGTTCCAGATATGCCATTTTCACAATAATGGTTTCAAGTTTTAGGCGTGCTTCCTGGCTGCGGCGGAAACTTTCTTCTTCGGCAATCAATATTTCGACATAACGTTGGATTGTTTCCCGCGTTGCATTTTGCACCTGAATTTTAAGCTTTTCAATTTGCTCGGGAGTAATGTCAAAAGCAGAGCCGCCATCGGCAACAATTTTAACCAGAAGCATATTGCGGAAATGCCTGAGCATCATCTGGTAAAAATGCTTCATATCCAAGCCGGCCAGATACGCTTCTTCCAGAATAATTAAGCAGGCTCCGGCATTTCTTTGTAAAATTGCTTCCGAAAGACGGAAAAGATATTTGCGATCCACCAGCCCTAAAATCTCTTCTACGTCTGTGTCATTTATATTCATTCCAGCGTAGGATATGACCTGATCAAAAATACTCTGGGCATCGCGCATGCTGCCATCACCGGCTTCGGCAACCCAGGAAAGCGCAGTCGAACTGATTTTTATTTTCTCAGCTTGGGCCACTTTTCCCAAATTTTCCGCAATCTCGGCAAGAGAAATCCGGCGGAAATCATAACACTGACAGCGGGAAAGAATAGTCGCCGGAACTTTATGGTTTTCGGTTGTGGCAAAAATAAAAATTACATGGGAGGGCGGCTCTTCCAACGTTTTCAAAAGCGCGTTGAAGGCTTCGCGCGTAAGCATGTGCACTTCATCAATGATGTAAATTTTATAACGCGCGGCAGCCGGAGCAAATTTGACATTCTCCCGTAGCTCTCGAATTTCATCAATACCGCGGTTGGAGGCGCCATCTATTTCCCGCACGTCCAGCGAGGAGCCGTTAGTAATTTCGAGGCAGTTGGAGCAGACATTGCAGGGAACCGGCGTCGGACCTTTTTCGCAATTGAGCGATTTGGCTAAGATACGGGCAACCGATGTTTTTCCCACACCACGCGGACCGCTGAACAAAAAGGCATGCGCCACACGCCCCTGACCGATGGCATTGCGCAGGGTTTTGACAACATGCTCCTGACCGGCGACATCTTCAAATGTTTGCGGCCGGAATTTTCGGGCTAGGACTAAATATTCCAACATTCCTCCAGAAAACTTAAAATATTCTAAATCAAGATGATATCGCGGTGACCAACAAAATCATTATCATTATGTTTAATTACATCGTAAAAAGCTCCAGAGGCAAGGCGCGCAAGACCTGAGAAGTGAGGCGTATTTTCGCATACGCCGCAACGCCGAAGGTCGAAGCGCAACGCCGCATATGGGCTCTTTACGATGTAATTACTGGTGGCCAGGTTTACCGCAACACATGGTGGTAATTGCTGCCGCTGCTTCCTTCCGGACCTGACGGGGTTCACAAGCCACCGTTGCGCGGGACCCGGCCACACTATTTATAAACGGTAAATCTATAAGACGGCTTTTAATTGATAAACGAACAGGAATCAACTCAAATTTTTTTCTAATATTCTGTTACCGGTCATCATCTTGTAATAATTGATGATTCGGGCAAAAAGCGCTCTTTTTTATAAGTGTGTCTACACTGCAAGATAATTAGAGCTCCATTGAAGTTTTTAGGAACTTTTTCGTTTGAAAATTACTTTGTCCCTCATAGCCTTGACGAAGTGGGAACTCCGCCCACAACAACAGAGAAGTCTAAGCGCAGCTTATAGCCGTAGTTATTTGCCGGGCCTAATCTATTTGTCAATCTTAAACCTCTTTAATGTTTATCGCCTATTCCACTTTTTGCTGATTTCATTAATTTGAGCCACACATAATATCCAAAAATCAACGATATCACACAACCAACTATCGTTGATAGAAGGCGATCCAGAATAGTTTCCCATGATGGAACCCTTCCAAAATCCAGCAGAATGATAACAAGCGGAGTCATCACCGCAGCATAAGCCAGATAGTTGGTTTCTCGCAGAACTATGCGGGCGGCTGCCAGCGCGCCAATAATAAGAACCAGCAGCCACGGCGCCGGGACGATAAAAATAAATAAGCTCGATAGAATAACACCGATAAATGTTCCCGCTCCGCGTTGAAACATGCGCGGCAATAATTTGGTGATGTCCCATTGGACAACGATAGCTACTGTCAACAAAATCCAATAGCCGCGCTGAAATGGCCAGATAATTTTTATCAATTCTGCAACAATGATGCAAGATGTGATTCGTATTGCATATTGCCAGCCTGCAAACCGCTGAAGAGATTTCTTCCAATGGTTCAACAATTGTTTTGCCGAGTATTTTTGGCTTGCAGGTTCTTGATTTATAACTTGAGGCTTTTCTTTTACAATAAATTTCTGAAGTACTGGACGTATGATTAATGATAATAACGCTGTCCATAATGCACCAAGAGTGACAAAAAATGTCATCACTAAAGGGGTTTATTTCCTTTACCCCAAAACTTGTAGCAATGATGAAAAATAAGATGAACAGAGTAGTTACCCGGGCTAAAGGCCTGCTGATGCTTCCGATAACACCGGCAATCAGGACAATTGACGGCACCAGAATCAAAGATACTATTCCATTTCCGGACAGAGAACTCCCGAGGATAAAGGCTAAGATGCCGGCAACTGTGGCATAAACTAAACTTGATAACCTTTCACTGAACTTTTGGGAACTTCCCTCACCGCTAAGCGCGAGACCTCCCAGCGAGGCAACGATTCCTATTTGTGTTTGCCCGAATAATGATCCGACAACAACCGGTACAGCAAGCCCAAGCGCGGCTATAACTACCTGTGACAGATTCGTTTGTTTTTCGGCAGACCAATGAAGGCTTTCTGAAATAAGGGATGTTATTTGTTTCTTCACGGCATTATGAACTAAATTGTTCCTGTCCCCTTTATTTTCATTAATGTGGCACAAATCAAAATTTCACCCTCTTGTAGAAAATCTTCTTCACTATTTCTGCTGAGATAATATAAAATAAAACAATTAAACCGATTAGCAGAAGGAACGGAATGGGCAGCGGACTGAATCCAAAAATCTTGGCAAGCGGGGTGAAGGGTAAAATCAATGTTACAGCAACAATGGAAAGAGTTGCAATTAACAGATATTTCCCCGGTCGACTCTTGAAGAAAGGTTTCCGGCTGCGGATAACAAGCACAATCAATGATGCGGAAATAACGGATTCCAGAAACCAGCCGGTTCTGAATTGAACCTCAGTAGCATGAAGGACAAGCAGCAGCGCACCAAACGTGAGATAATCAAATACCGAACTCACCAGGCCAAATGTAATCATAAATTTGCGGATTGCTTTAATGTCCCAGCGCCGTGGATAGTCAATCATTTCTTTATCCACACTGTCGGTGGCAATAGTCATCTCCGGGAAATCCGTCAGGAGATTAGTGAGCAAAATCTGCTTGGGAAGTAAGGGGAGAAACGACAGAAAAAGTGATACACCCGCCATGCTGAACATATTTCCGAAATTGGCGCTGGTTGCCATGAATACATATTTGAGTGTGTTGGCGAAAGTTGCCCTTCCTTCGCGAACACCCTGCACCAAAACACCGAGGTCCTTTTCGAGCAAGACAATGTCCGCCGCATCCTTGGCAACATCTACGGCGCTATCCACTGATATGCCGACATCGGCAGCATGTATCGCCGAAGCGTCATTAATGCCGTCGCCCATATACCCTACGACATTCCCGGCTTTTTTGAGAGCAATGATTATTCGCTCTTTTTGATTGGGTTCGATTTCGGCGAACACATCCACACTACCCACCATTTTAAGAAGTGCGGCATCGCTCAGATTTCTCAGATCCTGTCCCGTAAGTATTTTAGTATTCTTCAAACCCATCTGCTGACTGACATTGGCAGCAACCAAATGATTATCGCCTGTGATAACTTTAAGAGCAACGCCGAGGTTCTTGAGATTTGTAATCGTTTCGACGATATTTGCTTTGGGCGGATCAAAAAGAACGAGGAATCCGGAAAACGTCATGTTCGCTTCCTGGTCTTTGCCGATGCGTGACTCCGTACCCATATTCCTGTAAGCAACACCGAGAACTCGAAATCCTTTATTGCTGAATTCCTCAAAGTGCTGCTGGATGCGGTCTCGCGCCGTGGCGATGTCGGCGATAGTTCCATCTCCGGTTTCCACCGTTGTACATACGGCAAGTACATTCTGCAGCGCGCCTTTGGTTACCAGCAGATTTGCATTATCATGTGCAACCGCTATGCTCAATCGCTTACGAAGAAAATCATACGGAATTTCGCCCTGTTTTTGGTAGCCGGTGAGATCGAGCTTGCGGTAGCTGAGGATAGCTTCATCTATCGGGTTGGTAAAACCCGTTTCATAAAAAGCATTAATATAAGATTGAAGAAGGACTTTATCGCTGGGAGTGCCCTCCATATTAAGGGCGGATTGGAGCTTGACGGTTCCTTCAGTCAACGTACCAGTTTTATCAGAGCAGATCACATTCATACTGCCGAAGTTTTCAATCGAAGCGAGGCGCTTGACGATAACCTTATTTTTAGCCATCCGTTTGGCGCCATGGGAAAGGTTGATACTGATAATTGCCGGCAGCAATTGCGGGGTTAGTCCAACAGCAAGCGCTAAAGAAAATAAGAATGAATCCAGTACCGGACGCGCCAGATAGACGTTGATGGCAAAAATGGCAACCACCAGCAGCAGCGTGACTTCCATAAGAAAATAGCCGAATTGACGGATGCCGCGCTCAAATTCCGTCTCCAGAGGCCGGAGTTTCAGCCGGTCGGATACCTTGCCGAACTCCGTTTCTCTGCCGGTGCGCACGACCAGCGCTGTTGCGCAGCCGCTCACCACATGGGTTCCCATCCAAAGAGCATTTGTCCGCTGACTTAGCTGAGTCTCCGGCGGCAATACTGCCACTACTTTTTCCACAGGGAAAGTTTCACCCGTCAGCATGGCTTCATCCACGAAAAGATCATTTGATTCCAGAACCAGAGAGTCACCCGGAATAATATCGCCGGCATTCAGGATGACGATATCCCCCGGCACAATCTCTTCGACAGGAATTTCAATGGAGCTTCCATCGCGCAGCACCGCCGCTTTAATCTGGACAATGGAAAGTAGTTTCTCCACAGCGTTCGAAGCGCCGCGCTCCTGCCAAAATCCGAGCAACCCACTGATAAGGACGATGGAAAGAATAATAAATGCATCAACCGGATCGTGCAGAAAGAATGATAACCCTGTGGCGAAGATAAGGATCAGGATAATAGGACTTTTGAATTGGGATATAAGAAGAGTTAATACGTTCGAGCGCTTTTGGGGTTTTAAACGATTAGCGCCATAGAGGGCGAGCCGCTTTTTGGCTTCACTGCCCGTCAATCCTTCTTTTGCCGCTTCCAGTGTCTTGAGCAGATCAGCCGCGGCGATGCTCCAAAATGCAGGAGGGAGTTGGTTCATCATGATCTTCCTTCTTTTTAAACTTTAGCAAGTTTAATCTTTTTTTCCAAAGCAACAAACAAAAAAGCTGAGATCGCCGCCATTATGCTTCCGAAAATAAACGGCGCGCTAACGTCAATATAAGTCCAAAATAATCCGGCGATAAGAGAAGCAAAAAAAGTACAAAGCCCGATTGTGGTCTGATAAACACCAAAGGCCGTACCTGTTTTTTCCCGGGGAACTAAATTTGAAATGTAGGCTTTTCCCACTCCTTCGGTGAGGGCCATATACATTCCGTAAACCGGGAAAAGGAGCCAAAGGAAAATACTGGAAGGCGCCAGGCCGAAAAAAAGATATACGGCGGAAAAAAGCAAAAAGCCAGTTAAAAGCACTTTTTTAGGTCCGATTTTATCAGAAATAATCCCGGCAGGCATTGAAAAAATGGCATAAGTAAAATTGAAAAGAACATACAAAGCTACAACCAGGGTTACTGATAAGCCCAGATTTTGCGCCCGCAAAATTAAAAAGACGTCCGAACTATTGCCTAAAGCAAAAATGAAACTAATCAACAAAAAATTCTTGAAAGAGGGGTCAAGATTGCGCCAGCTTAAATTAAGGGTGGCGGAAGGATTTTTTCCTTTCGTCTTTTCTTTGACAAGAAAAAGAAGTAGAAGAATGCCGACACAAGCGGGGATAAAGGCGAGAAAGAAGATTAAGCGATAATTTTTATCTAAATAATGAATCGCCAAAAGAGCAATCAGTGGCCCGATCACCGCTCCCAAAGTATCGAACGCCCGATGAAAGCCGAATGATCTTCCCCGAACCGATTCTTCCGAACTTTCGGTAATTAAAGCGTCCCGGGCAGAAGTTCGCGTTCCTTTGCCAAAACGGTCAACAAATCGGGCAAACAAAACAAACGGCCAGCTGAAAGCCAGACTTAAAAGTATTTTAGAAATGGCTGAAAACGAGTAACCGGCGACAACAAAGGGTTTTCTTTTTTGCCATTTATCAGATAGCCAGCCGGAAACAACTTTTAAGACGCTGGCGGTTGATTCGGCTATGCCTTCTATCAAACCGACAACAGCCACTGGCGCGCCCAGGACACTGGTGAGAAAAATCGGGACGATAGGATAAATCATCTCCGAGGCCACATCATTAAAAAAACTCACCAGTCCCAACGCAAAAACATTTTTAGAAATACCTAATTTATTTTTCATAAAATATTCCATTTAATCATCAATACTAATTCCTAAACCCCTGACGATTTCCCGCCTACGCTTTCAGCTTCGGAAGGCAGGTTGGCGGCTAATTCTTTTCATACGCGCAAATTAAAATTGAATCTGTCCACGTTATTTCATATGAAGTGCAAAGCTTTAGGTAAGTTGAGTAATTATTTGCCATTCATTATCTTTAACAGGAAAATTAGTTCCCTGAAATTGCCTCAAAATTGAAAGTTTAGATAGCCCTGGTATTGTTAATAACTTTTCTTTTAGTATTGGGTTGTTAATCAAACGCTTTATGACTGCTAACCTAACTCTGTTAGCAACTTCTATTTCTTCATTATCTATCCAGTATTTTTTTTCTGCAGGAAATTCTGCAAGTTGCCTTGGATCGGTCTCAATTCGAGCAATTGCATAAATTCCTGCTTCTTTTCCAGACATCCAAATCAGGGCGATATGACCTTTTTTAATTTTTTGTTTATGTTGATTTACAAGCCAATGTATTGAGTTTCCAATTTCTTTATCTGATAATGCATTTAAAACATCATATCGATCAGGATTTCCTTGAAAAATCCAAACTGAAGGATCTTCCTCTTCAACCAGATCGTCTTCACCTACTTCAGATAAGACTTTAATTTCTTTTGATGCGATATCGTAGGAAGCTCTGTCATCAAGAAATGTATAATCAAATTTTTTAGCTAAATCAGTTATTAAAGTTATCCCTAATTCTCTACAATTAATTCCAATTGTTTCAAGAAATGTTTTTCGTTCTTTTGGTATAACATTTGCGCAAAGAATCAATTCATAAGTTTCACTAAGGTTACGATTTTTTAGTAATCCATAATATTCGGCGATTTGACCCGATGCTTCACGAGTTAAAATTCCTCTTTTTACTTCAACAATAACTTTCCTTTTGTGTTTATCCTCAAACAGAATATCTAATCTTCTACCTTCAACAACAAACTGTTGTCCTACGAGTATATATCCTTCACCAGGAAAGATTTCATCAGGATGGGCTGCAATAATGTTTTCGATATCTTTTTCAAGCATATTCTTTCCTATAAATTTCTTTGCGTTTTATATAACTCGTTATTAGGCAAATTATTTTCATAATGTCAGACCAATATTGTATATTATATGAAATCATGCAACTTTTTATTTAGTCTGAACACAATACTAATCTATCAGAGATAAACGAATATGCAAAATCAAATTGAACAAACAGAATGAGAATATAGAAATTCGGGAAGCCCGCTTTTGGTCAGCCGCGCAGCAACAAAGATATTTTCTAACTGGCGGAGAGAGGGGGATTCGCCCGGCATGCGCCGGGTGTCCAAGCAAGCGTAACAAACCCCCGGTACACCTTTGAGGGCATACACACGATTTCCAGTAGTGCTCCTTCAGCCGCTCGGACCTCGGGTAGTATTTCATGCGGCTCTTTGGGAAAGGCTGGATGGATTGCCATTACTTAATAGATCCCAGCATTTGCTCCAGTGTCTTCATTAGTTTTGGGATATCCCGCTGACAAATTTTGTATATTTCTTCAACATCTATATCGAAATAGTCATGCGCTAATATATTCCGCACGCCGATGATTCCCTTCCAATCAATATCAGGATACTGCTTTAAAAACAAACCCTCGGTTTCTTTATCTATCTTTTTGAAACTCTCCCCAACAGCAACCACGGGTATAAACCACAAAGTAAGCTATGGTGCATTATACCCTCCGCTGCGCGGGATTGTTCAACTTACCAATTTCCCTACACTGCGTTATGGAAATTGGAGTTTCACTAATAAGCAGCATGGAGATGGCATCAAGTTTATCGTGATTAACATCTGTTGCCAGAAAATCCAGAGGCGTTTCAATTCCCGCAAAGCGCCGGTTTATGCGCTGTAGGGCATCCATGATTTGCTCCAGTTTTTCCTTGAGGAGGGTTTTGTCATACATAAACGGCCTCGCGGTCAATCCGTGCTTTCAGATATTTGTTCATCATTGCCCGATAGCGAATCACATCTACGGGTATTCTGAATTTTTGTTCCAACGCTTCTTTAATATGCACCATGTAAAATAAATCCGGCTCATTCATTTCCACAACCACATCGACATCGCTGTCCTCACGAATCTCGTTGCGGGCAAAAGAACCGAAAATGCCTATTTTTGTAACTCCATATCGCTTTTCCAGATCAGGTTTAAGTTTTTGCAATTCCTGAAGGACGGTTTCTCGATTATTTATATTCATATTTTCACCTCAATAATCTTTAATGCTGACTATTATACCATATTATAAGGAGACGTTTAATGGGATTGTACACTGCTTTTGATTTACATGCAAATAGCAGTTATGGAGACGAATTGCCTCATACCATTTTGCCTTCTTTGGCTAACTTTGTTGACTACGTCGTTATCCTTTGAAATCGAAATGGTATAAATTAGTGTTACCGAAAAGGTGGTCGAAAAGCATTCAGCAAAAACGAACAAACCCTGTCCGATAATGCTACCGGGCAGGGTTTGCCTTCATCAATAATGGCGGAGAGAGGGGGATTCGAACCCCCGGTACACCTTTGAGGGCATACACACGATTTCCAGTCGTGCTCCTTAAGCCGCTCGGACATCTCTCCGGTTTAGGTTGTGTCATCTGGATTAATCAAAATCCAGATGATATTTTAATGATGCTGGATTCCGACCTGCGTACCCTGATAACCCGAAGGTCACGCGAGGGCACAAACCGGAATGACAAAATTTTATCTTATTTTATAAATATCTGGCGGAGAGAGGGGGATTC
>PLMQ01000046.1 GCA_003142535.1 Syntrophaceae bacterium
AAGTATAATTTTACTGATTATGAACTGGAGACACTGCTCTCGATCGGCAAAACCATCGGCCTGGCGATGGCTAATGCCAGAAACATTGAAAAAATAAAGGCGGAAATAGAGGAGCGCCTCCTCGCCAAGGAAGCCTTGCAAAAAACTAAGCAAAGCCTAAACGAATCGCAGCAAAACGTCAAAATCAGCAATGAATCGCTGAGAATCATTAATGCTGTTGCCGACAGAATCTATCTTGCTCTGGACTATGATACTTTAATTAAGGAAGCCGTGGCAGCCATGACATTATATGGAAAAACATTAGCAGCCGTTATGTTTGAGTATAATGAAGATGCAAATACTATTTCTCTTCTGTCTACCAGTACAACTTCAGACAAAGATAGAACCGAAACTGTCCGGCTAACCAGTATATTATTACCGGAAAGCCTGACAGCTCATACCATCCGGGGAAAAAGAATAATTGTTTGCGATGATACCGCCAACGACAATAGAATTAGTCCAGAAATAAAAAAATGGCTGATCCAATACGACTTAAAATGCTGCATTTCGATTCCCTTGCTTTTTCGCGAACGAACATTAGGTGTAATAAATCTGTTCTTCCGGGAAAAGTATGCGTTTACCGATTATGAGCTGGAAACACTGCTCTCGATTGGTAAAACAATAGGCCTGGCTATGGCCAATGCCAAAAATATCGAACAAATAAAAGCAGAAATAGAAGTGCGTAAAATAGTTGAGGAAAAGCTGAGAATCAAAGAGAAGGAATTGGAAAATAGAGCTATAAATCTATCCGAAAATCTATCCGATACAAATACCGCGCTGAAAGTCTTACTGCAGCACAAAGACGATAGTAGAATATCTCTGGAGACAAATGTCCTGACCAACATGAGAGCTCTCGTTTTGCCTATTCTGGATAAATTGAGAAAGTCCAAACTTTTTCCAATTCAGTTTGCCATGATTGATACGATTGAAAAAAATTTAAATGATATTGTATCGCCTTTTAACCAAAATATTAAGTCAAAATATAATGATTTAACAAATAAAGAAATTGAAGTGGCCAATTTGATTAAACAAGGGAAGACCACCAAAGAAATTGCCGAGCTTCTCAATGTAGCAAAAAGTTCCGTTGATACACACCGTTTCAACCTCCGGAAAAAACTTGGTTTGAACAATAAAGAAGTTAATCTCCGTTCTTATCTCGAAACCATCTCTTAATATGGATTTTTCATCCATATTAAATCATCAATCGTTCAATATTGCCTTTATTAAAGACTGCTGTAAAATGATGGCGAAAACGGGATAATCGTATACCCCCTCAATAGCCTGTATTTTTTATAACTAAAAGGAGGTAATGTCGATAGTCAAAACTATTGAAATTTCTCAAAAATGTATTGTAGCGAAAAAATGATTAACACAATTTTAAAGGTAAAGGCGCCCCCTCTATTATTGTGATTAATAATTTTTCGGGAATAGTAACAACAAAAATTAAATTAGTTAGGAGGAAAAGCAAATGAAGAAAAGAAGTATTGCGAAGTTTTTGTCAAGTTTTATTCTAATCATTCTTTTCATTTTTGTCGCGCAATTCGCGCAGGCAGCAAGTTGTACCTTAACCCAGGTGTCCAGTTTCGGTTCTAATCCGGGAAATTTAGCGATGTATAAATACGTTCCGGCAAGCATGCCCAGCAATGCACCACTGGTAGTTGTTCTGCATGGCTGTACGCAAACAGCAGCCGGTTATTGCGGTGACGCCGGATGGAATACATTGGCGGATCAGTATAAGTTTTATGTTGTTTATCCCCAGCAAAATTCATCCAATAATTCCAACTCCTGCTTTAATTGGTACCTAACCGGAGATCAGGCTAGAGGCGGCGGCGAACCACTTTCGATCAAACAAATGGTTGATACTATGAAATCCAGCTATTCCATTGACGCAACCAAGGTTTTTGTCAGCGGCCTGTCAGCGGGAGGATGCTTCACCGATGTTATGATGGCCGCATACCCCGATGTATTCGCGGGCGGCGCTGCTATGTCGGGTATTGCCTATAAATGCGCAACCGATCTGACCAGCGGTTATACCTGCATGTATGGCAGCGTGTCTAAAACGGATGCACAATGGGGCGATCTGGTCAGAGCAGCATATTCCGGCTACAGTGGACCCTATCCGAAGATGAGCATCTGGCAGGGGCTATCCGATACCACCGTTTACCCTGTGAATGCTACGGAAACCGCATCGCAGTGGACAAATGTTCTGGGAATCAGTTCAACCCCGACATCGACTACATCTTACGAAGGCAGTACCCACAAAATTTACGGCACCGGCCAGGTGGAATTATGGCAAATTACCGGCATGGCACATGGAATTACCGTTGATCCGGACGGAACGGATGGCAAAGCAGGCGGAACAACCGATACTTATTCTTTAGATAAAAATATCTGGTCATCCTGGAAGGCGGCTCAATTCTTTGGCATCGTCGGCAGTTCATCAAGTTCTTCCAGTTCGAGCAGTTCATCGAGTTCGAGCAGCTCTTCCAGCTCCAGCTCTTCGAGCAGCTCATCCAGTTCGAGCAGTTCTTCGAGCAGCAGCTCCAGCGGTGGTTCTTGCAGTTGTACAACAGCCAGCAATTATGCCCAGGTTACAGCGGGACGCGCGCACCAATCGCTTGGTTATGTTTATGCGAATGGCTCCAATGAAAATTGCGGCCTCTACAACACGTATAATACCAGCAAGTTATGCCATGTAGGCACCAGCGCTTGGTACACAAAGGACACTTGTCATTAAGTAAAGTGTTAAGTTTCAGATTTAAGATTAGCAGGGTGCGTGAGGTAAAATAACTTACGCGCCCTGCTCTAAGTTCAGGCAGACAGAAATTTTTATGGCACAAAGAAATCTGCAAGTTAATAAATCAGAACTCAAAGAGCTGGCAAAACGGGCATTGTCCGCTACGACTCAACAGCCGACGGCCGCCCCCTCGCCGCGCAAGCGTTTGCTGAACCGGATACTGCTACCCACTAGCATTATAGCAATAATATTAGCCATTGGCCTTTACAGCCTGCTTGGCTGGCAAAAAAGCGATGTGTCGATACTCTCCAATTTAAATAATAAACTGACCGGGAAAGAGCCGCTCTTCGGGAAGAGCTTATCAACGGATGCAAAAATGGCAACATTGTTGTTGACCGATATTAAGTCGAATAGAGCAGAATCTACCGCATTTATCAGCATTGAAAATCAATCTTCAAAGCCTTATACCGTTGGCCAGGAAGTCCTGAAAGGTGCAATTGTTAAAAATATACTTACCGACCATGTCTTAATCCAATATAATGATTCCATTATAACTTTATATTTAGAAGGCAAAGGTTTTGCAGCGCTATCCTCGGGGGAAACATCCGGTAATAAATTGAGCAATCTTGCAAGCGACGAACAGGAGGCCAATGACCTCGGCAGCGTAATGCCGCCATCAGAGTATTTTCAACACAATGTTGCGGTTATTCCCGACCCGGCAGGATCCGGCGGCTTTGTCGTTCAACAAGTTGAACCGATGAGCCCGTACGCACTATTTGGTGTACGTCCCGGCGACGTCATCCATAATCTGGATGGCAAACCACATTATGATTTCTGGGAGCATGCCAACGTCTTTGAAGTGTACCGTAACGGTCAACGATTGTTACTGAATCTTGATAAACAATAAACATTATAAACAAAAATTAGTAATCTAAACATACTACCTTCTGGAATTGTATTTTTTCAGCTGCTTAAATTTTTTCCCTATGGTATATGTATGGCAACAAAGTCTTCATAGGAAGATAATTTCATTTTATAAAATGGTGGCCTGATGGAAAATAATAAAGCAGTCATAACTTTCTCGATCGTAGTTCCTGTCTTTAACGAAAAAGATAATATTTTTCCTTTTTATGAGCGGACTGTCAAAGTCATGGGAGAGCTCCATGAACCATTCGAAATAATTTTTATCAATGACGGCAGCAGGGACACAACCCTGGATGTATTAGCCTTGCTCCATCAAAAAGATAAAAGAGTCAAGGTTATTGATCTGGCACGCAACTACGGCAAGGAGATCGCTCTTACCGCCGGAATTGATTATTCCAGCGGTAAAGCTGTCATTCCCATAGATGTTGATTTGCAGGATCCGCCGGAAATCATACCAAGGCTAGCTGAAAAATGGAAAGAAGGTTATGAGGTTGTCTATGCTACCCGTGAATCCCGCCAGGGCGAATCATGGCTCAAGAAATTAACGGCAGCAATGTTTTATAAAGTCATCGGTTCTTTTGTCCACATTAATATTCCACCAAACACCGGAGATTTTCGTCTTATTGACCGTAAAGCGGTTGATGCGCTCAAAGAGTTAAGAGAAACTCACCGTTTTATGAAAGGATTATTCAGTTGGATCGGCTTTCGCCAGACAGGAATATTATATCAAAGAGAACCGCGTTTTGCAGGTAATACAAAATGGAATTACTGGAAGCTTATTAACTTCGCCATCGAGGGGATTACATCTTTCAGCAATATCCCCCTGCGCCTGGCTACATATCTCGGCCTGATCGTCTCTCTGTGCGCACTCCTCTATGGATTGTTTTTCTTCATCACAACACTAATCATCGGCAACCCTGTTCCCGGTTATCCATCATTGCTGGTGATAGTTTTATTCATCGGCGGCGTGCAATTATTTTGTATGGGACTGATTGGGGAATACATTGGGCGGATATACGATGAGTCGAAGCAGCGGACTTTGTATTTTGTCCGCGATAAAATTGGCTTCAATGACACTCCATGAAAAAAATAATTCGTAATATATTTTCTAATACATATTTTCCGATTCTCCTTATCATCGCCATTTCCACAATCATAAAATTTGTCTATATCTTTTACGGCACGGCCTATCAGGATTATCTGGTGACGGATATGGGCGGATACTGGTTTCGGGCAATTGAACGTTTTGAGGGTGATGAATATTCCATCAATCAGTGGGTCATCTGGCCTACATTTTATCATTTCTTTTTGTGCTTTGTTTTCCGGATTTTAAATCTTTTCCACCTTTATGCTTATAAGCTGGAAATTGTCTTGTCATTGAATATCGTGCTCTCATCATTGTCTGTCTTCTTTCTATATTTGATATCGCAACAAATCGCTAATAATAAAAAACTATCGCTGGTAATCTCCGGCGTATATGCTTTTTCCTATCCTTTCATTTATTTTAATGCGTTCATCCTGTCGGAAAATTTCTCCATTCCACTGGTTATTATCGCCATTTGGTTTTTATTCAAAGACGACCACATCATCAGCATTTTATGTAGCGCTATTCTTCTGGGACTGGCCGTTGCCGCAAGACCGGCATACGGACTATTCGGGCTTCCCTTTTTTGTCTATATCCTTTTAGCAAAAAGCAAGATTAAGTGGCCTCTAACGCGAGGTATAATCAAACCGCTGCAAAAAGGATTAATTAGAGGCATAATATTCTCTTTCGCTTTTTTTCTGATACTGGCACTTGTGATTGCGGAAAACCACCGTATATCTCACGGAAAGCTCAACGGCCTTTCCGCCAACGGCGGCATTAACTTCTATCTGGCTGTAACCCAGATTCACAAGATAACCAGCAATTTTGACGGGTACACTTATATATTGGTCCCGCCCGCAACCGTTGAATATCCCGATAACGGCTCTGTTGTCACTGATGTTCCATTGTATAATCAGGATTACTTTTTTAAGTTGGGCTTTGACTATATCAAGAGCAATCCTGCGGCGCTGCTCGATAAGATGCTGCAACTCTCGACGCTCTTTTTTGGACCGCTCATGCCTTCCATGGGCAGCGCACTTTGGTTTGCGCAGTTGCTCCATATATCAAGACTAATGATGTTTTTTATGTTTTTAACTCTGGGTCTTCTGCCAATTATCTTTAGAGATACACATACCAACGTCGGTAAATTAATACTTATTGTTGCTATTCCGGCATTCAGCCTGATTACCTATGCCATCTTCAGCATTGAGCACAGATATTTATACTCTTTCGCCTTCGCCATTTACATTCTCTTCTTTCTGATAATTTATCGGCTGATAAGTAATTTTAAATTACATAAAAAGTATTTTTTCTTTTACCTTTCTTTTTTGGCTATTATTGGCTTGTCTATTTTAGCCCATAATTTTTACAATAAAGTAAATATGCCCCAAAAGATAAAAGCGACAATTTCACAAGATAAAAATAATCTGACAAACATCTATCAACCTAGAGCGACTATATTTGCCGACACAATTTTTATAAATAATATCAGCTTTAGAAAAGCGTCGTTTTTAAGGCATTCAACGCTGGGAGCGCTTAACTTCAAAGAAGATTTCTTTATTGATTTTGATACGGAATTTGAAGTTATGGAAAGTAAAATTTATGCATTTATTATTTTTTCCGATGATGGTTTTATGCTGAGCATTGACGGCAAAACAGTTGCCGAATACCCGGGGCTGAAACCTTTTGAAGAAAGCAGAGGATATGCACAGCTCAACAAAGGGAAGCATCGTCTAAAGCTATCTTATTTTCAAGGCCGCTGGGACACCGGTATCGTTTCTTATTATACCTGTGAAAATCAGAACAATAAATATAAGAAAAGTAAATTCCTGATTGGCGATAACAGCCCCTGCATAAAATTTATCAGGCAGCAATAATTTGCAACTTACAGCAGCCCCGGAATAAAGCGGTATTTAACTTTTTTACAATACTCGATGTAATCCGGATCATGCCCTAAATGCCGCTCTTCGGTTATCGCCCGCCAGTAATAGAAAAATGTCATGAAGATCAGGCCAAATATCTGAACAAAAACGAGCGGTGTTAGCTGAATCAAACCTTGATATAAAATTACCGGCAGCATCACGCACCACCAGGAAAAGTTCTTGGACGCGTAGGCCGGATGCCGCACCAGCGCATAGGGCCCCCGCGTGATAATGCCGCGGTGCGTCAGGTTGGAAAACCGTAAACCGAAATAAACGGTTGCCAACATATAAACCAAATAACTGAGAGCAGACATGACGGCAAATAACCAAACCAGGCCATTATTCGGAATTGATAAATAAGCATTGTCCGCAGGAGTAGAAAAATACGATGATATATTGAACTGGAACGGTGGATAGCAGGAAAGCGCCACAAACCATCCCAAAAATGTCGGCTCGGTAGATACGTTCGAGTTCTTAATCCATCGGGACGAAACCACATAACCGCACCAGGCCAGGCCGACATCTACAGCGAAAATCACACTGAAGGTGATATTATGGAAATCTGATGCCGACATAAAACTTGACCAGATAGTTTTACTCAGAGCGCCGGTAATATATGACCAGTTGTTGACCAAATGATAAAACTGAATTACAAAGAAGACGGTAATCACCGGAATAAAAAACATTTTCACAAAAATGCCAAGAAGGTTTGTTTTATCAACCCGGGAAAAAGAATAAAAATCATTATCCTTATCGAAATTCAAAAACTCCATTTTTTTAAGTAATGAAGCGAGGGGCGTTTTTCTGAAAATCAGCATTAAGACCTTGAGCAGCAAATACGCCGGCTCTTTTTTATCCGCTACCGGATCATTCTGAAGTGCCCGGGTCAATAAAATATAAGGAAGGCCAAAATAAAGATACCCCTTCCAGAATATATTCATCAGAATAAACCAGGGCTGATAGTAATCATTATTCTGCAGAAAGCCATATTCATTGGAAAACTTATAAAATAAAACAACCAGATATAAAATACCGAGTTCCAGAATATAATTTAAAAAACATTCCAGCAGGAAGCTCCCGTATTTTCCTTGCCGTAATTTATCGGAAATAACGATAATCTTTTTTTCCACTACAGTGCGAATGATGAGTTCTATGATGAACATGGAAAAACCGCAGATACCCAGTACAAGAAAGGCGCTGTGGAAGAAATCAGCAGTCACTTCGTTAGAAAAGATTTCCCAGCCGTGATTCAATATATCTGCTTTGGCGCCAAAATAAGCAAGGGCAAGGATTATGATGGCCCCGGCATAACCGGAAATACAGGAATAATTGGTAAGCCTGTTTTCCGCCTTTGCTTTTAAAGCATAATCATTATGATCCATGATAAGACTCCTAATTAGCAACAAACTCCCGCTATCTGGGAAGTAAATGTATTGCTTTGTTTTAGACTATATGGGCATTCATTTGTGTAATTTACGTACTTACTTTTTTTATCAATGTCAAGCCATTGGTGAGATTATGAGAACTACAGGCATTATTAATTTTAATTATGAACTTTCATCAAAAGTGTGGTAAAAAGGAAACAAACTACAACGAATTTCTGTATAGACCCAAAATAATTTGTAATAAACTCATACATTTTATGGGACAAGAACATGGAACAATCTATTAATGGTAACCTGCTTGAAGAAAATGTCCGAATTTGGCAAAAACTCGCTGAACTGGAAGCAATCGCCGCCACCGAAAAACGAACGGAAGAAACCCTCAAAGATACACAGCAGGAATTAGAGATCCGCAACATGATTTTGGAAACAGTTAATTCTGTTACCAATAAAATTGGTCCGTGTCTCGATTATAACACTATCGCTAAGGAAGCCATCGCCGCGATGATTCATTACGGCAAAACCTCGGCGGTGTCCATGTATGAATACAGGGAAGAATCGCAATGCCTCGTTCTAATCGACAGCAGTGAAATATTTACCGACCACGAATCGATTCGCCTGACGCAGAAACTGTATCTGGGCAAAAGCGCGGCGGGAGAAGCTATACACAAAAAAGATATTATTTACAGCGACGATCTGGCTACCGATCAGCGGATTTTACCTAAAGTGCGGAAGGCACTCACTGCGGAAGGCCTGCTGAGCGCTATTTTTGTCCCCTTACTTTTTCATGATCGCGCTCTGGGAACTATGCATCTTCTTTTCACAGAAAAACATAATTTAAAGGATTATGAACTGGAAACACTGCTTTCCATCGGTAAAACCATCGGTCTGGCCATGGCCAATGCCAAACATATTGAACAAATAAAAACAGAAATGGAAAACCGCTTAATTGCCAAGGAAGACTTACATAAAGTAGAAAAAAGCTTAAGTGAATCTCAACAAAACGTCAAAATCAGCAATGAATCGCTGCGGATCATTAATGCTGTCGCCGACAAAATCTATCTTGCTCTGGACTATGATACTTTAGTCAAGGAAGCCATGGAAGCCATGAAACTTTATGGAAAAACGTCGGCTGTTATGATGTTTGAGTATAATGAAGCTGCAAATTCTATCTCATTATTATCATCAAGTTCAGATGAAGAGTATAAGGCCGAAACAGTCAGGCTCACAAGTAAATTACTACCGGAAAGTCTGACCGCATATACTATTCGAGAAAAGAGAATAATCGTCTGCAATGACCCCGCGAATGACGAGCGGCTTCATCCCGAAGTAAAGATAAATATGAGCCAACACGGCTTAAAAAGTCTCATTTCGATTCCCTTGCTTTTTCGCGACCGGGTACTGGGCGTAATAAATCTATTTTTCAAAGAGGTGTATGCGTTTACTGATTATGAACTGGAAACGCTGCTCTCGATTGGCAAAACCATCGGCCTGGCCATGGCTAATGCCAGAAACATAGAACAAATAAAAACAGAAATAGAAGTGCGTAAAATAGTTGAGGAAAAGCTGAGAATTAAAGAAAAGGAATTGGAAGATAGAGCTGTAAATCTATCCGAAAATCTATCGGAAACAAATACCGCACTTAAAGTTTTCTTGCGGCATAAAGACGACGGCAGGTTATCTCTGGAGTCAAATGTAGTGAACAATATGAGAACTTTTGTCTTTCCTTTTCTGGACAAATTAAGAAAATCCAAACTTTTCCCCGTTCAGTTTGCCATGGTTAATATGATTGAAAAAAATTTAAGTGATATTGTTTCATCTTTTTCACAAAGCATTAAATCAAGACACAGCAATCTGACTAACAAGGAAATTGAAATAGCCTATCTGATTAAAAAAGGAAAAACCACCAAGGAAATTGCCGAGCTTCTGAACATAGCAAAAAGTTCGGTTGATACGCACCGTTTAAACCTCCGGAAAAAACTAGGTTTGAGCAATAAAAAAGAAGTTAATCTCCATTCTTATTTCGAAAACTTTTCTTAATGTGGATATTTCTCCACATTAAATCATTATCCATTCCGCATTGCCTTTATTTAAGACTGCTGTAAAATGGAACGGTAAAAATACGGGATAATTGTATTCCCCCTCAATAGCCTGTATTTTTATAACTAAAAGGAGGTAATGACGATAGTCAAAACTATTGAAATTTCTCAAAAATGTATTGTAGCGAAAAATGATTAACACAATTTTAAAGGCAGCCCCCTCTATAGTTATTGTGATTAATAATTTTTCGGGAATAGTAACAACAAAATTAAATTAGTTTGGAGGAAACGCAAATGAAGAAAAGAAGTATTGCGAAGTTTTTGTCGAGTTTTATTGCCATCATTCTTTTCATTTTTGTCGCGCAATTTGCGCTGGCAGCAACTTGTACTTTAACACAAGTAAGCAGTTTTGGTTCCAATCCCGGAAACCTGTTGATGTACAAATATGTACCGGCAAGTATGCCCAGCAATGCACCGCTGGTAGTTGTTTTGCACGGCTGTACCCAGAACGCAGCCGGCTATTGCGGCGATTCCGGATGGAACACTTTAGCGGATCAGTATAAATTTTATGTTGTTTATCCACAACAACAATCAGCCAACCAGTCAAGCTCATGTTTCAGTTGGTACTTAACGTCAGATCAGGCCAGAGGCGGCGGAGAACCGCTATCCATCAAACAAATGGTGGACACTATGAAATCCAGCTATTCCATTGACTCAACCAAAGTATTTGTCAGCGGTCTGTCCGCGGGTGGATGCTTCACCGATGTCATGATGGCCACATACCCCGATGTATTCGCGGCTGGAGCAGCCATGTCCGGTGTTGCCTATAAATGCGCAACTGATCTAACCGGTGCTTCTACATGCCAGTATGGCAGCGTATCGAAAACCGATGCACAATGGGGCGACTTGGTAAGAGGCGCATATTCCGGCTATACGGGAGCGTATCCGAAGATGAGCATCTGGCAGGGATTATCCGATTATACCGTTTACCCTGTGAATGCTACGGAAACCGCATCGCAGTGGACAAATGTTCTGGGAATCAGTTCAACCCCGACATCGACTACATCTTACGAAGGCAGTACGCACAAAATTTACGGCACCGGCCAGGTGGAATTATGGCAAATTACCGGCATGGCACATGGAATTACCGTTGATCCGGACGGAACGGATGGTAAAGCCGGCGGAGCGACCAATACTTATTCCATCGATAAGAACATCTGGTCATCCTGGAAGGCGGCACAATTCTTCGGTATCACCAGCTCATCGAGTTCTTCAAGTTCCAGCAGCTCTTCGAGCAGTTCTTCAAGCTCCAGCAGCAGCTCTTCGAGCAGCTCGTCCAGCTCCAGCGGCGGTGTATGTTATTCCCAGTCAGTTAATGACACTGTAACCAATCACTATATTGCTGGTCGGTTGACAGTTACCCAGTATAACTGCATGGGTGTAAAATATGGTTACAATACCAAGATAACTATGTATAAAACCAGCGCAGGTAAGTGGACAGATAAATCCAATTGCGGAACAAGCTCATGCCCGTAAGTTTCGGTTACGGTTATAAGTTTTCGACAGAAACAATTGAGATAATTGTCCAATAAAGCTATTAAGTTCAACAAATGTCAACAGGTGTGTGAGGTTCATTTTTCATCCACCTGTTGACTTGTTTTTGTCATTCCTGATTAATAACAGCAACAGCATAATAAAGGAGGGCTCAAATGAAGAAAAGAAACCCTTTGAAGTTTTTTTTAGGCGTAATTTCAGTAAGTCTTTTCATTTTTGTCGCGCAATTCGCGCAGGCTGCGTTAACCCAGGTAACCAGTTTTGGTTCCAATCCCGGAAATCTGCTGATGTATAAATATGTTCCGTCAAGCATGCCTAGTAATGCACCACTGGTAGTTGTTATGCACGGCTGTACCCAAAACGCATCCGGTTATTCCGGCGATACCGGCTGGAACACATTGGCGGATCAGTATAAATTTTATGTTGTTTATCCTCAGCAACAATCATCCAATAATTCCAGCTCGTGCTTTAATTGGTTTCAAACTGGAGACCAAGCCAGAGGCAGCGGAGAACCGCTTTCCGTCAAACAAATGGTCGATACTATGAAATCCAGCTATTCCATTGACTCAACCAAAGTATTTGTCAGCGGTCTGTCCGCAGGCGGCGCTTTCACCGACGTCATGATGGCCACCTATCCCGATGTATTCGCAGCAGGCGCTGCAATGTCAGGCTTGCCCTATAAATGCGCAACCGATCTGACCAGTGCATATACATGCATGTATAACAGCGTATCGAAAACGGATGCACAATGGGGCGCCTTGGTAAAAGGGGCATATTCAGGATACACGGGAGCGTATCCGAAGATGAGCATCTGGCAGGGGTTATCCGATTACACTGTTTACCCTGTAAATGGCACGGAAACCGCACAGCAGTGGACAAATGTTCTGGGGATCAGTTCAACTGCAACATCGACCGCATCCTACGAAGGCAGTACGCACAAAATTTACGGCAGCGGGCAGGTCGAATTATGGCAACTTACCGGTATGGCTCATGGAATTACCGTTGATCCGGACGGAACAGACGGTAAAGCCGGCGGAGCGACTGATACTTATTCCTATGATAAAAATATCTGGTCATCGTGGAAGGCTGCTCAATTCTTCGGCATCACCGGCAGTTCGTCAAGTTCCAGCAGTTCGTCCGGCTCCAGTAGCTCTTCCAGCAGTTCTTCCAGTTCCAGCGGTGGCGTATGTTATTCCCAATCGGTTTCGGATACGGTTGTCAATCATTATGTCGCCGGACGGCTTAATTTATCACAGTATCTCTGCATGGGCCAGAAATATGGTTATGTTACCGTGATAACACTGTATAAGTCAGGGTCAGTCTGGACTGATAAATCCAACTGTGGAACAAGCTCATGTCCGTGATTATCCGGATATGGTTCGTAGTATTAAGCCAAAGGTAATCGAGATAATTAACCGATTAAGTTATTGAGTTAAACAAATGTCAACAGGTGTGTGAGATTTATTTCTCATCTGCCTGTTGACATATTTTTATCATTCCTGATATATAAAAGAAGAGAGATTTATGGCACAAAGAAATCTGCAAGTTAATAAATCGGAACTCAAAGAACTGGCAAAACAAGCATTGTCCACTACGACTCAACAGCCGAAGGCCGCCCCCTCGCCGCGCAGGCGCCGGCTGAGCTGGATACTTCCGACGAGCATTATTATAGCAATAATATTAGCCATTGGCCTTTACAGCTTGCTTAGCTGGCAAAAAAGCGATGTGTCGGTACTCTCCAGTTTAAATAATAAACTGACCGGGAAAGAGCCGATCTTCGGGAAGAACTTATCAACGGATGCAAAAATGGCAACATTGTTGTTGACCGATATTAAGTCGAATAGAGCGGAGCCTACCGCATTTATTATCATGGAAAATCAATCTTCAAAGCCTTATACAGTTGGCCAGGAAGTTTTACCGAATGCCGTGATTAATAAAATTTATTCCGATCAGGTAATTATTCAATATAAGGATGCGATAGTAACTTTATTTTTGCAGGACAGAGGGACAAGGGATTTAGCTGAATCGAATGATAAAAACAATGAAGTTTTATCCGAATCACGTGTTAATCCTTCCGAACAAATAAGTCCTTCAGAGTATTTTCAACACAATGTTGCGGTTATTCCCGACCCGGCAGGATCCGGCGGCTTTGTTGTGCAAAGCGTAGAACCGATGAGCCCGTATGCATCATTTGGTGTACGTCCCGGCGACATCGTCTATAATTTGGATGGCAAACCACATTATGACGCCTGGGAAAATTCCCAGGTTTTCGAAGTTTACCGCGACGGCCAGCGTGTCCTTCTCAAATTATAGCTTTCCTGATAAAATAATTTTGAATAATATCATTTCACCTTTCATGCATTCCATTAAATCTACACACAATTATTTAACCGGCAAAGAGTTTGAAGTGGCTAATCTGATCAAAGAAGGAAAAACGACCAATGAAATCTCTGAGCTTTTGAATATCGCCAAAAGTTCTGTTGATACACACCGTTTTCACATCCGAAAAAAACTGGGGTTAAATAATAAAGATATTAATCTTCGCTCCTATCTGGATACCTTCTCTGAATAATGTCTATTATCCGTTAATTACTGCTTGTAATATTGAAATAAATCTGTTTATATTTTTTCGCCTTTTATATATTTTTTATGAGGTTATAACAATGGCCGGCTCCGATAGTTCACATAATTTAAAATTCAGCACAAACAGAACTTTCATTTGCAGTGTATTATTTCTCGATATTGTTGAATATTCCAAAAAACCGGTTGTAGAACAAATCAGACTAAAGCAACGATTCAATGAGCTTCTGGCGGAAAGCCTGAGGGATATACCAGCCGGTGACCGGATTATTCTGGATACAGGCGATGGCGCGTCCGTAGGTTTTCTCAGCGATCCCGAAGACGCCTTGTTTGTCGCTCTGAGCCTGCAAGATGCCATGAAGAATGAACAGGAATCGGCCATGCCTGATCTTCGTGTGCGTTTGGGAATAAATCTCGGTCCGGTAAAGATAATCAAGGATATAAACAATCAATATAATCTGATCGGCGACGGCATTAACATAGCCCAGCGCATCATGAGTTTTTCCGATCCCGGTCAGTTGCTTGTTTCCAGATCGTATTTCGATGTTGTCTCCTGCCTGTCGCAGGAATATGCACAGCTTTTTCAATACAAGGGAATGCGGGCAGACAAGCATGTCCGTGAACATGACATTTATTCCGTTGAACATACAGGCCCGCAATCAATGTTTGCTCATTACCATGCGGAAACAAAGGTAGATAGTTCGTCTGCGGAGGAAGAAAAAATTGCTGATGCGGCAAATCCGGTAAAAAAAACTCCCCTGGAAGAAAAACTCGCATCTTTATTCAATTTTATCGGGAAATGGACAAAGAAAAATACAAAGCTTACCATCTCTATCGCCGTTATTTTTATTGTTATCATCGCTTTGATAATTTTCATACCCAAAACAAAGCAGAAATCCTCAAGCTCCAAAAAATCAGCCCGTGCCTCACAGACATCCGCTAAAACGGATACATATGCTGAAAAAAATGCAGAAACTCAGGCCGAATCCGTTATGGATCCCATAAAGGCAGCATCGGCCAAGGCCGAAGATATCGCCTTTACGATTACAAATGTAAAATCAAGCAGCGGCGGAGTTGCCATAACTATTCGTATCCGCAATAAATCCAATACCGCAAAAAGTGTTGCTCTTTATGATGATTACGTAAAATGGCCAAAATCAAAAATAACCGATCAGAGCGGGACGATGTATGAAGTATCCAATGTTACCTTCTCCAAGGGTTCACAGAAAATTACCGCTTCAGCCGCGGGTACTCAGGGCTTATTAATCAATCCCAACGAATCGGTAACTGTATCTCTGATTTTCAAAAAAACAGGCAAGGGGATTAAAACATTAAATCTCCATCCCTTTATTTATCAGGGCAGGAGCTGGAAAGAACACGATCTGGCAATGAAGATCGGCCGATAGTTATATTATTGTTAATTTCATCCGCAACTTTACTCATTCATTACAGCGTTCCCGAAGAATTACAATTCAAACCTCAACCGAAAATACCGCCTGCGTAATGCAGTTCATACACATCACTTCCGTTATGCACTATTTTTTCCGCGCCATGAAAACGATTAATATCTCCAAAAACTGTATTTGAATAACTGAAAGGAATATTTTCCAATAGTTTTGGTCCGCGATAGGGCATGGCGGAGTCCATTTGTTTAAGTGCGCTTTGCAGAAAAATAAACACGTCCAATGGCTTTATTTCATCACTTATTATTCCACCGGCATAGCACATTGACCATACCGGAAGAGATTCGAGGTATATTGTTTCCTGGCCGACAAATTTGGTAAACCCAAAATAGATATCCCGATAGAAAAAATTACCCTCGGAATATTCCAACTGTTTCGATCCCGGTAAAAGCGGGCTTACCGTCGCCCGGTCACCTTGTGCGGCATATGTTGATTTTTTTGCCTTTAGTAAAAACTCAAGAAAAGTTTCATCATCAAATATTTTTATCATAACTTTCTTTCAGCTCAATGAAAACTCATGACATTTCGCTTTCAAAGGATAATGACGCAGCCAACAAAATTGGCCTTCGAGCGCGAAAGGGTATCATTCCCCTACCCTGGTTGGATAACCGGTTATAGAACGAATTTCTTCATAAAGCGGCTTCAATCGATCGTACATTTTTTTATAAACTCTTTTATATAGCTGGTCGTAAATTTTATGTGTCGTCCAATCCGGCTCAAAGAACTGGCCGATGCGCGTCATTTCCGCCACCGCAGTTTTGAAATCAGGATGCAGTTTTAATCCCACCGCCGCGTCAATTGCCGCGCCCAAACCGGATGTTTCGTAAATGTGCGGACGCGCGGTGGGCAGACCGAATATATCCGCCGTAATCTGCATGGCGGCATTACTCTGCGATCCGCCTCCGGCTACACGCAATTCGGTAATATTTATTCCACTGCGTTTTTCCTCGCGTTCCTTGCCTTCGCGCAATGCATAAGCCAAACCTTCCAGTATGGCCCGATAAAGGTGCGCCCGATTATGTACATCGCCAAAGCCGATTACCGCACCCTTTGCTTCTGGCCCCGGAACCTTTATTCCCGGCGACCAATAAGGTTGTAAGATTAATCCCATCGAACCAGGCGGCACTTTATACAGTAATTCTTCGATAATCGTTTCCGTTTCCACTCCGCGTTCGGCGGCAATCTGTTTTTCAAAATGGGCAAACTGATCCTTAAACCAGCTGACCATCCAGTAACCCCGGTAAATTTGTATTTCCAAAGTGTACGCATTGGGCACAGGCGATGGATAAGGGGGAATCAACGGAATTGCTTCCACATATTTATACTGAGTTGTGTTTATTGTTGCTGTAGTGCCATAGCTCAGACAACCGATATGCGGCTGGAGACAACCGGCGCCGATCACTTCACAGGCTTTATCGGCGGCAGCGGCAATAACCGGCAGGCCTTCGGGTATACCTGTTTCCTCGGCAGCCCTCCGGGTCACCTGCCCCATGAGGCCCGCCGGATCAACAAGTTCCGGCAGCATATGAGATTCCACCTGCGTTACCTGCCATTTCCAATTCCAGGAGGATGCCCAGCGCTTTTTCTTATAATCAAAAGGGACATAACCTACCTGGCATCCCACAGAATCAACAAACCTGCCGGTCAAGCAATAGGTCAAATATCCCGAAAGGAAAAGAAACTTATACGTTTTATCCCAAATTTCCGGCTGATGTGTTTTTATCCAATTCGATTCGGCTTCGGCTTGCAGATAAGCAACTGTCTCCGCCATACCCGACACCTTGAAGGCCAGCCCCCATAAACCGCCGACCGGTTTTAAACCATTCGTACGCCGCTGATCAAGCCAGACCATCGCCGGACGCAGCGGCCTGCCTTCTTTATCCACGTTGATTAATGTTGAGCGCTGTGTGGTAATTGTAACTCCGGCAATGGCATCTTTAGGCACAGGAGATTCCTGCCAGAGCATCTGACACGCCTGACATAATGATTTCCAGTAATAGTCGGCGTCCTGCTCTGCCCATCCCGGCTCCCGAGAATAGTATGGCTCCAGAATAACACGGGTCTTGTAAACCAGATTGCCTCTTAAATCGAAAATCAGTGCACGTACTGATTGGGTTCCGTTATCAATCGCCAGAATGTATTCTTTAGCCATCTTGATGTTTAATCCTCCTTTCTTTTGCCTTTCGGAGCAGCAGCCGGAAGGTTATGTCAATCAGTTATTACCGTCAACAGCTGCGGAAGAGTATAACATTTATTCCATAAGGATAAATAGGAATTTTCTTCTTCCTGCCAGCGATCTTCGTCCCATCCCAATTCTTCCCTGCATATTTCCCTGACCTTCGGCAGAATTGATTTGCCGCCTCCGTAGGGAATTATTTTCGCTTATGAATCTCCTTACTATTATTTATATCGGAATATATCTTTTAATATTTAGCAGCAATTATATGCGTCTTATAAAATTATTGCTTGTTTTTTTAAATGAATAAGTGAAATGCAGAGCGATGTATCACGGGTATGCACCCCAAAGCAAACTTTGGAAACCCATTCCTAAGCTCACTGCGGGGTATTATACCCTCCGCTTATACGGGATAATTCGACCAGCAAACTTCAGCTTGTGACCTTTAGGTTNNTTACTTGTGACCTTCAGGTTATATGCTTCGCTTTCGAAATTGGAGTTTCACGAATAAAAGTTTCTGGCTGGTGTAAATTCAAACTGCCCTCAAATGCATCCAGCATTATCAGGCAGTTTTGAATTGGAATGATATACCTTCACATCTTCGGGCATTTGATTTTTGCCCTGTTCGATGCAGGGGGAATATTAACCATATCCCACAGCACGTAAGCTTCTTGAAAAGGAGCGTTACTATTCCCCAGGTAAATTTACCTACTAAAAATAAATCTAATACTTTTTTACTTTCTAACTACTGTTACTTTTTTTTGGGAGCAGCTTTCTTTTTTGCTGTAGCCTTTTTCGGAGCGGCTTTCTTTACGGCCTTTTTCGGAGCAGCCTTCTTCACTGTCTTCTTTGCTGCGGCTTTCTTCGGAGCAGCCTTCTTCACTGTCTTCTTTGCTATTGGTGTCATCAGGTAAAGCCTCCTTTGGTTAAATTTACATACTTGGATTAAAAGCTTTTAAGCTTTTATAGTTTGATTTTACTTTATTTTCTGCAATTGGTCAACAAAAACTACAAAAAAAAATTATTTTTTTTAATTTTTTTTTCGTCAGTAAAACAAATTTATTTTTCCCAAAAGACGATTCACAGCTAAATATGATGGCTATAAATGTTCGCTGATCATTTTACTGATTGCTGTAATCATGAATTGGTACGGGATAGCCGGTGATCAGAGAAAAATTATTGTACCGGATTTTATAGCGCATTGATTGATACGTCATCCTTTTTCTTTTTCACCATACATTATAATTTATAAATAAGTTCTCGCACCGGCAAATCTCCGGGCAAAATAATTATCAGATAATGAATCAACGCGTATCTTTTTACCATGCGATGAAGCATGGATAAATTTCCCTTCTCCAATGTAAACACCTACGTGAGATATTTTACCGCTGCTTTTCATTGCAAAAAACACCAGATCACCTTTCTGCAAATGCTCATTGTCGATATGATTCCCTGCATCAAATTGTTTTTGCGAGATACGCGGCAAATTTAAGCCATTTAACTGATACACAGTCATGGTTAAACCGCTGCAATCAAATCCGGAATCCGATGAAGTGCCTCCCCAGAGATAGGGGATACCGATAAAATCGCGGGCTGTTTTTACTAGAGATTCCCTCAGGTAATTTGTCCCGTACTTCTTTTGTCCGGCCACTGCATAATCTTCAGGCCGGACAATGTAATATTCCTCGATGGCTCCAGCCTCTTTAAGGCTCTGCGCTTTCTGCCGTGCCATTTCTTTTGCGAAATAATTACCGAAGCGAACTTTAAAAAAGCCGTCGGGCGCCACAAAATAAGTGGCATCCAGCCCGCGAGCTTTGAGTCTTTCTGTCAGGCGTGCTGCATTTTCTACTTTCGCAAAAGCGCCGACCTGAATTGTATAACCCATCAGTTCCAGAGATTTTACGGAAGAAGACGGCGCAGTTGATTCCAGACGGGAAGAACGACTATGGCAAGAAATAAAGAGCAACGATATGAAAAGTAAAATTATAATTTTTTGCCAATTATTATTTTTTATCTGCACTTGAGTATCCCGGAAGCTTTTTTTAAATATAACATGATTTAAGATAAGTCAGCCAGCTAATACTTTCCACTTAAAAATAGCGCAGAATATCCATATGACTAAATCACGGGCATGAACAATACTCATTCGCCTGCAGTCTCGACATTGTCGGGATTCGCCTTACCAATTTCAATGCACTACGTTTTTGAAATTGGAGTCTCACAACAAACTTATTGCAACATTGGAACAAATTAATTACAATGTCTCGAATTAAACTACCGGTAAGTTTTACAGCACCAGGCTGAAACTTTCTCAAGTGTTATAAAAAAGTTTCAAAATTGTAAAATTATACCGTAATTCCGTTAACCTAATACAGATTGAGGCAATTTACATGAACCTGCGAGAAAAAACCATCCTGATAGTCGGCGTTACAACAATTATTTTTCTTTGCGTGCTTTTGATTTCTTTTCATTCCGTTTTACGAAGGGATTTTTACCGTATCGAGGAACAATCAGCGAGACTGGCCATCAATGAAGCTTATGTCGCATTTAACAACGATCTTTTTGATTTGGCTGATCTGGCCAATCAACTAGCCTCCGAAAACGATACTAAGGCATTTCTGCAAAACCAGAATTCCGCCCAGTTAAAGAAAATCTTTGCCGATTCCGTTTTTAAGAGGCAAAAAATCAGCTACCTTCTCCTTCTCAACAAACAGGGAAATATTCTCTATAGCGCGGGCTATGACCGTGCGAAAAAAGTGCAGACAACTCTGCCGCCGGCACTTTTAGAAACTATATCGCCCCAGAGCATACTGTTGAAACATGCCAACACCAAAAGCTCTCATAGTGGCGTTTTATCGTTGCAGGACAAACCGCTATTTATTGCGTCCCAGGCCATATCCGACAGTAAATCAACAGAAAAAATTAACGGAACAATAATACTGGCTCACTGGCTTGATTTTTCCGAAACTTCACATCTCTCCCGGCTCAGCCGCACGTCTGTATCCGTTCATTACGTGGGCAAACAGAATTCGTCGAATGATTTGCGCAGGATTGTGGATTCTATATCCGATGACAATCCCATTTTCATAAAGCCATCCAATCTGGAAATGGCCAGCTATAAACTCGTAAACGACATTTTCGGCCTTCCGGCATTCTTAATCAAAGCAAGCCAAAACCGGTTAATTTTTCAACGCAGCAACTTGATGTTTAATTTTCGTTTTTTCGTAATCGTTATCACTGCCGCAGTTTTCTTTATTTTAATTATTTTTGCCTTAATAGATAAAATGATTCTCGCCAGGCTGGCCAATATCAGCAAACAGATAAGAGGCATAGCGGCTTCGGGCAATTATAAGGGCCGTATATCTGTGGACAGAAAAGATGAACTGACCGCTATGGGTTACTCGATTAATTTTTTATTAATTAAACTGGACCAGACAGAGAAAGCCTTGCATGATACATCATTACTTTATAACCATTTCACCGAAAATATGCTGGACGTTGTCGTTCAAACTGATCTACAGGGAGTTTATCAATACATCAGCCCCTCACACAAAACAGTCCTGGGGCATCACCCGGAGAACCTCATGGGTAAATCGTTCTTTGATCTGATTCATCCTCAGGATGTAAAGAATGTTTTTGACCTTTTTAATGATCATATCAAGAAGAATACTCCAGCAAAATTTGAATGCCGCTTCCATCATTCGGCGGGAAATTATGTTTGGCTGGACGTTATTGCCAATCCATTATTAGATGAAAATGGCAGTCCGATAGGATCATTTATCATCGCTCGCAATATCAGTTCAAATAAAGGGAGCCAGCAATCACCGGCCTAGTACTTGCCGCGTGGTTCATCCCCGTGCGGCCAATTATCGCGGACAAACATTTCGGCTTGCTCCCTGCTGGTTATCGCACCTTCCAATTGCGCATCTTCCAGTGCCCGCAGAATTTCTCCCATTACTTTTCCCGGAGGAAGACCTATTTTGATTAAATCATGACCAGTCAACAGGCGCGACGGATGCAAATCTTCTTTGTCCAGATGACTAAGCTGATGAACACAGAAATCATAATTATCGAGCATCCCGTGGCTCGCCAGGCAATCCAGCCGATGCAACTCCAAGTGCAAATCAAAATCCGGCATTCCTAAAAAACGCTTCAGGCGTCCTTTGCGCATTTTCTGAACATTCATAAACACCATGTGGTAATGGATGAGGGCAATTACGACGTCGCGATCGGCATTGGAGAACCGCAGACGTTGCAGAATTTCACGGGCTATTTCCTCCCCCGCCTGAACATGGCCGTAAAAATGGACGCCTTTCTCATCTTCCGTTCGCGTCACAGTCTTACCGACGTCGTGTAAGAGTGCACTCCAGGCCAATTGGCGGTTACCCGCAAGTTCACCATTTTTTGGCAAAAGATCAAACATAATTAGGGTATGCAGCCAGACATCTCCTTCAGGATGGAATCGCGGCGGCTGTTCTACGCCGCGCAACTGATTAACTTCCGGCAAAAGCTCCTGCAATAACTCCGTTTCCGCCAAGAGTTCAAAGCCGTGGCGGGCTCCGGCTCGCGTAGCAATTTTATTCAGTTCTTCCTGAAGGCGTTCGGCACTGATTTGTTTTATCTTCCCTGTATGATTTTTTATTGCTTCTTGTGTGGCGTATTCAATTTCGTAATCGAGATTGGCGGCAAAACGAACTGCCCGCAGCAGACGCAGATAGTCTTCATTAAAGCGGGTATCGGGATCGCCGATTGTGCGGATTATTTTTTTCTCAATATCGGCAAGACCATTTACATAATCGATAACTTCTTCTGTTTCCGGATTCATCAAAAGGCCGTTGACGGTAAAATCGCGGCGGAATACATCTTCACGGGCAGAAGAAAAACGAATACCGGAAGGCCGGCGGCCGTCAACGTAGGCATCATCACTGCGGAAGGTGGCCACCTCATAAGGATGATTTTCGATAATTACAGCAATAACACCAAACTTTGCGCCGACGGTAACTGTCCGGGGAAAAATTGACATCACCTGCTCAGGATGAGCTGAAGTAACGATGTCATAATCATCAGGCGCAACTCCGCGGATGAAATCACGCACGCAACCGCCGACAAAATAAGTTTCGAAGCCTTCCCGCTTCAGCTTACGAACAATTTCTACTGCCTGCTGACGGATATCGTTGCTCTCTTTACTCTTTATCTTCTGCAAGCAACCATCCTTAAAACATCTTTTTATGCCAGACTTAGAACTTGCACCTGCATCGATTGTACAATTTCTTTTGTTGCCTGGCGATAGGGACCCATATGCGGTGCGGCCATGTGTTTTTTCAGCGCATCCAGGCTTTCCCATTTCTCAATTATTGTAACCGTATCCGGTCTGATTGGCGGCTGAACAGGAAACCCGGAAGCTAAATCGATGTGCGGCGCATATTCAATATTGCCATTTTCTTTTCGCACATCAGGAATAATTTTCCGCAACTCGGCCAAATAAGCATCTTTTTTGCCTTCTTTTAAATTCACTGTGGCTATTACACAAATCATGGTTTTCCTCCTTAGGATATTTTATTTTTTAATGATATCATAAAAAGTCTTAAATTCATAAAATAATGGGCTTTTTACGAAACCATCATTTCTTACCTAATCTGATAGCACACAACTCGCCGCACATAGTACAGCCCTCGTCCTGCGCGCTTTTGCTTTTCTCCAGAAACGCTTTTGTCTTTTCCGGGTCAATGGATAAATCCACCTGCCCCTGCCAGTCAAAGTTTTTCCGGCAGACGGACATTTTGTAGTTTCTTTCCCAGGCACCGTTAACGCCTTTTGCTATATCGGCAATGTGGGCGGCAATACGCGCAGCAATCACTCCTTCCCGGACATCCTCCAGAGTCGGCAGACGCAGATGCTCTGCGGGAGTCACATAGCAGAGGAAATCCGCTCCGGCGGCTCCGGCAATAGCACCGCCAATGGCCGATGTAATGTGATCATAACCAGGAGCAATATCCGTGGGCAGCGGCCCCAAAACATAAAATGGGGCACCTTGGCAAATTTTCTTCTGCAATTTGATATTTGCTTCAATTTCTCTGATAGGAACATGACCGGGACCTTCAATCATCACCTGAACACCTGCAGCCCGCGCGCGTTGAGCTAGTTCAGCCAGGATAATCAATTCCTGCAATTGCCCACGATCAGTGGCATCGGCAATTGCTCCGGGACGCAACCCATCACCGAGACTTAAAACCATATCGTAACGATATGCTATCTCCAGCAAACGGTCATATTGTTCATATAAAGGATTTTCCTGATTATTACAGGCTATCCAGTTGGCTGTCATCGACCCGCCGCGGCTGACAATGCCCAGTACCCTGCCCTGCTCATCTATTGCCGCAACGCTCTGACGAGTAACCCCGCAATGCACTGTAATAAAGTCAACTCCATCTCGCCCGTTTTCTTCGATCACCGCAAACATATCATCAGCCATCATATCTGCAATTGCCTTCTTTTGAGCTAAGGCCTTGCATGCCGCCTGATAAATCGGCACTGTGCCAATAGCTACTTTGGCTTTTTCCATAATGGCTTTTCTGATTGCCGCCAGATCACCACCGGTAGAAAGATCCATCACAGCATCTGCGCCGGCATCCGTGGCAATTTTAAGTTTAGCTAATTCCGGCTGCAATTCACTGCGATCTTTGGACGTACCAATATTAGCGTTGACTTTAGTGCGCAAGCCCTCACCGATAGCCAGAGGTTCAATGCTGAAGTGATTGACATTGCGGCAAATGACAATTGTTCCTTTTTCCATTCCTTGCCGGATAAATTCCGGCGAAACACCTTCCGCTTTTGCACATATTTCCATCTCTTCCGTGATAAGCCCGTCGCGGGCTAGTTCAAGTTGTGTCATTATTCCATCCTCATATCCTGTATCGTTAATTTTATTAAGGGTTGCATATTAGTTAAAATCCCACCTAACCTCCCTTTATGAAAGGGAGGAACACCCCCCTCTTTATTAAAGAGGGGACGGGGGAGATTTTTAGTCACATCTCTTCCTTTTCAAAAACTAAATCTTTCTCTCGGTCAGGGCATTGACCGATCCATGCCCTGCTCCCAGACTGATAGAATTTTGGATCGCCAAAGTGATCAATTTTTTAGCCTCTCCGGCAGCCGTTATCACATCTTTACCCAAAGCCAGCCCAGAGGCCAGTATAGATGCATACGTGCAACCTGTGCCGTGCGTGTCGTGCGAATCAATTCGGGGTGCCGAAAATTCAGTATATTTTTCCCCGTCGTAAAGAATATCAATAACATCTTTCCGTTTCAATCCCTCCAAATGACCGCCTTTGATCAGAACATTTTGCACACCCAGCTTATGAATGATTCGCGCTGCTTTCTTCATCGCCGCCACCGATTTAATTTCCATACCCGCCAGTTCTTCAGCTTCAGGAATATTGGGAGTAACAACAAGCGCCAGCAGCAACAGCTTTTTCACCAAAGTCTGACGCGCATTTTTCATAAGAAGGTTGCGGCCACCTTTCGCCAGCATTACGGGATCAACAACTAATTTTATGATCTGATATTCCTTAATCTTCTTAGCTACTGCATTAACAATATCGGCAGTCAGCAGCATACCTGTCTTTACAGCATCCGCCCCGATATCCCTCAAAACGGTATCGATCTGTTTTTCCACAAATTCTGCGGGCACCGGAAAAATATCCTGAACACCGAGTGTGTTTTGCGCTGTCACCGCCGTAATTGCGCTCAGCCCATAACAGCCGCAGGCGCTTACAGCTTTTAAATCGGCCTGAATGCCCGCGCCACCGCTCGAATCCGACCCACCAATACAGAGAACTTTAACCGGCTGCATAAATTAAACGGCCTCCGGAAAAATATTCTTTTGCCAGTACCTGATAACCAGAAGGCTACCCGCATCAAAACTGATTGTCGCTGGAGAAGCAGTAATAACATTACTGATACATCGCGAATTATCCACGTCCAACGATTCCTTATCCAGAGAGTATTGAAATCCCCGCAGTGTTATTCCGTCTGCCCGCACGGGATAGGCAAAAAGAGAAACGGCTTGTCCTTTAGCCTCTGTAAAATTTGCTTCACCATACACAACAAAGGCCTCGCAATACTCATCGACCAATCTGGTATCTATACCTGCTTTTGCGCCACAACTAAGCAAAGACAGATTCGCCAAGGTATGGTCAAGTCTTCCGCCCAGCGCACCCCAAATTTCAATTACTTCCGGCTTCAGCTCCAGTGCATAATTGATTGCCAGTTGAGTATCGGTATCATCTTTGTCCTGCGGATACTTCAATATTTTTACGCCCTGTGATTGATAGCTCGCTAATTGATCGGCAGTGGCCGAATCCATATCGCCGATGATAATATCAGGCTTTATCTGGAGTGTCTCTGAATGACGAATGCCGCCATCGCAGCAAATTACGGAAAAGTTTTTCAGCGCGGCTAGCCGCTTTTGATAAAAAGCAGGCTCACCCAAACGGCCACCACTGATTATAATTATTTTCTGAGTCATAATTATTTACTTACTAATACAAAATAATAAAGCCATACCCCTCTTCCATAAGGATATGGCTTAGATTAATTTCGCAATTGCCAATCCCTACGCTGGAATTACCCGGGTCAGGTTCAAAGGGTATGTTCTCAGCCAATATGGCACCCCTATTAATAAAATTTAGTACATTACCCCCCAAAAAGCAAATTGTTTAATTTTATAGTTAATCTTTTCCTAGGATTAGTAAAAAATATCCGATTAGCATACGGCAACAGCCGTTCAATTTAATTGACAGACGAATCTTTTCTCCTTATACTTCCATCCAATAAAAGGAAGTTCATAGCAAAATTGACAAAACTGAGGCGGAAATATGGCAGCCTTACCGGGAAAAATAATCGATTTCCATGTTCACTTATTCCCGGATAAACTGTTTGATGCGATATGGGCATCCTTCCTCAAAAACTACAACTGGGATATCATACATAAATATTATTACGCGGAGTGCATCTCGCGGCTCAGGGACGGGGGCATTGACGCCATTGTATATTCCAATTATGCGCACCGTGCCGGAATTGCGGAAGACTTGAACAGATGGAACGAGAAAATACTCTCCGAGCATAATAATCTTTATTGTTTTGCAGCCTATCATCCCGATGATGAAGCGGCGCTGGAAATGGCTAAAAGGCTTTTGGAGAATCCGCAGGTATTGGGATTCAAGTTGCAGCTCCTTGTTCAGAATTTCTATCCGCACGATGAGAGGCTTTTCCCGCTTTACGAAATGGTGATCAGAAAAAACAAGCGTATCCTGTTTCACGCTGGCACAGGGCCCGTGGGCAACAAATATGTCGGACTTGAGCATTTCACCAGGGCGATGGAAAAATTCCCGGAACTTCCCGCCAATGTCGCTCACCTAGGCGCGCACGAATACCGCGGATTTATGGATATGCTGGATCGTTATCCGGCCATGTACCTGGACACCGCGTTTAGCTTCTTGCCTGAACCGTATGCAGGTTATAACCTGGGGCCGGAATATCTGGAGAAGCACAAATCAAGAATCCTTTACGGGTCCGATTTCCCTAATCTGATAACACCGCGTGAAGCCGAAATAAATAATCTGCTGAAGCTGAATCTGTCGCAGGAGTTTTATAACGGAGTTTTTTATGATAACGGAAATACCCTGATACGATCGATCACAGGGAAATGAATTTCTATCGGTCAGGAAGAATAATGGAGGCCGTTGTGTTCTTTATTTTTTTAGGCTCTAGACTAGATGAG
>PLMQ01000002.1:0-2463 GCA_003142535.1 Syntrophaceae bacterium
ATTTTCTCATCGGCTTCTGCCTGGTTGCAGACCGTGAGGCCGGAATAGACGTTCTCAGGCAAATGTCCCAAAGCCTCATAAGCAACTGAGAAAGGCGTGTCTCCCGGCCAATGCTCACCATGCCACCATTTGAAATCTGACCATCTGTGGGGACGCTTTGTGAGTAATAAGATAGTATGCTCTTCGCATCGAGCATCGCACGCTACGTCGAGAATCTGAGCGATAAACTCAAAGGGAACACTTTCGTGAAGCCAGTCATTCCACACACTATACACGGTCGGCTTCCTGCGCTTCAGGGGAATGTCGAGGCGATCAGGGCGGGTGACAACCTTACCAAGAAATTTCCCGTGTATGTCCGTCAATGGCGTGAAGCTTTGATCGAACCTGTGCGTCATGGCCGCGCTCCAGCAATGCAGACACCCCGGCGAACAGGGAGTGCATCCGTCAACTAAGCTCCAGGGCCGTTGCCAGTATTTTCCGCCTTCAATTTTCATCTTTCCCCCCTTTCCCTATTTTCTACCCTAACAAAAGTGACGGTTGAAACGGTTTTTCAAGTTTTGCTTGTTTGCTTCTATTTATGGATTTTTCTAATGGTTGTAGGTTTTTCAATGACCAGCAAATCCGAAAGTCCAAGTCACCAGGCCTTGCATAATTAAAAACTGCTTTAGGTGTTTTATGGTCAATTTCCCATACCGTGCCGTAATTCTCCCAGGTCATGCCTGGCTTGAATAGTTTTTCGAGATGCTTCATTAATTGATCTACGGTATAGCCAACAAGGTCTTCCCAGTGACGACCAGCCTTTGAGCCCTTGAGCGATTCGCGTATATTTTGTGAGAAACACTGATCTAATTTACCCTTCGGTGTACCAAACTTTTTTGCACCGTTTTTTCTCTGTATTGCCCGCACTTTCTCTTGGTTTTCTTTCCGCCATTGGCGATTGTATTTTTTCTTCTCCTCCTTATGTATCTCTCGATAACACCGATGACGCTCCGTGGTTTCTTTCCAGTGTGCTTTGTAATAACGCCGGTAATATTCTGCTCTCTCTTCTTTATGTGTGGTTCGATAGCAACGCACACATTGCCTACAGTAACAACCCCTCCCGTCTTTGCATCTGTGGTTACGGGAAAAAGCATCTATCGCCTGTGTCTCGCCGCATTTAAGGCATTTTTTCTCCGTTGTTATTTTAAGTGCCATCGTTCACCCGTCTTGGTAAATCCCCTACGGTCAGCTTCTTTGCGTGCGGCCTCCCATACTTCAAAGGGTACGCGCCATGTTACATCCAGGCTATGTAGACTGCGATAATACGTTGACTTCCCACGACTGCATAACCAGAAAAGGTAGTCGTCGGGAATCGCCTTGAGGTCATGGCCTCTGTAATGTCCGAAGGGTAGGATCATGATGCCTCCACTTTCTTCCCATTCTTTGGAATCTTCCTATCCTCAAACGACAGTGCCTTGACCAGCGCCACCTTCGCCTTTTTGATCTTCTTGGTAATCTGTCCGGACCTCATCTTGCGCTCGAAACTCCTGTTAATCAATTTCATGCCTACCTGTACCCATTTCGCCATGTAGAAGCCGAAAAGCGTGAGGGCGGCAAACACGAATATGGTGGCAAGACCGCCTATGAGAATCCATGAATATAACTTCAAATAGATTTCCAAAGTCATTTCGCTCCCTCCGCATTCTTCTGATCGATATATTTACTAAAAGCTCCCATAATTGATTTCCAATTTGCCGGTTTGAGCAACTTTTCAACATACAAATCGGGGATTTCACCAGCAATACGCCAAGAAATTGAGTCGAGGTATTCCATAAACCTTGTCCGATCCATCCCTTCCTTCTCAAACAAGCGTTCTAATGCTTGCCGTTTTGGGTCAGTCTCCGCGCTCTGCGGGGATAAATCCGGCGCCTTTTCTGCCCCGCCTATCTTCCCTTGGTCGGCAGGGATCGTTGAACCTGGGGCATCCTCGTGAGCCGGTTTTGAGCCTTTTGCCCATTCTAAGAGCCGTTGACCTGTTTCAACGGTTATCGGCTTGCCATCTTCAAAGATTCCACGCATTATGATGCCGTATTTCTCTGATGGCTTAGGTTTGGTGATATGCAGATTGTGGTCCCTGTCAATCCATGCGTGAACCATCATTTCAAACAGGATATCCTCTGACTGTTTCGGTTCCAAAGTTTCGGATCGGGACCATTCCTTCTTGCCGTCCTTTATGACCTCCTTCATGGGATACTTTGCCCTCATGCAGACGATGACAAGAGGTATCGGGGTTTGCATCAGCCGGAGCATAAATTCTCTCTGGTGATCCATTTTGGGCTGTTGCCATACCAGCGGACCTTTCTTGCCGGCCGCCTGATTCGCCGCCGCCATTCCCAAAACTCCATTGTATCCTTCCCATTCATGGCTGGCAGAATCAATTATAAGTGCCCGGAGATTTGATTTATTCGCTAAGTCTATTGCCTG
>PLMQ01000002.1:2513-14661 GCA_003142535.1 Syntrophaceae bacterium
CGATAATCCATATTATTCTCCTTCTATCATTCGTTTGGTTTCCCAGGAAGCCATCGCCCATCCTGGCGGTTCGAGAGTATAAACATTCGTTGAGTATCCCGGCCACTTTCCGCTTTTTGTGCATTCGCGCCAGAGATTCATTCCGCGCTTGACTTTCTGATCCCCCATATCCTGAAACTGTAGGTCAAGCCGGATAAACGAGCATAGGTAGGGCTCAAAAACCTCTTGCACCATGAAAATAATGTCGGGCTCTATTTTGTCAATCGCCTTGATTCCGCGTTTGTAAAATGCGTTCTCAATGTCAAGACCTGTGCTGAGAAGTATTCTGTTATAGCTTTCGGGATGCGCCGAGGTTGCTGTCGTTTTGTACGCGATCTTGAGCGTCCGATCTTTCGATATCCAGTCCGGGCGTATCCTGCACCAGACATCGCCTTCTTTCCAGATGTACGTTAATTCACTGTCTCCCATGCCTATCTGTAAACAAGCTGGCTCCCCGGGCTCAAGCTCGAATTGCCATAGCTGAAGATGCGCGGCATTGACGATTTTTTGCACATCCTCATATTGATGAGTGAGTAAGGGAATCTTTCCGAGTTTACGGATCTCTTCCTTCAGTTCCTGATTTGCTTTCTTCATCCAGTTATCAGCATCGACGGTTATCGCAACATCGATGCCTTGAAGAAAGATAGAGTGAGCGGCAGTGCCTATGTCAAACTGCTTCTTTTCTTCTTCCTGATAATTTGGGTTCAGCCGCCTATGCCCGTAAAAGGCATGCAGCGGAGTTTCAAAAAGAAGCGACTTGATGGTTGAGCGTGTCAGCGACGGCTCTGGACAACAGTCTGCTAAATAATCCTCAAAGCTCATGGTGTAGACGCCGGGCTCAGTAATCATAATTATAACCTCTCATTCAGTTCTTTGATTTCTTCATTAAGATCGTAGATTTTATCCTCAAGGTCAGATATTTTCTTTAACTCTTCACATACAGGGCAATTTCTTGCATCGTAGCAAACATCGTCGTGTCCATCACTGCATATAGTTAACATGTTGCCCTCCTTTTTAAATTCCGTCAGATTCAACTAACGGTATTTCCTGTATTATTTTCTTTTTTCTCCCTCCTCTTGCGCCGTAATATCTGGCCGAATAACAGGTCAAAATCTTCATAATATCTTCGGCCAATTCTTCCTCATATTTCTTTTCTTTTGTTTCGATTATTTCCACGGTCACTTCAAGATTTGTAAAAATAGCGTCAAGATATTCATATCCGAAACGGGCAAGCCTGTCTTTGTATTCTATCAAAACACGCTCAACTTTCCCTTCAAAACACATCTTGATTAACTTGTGGATTCCTGCCCGCTTTTCATTGATTCCACTGGCAATTTCGTCAATCAAAGCGTATTTATACCCTTTACTTTCCGCGTATTTACGTAGTCTGTCTTTTTGTCTTTCAAGGTTTTCTTTCTGTTTTGCAGTAGAACATCGGGCATAAATCATTGTTAATTTCTCTTGTTTAACCTTTTCAACGCCCATGTAAGAATCCAAATCTTCTTGCCGGAAACGCCTATGCTTGCCCGTGGTGCTAAAGGATTTAATTTTACCGTTATTTGCAAGTGTTTTTAGTGAGTTAATGGAAACGCCAATATAGGCACTTGCTTCTGTGATTTTATATATTTTCATATCGCCATTGTCTCACAAAACATCCCACAGTCATCAACTATCGGTGCTGTATGTCTGCCCTCATCTGGGTTTAATTCATCAAGGTATATTCCCTTAATGCAAGTGTGGCCTACTTTTCTTTCCATTGCCGCACGTTTTTCGTATACTTCTGGGAAATCTATTCTGATATGATTCCAGTATCCTTTTCCGCCTTTTACGCAACCTATACAGTTATTGTTATTATATCCAAGATCATACATTGCGGGTCGTTTAATGCCGGATGCGTTCAATATTTCATGCGCTTGTTGCTTAGACAGTCCTTGTTCAATCAGTGGGAACAAGTGATTTTGCTCCGGCATAGACTTTATTAATCCTTCACGCCTTCCCGTTTCTTTTTTGTCCATGCCCCAAATATACGTTAATTTTTCTTCAAACGGCTGTTCATATTCCCATTGGTGGCGAACCATCTTTTTAAGATACTGACTACAACGTACTCCGTGGATACCGTTAATATATCCCTTCCCCCCAGTTTTCAGACAGGCATTTTCTACCGACCCATAAGGCGATTGTAATACTTCCACATGTTTTCCAAACCATTTTTCACAATCGATAACAAACCGCATTGTGTCGGGATGTTGATCGTCAATATGGGTGTAGATGATTCTATCTATTCTTTTAATCATCAATTTTGTTGCAACAGCACTTGACACACCAGCCGAAAACCAGGAAACAATCATTTTTCATTATCCTTTAATTTTTTAACTATCTTTTCGTTTACATCCATAATTTTTTGCATATCCTCAACCGATATGACCTTTTCTAACGGCTCAAAAAAGTAAATTTTCTCATCTTCTGTTTCAAAATATTCCTTCGTAACCCTAATGATCTTCATGTCTTATTCCCCTTTAATATAATCATTTTTCACCTGAAAGTCAAGTGAATTTAACCGATTTATAATGTTTTTGTTGGAATTAATCAAGCAGTTTCAACCTCCTTGGTCGGGATGAAGATTATCTATCATTGCCGCCCTCCCTGGGCTGGGCCTCTTTTTCCGCAGGGGAGAGCCTCTCTAATATTTTTCTCAGACAGTCGTATTGTGCCAATGCAATAAGGGTCAACTCGTACGTGCCGGCCTTCTTTGCCTGCGCTGTTGTCCTGTTGCGCTGTTTGTACTTGTCTTTTATGGCTGGAATGAAATGTGTGTGAAGTGATGGATGGATCATAAAAATTCCCCCCTTTCAATATGATAATCTTTTAAGTTTTCTTATTGCGCTGTCAACTTCTCCGAATCTATCACCGCCAGTAATCCGCGCCGAGTCTCGCGCCCGTTCAACTTCTCGTGTCGCCCTATCTATATCAAATCGACGGTTGTCTGCTTCTCTTTGGGTTTCATCAGCCCTTCTTTGCGCTTCCCGTATCCGTCTGTCGGATTCAACTCGTGCATAGTGCGCCTGAGATTCAGCAGAACGAATATCCTCTTGATAAGAATACTCGGCATCCTCTATTTGTGAATTGAGATAAGCATTTTGCTCTTTGAGTTCCTTAATGCGCCTGTCGAGCCGCCTGAAACATTTATTACCGCTCATGTTACAGCTCCCTCACCTGCTTTCTGACCCGCTTAGCCAGCCTTCCGATATCGTCAGCAATCTCTTTTCGGATGAGCAATCCTTCTTCCGTTTTCATTTCAGGAAGAATCAGCGTTTCGAGCATGGTTACAAATTCGAGAATCTTTTGTCTGTCCGGTCTTAATGCTAACTCTCGTTCCGTTTTGGCTTTGATCTCTGCTTCAAGCCGTTCCTTTTCTATCCTTGCCGCTTCTTCATCTGCTGCCTTTTGTGCCAATGCCCTTGCCGCAGCCATTTCTTGGGCGTCTTTCAATTCCTGTTCCCGTATCTTTTCTCTTGCCTCCGCATCTTTCTTTTCCTGTAACGCCTTCTTCTCTGCTTCAAGTGCGGCACGTTCTGAGGCTAAGAACTTTTCCTGCTCTTCTTCGGCGGCCTTAATTTTGGCCTTCTCATCAGCGATCCGCTTATTCTCCGCGTCAATTTTCGCCTGAGCTTCTGCTTGTTCCTTTGCGACCTTGGCCAGCCGTTCATCTTCCACTTTTCGCAGTCGTTCCTTTTCGGCTTCCTCTTTTTGCTTCTGTGCCTCGATAGCGGCAAGACGGGCGTTTTCGGCTTGAATCTTGCCATAGATTTCAGCGCAGATTTTCTCGAAATCCTCATCCTTCAATGCAGAAATCAGTGCATGAGGGACAGCGTAACCAGCGGGGTCGGATGACAAACGGTAATGTTGGCCGTCAAATTTCATGCCCAAATCGAATTGCAGACGGTTGACCCTTGCCTGGAGCTTTTCGGCGGCCTCACGGTCTGCCTTTTCCTTGATTCGCTGCTTCTCTGCCGTGACAATATTTTCTTGCGCGGTCAGGTGTTCTTCGATGGGCGCCATCAGGCCGGTCAGCTCTTTCGCTCGCGCATCAACTTTTTTCTTATAATCTATGGCGTCCTCGTTGAGTATCTTTCGTGTTTTTTCAACGGTCGTCCGCGCCTTGACCATCAACATTCGCGCCTCATGCACGGCCTTATAGCCCTCAGCGTCATCAAGACCCTTAATCGTCAAGATCATGTACCGCTGAGATAATTCCGCGATCATTGCCTCGTTATAGTCGTACTGTTTCAATGCCGTCGCGATCATGTCCTGTACAGTAAGTTGCTTTTCCGTCATTCAGATTCTCCTTTCTGTGGTTGCCGTACAATGTTAAATAGCCTTGTAAAGTTACCTGATAGATCATGTGGCCTCCTGTTAATGTTTCCATTGTTTAACGATTGCTCTCCGCGTCATTTCAACATCCAAATCCAGCATTCGGCATATTTCTACAACTGCGGAAGAATCTTTTCCGATTCATCCACTAATTCACCTTGGACATTTCTGACTTCAAAAATAATTCGAGGGAACATTTTGCGCAACATTTTATATTTTTCTCTGTTCGCACTATATGCCTGCTTGGTTCCGGTAACCTCAATAAATGCATTTCTTTCTTGATCGTAAAAATCGGGTGTATATTTTGTACCGTCCAGATAAAACATAACAGGATGCGGAAGCCACTTGTTGTGTGTAAAATGATTTCTAACAAAGAGTAATTCGCTTTCGTGCCGCATTTTCTTCAGCGTTATGGCACATGGTTCTTTTTTCATTTTCCTTGCTCCTTGACAAGAATAAATCATACTCAAAAACAAATTGCAAGCTTTATTTTACGCAGACTGTATAATAATATGTATCTGCTGGAAATCATTGATAATAAAAAAATAGCTTGACTTGAAATAATACATTATGTATCATCTCCGCATGAGCAAGATAAATCATTTCAGGAAAATTATCAAGCAAAAGAAAAAACAGCTCATCACCGCAGGATATTCTCTCTCAACAATTCATTCATGGATTTACACGCAACGACTGCCGCGCTTTGAAACGGCAGTTGAAATATCACCGATCATAGGAATGAAAATAAATAACATACCCTACTTCAAAACAGAAAGAGGTTAAGCCATGTCCGTTTACCACAAAGTGAAATCGACGGAAGAAAATATAAAGTATGTTCAAGAGAGAAATGCCCTGATCCCGACTGCCGAGAGGCATGCTGATAAACTCTGTGGCAGCACCGGCCAAGGAATGAGTGATTTTGAGCGTGAGCAATGGGTGGCGAAATGGAATAGGATTTTTCACGGCACAATGGATAATCTCTGGAAGAAAGAAAACCTGCTGCCGGAGAAGACATGAGCCATGGCACTAACGGAATCTGAAGGCAGACAGATGATTGAGCAGGCGGCAAGGGGTAGGGCTACCAAGTCCGGTGAACTTTACGGCAAATCAGCTGGCATGTCCGCCCTGAAAGATGTCAAGATCGTCAATGACTATCGGTTAAAAAAGATGACGCGCATAAACAAAACTGAGCTTGCCTATTCACGCCTTCTTGACCTGAGAATTAAGGCCGGCGAGATCGTGGGCTGGAAGTTCGAATCAATCAAACTCCGGCTGGCGGATCGAACGTGGTATTGTCCAGATTTTTTGGTTGTTATTCCCGCAGGAGCCCTGCCATACGGCGGTACGAGAATAGAATATCCCGGTGAGCGGCTGGAGATCCATGAGGTCAAAGGTTTTTGGCGAGACGACGCGCGTGTGAAAATAAAAGTTGCCGCAGAAATGTATCCAGAGTTTCGCTTTTTTGCTGTGCAATATAAAAAAGGCAACTGGTTATATGAGGAATTTAGATGAATACCATCCAGGACGCATTAAACCTCTGGACAGAATACGAACGGCTCAAGCGGCAGCTCGATGAGGACCTGACGCCAGAGCAGTATGAAAAGGCCATTAAAGAGATTTGTGATGAGCTGGATGCGTAAAAAAATAAATTAAATATTCCTTGTATAAAGCCGGGAAGTATGATTTAAGTATCTTGAGACTGAAACTATGACAAGACAAATAAATAAAAGCGCAATATTAAGCCGTCAGGACTACTTTAGGGAGTCATAGCCCTTGGTCTCATCTTGGCGGTTTTTTATTGCGTGAAGGGATATGGAATGAATTATGCGGATAAGCTCAAAGACCCGCGATGGCAACGTCGCCGGCTTGAGATTTTCACAAGAGACGGCTGGCTATGCCGAAAATGTAAAAACGGAGCAGATCCGCTTGTAGTACACCATCTGTGCTATTTTCCGCGAACAGAACCGTGGGAATATGAAGGAAAATATCTTTTGACCCTTTGTGAACCATGCCACGAAAAGAATGATTTTAAGACCCTTGGCAGCTTAATGGACCAAATCATGTTGAATGCTTTCCTGTTGAGCAGAAGAGTGGCGCTCGAAGAGCTTTTGGAAAACGACTATTCCCCCGAAAAATCTGTAGAATTAGATTGCATAATATTCTTATTGGAAAGAGGTGATGCCAATGGCGCTCATCGAAGTATACTGTGATGGGTGTTGTTAAGCGAGCCGGTTAATCCTGGTGGCTATGCTTCTTATGGTCTTGTGATCCTAAAAGACGGTAAAGAAATTTTCAAGCAAGGGCGACTTGTGGCTCAAGGCAAAGAGGCCTCAAATAATGTTGCTGAGTATAGCGGTCTGCTCGCCGCACTGCTCTGGCTCTATAAAAACAACCTACAGGATGCGAAAATCGTAGTACGCGCAGATAGCAAACTTGTCATATATCAGATGTCCGTAGATCCATCAATCGGCAGAAAGTGGGCGATGAACAAGGGTCTCTATATTCCTATCGCTATGCGCTGCAGAGAGGGATTGAAAAGGTTTTCCAACATAACTTTTGAATGGATTCCCCGGGAGGAAAATTACTTAGCCGATGAACTGTCAAAATCAGTTCTTAAAAAAATGAACGTGAAATTTAGGATACAGCCAGAATGACAAATCTTGAATGGGCATTGTGGTACAGCGAGGTTTTGGGATTGAATGTCATACCCATAATGACTTCGCTAAAAGAAGGGAAAATCAAGCACGAAAAGCGCCCCCTTGTTGACTGGGAACCCTATATAACAAAAAGGGTGACACCCGAAGAAATAAACAAATGGTGGGGTAAGGATCATCCAAATGCTGGCATCGCTGCCGTAGTTGGCAGCATTTCCAACACCGTAGTTATTGATTGCGACTCTCCTGAAGCAATAATAGCCATGGAATCGATAATACCCGAAAGTTCTGGCGTCCCTTGTGCAAAAACCCTTATGGGTGGTCGGCACTACTATTTTTCATGTGTAGACAAAATGAGGAAACAGGTAAGCTTTATGCCGAGCATGGACTTCCAGGCAGAAAGTAGCCTAATCGTCCTACCTCCGACAAAAGGTGTAAACGGAACCGCATATGAGTGGATCGTCAAACCGGAAAATCGTCAAGATTTTCCAAATATAAATATAATAAAAGAAAGTACTATATATAAGGCTTGTAAGGAATCTGTAAGGAAGCCATTACACGACCTTACAAACCTTACAAATACTTACATATGGGAAGAGGGGAAAAGGGATGATAATTTGTTCCATGTTGCCCACAGTTTGACCAAGACAAATAACCCAGATGAATATATAAGACAAGTGCTTAGGGCGATTGTTTGGTCATGGGGCGAACGTGATGAGAAATGGATTAATTCTAAAATTGAGAGTGCCCTAAAAAGAGAAGAACGGAAAGCCCGGAACCTCCGCCAGGAGATCGAGGCCTATATTTCCTTACAGCCAGATTACATTTCCCTTACAGACACCTTACGGGACTTACAAATCCTTACAAAAGAGGAAAAAAACCATGCTTATGTAGTATTCAATCGTCTAATCGGGACATTGCTTGAAAAAGACGGAAACCAAAGAGGAAAATATCGGAAAATCAACAAAGAGACCAAGAGAACTAAATTCATAAAAACAAAAATAGAAGAATTTCCTATTGTTTTGCCGTTCGACCTCAACGATGAATGTTTGCTATATCCCAAGAATGTTATCGTTGTAGCTGGAAGTAAGGGTAGTGGGAAAACCGCACTTGCATTCAAAATTGCCTTGGAGAATCAAAACTTAATGCCGGTAATCTATTTGCACTCAGAGGGTGGCGATGAGGAATTTTCCGACCGCATGCAGAGCTGGGGGATTAAAGATGAGAGCGAAATTAAGTTTGATGCGATACCGTGTTCCAAAAATTTCCATGATCATGTAACAAACGAAAGGAAAATATTCATCATAGATTTCCTTGAGGTTCATAAGGATTTTTATGAAGTTGCAATACCTTTAAAGGCAATCCATGATAAACTGGAAAAAGGAATTGCCGTTATCTGTATTCAAAAAAAGGCCGGCGCCCTCTTTGGTCGCGGTGATGAATTCTCTCAAGAAGTGTCTCGATTATATCTCAGCATGGAGTATCTTAAAAAAGAACAATGCACTCAGATGACTATAGTAAACGCTAAAATACCGAAACACGATGAGAATTTAACGGGATGGTGGCGAAAGATAAAGATCACAAGAAAAGGAACCCGCCTGACGCCGCTCGACACAAGGTGGAATAAGCCTATTTTTGAAGATGAAAAGCCACAGCGCAAGTATAAGAATTGGCAAAATGGCAAAGATTAAAATGAAACCTTGACAGCAGAAAAGGATTTTTTATATGGGTAAATTAAAATCCCTCTGGAAAGGACGCTTTAATTTCTCAAGAGAAATCCATCATCTAAGGACCCATGCGTATTCTGAACGTCAGGCCTGGGCATGCTTCTGCAATCGCCTTGCAAAGATCCACGATGTTCACCCGAGACATGTTATGGCAGTATTTGATGGTTCGAGAGATAATTTTAAGATACAACTTGAGATCGAATGGAAGGAGGTTCCTAATGAGTGATATTATTATAGTATCAGACAAAATTGGAATTAAGGTGCATGAGTACAATGGAAAATATTCACTTCAGGCTTGCTACGGAAATTATGTAAAATGGGCGAAATATCGGGTCGGCAAGGATACATACGGCGATAAGGATCGCCCGGTCGAGGTTGAGCTTGGGGACAAAGCTACCGCAGTTAAAACTTTGACGAAAATACTGGACATCATCGAACCGATGGGAGCCGGGCTGTCTACGCGCCCGGACGATTACGTGCCTTTCTGATCGCCCGCCGCTACTTCTGATTGAGGGAGCGTTCCTTCGCCAGCGCCTCCGTAAGCTCGCAAATCTCCTGCAACTGCCGGTTATTCGTCTGTTCGAGCTCAAGATTGCGCTTTAGAAGGTCGGCGTTAGTCATTTGAGCCTTGCTCAGTAGTCCCCGCAATTCAATCTTCTGGTCGATTAACCTATTAATCAGCCGTTGCCGTTCCTCAACATTGAATCGTGCAGCATCTAACACGTTCTTAAGATATGCTATCCGGTCTGTCCATTGATTTCTCATTTTATCACCCCGCCCATGACCAAGATAACGACGGTTAAAGCGCAGATTGCGAGGATAATCAGCGCACAGCGGCCATAGATTGTCAGATACCGTTTTTTTCGCTTGTGATTCATAAATCCCCCCTTCAAAATTGAACGTAAATTCCCGAATCATCGAAACTCGAATCATCAAATTCAACAATCGAAAAAGCCCAGGGATAATCTCTAATTTCGCTATCATCCAGGATAACGTCAAGATTGCCCCTTACCTTCTCAATCGCCTGTTTTTCCATGGCATCGATCAGGGCATTGTCCACTTTGACTAAAACCCGATGATGCACGATGTTTTTTCTATCCAAGATGGTCACGGTAAATATTTTCTTATCCACTTTCCGGTTCCTCCTTTTCATCAAGTTTTCGTTTTATGCAGCACCTTTTCAACGGGTAATGTTCCGCGATCCCTTTCGCAAGCTCGGCCTCTGCCTGGGCGATCACCTTAACGGCCGCATCGGCCACCGATTTGGCAAGATCAGGCGCCGCATTGCCGTACTGATAGCTTCTTAATGCGCTTTCGCAGGCCTTCAGTGTTTTATGAAGGTCGAGAAGTAGCAGCCTATCCAATTCATCACCCCCTTTTTAATCCCCTCATCCCTGCCGCCGATCCTCAATCGGAAGCAGGATCAAGGTGCTAACCGTACCAGCTGCAATATGTCTCTTGGCCGTCCCACAATGAACACCAGCCATAAGACTTGATCGTGATATATGGTTTGCCACTTGAAAATTGTAACTTCTTCGTGAATGGCTTTGCATCAGCAACAAAGGCATCTTTAACGGCTACCCTATAATCAGCCATCCCGTTTCCGCTTGCTCGATCCGTTGACCTTTGGCCGATTTCTCGAAGTGTCAACATTTGACCGCGCCTTTCAATTACCTGATAGAAATCAACATTAGTTTGTTCGTAGCCCCATGAAAAATGAAAAATGTCTCCAATTTTCACGGCTTCAAGTTGTTCCGGCGTACCCTTCCGGCTTTCTTTCCGACTCTGCACCATTTCAATATGCCCCCTTGCGGCTTTCAGTTCGGATACAATTCGCTTTTCCACATCTTCCAGTGACCGGAAATAATAGTTGACGTGTGGCTTTGTTGCTTTCGGCCTCCAGACTTTCAGCGTCGGCCCCTTTGGGCACTCGCCCCTTAACACCAGAAGCAGGCCCTCAATATTCTCGGCCTGATCTCTTTCCGCTTTCCATAAATCGTATCTCATTTTCCTTCCCTCCATTTTTNNGTAATTAGAAAAATCAGCCTGCCAAATATTCGACAATTCATGTTGCATAATGCAAGGCAGAACTAGCGAAACGGTGAAATGTCCTACAATTCCAACATTTTACATAACATTGAAAAATGCAAGGCGATCTTGCACTTTGCAAGGTAAACAACCTTATTTAGCATTACACATAAAAGAGATTGATTTAAGCAGGAATAAAAAGTATAGAAGGGCATGAGTAAATTAAATGACCCATTATGCGTAGGCTGCAATAATAGCATGATGACCTTCATTTATAAGGGGCAAGAAATCAAGCGAGCCTGTCCCGGCCTCTGCATGCCGATGCAATGGGTAAACGGAAACCAGGCACGCCGCGAACCATTAGTAGAAGATATGCGAAAGAGATTATCAGATCACAATTATAATATTACCCTTTCAGAACTCATAGAAGACCGCCAAACCGCACTTGAAAAGATAGCTGATATAGAAGACACAAGGCGCCGGGCAATCGCTGCCATGCTAACCGTAGGCATAACCAAGAATGAAGTTGCTACGTTACTTTCGATGTCATATAGGCAAATCCTGCGAATCGTCAACAATCACAAGTAATAAAATCATCGCAATATTGTCAAAATGTCACATTTAGGCGTTTATATATCATTCGAAACGTAAGTTTCGCCACCCCTGGAAGGGGTAAGGGGACGATAGAACGGAACGGACAGACGAACCATGAAACCATAAATGAACCACCTAAGCGAAGCCGCTTCAAAGCGGCGAAAGCGCGAATAGAACCGGGATCCGAACCGATGAACGATCACACCGACGATCAAAACCACAAACCACCTGCCGAAAACACAGAAAAACCCCTAAACTTATCACCGAAAGGCCTGGCTCAAATGAAGATGATGNNATGGTCTCTTCAGTCTCCTGAAATCGTAAAGCTCGCGCATCAGGTAGTACGTAAGACCTTGAAGGGTGAAGCCATTAAATACACACAACAAAAGGTTACCAAAAGCGGCGAGATCGTAACATATACAGAGACCATTGCGCCCAGTATCACGAATCAGCTAGCCGCTGCCGGCATGGTCTATGATCGGTATGAACCTGCCAAGGTTGGGGCTCCTGAAGGTCCCCGGGGTAACACTTACATCGACCTATCGAATTATCGCGTAATCGTCAATAATGTTGATAAGCCTGTTGATAGCGTAAGTTATCAACCACATGCCGGCGTCATTGGGGAAATTCCTTAATGATTTCATAGTGGTTTACATAACGTTTCTTGTGAGACAAAACAAGAGGGACCATGGCGCACCAGGTAGTAAACTCGAAGATCGGATCAAAAGCATGCTT
>PLMQ01000039.1 GCA_003142535.1 Syntrophaceae bacterium
CTTCCTGTAATGTTGTTTTTAATATTTTCCCAATTCATACAACATTTCAATCGGAAATAATCAAAAAACTGCTGAACTCTAATTTAACATGTGGTATAAATATTCACGGCAGGTCACTAGAAGATTGGGAAGCGGCACAAAGCCGATGAAGTGAGCGTAGTATCAACGGAAGGCTTAATCTTGATGGAGAATTATATAGGGAACGCATATCAACCTGAGTTGTGGCGCGACCTCTATGTCATGCTGGGCACATCGGCGACCGCGTTCATTGGGCTGCTATTTATCGTCATATCGCTTCATCTCGACGAGATCGTGAACAACCCAGTATTCCGTATCCGGGCACACAATAACACGATCCACCTTCTGACGTTGGTCCTCGAAGCGGTGCTGATTCTCATTCCGCAGCCAATGCTCATCCTCGGCGCCGAGCTGGTTGCCATCAATTTATTCGGGCTGCGACTTCCTGTCAGCGTTATCTACAAGTACTACTTCAAGAATAAGGAAATAGGTAATCGCGGGGGCTTCTCGATATACCGTGGGATCAGTAATATGGTGGGCTATCTATTCGGGATTGCCGGAGGGGTATTCCTGATCGAACAGTCGAATTGGGGCATGTATCTGGTGGCCGCTTCCTTCGTCATTTTTCTCGTTGCTGTCGTGCTGAATGCCTGGGAGATCATGTTGGGGATCGGAGAAGCGGAAAAGAAATAGGCGTACGTTCAGCAAGTACTGCACCTTTTGAATAGTAATTCACAACATTAAGACTTTTTAAAGTCGTTTGTTTGTAGGTGAACTCGTTAAAACTGAACGAGACTTGGTTTGTCAGTGTTTGTACAGAACAGAACGCGAGGCCTTCCTCGGCTACATTTTCCTTTCCCATGTTCCATTTTGCCCCAACACTTTTTCGAAGCCGTCTTTTTGCCACAGCCAATTCCGGGCAGAGACATTATTTTGTAAAGTCGCATCCCAGAAAGCCGTTGTCACCTGGCAAATGAGCTCATGAAATATCGGGTCTTTCTTGCCTTTGTCTTTATTCACCCGGACACCGGCAAAAACCATGTGGTCTCCGCCTTGCAACGTAAGAAGATATTGTTCTGCGCTATTGATATTATCATACGGCAGGCGGCGTTCCTCCGGTTTTACATCGCTGACCAGACTTTGATCCAGGGTGCCGGTCATATGCAAACAGGGAATTTTAATGCTGCCGAATGATTTTTTTAAGTCAGCATTGCGCGGCACGGGTGCCGACATGGCAATTGCCGCTTTGATTCTTTTATCGGCCAGAGAAAATTCATTGCCTGCCTTGGTAACGAACACTTGTCCGATTACAGCCATAACTGTAAACCCGCCAAAGGAATGACCGGCAACACCGATACGGGTTAAATCCAGCTTCCCTTTCAGCGGCGCGGCTTCGCGATTTAAAATCTCCAGTTGATCAATGGCAAAGCTGACATCCAAAGGGCGATGGACAGCATTTTCCACACCTGCCGCCGCTTCCTTCAGAGATTGCATTATCTGTGAACTTTGCCTCCAGACTGCATCATCGCTGCCTAAGTGCTGCAAGTGAACGGAAACATAGCCGCGACTTGCCCAATGACGGCCTAAATATTCGTAACCATCGCGCGAACCGCCCAGACCATGCGAAAAGATAATCACTGGCAAAACCTTACCTTCTGTTACGGGATAATAAATTTTTACCGGCACAAAGCGGCTTCTTTTTGCATCCAGCCATTCATATTTGATGGTTTCGACCTGGTATAATTTTTCCAACTGGGCGGGATTATAACTTGTTTGGGCGGCCGCAGAAAAGGGCAGAAAAACCAAAAGCACCAATATGGCAATGGCAATTAAACAGGGAAGCTGAAATCGGCAATCCACAAAATTCCTGGATTGCGGTTTTCCCCGTATCCCCCGGGCAAGCAGCCGGAATAACGACATTTTAACAGGCATGGCCAAGGCTCCTTTTTCGAGCTTGCCATTTAAGCCACGGAATGATATTTTTTGCCATCATTTTTCGCTGCACATAATCATTAGTGCTCTTATTCTTTTTTGTTGCCATAAATAATTTATTGACAAGGAGCAAAACATGAACCAGCTGATGAAAAATAAAAAAGGCCTGATTCTCGGCGTGGCCAATGAAAACAGCATTTCCTGGGGCGTCGCCAAAGTGCTGGCGGAACATGGCGCCGAACTGGCCTTTACCTATCAAAATGAAAAAACGGGCAAATATGTCATTCCACTGTTTCAATCCTTGGGTAGTAAATTTTATGAAATACTGGATATTACCGACGATGAAAATATCAAGGCGGTTTTTACCAAACTGAAGAATCATTTTAATGGTGAACTGGATTTTATTGTCCATGGTATTGCAGGCGGCCCTGGCAAAGGCGAGCTGGCCGACGGCTATATTGAAACTTCACGGGAAGGCTTTATCAATTCCATGCTGATCAGTGTTTATTCCTTTACCGCTGTTTTAAGGGAGGCGGCGGCACTGATGAAAGGGCGAAACGCTGCGGCAATAACCATGTCTTATTACGGTTCGGACAAGGTTATCCCTCACTATAATGTGATGGGAGTGGCGAAAGCCGCGTTGGAATCCAGCGTGCGCTATCTGGCCGCAGATCTCGGCACGAAGGGAATCCGCGTGAATGCAATTTCACCGGGAACAATCAGAACCAGAGCCTCCAGCGGCATTGGCGATTTTGAAACACTGGCGCGTTTCGCCGAAGCTAATTCTCCTATGCAACGTGGCGTAACACAGGAAGAAGTCGGCCGCACCGCTTTATTCCTGCTGAGCGATCTCTCCAGCGGTATTACCGGGGAAACCCTCTTTGTTGATGCCGGATACAATATCATGGGTTATGCGATGAACTGCGTGATTAACGAGAAATAGGAACATAGGGCTGTTGAAAAACGCTCATCTACGGCGTTGCGCTGCAAACCTAACCGCTCAACGTATATCTATATACGCCTCGCGATTCGGTTTTTGCGCGCCTTGTATCTGAGCATTTTTGACCAGCCCAAAAAATAGACGGCTTTTCAGAAACAGCTAGGATTGCTGATGAGCATGACGAAAGGAATTGCTGATCATTATTTGCCGAGGCAAAAAACAGACCGTCTGCTTATAACCATTCTTCGGAAAGAATATCTCCGCTGGTGCTGACAACCACTGCTTTTACCGGGACTTTTCTTTTTGCCTTTTGCAGGGCTGCCTGCGCTATTTGCAAAAGACCGCGGCAGCAGGGAACCTGCATCATGATAACGGTCAATGTGTTTATTCCGGCTTCGTCTATCATCTGACGAATTTTCTCGATGTAAAAATCCATGCCCGAATCGAGCTTGGGGCAGGCAATAGCTAGACTCTTCCCCTTCAGGAAACGGCTGTGAAAATCAGCCAGAGTATAAGCCACGCAATCGGCGGACAAAACTATATCTTTGCCCTGAAGGAAAGTAGCGGCAGGATTCAGCAGATGCAACTGAATCGGCCAATGCGTAAGCTCGGATTGCTGTGTGGTTTCAGTTATGGGAGATGCGGCCGCATTTGTCTTTTTGGCAATAACGCTGTGCGCGGAACCGGGGCAACTGTGCCCGATATGATTGCCCTGCATACTTTTTAGAAAATTGGCATATTCTCTGTGCATTTCCGTATCGCCGCTTTCGGCCAGTATTTTTAAATGATCTTCCGTCGCGGCGGCTTCTTTCCCGACAAGATTCTCCAATACCTTTTTTTCATCAAACGCTTCTGCCTCGCGCTCTTCCATAGTTAGCGCGCCTTCCGGGCATTCGCCCAGGCAGGCACCCAATCCGTCACAAAAAACATCATTGACCAGGCGGGCTTTCCCGTTGATAATTTTAATTGCCTGCTCGTGGCAATTAGGCACACACAAGCCACAGCCGGTGCATTTTTCTTCATCAATTTTGATGATTTTTCTTTTCATACTTTTTTCATGGCATCCACAAGTTCCTGCACAGCAACAGCGGACTTCAACAGCGCTTTTTTCTCTTCCGCCGTCAGATTTAAAGAAATAATTTCTTCGACGCCGTTTTTGCCCAGCTTTACCGGCACACCGACAAACAAGCCGGAGATTCCATATTCGCCTTCCAGATAAGCCGCACAGGGCAGAATCTTCTTCTTATCCTTCAAAATTGATTCAGCCATTTCCACTGCCGCCGAAGCCGGAGCGTAGTAGGCGCTGCCTGTTTTCAGCAGACCAACAATTTCCGCGCCGCCGTTGCGTGTGCGCGTAGCCAATTTTTCAATGCGTTTTGCGGACATCAGTTCTGTAATCGGGACACCGGCCACCGTGGAAAAACGCGGCAGGGGCACCATGGTATCACCATGTCCACCCAAGACGAGCGCCTGAATATTTTCTACGGAAACATTCAATTCCTCCGCGATAAAAGCGCGGAAGCGGGCCGAATCAAGAACACCGGCCATGCCGATAACTCTTTGCTTCGGGAAGCCGCTTTCTTCCATCGCCACATGGCACATGGCATCCAGTGGGTTGCTGACAATAATCAAAATGGCTTTTGGTGAATATTTTATGACTTCTTTCGTCACACTTTTAATGATTCCTTTGTTTGTGGCCAGAAGATTATCACGGCTCATGCCGGGTTTTCTGGGTATGCCCGCCGTTATGATCACTATATCCGAATTGGCTGAAGCTTCGTAATTATTGGCACCCGCCAGATGCGCATCATGTTTCTCAATCGGTGCAGCTTCGGCCAAATCCAGTGCTTTTCCCTGCGGGATGCCTTCAATAATATCAATCAAGACGACATCGCAGAGCTCTTTTTCGGCAAGCCGCTGTGCTGCCGTTGCCCCGACATTGCCTGCTCCCACTACAGTAACTTTCTTCACCATTTTTTATACCTCAAAATATAAATTGCTTCTTTGCCCTTCGGGCTGCATCGCAATAACAGAATAACAGTGTCGCTTTGCTTACTCTTGAGACTACTATATCAAATCCACGAATAATTCAACCGTCAAATGGTTTTTCCCTGTTGCAAAAATAAAATTCATCAGGTAGAAAATCACTAGATATTGAGGAGGAGAGCGATGGAAAAACTATTCGGTACCGATGGCATTCGCGGAACAGCAAATGTTCATCCAATGACAGTGGAAATGACGATGAAAGTAGGCAGAGCGCTGGCATGCATCTCCAAAAGGGAAGGGCATACCCCCCGGATAATTATCGGCAAGGATACACGTCTTTCCTGTGATATGTTTGAAAGTGCCATCGTCTCCGGCATTTGCTCGATGGGTGTCAATGCCATATCCGTCGGCGTCATCCCCACGCCCGGCATTGCTTTTCTCGCCAACAGCATGCGCGCCGATGCGGGTGTCGTTATTTCCGCATCCCATAATCCGATGCAGGATAACGGCATAAAAATATTCAACGGCGAAGGCTTCAAACTTGCCGATGAAAAGGAAAATATAATCGAAGAACTGATCTTCTTCAATAATATGCACAAGCTTCATCCTTCTCCCAAAGAACTGGGCAAGCTTTCCCGGATGGATGATGCCGCTGCCCGTTATATTGCGTTTTTAAAAAATTCTTTTCCCAAGGAAATTAATCCCGAAGGCATGAAGGTCGTTCTTGATTGCGCCAATGGCGCCACCTATCGCGTTGCTCCGGCAACATTTTTAGAACTGGGCTTGGAGGTCACGACTCTTTTTGATCAACCTGATGGTAAGAATATCAATGCCGATTGCGGCTCCCAGCATCCCGCAGCGCTGGCCAAAGAAGTACTTCGGCAAAAAGCGGATGTCGGTTTTGCTTTTGATGGCGATGGCGATAGAATGATAGCTGTTGATGAAAAAGGCAATGTGCTGACCGGCGATCAGGTTTTGGCTATTTGCTCAGCCGTCTTGAAGAAAGAAGGAAATCTGACCAATAATCTGGTTGTGCGGACGGTCATGAGTAATCTGGGTTTGACTTTCGCCTTTAAGAAATTAGGCATTGACTCTGTTTTTGCGAACGTCGGCGACCGCTTTGTGCTGGAAGAAATGCGCGCCTGTGGAGCTATTATCGGCGGTGAAGATTCCGGCCATGTAATTTTTCTGCAACATCATACAACCGGCGACGGTTTGATTACCGCCTTGCAGTTACTGGCCGCCATGAAGAAAGAAGGCAAACCGCTCTCTGAGCTTGCCAAGGTCATGACTGTTTTCCCGCAGATGCTCATTAATCTGGATGTCAAAAGAAAACCGGACATTGAAACCATCCCCGAAATCACCACCATCATCAAACAGGTGGAAAAGAAACTCGGCGATAAGGGCCGGGTTCTGGTGCGCTACTCCGGCACACAAAACATGTGCCGCGTCATGGTTGAAGGCCCCACTAAAGAAGAAACTCAATCCTACTGCCACCAGATCGCCGATGTTGTGGAAAAGGCTTTAACTTAAATTACTCATATAGATTACCACTCTACCGGTTTGGTACTAATTATTTCATTGACATGTCAGCCTGTTCTTCCTATACTTTCACCGTTCAAAAGAAGTTCTTCTCCAGAATAATTGTGGGCAGGGAAGCAGCATAAAACCAGTAGCCCATTTTTTCTTTTCTCTCCAAAGTATGTTTCGTCCCCGATGCGGTCAAACCGGGAAACCAGGTTTGCACAAAACAGGATTGAATACCTGAAAGTATAGGAGGAAGAAGCCGATGAACATTATTCCCTACACAGCGGAGCATAATATCTTCCGGGACAGCCTCCGGAAATTTCTCGACAAAGAAATCGTTCCCCATATTGAAGAGTGGGAGGAAGCAGGCATTGTTCCCAGAAGTGCCTGGAAAAAGATGGGGGAGCAGGGATTTTTATGTACGGATGTTCCCGAGGAATACGGCGGCGCCGGCGGCGATTTTCTTTATTCCGTCATCGTCTGTGAAGAACTTGTCAAAAGCAACTTTTCGGGACTTACCGCATCACTGCACAGCGACATTTGTGTCCCTTATATTTCAGCGTTTGCCTCAGAGGAACAAAAGCGCAAATATCTGCCCGGCTGTGTTTCCGGCGACATCATTACTGCGGTTGCCATGACGGAGCCGAACGCCGGCAGCGATCTGGCGGCAATCAAAACAACTGCCGCAGAAGATGGCGATTATATTGTCCTCAATGGCCAGAAGACTTTCACCAGTAATGGCATCAACTGTGATCTTGTCATCGTCGCCGCGCGTGACCCTACTGTAAAGCAGGAGCATCAGGCTGTTGACCTCTACCTTGTCGAGGCCGGCACTCCCGGCTTTGAAAAAGGAAAACAGATTAAAAAAATCGGCTGGCACAGCCAGGATACGGCAGAACTTTATTTTACCGACTGTCGGATTCCGAAGGAAAACCGTCTGGGCGATAAGGGAAGCGGTTTTCTCAAGCTCATGATGAAACTCCAGCAAGAACGCCTTGTCTGCGCCATCGGCGCGGTGATAGCCGCGGAATTCATGCTGGATTTTACCATCAAGTATTGTAAAGAGAGAAGCGCTTTCGGGCGCCCGATCTCCAAGTTTCAGCATGTGCAATTCGAAATAGTCGAGATGGCTACGGAAGCCAAATTGGGGCGTACTTTCATTGACAAACTCATCATGGATCATATCGAAGGTAAAAATATTATTGTTGAGGTCGCCATGGCGAAATACTGGACAACGGACATGGCCTTTCGTGTCGCCGACCGGTGCCTCCAGTTGCATGGCGGATACGGATATTGTGAGGAGTACCCCATCGCCCGTGCCTGGCGGGACATCCGCGTAACGCGGATTTTCGCCGGAACAAATGAAATAATGAAGACAATTGCGGCAAGGTTTATGGGGTTATAGGCAAAGGGCTAATTAATAGTCGTATATTAGAAACGACATTTATTTTATAAAATCCCTCCTAACCTCCCTTTATAAAAGGGAGGAACCCCCCTCTTTTGTAAAGAGGGGTGGGGGGAGATTTCTTAGTCACGTCTATTCTATTTTGAGATTGTTAATAAAGCTATTTAGTGCAGGGAGGGTTGAAGCCATGATGAATTATCCTTTGTTGCTGACCAACTTTATGCAGCATGCGGCCACATATTTTCCGACCAAAGAAATTGTCTCCGTCTACGCAACCGGCACTTTCCGTTATACTTATGCCGATTGGTACAAACGGGTAAGCCAACTCGCGGGAGCTTTGCGCTCTCTGGGCATCAAAAAAGGTGATCGGGTTGCCTCTTTTTCTCTGAACAATCATCGCCATATGGAACTTTATTTTGGCGTTCCGTGCATGGGCGCTGTTCTGCACACGCTCAATATCCGGCTCTCCGCCGAAAATCTGGTTTACATCATTAATCACGCCGCAGACCGTATTCTTTTCATTGATGAAGATGTTTACTTCCTGATTGAACCGTTTAAAGATCAGCTCAAAACAATCGAGAAATATGTCATCATGTCCCAATCCGGGGTGATGCCGCAGACCACGCTTTCTCCAGTTGTCCTGTATGACGATCTGATTAAAGATTTCCCGGAGAGTTATGATTTCCCGGTGGACCGCGATGAAAACGATTCCTGCCTGATCTGCTACACCTCGGCAACAACGGGTGATCCCAAAGGTGTCGTCTACAGCCATCGCGGCCTTGTGCTCCACTCTTTTGCCACAGGCATCGCCCTGGGCATTCAGGAAAAAGATTGTGCCCTGCATATCGTTCCCATGTTTCATGCCAACGCCTGGGGAGTTCCCTTTGCCTGCACTATGTGCGGAATGAAACAGGTGCTGCCCGGAAGGCAGATTCTGGATATGGCAGCGCTGTGCAAGATTATCGCCGAAGAGAAAGTTACTTTCTCCTGCGGTGTGCCGACCATCTGGATAATGCTTCATAGTTACCTGGAAGGAGGCGGCGCGCACGACTTCTCTTTCGTCAACCAGTTCTTTTCCGGCGGATCGGCCATGCCCCGCCATCTAATCGAATCGTTCGAAAAGAAATACGGTTTAATTATGTCTCAGGGCTATGGCGCCACGGAAACATCGCCTGTTGTCACCCTGTCCGTTCCCAAAAGCTATATGGAAACACTGAGTGTTGATGAAAAGATTGATGTCCGGGCTACGGCGGGAATGCCCATACCGGGGCTCGATGTCCAGCTCATTAACATGGAAACAGGCAAAGAGGTGCGCATGGATGGCAAGGAGATGGGAGAAATTCTGGTGCGCGGGCCGTGGATTGCCTCAGAATACTATAAAGACCCTAAGCAAAGCGCCGTTACCTTTAAAGACGGTTGGTTTCATACCGGCGATATCGGCACAATCAACAAGGAAGGTTATATCTCACTCGTTGACCGGACAAAAGACCTCATCAAGAGCGCCGGAGAGTGGATTTCCTCCATTGATCTGGAAAACGCCATTATGGGATTCCCCAAGGTGCTGGAGGCGGCGGTAATCAGCCTGCCTGATGATAAATGGCAGGAACGGCCTCTGGCCTGTGTTGTGCCCCAGCCTGATGCGGTAAAGACAATTACCAAAGAGGAGATACAAGATTATCTCAAAGATAAGGTTGCCAAATGGTGGATTCCTGAAGAAATCGTCTTTATGCAGGAGCTTCCCAAGACCAGCGTGGGCAAATTCAATAAGAAAAAACTCCGGGAAACGGTTATACCGGATATTCTGAAGAAGAGAGGTAAGGCATGAACGCTAATAATCAAGATAGGGTAGCCGTTATCGATGCCTGCCGGACGCCGTTCATGCGCTCCGGCACAGCGTACTATGATTTGATGGCCTGGGAGCTGGGTCGCTGCGCAGTGAAAGGGCTAATTGCCAGAACGGGAATTGAGCCGTCAATCATTGATTACGTAATTATGGGAACGGTTTTGGCGGATGTTTCCACGACCAATGTGGCGCGGGAGATAATGCTGGGCGCGGCGCTTCCCGGCTCGATACCTGCCCATACCTGCACTGCAGCCTGCGTTTCGGCCAATATCGCCGTTACCTCCGCCTGTGATATGATTAATGCGGGCGAGGTTGATACGGTTATTGCCGGCGGTACGGAATCCATGTCTGATCCCGCCATTAAAGTCGGCAAGCGCTACCGGCGCTTTCTTCTCGATTTTACCATGTATAAGCGCCCGAAAAGTATTCTGGGAAAACTCCAACTGCTCAAAGGCATGAAGCTTAAAGATTTTTTTGCTATTGAAAGACCGGCCATTGCCGAATATTCCACACGCCTTTCCATGGGTGCTAATGCCGAAAGGCTGGCGCGCCGTCTTGGCATTACCCGTAAAGAACAGGATGACTACGCCGCCCGATCACATCGGCTGGCCGTTGAGGCTATAAAAAATGGAATCATGAAAAAGGAAATAGTTCCGGTTGTTGTTCCTAAATCAGGCAAGGTGATAATAAATGATAATGGGCCGCGCGCGGATGCCACAGCCGAAAAGCTGGCATCGATGAAACCGGCTTTTGACCGGCATTACGGAACCGTCACGGCGGCGAACGCCTCATTTCTTACCGACGGGGCATCGGCCGTGCTGCTCATGAAGGAATCCAAAGCCAAAGCGCTGGGGTTAAAACCTTTAGCGTATATCCGTTCTTATGCGCAGGCGGGGTCTGATCCCTGGGAAGAATTGCTGCTCGGGCCCGCTTTTGCCACCGCACGCGCTTTAAACAAAGCCGGCATCACACTTCCCGATATAAAAGTTCTGGAAATTCACGAAGCATTTGCCGCCCAGATTCTGGCTAACATCCGCTATATGGAATCGGAAAAATGGGGGCGGGAAAAGCTGGGGCAAGATGGTAAAATGGGTGTCTTTGATCTGGAACGCTTAAACACGCGGGGTGGTTCTCTGTCTATCGGCCATCCTTTCGGAGCTACGGGCGGCAGGTTGATTGCCAGTTGCTGTAACCGTATGCAGGAAGAGAATGCGCAGTTCGGCCTTGTTACCGGCTGCGGCGCGGGTGCTGTGGGTAACGCCATTATTCTGGAAAATGCACAATAAGGGTGTAATGAACTTGAAGAAAACAATTTTTCGACGACCCTATAAAATGTTCCAGAGGCAAGGCGCGCAAATACTGAGAAATGAGGCGTACTTTTACGTACGCCTCAATGACGAAGGATGCAGCGCAACGTCACCTAAAGGTGATAAACAGAATATGGACATTTTATGAGGTCGTCAGGGGAGATCGAGATGAAATATTTAACTATGGAAGTAACAAAAGATGGGATCGCTATTGTTACCATTGATTGTCCGGAAGGCAAAGTGAACAAGGTATCATCGGGACTTCTGAATGAAGTAGCCGGTAACTTGAATGAGATAAATAATGATAAGAGCATCAAGGGCATGGTTATCGTGAGCGGCAAAGAAGACAACTTTGTTGTCGGCGCGGATATTGATGAATTGAAAGGAATGCGCACCTCTGAGGAGGTAATTGCTTACATAACCAAAGGCCACGCCATCCTCAATACTCTGGAGAGCATGAATATCCCCGTGGTCGCCTGCATTCACGGCAACTGCCTCGGCGGCGGGCTGGAATTGGCGCTCGCCTGCAATTACCGTATGGCTGTCAACTCCCCGCAAACGGTTATGGGATTTCCGGAAGTGCAACTGGGGCTGCTGCCCGCTGCCGGCGGCACACAGCGGCTGCCCCGGCTCATCGGCCTGACTGCGGCGCTGCCCCTGCTACTCACGGCGCGTAATCTCCGGGCGAGACAGGCCAAAAAAGCAGGATTGGTTGATGAACTTGTTCCTCCCTATGGTGCGAAGGAAGCGGCAGCCAAGAAGGCGCTGGAACTGGCACAGAGAGGAAATATCAAAAGAAAGCTTAAGCGTTCTTTTGTCTCTTTCCTTCTGGAATCCAACCCAGTAGGAAGGGCAATAGTTTTTTCGCAGGCCAGAAAGATGGTTACGCGCCAGACTTACGGCTGTTACCCTGCGCCTTTTGCTATTATTGAAGCCGTAGAATGCGGGCTGAAAAACGGAAAGGCCGCTGGCCTGAAAAAGGAGATAGAACTTTTCGGCAAACTGGTTATCACATCACAGTCCAAAGCTCTCATGAGCCTTTTTTTCGGCATGACCGATCTGAAAAAAAATCCTCAGAAAAGTCTTGCCCGCAAAGTGGGGAAAATGGCAGTTATCGGCACGGGTTTGATGGGGCATGGTATTGCCTCTGTCTCCACGGCCATCTGCGATACAATACTGATGAAGGATGTGAGCCTTGATGCCGCCGCCCGCGGAATGAAGGAACTTTGGAAAGGCTTGGAAAAGAAAGCCAAATCGGGCGCAATAGTCGCGTTTGACCGCGATGTCCAGTACGGCAAGCTAATTGCGTGCGATGATTATTCCCTGTTTAAAAATACCGATCTGGTAGTGGAGGCAGTGTTTGAGGATATTGCCTTGAAAAAACGCGTTCTGGCCGATGTGGAAGCCGCGACAAGCGAACGCACCATTTTCGCTTCCAATACTTCGGCTATCCCGATTGCGGATATCGCCGCGGGATGCAAAAGGCCGGAAAATGTCATAGGGATGCATTACTTCTCGCCTGTGCCCAAAATGCCGCTCCTGGAAATCATTACCACCGATAAAACCGCGCCGTGGGTGACTGCTACAGCCCTGGATATGGGCATCGCTCAGGTAAAAACCTGCATCGTCGTCAAGGATGGCCCCGGTTTTTACACAACGCGCATTTTGTCGCCGATGCTCAATGAAGTTATCCTTCTGCTGGAAGAAGGAGCCATTCCTAACGATATTGACCGCGCTATGCGTCAGTTCGGCTATCCCATCGGCCCGGTAGCCCTCATTGATGAAGTGGGCATTGATGTCGGCGCGCATGTGGCCAAAGAACTCTCTCCAATGTTTTCTAAAAGAGGCATGGCCGGTTCGAGTAGCCTTATGCAATTATTTGCCCGCGGTTATTGCGGAAAAAAGAACAAAAAGGGATTTTATCTCTACGATGTAAAAAAGAAGAAAGGTCAGAAGCTGCCTAACGAAGAAGTTTATGCCCTTCTCGGTGGCGTGCCTCGTAAAAAGTTTGCCGTGGAATTGATCCAGCAGCGAGTAAGTTCGATGATGATAAATGAAGCGTTGATTTGTTTGCAGGAGGGCATCATTTTCTGTCCGCGTGACGGAGATATCGGCGCGGTTTTCGGTTTGGGATTTCCGCCCTTTGAGGGAGGCCCGTTCCGTTATATAGATCATCTGGGCGCTTTCTGCATTGTGGCTATGCTGGAATCTCTGGAAAAAATTTACGGGAAGCGCTTCAGTCCGCCGCAGATTCTGAAGGATTTGGCCAAAAGCGGCAAGAAATTTTATTGATGAAACTCCAATTCCGAAAGCGCAGCGTAACGGAATTGGTAAGTTGAACAATCCCGCGAAGCGGAGGGTATAATACTCCGAAGCTCGCTGCGAAATGATTCCAAAGATTGTTTTGGGGTTTATACCCGTGACGAGGGATAAGCACATGCCCGGAGCGCTGCAAGGCCTGAAGATTCTCGATTTTACGACTATGTTGCCCGGTCCCTACGCCACAATGATGATGGCGGATCTGGGCGCGGATGTGCTGCGGGTGCTCGCAGGCTCGCGCCCTGATGTAACTGTTTTTATGCCGCCGGCCATTCCCGGCACGGATATGTCCGCGGCGGCAGCCTGTCTGGGGCGCGGGAAACGCTCCATAACCCTGAACCTGAAAGATCAAAGAGCCGGAGAAATCATCCGGCGCCTTATCCGGGAATATGACATTGTCATTGAGCAGTTTCGCCCCGGCGTTATGGAAAAATTCGGTCTCGGTTATTCATCTTTGAAAGAAGCAAATCCCCGCCTTATCTACTGCTCGATCACCGGTTACGGACAGACGGGTCCCCTGCGCGGCCGCGCCGGTCACGATATTAATTATCTGGCCCGTTCGGGAATTATGTCCTACAGCGGACGAAAAGATACGGGGCCTGCGCTTTTAGGTGTGCAGATAGCCGATGTTAGTAGTGGAGCGCAAAACGCTGTCATCGGCATTCTTGCTGCTGTTACCCATCGTTTGACTACCGGTTGTGGGCAGTATCTGGACGTGTCAATGACAGACGGGGCGCAGGCGCTCAATGCCTTGTTCGGAGCCGGCTTTCTAGTGGATGGAGAAGAACCGGCACGCGAAGAGACAATTTTAAACGGCGGATGCCTCTATGATTTTTACGAAACGCGCGATGGCCGGTACTTAAGCTTCGGGCCTTTGGAGTCCGCATTTTTCAACGCCTTTTGCAAAGCCATTGACCGCCCCGATCTGATGGCTGCGGGAGTCGCTCCGGCCGATGGCGGCGGCAAGATTAAAAATGAACTTTGCCATCTCTTCAAAACAAAGACGTGTGATGAATGGACAGAATTTTTTACCGGACTTGATGTCTGCATTGAACCCGTCTTGACCATGAGCGAAGTTGCCGCCGATCCGCAGACACAAGCGCGGCAGATGATTGTGGATGTTCCCTTGCCTGACGGCAAAACAGTCCGGCAATTTGCTAATCCCATAAAGTTCTCAAAAACCCCTCCGCAGTATCGGTTTGCCGGTCTCCCCGCGGGGACACATAACCGGGAAGTCCTTCTGGGGCTTGGTTATACCGAGGAGGACATCGCAGCATTTAAAAAATCCGGTTTGTTTGATTAAACGGTTCGGCTGGAGATTTTTAATGGCAGATGTAAAATATTTCGCTCGAACGCATAAAAAATATACCTCGAAAGAGAGATAAATGAAAAACAAAATATCCGGAAATGCTGGATATTTCACAAAAGGAGATATGGCCAAATAATCCTTGACATTATTGTTCACTGTTGTATTATGTTCACTATAAAATGAACATAAGAAGAAGGTAAACATTATAATGCAACATAAAATAATGCGGAATATTTTTGCCGATAAAGCAACGCTGGTTTTAAGAAAGATGCTTTTGTCACCCGAAAAGGCGTGGGTAGTACGTGATTTTGTCGGCGCTGATGGCGTCAGCATCGGTATGGCCCAGGGTGTGCTGGTAGCGATGGATAAACGGGGTTATATTGAAAGGAACAAACGGGGTCCTGCCAGCTATGTTCTTTTAACAAATACCGAAAAGCTCATCAGTGACTGGCTGGGGGCATACCGTTTTGAAATAAACCACACCGACACCTATTATTCTCCGGATAAAAATATTCTATCAAAGCTCAAGAGCTATCTGAAAGATAAAGAATATGCCCTTACCCTGCATACGGGTGCCAATTTAATAACTTCTTACGTCATAACAGATCATGTCTATTTATATTTTAAACCGCAGAACCGGGAAAAAGATATCCTGGAGCTAAGGCAAGCGTCGGACTTAAAGGAACTGGTCAGAGGCGGTAATATTCACGTCATTCATCCACACTATGAAAACAGCGTTTTTTGCAACTTACAAAGCATAAAGGGATTCAAAGTTGTTTCTAATCTACAACTTTATTTGGATCTTTACCATTTCCAGCCGCGCGGGCAAGAACAAGCTGAATATCTTAAAACCATGATAGAAGAAAAAGAAAAGAACTTCTATGGCACTTGATAAAATTGAATCAATTTTTCTCTCTGTTCTGGAGGACATTAAGGATTATCTCCCGGATCTCACAATCGTCGGTGGCTGGATTCCATACATTTATTCAAATTATCTTTGGAATAATTTTGTCAATATTCCCGTGACCACTGCCGATATTGATTTTGGTGTAGATCAAGACATTGCCGGAAATTATCCCAAAACCATTTTTCAAACTCTCTCTTCGTTAAATTACAAAGAAAAGCACCTGCAAATGGATAAGCTGTTTCCTGTTGTGCTTTACAAAGATAAAATACCCATTGAATTTATTACCTATCCAGATGTGGACATTACTAAAATCGATAATTTTGTCGGCAGACAGATTCAAATTAATAAGATTGATAAATTTGATTTTCTTCTAAAAAATAGAATCCAGATTGACATTAAGGCAAAACAGACAAACAAGTTATATCGTGTTAACTGTCCAAAGCCTTCGGCTTTTCTATACCACAAAACTGTTATTTTTACTGATAGACTCAATAACAAGAAACAAGCAAAAGACTTGTATTACATGTATTTTATTTTACGGTACGCGCCGAATATTGACGCTATTATTGAAGAGATTTCTCAATACAGAACAGAGTCCCATTTCAAATATTTTCATGAGAATCTATCGCAGTATTTCGGGAGAATATCAAGTCCGGGCTGCCTTTTAGTGGAGCAGGAAAACGGCCCTGACCCGTATATTCTTGATGTGCGTAAGGATATATTTGACCGGTTTAAAAATCTGCAGGACAAAATCAAGCACGCATAATGGAGGTGTATTTGAAGAATCGGCTAAAACGCTTCCTGTCGCTAACGGGGTCAGAAATAGTTATGTTACTGTTTTTGATGATGACAGCCTTATCCATGATGCCTGGGAATGTTTGGGGAGAAGAACTTTACACGTACACAGATAAAGATGGGAATATCTTTATAACAAACATACCTCCTCAAGAAAATATTAACTCCAATACCAGGAAGAGTAATTCGTATCAAGGTCAAACACCGCCTCAAGAGAATATTAACTCCAATACCGAGAAGAGTAATTCGTATCAGGATTCAACCCGAGAGGGGCGCTTACATTGGGGAAGAGACAATGCATTAATTGATGCAAAGAAGAAAGGTAAAAAGGGACAACGTAACAAAGTTAAGGATAGCGGAGGTATTGACGCTGGTGTGTATAAAGTAAAAATTAAGAAAGTCGGCAGTAATTTATATCGGGATATTTATACAAACATTATTATCAAAACCAAAGCTTGTGTTGAGTTGGCAGGCGGGGATGAAGCTTTATTGGAGTGGTCTGATGTTTCCGGCGAACTTTTTTTCAGAAATATGAAAAATTCATGTATAGTTAAAAAAGTTTATAAATGAATATGGAATAGTTCATTGAAAAAGAACGGATCGGGGCTAAAACCATTAAAAAACAAGACGCGCGTAAAACGCTTCCTATCCCGTATGGCAAGCCTACGGGATAAATCTCTAATATGAGGTGGGTTTACCCCGTTAGAGATTAAATGACTTATGCACTATGTTTCTGTATCAAAAAACATCAAAGAAGGTAAATTATATAAAGTATGTTATGATCTATGCCTATCTCTAACGGGGTAAATTAAAAGGAGGAAAATATGAAAAATAATTGTTTGTTTGTCCTGAAGAAAATTGCAGTGCTTGTTTTGATAGTTTTTAGTTTGGGCATATCAGGTTGTGCTACTATCAACCCCAGCCTTTACAGTGTCAATATGCGGTATGACGCGGCGCAGGCCGTTATTCCGGCATATTTACAAGCCGAAGGAAAAACGCGTGGCGCTATTATTTCTGTAGCGGAATTCACCGACACACGCCAGGTGGATGATAAAAAAATAATCGGTCGAGTGAGAGAGAGACGATTCGAAAGTTCCTATATTCTTAAAGGATGTTATACCTGCCAAGGCTGTCGCTAATGGTATTAAGGAATATTTGAAAAAAGCCGGTTATAAAGTTGCCGATAAGATTGTACAATGGGATTTGAAAGAAGAAACCATGCCGAAGGGAAACGGCAAGATTATTATCGGCGGCAGCATAGAGGAGCTGGGAATAACCTGTTGGACAGGAGCTTTTAGTAACTCTTATAAGACCAATGTGAAGCTGACCATTGTTATTGCGGATTTGGCCAAAGGCAAGATATTATATACAAGCAAAGTGGAAAGTTCGTCTTCCAGGGATGATGTTTCCTTTTCTGAAGAGGAAATCGGAGGGCAGTTAAGTACTGCTCTGGGCGATGCCATTGAAAAAGTATTTGAAGATAAAGCTGTAGCGCAAAAGTTAAAAGAAGCTATCACCCAATAAATTAATTTAACCGCGGCGGGTATAATACCCCACAGCTTGCTTTGGGGTTTATACCCGTGATTATAAATTATACTAAACTTTACAAACACTAATTATCGCATGACTAAAGAACAGGTATTAAAAAAATATTTCGGTTACGATTCGTTTTTTCCATTACAGGCGGAAATAATAGACCATGTGCTTTCACTTAATGATGCACTGGTTTTAATGCCTACAGGTGGAGGAAAATCCGTTTGTTTTCAGATTCCGGCATTAATGTTTGATGGTGTCACTATAGTCATTTCGCCCTTAATTTCATTGATGAAAGACCAGGTAGAGGCACTCAAAGCAAACGGCATCGCAGCAGAATTTCTCAATAGTTCATTATCAGCCAAAGAAGAAAATTTTATCATTGAACAAAGCTTAAAAGGAACATTAAAATTATTATATATTTCACCGGAACGTTTAAGCTCGGCAGGATTTATCGAATTACTGGGCAGATTAAAAGTATCAATGTTTGCAGTGGACGAGGCACATTGTATTTCCTTCTGGGGACATGATTTCCGGCCTGAATATAAGCGATTAAACATCCTGAAAGAACGATATCCCAACGTTCCGCTCATCGCGCTTACCGCTACAGCCGACCGTGTAATTCGCCGCGATATTTTGTCTCAATTACACATACCGGAAACTAAAACCTTTGTGGCATCTTTCGACAGACCGAACTTAAGCCTTGCTGTCCGGCCTGGATTAAAGCGCATGCGCCAGATAACCGATTTTCTCAAACTTCATCGTCGCGAGCCCGGAATCATTTATTGTCTCAGCCGTAAAAATACGGAAAGTGTAGCGGCAAATCTAATTAAAGCAGGTTACAAAGCAAAGCATTATCATGCCGGGATGGATAATAATGAGCGCAGTCGGACACAAAATGAATTTATTCGCGATGAAATTCAAATTATTTGCGCCACGGTGGCTTTCGGCATGGGAATAGACAAATCGAACGTCCGCTGGGTGATTCATTACAATCTGCCTAAAAACATTGAAAGCTTTTATCAGGAAATCGGCCGTTGCGGCCGCGACGGTTTGCCTGCCGACACCATACTCTTTTACAGCTATGCCGATATAATGGCGCAAACCGAAATGTTAAAAGAGGCGACAACGGAGCGTCGGGAATTGTTGGATGCCAAGCTCAGAAGGATGAAGCAATATGCGGAAGCAGAAAGCTGCCGCAGACGAATTTTGTTAAGCTATTTCAATGAAGCAATTACCAAAGATTGCGGCAATTGTGATGTTTGTGAAAATCCCCCGCAGAAATTCGATGGAACTATCATAGCGCAAAAAGCGCTCTCGGCAATTGCGCGCACCCATGAGCAAATTAATTTCAGTCTTTTGATTGATATTTTGCGAGGCTCACACAACCGGCAAATTATTGAAAAAGGATACGATAAAATTAAAACCTGGGGTATTGGCAAAGATATAAAATTCGAGGAATGGTCGGATTATATTTTTCAGTTACTCAATTTAGGATATGTTGATATCGCTTATGATGAGGGATATACGTTTAAGTTAAATGAGCTAAGTCATCTGGTTTTGAAAAACAAAGCTAATGTCATGCTTGTAAAATTCAGACCTTACAAAAGCCGCGAAGAGCTGACTTTACCTAAAGAACCGCCTAAAAAAGCAGTGCTTAATCAAGCTCTATTCGATCGTCTCAAACAACTGCGCAGAACCATTGCCGACCAGAATAACATTCCTGCCTACATTGTTTTCAGCGATAAAACTCTGCAGGATATGACTGAGAAAATGCCTACTGATAAAATATCGATGCTGGAAGTGAACGGTGTGGCCCAGCAAAAATTTGCCACTTACGGTAAACTGTTTCTCGATGAAATATCAGGATTCATGAGCGATGAAGCTGTCCAAGGAAACAAAATAAAAGAGTCAGGAGCAGAAGGGAACAAATTAAACAACGGTAAAAGCGCTTTTAGGCCACAAGCCATGTAATTTATAAACCATAGCGCAACTAAAACTCACGACAAGTCTTGTCAATTTGCACAATTAAGTAATACAAAAAATGTTGTCCCTAAATTATACTCTTTGCAGCAACTCAATTACTTTGATTTTCAGATTAAACAAGTATATAAAAACATTAATTCTTTTAAATTCGTTATTTGTCAGGCAAGCCTCAAAAAGGCAAAAAAGTAAGATTGGGATTGATATGGGGGATGTACCACGATTTTATAAAAAGGTAATTTTAAAAATAATTGGACGCTGTTGTCCCTCGTTTCTCACGACCACATCATTATTGGCGTTGATGCATATTTAAGCTTTGCGGATGAAGGAATAATGGAGTAAATAGTAAATATGACCAAAGGAAAGGTTGAGAGTTAAACCTTTGATCTTGACAATTGGCTACATCAATTTGCATATAGCGGCGATTTGCAGAACAAGTAAATAGGGATAGTACATGCAACGTCTTAATGTAAAACAATCGCAGATTAGAGAATGCATTGAAAAATCCCTCTTTGCGGTAAATAAAGTGCCTCGTTTTCATAAAGGGGAAATTCTTCTATTACAGCTTGTAAAAGACGAGGCTAGGGAGTTTGGCAAATTGCAAGAGCGGATTGAATTTGCTCTTGTATATGATCGCTGCGAAATTGATCATACAGGCGTGATAAGCCGACAACATTGGCCACAGGCAGGAAAGACATGGGAATATATCCTCGTTTGTTCTGACACGATACCTACTATTCCGTTTAGCTTGGAAGATTTACCACTTTCAAAAAACTACGCCGGACAAACTAATCCCCTAGCAATTAGCCAAGAAGACGAAGCTGTGATATCCTCCTATGTTTGGGGTAGATTGAATGGCTATGCACTTAGAGATACATTTGGTCCGAGTTTGGTTAAAGAGGCACTTGCTAACTATGATGTGGTAAACAAACCAGCACAACCAAGAAAAATCTTGATTCCTGAACATGAAGAATTCTATCGAGATACCTTGTTAGCTGAATCATTAAAATCTATCTATGATCACAGATGTCAGGTTTGTGGTATGAATTTTAAAATCAAGTACGAAAAACCATTTTCAGAAACGCACCATATTCATTCTTTGAGTCAAGGCGGCTTGGATATCAGCAAAAACATTATCGTCATCTGTCCGAATCATCACCGAATAATCCATAAAACTAGTGCTGAATTTGATCGCGCAAAATTTTTATACAAATATCCAAATGGTTACGAAGAAAGGTTAATACTGGCAGACCACTTCGAACAAAAATCATTTTGGACGTAAACAGAAATAATCGGGGATGGTTCGATTTAATTGTTTTAATTTTCTGGATTTACCCTAAATAACCTGACCACCTGATACCCTGAAGGGCACAAGAGGTGGCAAGAGGTCACAAGCCGGAATGACGGCGGTGGCTGGATTCCCCGGTCACCCGGCATCCGCCGGGCAAGCGAGCCGGGGAATGACAAATGGGATAAGACTTTCCAGCGGTTATTAATATTTTTAAGAAGGAAAAGCGATGCGCCAAATCAAGAGTAAACGTTACGGCCAGGGGAATCAATTTAAAAGAATATATCTTGTCGCGCCGCGTCATCCGGATAATTTTTGGTCAATGCAAGGAACGGTCGAGCTTTTGGGCGCCAAGACCCTGATGCCCAATGCCGCTCTGGCCACGCTAATGGCTCTGACGCCATCTGGAATAAACGTAGAATATGTCTTATGCGATGAAAACGTCTCAGAGCTGGATTGGAACATGCCCTGTGATTTAGCCGTGATCACCGGCGCGACGTTGCATCAAAAAAGGATACGTGAGCTTTGCTCCGGCTTCCGGCAAAAGGGTATTCCAGTAGCGCTCGGCGGAGCTTATGCCAGCATTAATCATGATCTATGCACTAATCTGGCTGATTTTCATTTTATCGGCGAGGCCGAATACACCTGGCCTGCTTTTCTGCAGCAATGGATTAAAGGCAACGCAATGTCTGTTTATCAACAAAACACATACGTTGATTTAAAAGATAGCCCCGCGCCGGATTGGTCTCTGATTAATGCCAAAGATTATATTAATATCAGCGTGCAGACTTGCCGTGGCTGTCCCAAAAGCTGCGATTTTTGCGATGTTATTCAGTATGTGGGCCGAAAACCGCGCACCAAATCAGTGGAACAGGTAATGCGGGAAGTAAAAAATGCGCATTTAATAGGCGCGCGCACTGTATTTTTTTCCGATGATAATTTTCTGGCCAATAAAGTATTTACGCAGCAGCTTCTTGCCGAATTAATCACATGGAATAAAGAACAGACCCGTCCGCTTTCATTTTCCACGCAGATTACCGTGGAAATAGCGGATGATGAAGAATTGCTGCGGATGTGCGCCGATGCCCGCTTTTCTGTTCTTTTTCTCGGTGTCGAGACCGTGCGGCGGGCAAGCCTGCTGGAGGTTAATAAAGGCCATAATTTAAAATATGATATTGACGAACGTGTGAACAAAATTTCCCGTTACGGCATTATGCCGTTTCTCGGTTTGATTGTTGGTTTCGATAATGATGATGAAAGCGTCTTCAATGAGCTCTACGATTTTATTGCTCGCACCAACAGCCCGATTGTCGGCATCAGCCTGCTTAATGCGCCTCGCCATACACCGCTCTTCAGTCGTCTGGAAAAGGAAGGCCGGCTCACGGGTGACGATTTTTCCGGTGAATGGCAGCTCTATACGAACATTGTTCCTAAACAGATGAGCCGCGCCACGCTTTTAAGCCATTATTGCGAGCTTTTTAAAAAAGTATACGATCCGGAATTGTTCCATCATCGGCTCAATGGCTGGCTGAAGCAAGTTGATTACCAAAGTAATTTATATACGAATAAGAAGTTTGATCTCCGGCAATTATCGAATGGCCTGAAAATGATTATTTACTTTCTGCTTTTTGCCAAACCGGAAGCGAGGAAGCTTTTTCTGCAAAGTATGATAGGCACATGGAAAATAAATCCAAAACTTATGAGACGGACATTTACATTCCTGGGGCAGTATCATCACTTCTATGAGTTTGTCCAAAAAAAATTACCCGAAAGGATTTAATTTCATAGGAAAGACCCAGGGACAGATATTGTCATTGGGCGTGGAGGGTCAACTCTTTGTCTTTGATCTTGACATTTGGCGACATTAAACGTGTATTGTATCTCGTGAAGCGCAAATAATAAAATCACATAGCACGTGAAGCGTAAAGTGCAAATAATGAAAAGTCATTTGTCTCTCGTGTGTTTATTCCGGGGACATAACACCTATTTCTACAGCCGATAAGTCCAGCCATTCCTGGCTTTTCGGCGGACAATAATTTTTTTTAAACCGTTTTTGAGGATGTATCAACATCTTCTCGTTATCCTCATTTGACATGCCCAACAGGAAGTTGTAGAGTTCTCCTCGTAATACTTTCAGGGAGGTGCCACAGTGGAATTATCAGACGTTATCGCTTCACGCAGGAGCATTCGTAAATTCAGGCAGGAGGATATTTCAGCTGATACAGTCCGCCTGCTTCTGGATGCCGCGCGGCTTGCCCCTTCGGGATCAAACCTTCAGCCCGCGCGCTTCATCGTCGTTCAATCACCCGCCGCCAAAGAGGCTCTTGGCCGGTTTACGCCCTATAAGTTTATTGTCAAGGCAGCGGTTATTTTTGTCTGCTGCGCCGATCTGACGGCCATGACAACAAGAGATAACCGCATCGGAGAACTCTTTCAAGAAGGCGTCTTTGAAGGTGTCGAGATAGATACGAGTGATGCTTCAATCACCACTAGCCCTATCATGGCTGCGGAAGCGGTTAAGGCCTATCTATCTATGAATGTAGCGATTGCTATAGAGCACATCGTTCTTAAGGCCGTTGATCTGGGTCTGGGCAGTTGCTGGCTGGGAAGGTTTGATCGCGATAAGGTAAAGGAGTTTCTGGCGCAAGACGATAGTATCTACCCGATTGTGCTTCTGCCTGTGGGGTATCCTGATCAATCACCCAAGGCCAGACCGCGTATAGCTTTGGACAAGTTGGTGCTGAAGACAATCTAAGCCAATCCCAAATTTCAATAAAGGCGTGGAGGGTCAAATCTTTTTTCTTGGCAATTGGCAATCCAAAAATCGTAAAGCGTGAAACGTGAAGCGTATAGGGCAAGGACATGGTGGGCAATGACAGCGGAGATAAAAATATTTTCTATTTTTTGACTCTCTCGAGCGCGAAAACGACGGCGTTATCAGTGTCAAGGCACTGCAATTCTTTTTTCATTCAGTCATCCAGTTCTTGACAATAACCGTATATTTGAAGTATTTAATACCGAAAGGGAGGAAATATGCCGCCGGACGACCAGGTATCCCGATATGAAATCAACCGGAACGTTAGGATGGTTCTCACGCGCCATGATGTAGATCTGACAAGGATAGACTACTCCTTTATGGGTAGTACGGTTTATCTCTACGGTGAGCTGGTCCGGCCAGACAGGGATTATTTCGCTAAGGAGATCGATTTCATTGTTGGGGAAATTGCCGCCTTACCCCACGTGCGTGATATCCAATTTGACCTCAACAACTGGTTAGTGATCCCTTCGGGGAATTCCTGGCGGATAACCAAAACAGGGAAATCCGCCGTGACGCGCGCGGCAGGCTCTTTGGCAGATTCCACCGTCGTTATCGATAAGGCGGAAAAGCTAACGGATGTTCTGAATGATCTTGCACCGGACTCAAAAAAAGAAGATGACGCGCCGACCCATCACAAGTAAGACCGTCTCATCGTTTCAATCCGGGAGCATCATTCATGACGTTTAAGTCTTCTATCCTTACTCCTCTTACCCTGATTATATGTTTTTTTTCTTCTGTACCGGCCCCGGGTAAATTGGGTCAGCGCCATATTTTTTTCTTTCTTAATACTTGAATTCGATTTTGACATTACAAGTTAATAAAGACCTACGACATGCAAGGCTTGCCGGTATCACAATAAAGGATTATCTCTTTATTCAAATCTTTACCTGCCGCTATTCAGCAAGGCAGGCAAAAGGCAATACGACGTTCTCTTTGACATGAAAGATATTAGATGGTAGGTTTCATTAAATATTAACGCGTACAAGGAGCATGTTAAGTTGTCGCTAAAGAAAAACTCCCTGTGGTCATTTTTCTCTTCCGTAAAACTGACAATTACCCTTCTTGCGCTAATTGTTCTTGTCTTCATTGCAGCTACCTTCTTGCCTGCGTATGAAGTATTTCAAACATTTACTAAGCAGCTTTCACCGGGTGCGGCTAAAGTTTTTCTCTTTTTGCAGTTGTCCGATCTTTATCATTCTCCGCTATTCTATTTCCTGATGACCCTTCTATCGCTCAACCTTATAATCTGTTCCATAAATCGTTTCCCCGCATTATGGAAGCAATACAAGGCTCCGCATTTTCCGGAACCGGCTGGCATCTTCGATAGTCTTCCTCAGAGCCAGATTATTACAGGAAATAAAGAAATCAGTAAAATAAAACCAATCGTAGCATCGTGCCTGAAAAAAAATTATGGTTCCAGCAAAGAAGCTGATACGGAAAGAGGATACCTTTTTTATGCTGAAAGGGGGCGGCTCTCTCTCTTTGGCGTTTACATTGTTCACCTGAGCATTTTAGTGATGATTGCCGGAGCGATTATCGGCTCCATCTTTGGGCTCACGGCCGATATCAATATTAAAGAAGGCGAATCCGTCAATGTTGCCACTCTTTCAAAAGGCAATGGAATACATAAGCTGGATTTTTCAGTCCGTTGCGATAAATTTATTGTTGAATTTTACGAAGATGGCACTCCAAAAACTTACCGCTCTGACTTAAGCTTTATTAAAAATGGACAAGTTGAGAGGCAGGGAACGCTGCTGGTCAATCACCCCATCAGCTTCGATGGGTTTCGTTTCTACCAGTATAGCTATGGTGCAGCGCCGGATATCAAGGCAATAGTCACGTACACAACCGCCGGTAAGAAGGGCGGCTCAATGGCGCTCGCTGCCGGAGATACCTTTGATTTACCGGGCAGCAAAGCCAGGGGCTTTGTCTTGCGTGTTGAAGAAAATATTATGCAGCGGGGACCAGCCATCAAGTTGAGAATTATTTCACCAAAAAAGGATATCCAGTTCTGGGTGTTTCAGCAACTTGACCAGCTCATAGCCATGAATCCCAACCTCTTGACTGAAGTGCCTATGTTCAATCCCGGTCTTTTCACGCCCTTTGTTTTTTCCATCGACCGGATCGAACAACATTATTACACCGGTTTGCACCTCGTCCGTGATCCCGGTGTACCTCTTGTTGCACTGGGAGGATTGCTCATGATTGCCGGTATGATAATCGTCTTTCTTATGTCGTATCAGCGTTTTTGGGTGCGGATGAAACAAGAAGGAGCAAAAATCAGCATTAGCATTGCCGGCTGGAGCAACCGGAATAACCAGCAACTACAAAATAAAATCGATTATTTATGCAGGCGAATCAAAGAGGAGATAAAAGCATGAACCACACGATGATTTTAAGCTGGGTGACTTTTATCTATTTTGCTTCCTTTGTTTTATATCTGTTCAGGTTGATTAGCGGAAAAGAATTTTGGGGGCGCGCCGCTTCATTTTTAGCATGGGTGGGACTCGCCGCACAAACGATTGCCCTGCTTCTAAGATGGAAAAACTCTTACGATCTGGGCATGGGACATGTGCCCCTGGCCAACCTTTACGAATCCATGATTTTCTTTGCCTGGGCCATTATTCTGATTTATCTGATTATTGAATGGCGGACTAAAAGCAAGATCATCGGCGCCTTTGTTGTGCCGATGGCATTTCTGGCTATGGCCTATGCATCCATCTCGCCCGACATCAACAATCGCATCGCGCCGCTTATCCCTGCCCTGCAAAGCAATTGGCTCACAAGCCACGTCGTAACCTGCTTTATGGGTTATGCGGCCTTTGCCATTGCCTTTGGCTGCGGCTTAATCTATCTGCTGAAAAATATGGAAAAGGGTGATGTAGAAAAACCAGCGGGCTTTCTCGGCAGACTCCCTGCTCTGGCAACACTGGATACATTAATTTATCAGAGTACCGCTCTTGGTTTTGTCTTTCTCACCATCGGAATCATGACTGGTTCCATTTGGGCGCATTACGCCTGGGGCTCTTACTGGAGCTGGGACCCCAAAGAGACGTGGTCGCTTATCACCTGGCTTATCTATGCAATTATGCTGCATTCGCGGTTTGTCCGGGGCTGGCGGGGAAAGCGCATGGCCATCCTTGCCCTCATCGGGTTTGCCTGTGTTCTGTTCACCTACCTTGGCGTCAATTATCTTCCCGGCATGCACAGCTATCTCCAGGCATAAACCAATCTTAATCAAAACTTACATAAGATTATAAAATTTGATAGATAATCGTCGACTGTTCTATTTAAATTCCTTATCAGCCCTGGTTTTCCTTTGATAGTAGCTTACCGCAGCTTAATCAAATTCATCCGCAATATACAGGTCATTAATCAAATTGCCATACCGCTCAAGAACAAAGCGCCGCTTGAGTTTCATGGTTTGTGTTTGCATCCCGTTATCTACGCTGAAATCTTCATCCACAAAGGCGATTTTTTTCGGGATTTCATAACCCCCGAATTTTTTCCTCAGGTGATTGGCTATTCCCAATGATATCAGCTTCTTCACCTGATTGCTGTGGAGAAGGTCGCTTAAATCAATTGAGAGGTTTACTTCTTTTGCCAGTTTTTCCATGACGGGGATATTGGGCACTATCAATGCTACATTGTAGGGCTTACCGTCGCCGTACACCATTACATTCGTAATGTAAGGAAGCAACTTAATCTCTTCCTCAATATTTGCCGGGAAGACATATTTGCCGTTGGTTAATTTATATTCTTCCTTAAAGCGTCCGGTGATGTAAAGGAATCCGTCCTTGTCGAGCCTTCCCCTGTCGCCGCTGCGGATTCCGCCGTACGCCATCATTATTTCCGCTGTCTTCTCCGGCTTGTTATGATACCCCTGCATGACGTTGGGGCCATAGATGACGATTTCTCCTTCATCGCTGCCGTCATCCACTTTTGATTTATCAATAACGATGTCTATATCTTCCATAGCCTTGCCCACCGATCCCGACCGGTAGCGGGTCGAATGGCTCATCGTGACAGCAGGGCTCGTCTCCGTCATTCCATAACAATCATACACCGGTATGCCGATGGCAAAAAAGAATTCGGCAATCTCCGGATTCATCTTCGCGCTGGCCGTGAGTGCTCCCTTTAGCCTGCCGCCAAACTTCGCACGTATTTTTTTCAGAACAATTTTATCAAGCAGAATATACTTTAATGTTGTCTTGCCTGTTTTAAGATGCGTTAGCGCCGCTTCCAGCGCCATATTGAACAGTTTAAGTTTCCAACCGCCCTCGGCGTGAATGCTTTCCATTATCTTTGCATGCACCTTGTTGAAAACGCGGGGGACGGATATCAAATATGTCGGCGCCACCTTTGCCATATCTTCCGCAAGGTTATCGAGCGTATCCATGAAGGCGATTGCGCCGCCGAACTGAATCCAGTTGTTTAATTCCGCGGAGAAGCCGTAGCTGTGTGCCCAGGGGAGGTGAGAAAAGGAAAGGGAATGTGCCTGCAATTCCTGAAAGATATGCCATCCCGCCCGGCTGCAGCTGGTGCAGTTCCCATGAGAAAGGAGAGTACCTTTGGGTTCACCCGTTGTCCCGCTCGTGTATATCAAAACGGCGATATCGTTACACGAAGGATAAACCGCGGGGATTGGATGCTGTCTGCCTTTATTTTCCAAAGCCGCGAGGGTGTTTTCTCCTTCTCCTTCAATAAGAATAACATGCTTTAATGAGGGTATTTCCCGGGGAAGATTTTTCAGCTTCTCATAAATTTCTCCGGTTGATACAAAAAGAACTTTAATCTCCGCATCACGGATGATGTAACGCCAGACGGAGAGCAATTCCTTTTCATACATGGGCACAAAACGTGCGGCCAGTCCGTAAGTAGCAAATGCACAAACGACCCATTCCACCCGGTTGCCGGCAATAATCCCCACGGCGTCATTCTTTCCCACACCGATCGCGGCAAGCCCCGCCCGTGCGGCATTAACGCGCTCACCTACCCGTCTGTAGGTAACCCATTCATAAACGCCGGATTTGTTTTTTGTTCCCAGAAATTTATTATTGGAAAATTTATTGAATGCATTTTCAAATGATTCTACCAGATTATCCGGCTTTTCGTATGTTCCGTTCCAGGAGCGTTGAAATGTCATGTTCTCTCACCTGTTCTATTTATGCCGCCAGTAAGTAACTGGCAAAAAACGCCGCACTAAATTCTCTTCAGCGCGCGGCCGCCTTTCTTGCCGGTTATTTTCCCCTTTTCCAGACAGACTATGCCATTGACTACAAGATACTCCACGCCTTCGGCATATTGTTCCGGCTTCATAAACGTCGCCTTATCTTTGATTTTCATTAAATCAATGACGGCGATATCGGCAAAGTTGCCGACAGCAATGTGCCCGCGGCCTTTGAGATTAAATTTTTCCGCAGGTAACGATGTCATAGAGCGGATGGCATCATTGAGGTGAACGATTTTATCTTCCAGAGCGTATTTGCGCAGTTTGCGCGGAAATGCACCCCAGTAATCGGGATGAGGCCAGACAGTGTCATTTACATAAGCTATTCCTTCGGAAGCGGTGAAGATAAGCTCGCTGGGCATGATCTTTCTGGCAAAACGATCGCTGGAATCGGTTACGGCGGCCACCGGCGGAGTATTTTTTACAGCCATTTCCCAATAACACTGTGCCGGGTTTTTCCCTTCAAAGATGGCAATCTGTTGGATTGTCTTGCCTTCATACGCTCTCACGGCCGGATATTGTATAATTAAAAACTTTTCCGGCCCGATGTTTTGGAACATATTATCAATTGCTTTTATTACTGAAGCGTTGCCGGTCAGGGTTTTGTATTCCTTTTTCATTTCGCCATTGCTGATATATTCGGCAGGCAGAAAATCTGTTAAGGAGCCGTAATCGGTATCGTAGGGAGTTTGATCGGCACTAATAGCAATTCCTGCCTCGCGGGCATCACGCATCACTTTGCTGAGCTGGTCATAACTTAAATTTTTCCAGGGTGCCTTCAATTCCAAATTGGATATCTCGATAGGTGCACCGGAGAGCCTGCCCACTTCAATTGCTTCTTGCAGGGAACGGATAATCTCGGGATTTCCTTCTTTGTCGAGCTCGCCGGAATTGCCGCGCAGATTGAGAGCGATGATGCCGCCGTAGGGCATTACGCTACGGGCGATATCCGCCAGTTCTTCTTTGCTGAATAATGAATCGGGCTTCCGGGAAAGATCAAAAGATAATCCCAGCGCGCCGTTTTCCACTTCCTTCACCAGTCTCTTTTTCAATTTTTCTTTTTGCTTTTCATCTATGGCCGCAAACTGCCGGCCAAACAGTTCTTCGCGGACAGCGCCGACAGGGACAAGGTGGTAAACATTAGTGCCGAATTTGAGAGAATCCACCCAGCCCAGCCATTTCGCGGTATTGGTATAGCCTCTGCCGCAATTGCCGGTGATAATAGTTGTTACGCCCTGATAGAGATAATTATGATTTCCATTAATACTGGGTTTGATATAAGCAACAACACGCCAAATGCCTTTTTCCTGAAGAATAAGATCGGTATGCGAATGAACATCAATAAAACCGGGAGTTACAATTAATCCCCCGGCGTCAATTATTTTTGTGGACTGACCTCCGAATGTGCCGATGGCGGCGATTTTATCGCCTTTGATACCAATATCGGCTATACGCGGTTTGGCGGAGGTTCCATCATAAATCCGGCCGCCTTTGATTATTAAATCAAAAGTAGGTTCCTGCGATGCCTGATAACAACAACAGAGTGAAATAATTGCCAAAAAAATAAAAGGATAAACAAAATATGTAGAGGTTCTTTTTCTCATAGTTACCTCCTTAAAATATGAATGTAAGTCCGAAACAATTTGCATAGCTTACGGCGCGTGGACATCTTTGTCAAATATTGTTTCTTGTTGAAACTCCTATTCCGAAAGCAAAGCGTATAACCTAAAGGTCACAAGCTGAAGCTTGCTGGTCGAATTATCCCGCACAGCGGAGGGTAATGAGACCCAAACTTCAGAAACAAAGTGCGTAACCTAAAGGTCACAAGCTGAAGTTAGCTGGTCGAATTACCCCGTGTTAGCAGGGGTATAATACCCCAAAGCGAGTTTAGGAATATGTTTCCAAAGCTTGCTTTGGGGTTCATACCCTTGATTCTGCTTTACAATAATGATGGATCCGGAAAAAGCCGGATAATTTTGGTGAAAGCACCCGTGCTTTACAGGCTTCAATGACGTGCATCTATATTCGCGTTAACTGGCGGTATTTGATGCGATGCGGCTGGCTGGCTGCGGCCCCCAGACGATTTTTCCGGTCTGTCTCGTATTCCGAATAGTTGCCGTCAAACCAGACGGTCTTGCTTTCTCCTTCAAAAGCCAGAATGTGCGTACAGATTCTATCTAAAAACCAGCGATCATGACTGATGACGACAGCGCAGCCGGCAAAGTTCTCCAGCGCATCTTCCAGCGCGCGCAGTGTTTTGATATCCAGATCATTTGTCGGCTCATCCAGCAGAATAACGTTGGCTCCTTCCTTGAGCGTTCTGGCCAGGTGCACGCGATTGCGCTCGCCTCCGGAAAGATTTCCCACTTTCTTTTGCTGGTCGGTTCCCGAAAAATTAAAGCGTGAAACATAGGCACGCGAATTTACCTGTCTGGAGCCAATTGCGATGATATCCTGTCCATCGGAAATTATTTCCCAGATGGATTTATTCGGATCAAGTGTATCGCGGCTCTGGTCAACGTAGGCCAACTTTACCGTATCGCCGATGCGGAATGTTCCGGAATCAGGTTTTTCCTGTCCGGTAATCATTTTAAAAAGGGTGCTTTTGCCGGCGCCGTTGGGGCCGATAACACCGACAATACCGCCCGGCGGCAACGCGAAAGACATGCCGTCCATGAGTAATTTATCGCCGAAGGCTTTGCTGACATTTTGCGCTTCAATAACCAGATCTCCCAGACGCGGGCCGGGGGCGATAAAGATTTCGTGAGTTTTGGATTCTTTTTCCTGATTCTGTCCCAGCATCTCCTCGTATGCTTTAATACGCGCTTTGGATTTGGCATGGCGGCCTTTAGGCGACATTCTGATCCATTCCAATTCGCGCTCGAGCGTTTTAATTCTTTCCCCTTCGACTTTTTCTTCAGTCTTCAGCCGGTTTTGTTTTTGCTCCAGCCAGGAAGAATAATTGCCCTGCCACGGTATGCCTGCGCCGCGATCGAGTTCCAGAATCCAGCCGGCCACATTATCCAGAAAATAGCGGTCATGAGTGATGGCAATGACTGTCCCCGCATATTGTTGTAAGTGATGCTCCAGCCAGGCTACGGATTCGGCATCCAGGTGATTGGTCGGTTCATCCAGAAGTAAAATATCCGGATTTTGTAATAACAGCCGGCAGAGAGCGACGCGGCGTTTTTCTCCGCCGGAAAGGACTTTAACTTGCGTATCGCCCGGCGGACAGCGCAGGGCTTCCATCGCCATTTCCAGGCGGGAATCAATATCCCACGCATTGAGGACATCAAGCTTTTCCTGAACGGCGGCCTGCTTGTCGCACAATTTGGCCATATCGTCGTCGGACATGGGCTCGGCAAACTTCTCGTTGATTTTATTGTATTCGTTGATGAGGTCTATCGTGCTTTGCACGCCTTCCTCGACTATTGATTTTACGGTTCTTGTTTCATCGAGACGCGGTTCCTGTTCCAGATAGCCTACGGTGTATCCCGTAGAAAGAATTGTCTTGCCGAGAAAATCGGTGTCCACACCCGCTAATATTTTTAAAAGGGAACTCTTACCGGAGCCGTTGAGTCCCAGAACGCCGATTTTGGCTCCATAAAAATAAGACAGATAAATGTCTTTGAGCACCGGCTTTTTATCATAGATTTTACTTACTCCGATCATGGAGTAAATAACTTTATTTACTTCATTGGCCATGGTGATTAATCCTCTCCAAAAAGATTACTGCCTAAATATAGGGGAAGATGTTTTGGATAATTATATTAAAATTATCCTGAATTTTTTCTCGCCCTTCCACAATACCCATGTGTCCCGGAAAAAGCAACTCCAGATCAAGTTGGGAAAGTGTGATGATGCTCTTTTTTAACAAAGCGCCGTTGCCGCCGGGGAAATCCGTGCGGCCGACGTTTTGGTCAAAAATTACATCGCCGCTAAACAGGGCTTTTTTCTCAGGCCAGTAAAGGGCAATGGAACCGGGGGAATGGCCGGGTGTGAGAATGACTTTAAACTTCTGGTCACCTAAGGTAATGCCGCCTTCCTCGAGCGGAAAATTAATTTGCATTTGCGGAACGGTGATTCCGAAGAGCCCGTAAAGTTCACCGCCGACTCCTTTGAGAAAGTCCAATTCCTTATTATGCAGAGCAATTTTTACTTTCTCCGTATCGAATAGCTCGGAACCCTGAAGATGGTCGGGATGTGAGTGAGTATTGATTATGTAACGGATATTTTCTTTCTTAATGCTGTCGGCGGACATTTGGTTGAGCAGATCGGGCAAATAGCGGGTAAGTCCCGGATCAATAAGCGCCTGGACTGAGCCGCCAATATAGTAGCTGTTACAGTTATTATCGAAATAGTTCTTCCATTCATAAATATAAATATCATCTTGCAGCTTCATAAAAAATCCTTTCCAGCTATTCCGGTATGTTAGTTTTCAGCCATTTAGCTATATCGTTGGCCGATTTCTCCCAGCCTTTTTCCAGCATCGGCAGATGGGCGAATTGTTTATAAGAGATGAAGTCGGCGTGCAAAAATTCAGCTAATTTTTCCTGCATGGAAATAAGCGCCATAGCATCTTTCTGACAGCCGATAACCAGTTTGGGGCATTGAATTTTATCCGGATCAACGAACACTCCCTGTGCAACCTGATAACCGACAACTAATGATTCGGCAACAAACATGGAAAAAATATTCTTTCTTTCTTTTTCTTCGATATTGTTGAGTAATGTTTTTTCCGCCATGAAATAAGTCGCTTTAACTGGCTTCATATTCAGCATACCCCACATGGATTTTAACAGTGTTCCCGAATAGGGCAGATCGTTTTTTATTTCTAGAGCAACGCCTTGTGGCGGAGCGCTGGCGATAGTAATTAGCGCCTTTACGGAATGGACATGCATAGCTGTTTTCTGGGCGATAAGTCCGCCCATGCTATGCCCGATCAGAGCACAATCTTCGATGCCCAGAACTCTTATTACCCGTTCCACATCCTCAACGTAATTTTCAATGGTGACCTGTGCCAGGGTAGATTCGCGATCAGAAGGATGATGACCGCGCAGGTTAATGGCATAGCTTTTCCATCCGGCATGGGCAAAGAACAGAAGATAATTTCGCAGATATTCGCTTGTGCCGCCTGCGCCGTGAATAAATAGCAGGGGGTATTGATACTTTATGATCTCCGGCCGGAGTTTATCTATTGCCAGATTTCCTACTTTAATTCGTAACAAAAAAAGCCTCTTCTTAAGTTGTATAAAAAACTAACTTTCATCATTTCCGTTTTGTGAGCTTTTTATGCAGCCATTTTAATTTTATACGCCTGTCGTCTTTGGCTGATCCGGAACAAAAATCCAGAGGAGAATGTAAAAGATTAAACCTGTGCCCCAAATAAAGAAAAATAATATAAACAGCAGGCGCCAGGTCCAAGCGGGCACGGGTGTATGTTTACCCAGGCCGCCGCAGACACCGCCTATCCAGCGATCTTTTTTCGATTTAGTTAAATTTTGCAGCCAATTTTGTTGTGTCATAAGTTTCACTATCCCGCACCGCGGGATTCAAGTTTTACCTCTATCACAGATTGACTTTTTAGTCTTTCAATTTTTCTGCTCAAGATGCGGTTAATCATCAACAGGTTACGCAAGAAACAATATTTTCACGGATATAAGCCAGTATATGCCTTGAAGTCGAGCGCCTTGGTTCATGCGAGATATTTATGGAATGCTTTGTATAGTATATCGGCAAGACAGATCAATTTAAGAAATCATAACTGACTAATTATGCTCTATTTTGCTGCAGGAAAAAGTTTATTCAGCGGCAAGTCCGCTGTGCTATGGCTTGCCTTGATCAATCTCCCTTCCTTATCCAGTAGAATTAATGTGGGTACGCCGACAATGCCGAAACTTTCGGCGACGCTGCCATCTTCATCGAGAAGAATCCTGTAAGGCAACGCGTTAGCTTTTACAAACCTCGTAACTTTTGCCACCGGTTCCATAATATTGATATAAACGACCGTTAATCCTCGCGGGGAATAGTTTTTATAGATTTCCTTGTAGGCCGGTATTTCACTGCGGCAAGTGGGGCACCAGGTTGTGCCGAAAAAAAGCAACACCGGTTTTCCTATCTGCTTATGCAATCCGAATTTATTTCCCTGCAGGTCTTTCAGCGTGAAGTCCGGTGCAATTTCGGGCTTAAAAGGCGCGTTGGTTATAAATTGTCCGAAAGACATACCCGACAGGGAACAGATAAACACGCTCAACAATATAACTAATATCTTTATTTTTTTATTCATTAAACCCTCAACGGTTAGTTTGTCAGTGTTCCGGCAGTATACAGGAAATATTCGCCCGCGCCAATCAATATCACGCCAAAAACATGGGTCAGATGAGCCATCCATTTGCCGGAACGGGGCAGGGCGGCAATCAATCCGGCAAAGGTTCCGGCAATAATCAGTAAAGTTCCCATGCCGAAGGCGAAAACAAAAAGCAGGCCCATGCCCATAATTAAATTCGTACGCAAGGCGACATAGCCCAATAAAACACCGAGTACCGGCGCTGTGCAGGGGCCGATAATAATGCCCGAGGTAGCGCCGATTAAAAAGCTGCTGAAAAATCCTTTTTTGTTTGTGTTACCCTGATATTGCAACAGCTTTTGCGGGATGGGAAGAGAAATTGTAAATACGTCCAGCAGGGATAATCCCATAAATATGCATAAGTTGGCCATGATGAAATATGTCCAGGGAGTGGTCTGCAATTGCCCGAAAAGTTTGCCGGATAAAACAGCTATGGCTCCCATAAGCGCGTAGGTCAGCGCCATACCTGATACAAAAAAAAGCGCCAGTAAAAATCCGCGGAGTTTGGATGTTGAACCCTGGGCGCCGATAAATCCCACTGTTATAGGAATAAGCGGATAGGTGCAGGGAGTAAATCCCACCGCAATCCCGCCGATATAGGCGGCCAGAAATGCCAGGACAATTGATTCCTGCAAGTATAAATGTAAATTGTTAATCAGGGTTTCAATCATAACTACACCAAGAACCTCACAGCAGGACAATAGGAAAAATGCCGGGAAGCGTCAAGCAATATTGTCAAATATGTTTAAGAAATGCCGGAGTCCTGTTCTCAACCGGAAAATTAATCGGCATTATACTTTAGTTGACTTGCGCTTCTGACGCCAGTATTCAATAAATCCCGGCGTTACAGATAAGATAACAATGGCAATAATTACCAGTGTAAAATTATTTTTTACTACAGGAATGTTTCCGAAAAAATAGCCGCCGAGGAGAAATAGGCACACCCAGGCAATCCCGCCTACGATATTATATAAGATAAAGTGGGAATAGCTCATCGCGCCGATGCCGGCCACAAAGGGGGCAAAGGTGCGGATGATGGGCATGAAACGCGCGATGATAATTGTTTTGCCGCCGTGCTTTTCATAAAACTGATGGGTTCGTTCAAGATACTTTTTTTTGAAAAAACGTGAATCTTCAAAGTGAAAAACTTTTGGGCCGATAAAATGGCCGATAGCGTAATTTACCGTATCTCCAGCAATTGCGGCTATGCAAAGTAAAATCAGTAAGACTTCGATATTCAATGCTCCAATAGCAGCAAAACTGCCTAAGGCAAAAAGAAGTGAATCGCCAGGCAGGATCGGCGTTACCACCAGGCCAGTCTCGCAAAAAATTGCCAAAAACACCAGTACATAAGCCCATATACCGAAGCTCTGGATAATTACCGGTACGTATTTATCCAGATGAATAAAAAAATCAACAAAGTAGATGATAATGTCCATAATTTAATGTTATAAATACAAAGGTCATTTAGGCTGAAGGCGTTTAGACTTAAGGAATCAGGAATCCCATGCTTCAGCTTTTAGTCTAATTACCTTTATGTAAGGAGGGTGTCAATATGAAAAAGATTTTAATTGCAATATTGGTGGTTATTGTTGCTGCCGTCGGTGCTTATTATGCTTTTCCCGAAAAGATGGCAAAATATATTGTTGATTACGGAAGAAGCAAAGCCGGCTTAACGAAAAAGGAAATAAAAATTGATGACCATAACATCGTTTATCTGGAGGGTGGCAAAGGTGTCACAATCCTGCTCTTGCATGGTTATGCAGCAAATAAGGACAACTGGACGCGATTTGCAGCTAAGCTGACAAAAGACTATCATGTTGTAATTCCTGATATTCCGGGCTTCGGGGAAAGCACAAGGCTGCTGAGTGCAAAATATGATGAAACAAGTCAAGTAGAGAGACTCCATAAATTTGCCGCTGCCATTAAAATAAACAGATTTCACATTGCCGGCAATTCCATGGGTGGCTTGTTTTCCGGTGCTTATGCTGTAAGTTATCCCGCGGAAGTTATAAGCCTAGGTTTATTTGATGCTGCCGGAGTTAAACCCTTGCAGCTAAGCGAATTCTCGAAACTTCGGTCGAAGGGCGAAAACCCTCTTGTGTTAAAAGATGAAAAAGATTTGCCGCGGTTGATGGGATGGGCATTTGCTAAACCTCCCTTTTTGCCATACCCTTTTAAAAAAATGTTTATTAAGGAAGGTCTGGCCAATAAGAGCTTCAATGAAAAAGTAGCCAATGATTTTAAGGACGATCTTCATTCGCTGGAAAAAGATTTACCGAAAATCAAGGCTCCTGCTTTAATCCTCTGGGGTGATCAAGATAAAATCATCGATATTTCCAGCGTGCCTGTTTTTGAAAAAGGTTTGAGAAATCATCAGACCGTTATTATCAAAGATTGTGGACATATTCCGATGATTGAAAAAATACAGGAAACCGCTGATGCCTACCTGTCCTTTATCCGGAGCATAAAAAATTAAGCGAAACGATATAACCTGAAACAATTATTAGAAGGGGAAGCTTTTGTCTTCCCCTTTTTTTTGCGAAGCTGTTTCTGGGCGATCAATATATTTTGCTGCTTTTTTATGAATCGGGTTGGCATGAACGACGATGGATTTGGGATCGGTAGGACAGGCCTTTTCACAGGCGCCGCAGCCGATACAGTATTGCGTATCTGTTTCCGGATAGAGGATGTTGTTTTTATTGATCGAATAAAGAGTATGAGTCGGGCAGACCTCGAGACACGCCCCGCAATTTTCGTTTTTCGTATAGACAATGCATTTATCCTTCTGCAGATCGGCCAGTCCGAGTTGGGTCAGTTTTTTCTCGGCAAGAGCAATAGGCATGATAGCTCCTGTCGGGCATACTTTGCCGCAGACATTGCATTCGTAATCGCAAAAGCCTTTTTCGTAATCCATTTTCGGCTGCATAAAACCGGAGATTCCATAGGCAGCAAAAGCCGGAGTAATAACTTTAGTCGGACAGATGCTTACGCACAAATGACAGGCGCTGCATGTGTTGGTAAAACGAGAAACGCTCAGCGAACCCGGAGGGGTGATGGGCAGGCCGCCTTTGGCTGAATAATTACTGAAAAAGTTGCGAACATTGGAATTCAGGGCTAATAATACCGAGCCGACAGCAGCAACAGAACCAAAAATAAATGTTCTGCGCGCGGGCAGCCAATCTTTGTCATCTGCCGCTACAAAAGAAGGACGATAGCTTATTGTTTTTTGCGGACAAGCATGAAGACAGTTAAAACAGCTAATACATCTGCTTTGATCAATAGTTGCATTTTGGGAATAAATACACCCGGCCTTGCATACCCTTTCACATTGGCGACACTCATTGCAATTGGTGGAATCAATGGCAAATTTGAAAACAGATACCCGTGAAAGAAGCCCCAGCAATGTTCCCACGGGACATATTGTGTTGCAGTAAAGGCGGCCGTATCTCATGGACATAAATAAAATCAGGATAAAAAAACCTGCAGTTATTCCGAGGACGGAAAATGGTAAAAAGAACATGTTTTTATTAAACAGATAAATATTAAAATATTTTAATATGCCGGCAACAGCTTTATTTATTCCTACCGTCAATGGTTCGCCAAGATGGGAGATTATTCGGCCAAAAAGGCTAAAAGGATCAAGAAGATTAAGTAAGGCGAGCGATCCCAGCAGGACGGTTATAAATGTCAATCCGAGGATGGAATATCTAATCACGTTATGAGATTTCTGAAAATTATATTTGTGCTGCCATCCGATCCTGCGCGATAAGGCGATAAAGAAATCCTGCAGCGCTCCCAGCGGGCAAAGAAACGAGCAATAAACTCGGCCCAGGACGATGCTGACAATTATTATGAAAACAAAACCGGATACAATCAGGACTTCCGGTTTTGTTATAACGCTGATCAAAGCAGGCACGAATTGTAAAGGCAATAATATCTTGGCCAGAAACACGGATACCTTTTCTGTCCCCAGAAAAAGCAATACAAACAAGATGAATACGAATGAAGAAACGATGATGCGGATTTTAACCTGATTCAATAGAGCTCGCCTCACATGGCATAAGTCACAATTTTCAATTCGTGCAAATTCATGTTCCCGATTTTGTGTTCATGGCCGAATTTTATGTATTTTATATCTTCCGGCTTGCTGCCGAATATCTTTGCTGCTGCCGCGTCAATTGCCACAATGTCGCGCGACATAAGCAACGTTTTCTTCATTTCAACTTCGGCTGGGCTTCCGTCCCGGGGGCCGGAAGGTCCATGGCTCATGAGAACACGGTAAGCATCCACTATATTGAGGTCAGGCCGGCAATGCAGGCAAAAATCGGCAATGCACTGATCCAAGCCGGTCATGTGATATTCCATCCTGTTTTGGACAATACCCATCAAATTTTTCATGGCGATGGAAAGGTGGGTAGAGCCGTGATGTTTTAAAACCGGTACGTTAATAAATACATCAGAGTCCAGGATTAATTCATGAACCTTTACAGATTTCAGTATTTTTGCGTGTGGTATTTTCACTTCTCTGTAGCTGAAATCATCAGCCGGAACCACCAGCGCTCCGGCGGCTTTGGCGGCGTCCTCAATGCCGCTTAACTTATAGCAATTTCGGGCATTGCTGGATGTGGGCATGACAACGTTATCAAAGACATATACTTTTTTAGCTCCGGCCTGATAGCAATGTTCGATAATGGTTTTAACTAATAATGGATTGGTGGTAGCGCCGACTTCCGGTAGGCGGGGAAACCCCATATTCGGTTTAACTGCGACTGTCTGCCCTTTTTTAACAAATTGATTCATTCCGCCCATGAGCGTAATGGCTTTCTTAAACATTGCGTCCGGTTCGCCGTTCTTGATGGCAACAAGATCGGGTTTGCCTGCCACTGCCTCTTTGGCAAAAAGCAGATCCGTTTTGCCGAGAATAAGCGATCCGCCCGCAACCAGCCCCAGCGAGAGCCCTTTCTTCAAAAATTCCCGCCGGTCAGTTTTAATCGTTTCTTTCATGCTGGTCTCCTTAACTTTATATTCTAGAAAAGACCGTTAATATGCGGAACTAATTGTAAAACATTTGTGATTGTAATTCTATGCAAATTACTATCAAAATCTCACCTAAATAGCAATGCAGCGGAAACCGAGAAAATTATTGGAAATGCTTTAATGAAATGAATTGTAAACACTAAAGATAATGATATTTTTGCTGTCCTATTGCACATTATATCATATTGGTACTCGATATTGCGGATGCTCGTCAGGCGCTGAGCTCTGGTGGGATTAAGGTTATCCGCCGCAATAACTAAATTTCAGGATTGAGTCTTTACATGAATCAGCGGCAGGCCCAGATGGCGGCGGCGGGTTTCGCCTTTCAGGCGGGTCTGATCGCGCACGGTGGGCGAACCCCGTCTGCCCTTGCCCAATTGTTCAATAGGATGGGAGCTGCCCAGATACAACGTATGCTTGCCGAATTTTTTCCCCAACTCATCGGCAACATTGTAGAGTTCTTTTATTTTTTCCGCCTGCGGTGGGTCGTCAAAAAGAGTGTATTGAGTGTTGGTATCCGGCGCAAGATTAAGCAGGATTACTCCAGTGGCGCGGTAAATATTCTGCGGCCGGTAGCAAACATCGAAAAGCTCGCGAATAATGCCGGAGAATTCCAGTGGGCAGGCACAGGGGCGCGAAAGCACGGCCTCGCTTCCTGCCGTATCAAAATTGTTTTTCTTCAAAAACACAACTATTTTATGCGGCGCCAATAAATAGCGCCTTGCCTTGATACAGGCGGATTCCATGTTCCGCATCAGTTGCGCGAAAAGGTATGAGGCATCGGATGTCGCCGGGGCAAAAGTTTTTGTTTTGCTGATCGAGGCGTAGGAACTCTTATCTTCGGCTGTTACGGGGTAAACTGATTTGCCGCGCAACTCCTGCCAGATTTCCATGCCGGGTTTAGTGAATTTTTGCAGCACTGTTTTTTCTGGTAATTGGGCGAACTCCAGCGCGTAGTGAATGCCCATTTTCGCCAGATAATTGGTTGTGGCCAAGCCTATTCCCCAGATTTTTTCCACAGGCAGATTGCGCAGGTATTCCGCAATAGCTCTTCCTTTGATTACTGTCATTCCCGCCGGTTTCTGGTGTTTGGAGGCGACTTTCGCCAGTACTTTGGTGATGCTCAAGCCCACGGAAACTGTGATGCCGAGTTCCCTTTCGATTTCTCTTTTCATCTGGATGATTATTTCTTCGTATGATGAGTGCAGGGAGCGGCGCATGCCGGTGATATCGGCGAAAGCCTCGTCAATGGAATACTCCTCGACGTCGGGCGTAAAACGACGCATGATTCCGAACATCCGCCGGGAAAACAAACTGTAGGTTTCGTAATCGGAAGGCAGGATAATCAGCTCCGGACAGATTTGCCGCGCCTCGTGCAGCGGAACGGCGCGCTTGATTCCCATCCTTTTGGCAGGATAGCTGGCGCAGGCAACAATGCCGCGTTCCCCACCGGTAACCAGCGGCTTGCCGCGAAGTTCGGGATGAATTGTCTCCTCACAGGAAGTGAAAAAAGCGTCACCATCAACATGAAGGATTGCTCGTGGCCAGGAATGGAGACTGAATAATTGTTCGCTCATAAAGTAATTGTATAAAGCAGGTTTAGCGAATCAGAATGGATATACAAACAGGGATGAAAAAAACAGCCGCTGCGACAATAATGCCCCCGGAAAACAGGTTAATGTATTTTTCATATTTCAGCATACGTTCATCCCAATCGCTGCATTCAATGAACCTCCGGAATTCCCGGATTGGTTTTATGGGCCGGAATATCTTCAGCCCGCCTGACGCTTTTGCTTCAAAGGTATTTTCAAAAAAAGCAATTTTACTCTGCATATAAGTTGCCCTCCGCTATTCATGTTCTGAAAAATACTACTTGTGATATTTTCTCACAACTGCGGTAATCACACCGGCGATGCGCAGTTCGGATTGCGGGATGATCGGCGGATACTTGGGATTGGCCGCCTCCAGTGTCACAGTTTTTCCTTTTTTGCAGAAATACTTCATTGTCCAGTTGCCGTCCACTTCGGCCAAAATTATATCGCCGTTTTTGGGTTCCCGTCCCCGCTCGACAATTACCAGATCCTTTTCCATTATTCCTTCGCCAATCATGGAATCGCCGGTGACGGAAAGCAAAAAAGATGTTTCCGGATGCGTCACGAGGTATTCATCGAAGGAAATAATGTCCCGCAGCTCTTCTTCCGCCGGAGAGGGAAACCCGGCGCAAACTTCTCCAGCCAGGGGCAGCGCCAGTGACAAACGTGGCGGAGCTAAAAATCCCCTGGCGTCTTTTTGCAGAAGCCCTGCGGCGATCAGTTTTTTCACCCAGAAGTCAACAACACTTTTAGAGCGGACACCAATAATATCAGCCATTTCCGAATAAGATGGCATCCGCCTGTTTTCCCGGAAAAAGGCGGTAATTATTTTTTCCACATCCTCTAAAGTTCGCTTGACTTTCATATAATCTATGATATAGAACGATCGTTCTATTGTCAAGATATTTTTAATGAGACTCTAATTTCAAAAACGCAGTGTGAGGCGGGGAAATTTAAGCGAGAGAATTATTCGCTGCTATTAAATAGGGTGCTAAAAAAGTTTGACACATAAATAAAAAGAAGCTACCTTGCGCAAACTTAACAGCCTGAAAATAGGCGATAATTTCAGTATTTTAGTGTTGGGAGAGGGGTTTTGAACGAAAAGGTAATCAAATTTCTGGCTAGCGGTTTTGGTACCGGTTTGCTGCCGGTTGCCCCCGGCACCTTCGGCACTTTGGTTGGTATCCCGGTTTGCCTTCTGGGTCTGCCTCTTTCCTGGTCATTGCGCCTGCTGGTTGTTTGCATCCTCGCGGCTTTATCAATTTATGTTGCCGGGCGCGCGGAAAAAATTTATCGGAAAAAAGATGACCAGCGCATAGTTATTGATGAGATTATCGGTTTTCAGGTGGCTATGCTGCCGGTGGCAATTACTATCCTGCACCTCTGTCTGGCGTTTGTCCTGTTTAGGGCTTTTGATATTTTAAAACCTTTTCCTTTGCACAGGTTGCAGAAACTTCCGGGCGGGTGGGGCGTTGTGTTGGACGATGTTGGCGCCGGAATTTATGCGGGTTTAATAATGATTATTTTAGTTACATGTGGGGTGATATGAGAATAGCTATTTTGACCATCGGCAATGAACTAATGAGCGGGCGGATTGCCGATACCAATTCGTCTTTTATCGCTCGCGAAATTAACCTGCAGGGCTGGCGGGTGGAAGCAATGATGTCGGTGGAAGATAATTTTGATTCCATCAAAAGCCGTTTAAATTATCTGCTGGCTTTGGCCGATGTGGTAATCTGTACGGGCGGCCTGGGGCCGACTGCCGATGATATAACTACGGAAGCAATTGCCCAGGCATTTGGCCTTCCTTTATTTACCGATGAAAATGTTTTGAATCATATTAAAGAAATTTTTACTGCCCGTAATCTGGTCTGGATAGAAAATAACGCCAAACAAGCGATGTTTCCGCAGGGCGCGGAAATCATTCCCAACAATGTGGGAACAGCAGCAGGCTTTACCCTTAAAGCCAAAGGGAAATTGATTTTTGTCATTCCCGGTGTGCCTTGGGAAACTCAAAAAATGCTGCCCGAAGGTGTTCTGCCGATTTTGCGACGGGAATTTCCGCAAAACGATCAATTCATTGCCAAACAGACCATCAAAACTTTCGGGCTTTCCGAAGCGGCTGTGGATAAAAGCCTGATGGATATTGACTTTGCCGCATTAGGTGTGAATATCGGCTTTTATCCGGTGTTCCCGGAAAATCACCTCGTGTTGGTGTCACGCCAGAATACTTTGGAGGAAGCTCAGAATAAACTTAAGATCGCTAAGGATGAAGTCAGTGCCCGTTTGAATAAATATATTTTTTCCTACGGCGAGGAAACGCTGGAAGAAATTGTCGCAGGTTTATTAAAAGAAAAAAAACTGACAATTGCCGTGGCTGAATCCTGCACTGGCGGTTTGATTACCAGCCGCCTGACCGATATTGCCGGCAGTTCCGAATATTTGGAACGTGCGGCAGTTACTTACAGTAACGCTGCCAAAATAAGTTTGCTCGGTGTTCCGGCTCAGATAATTGAAAAGCACGGCGCGGTGAGCGAAGAGACGGCAAAGTTGATGGCTGAAGGCGTACGCAAACTTGCCGGCACCGACTTAGGATTAGCTTCTACAGGCATTGCTGGGCCTACCGGAGGAAGCACAGAAAAACCCGTCGGCACTGTTTATCTGGCTTTGAGCGATAAAACAAAAACGATTTGCCGCCATCATGTTTTCCGCTGGGATAGAAAGCGAAATAAAATGCTTTTCTCGCAGGCGGCCTTGCTGATGTTAAAAAGATATTTACGGGGTGAGGCGTAAAATTGGATACGGAAAAAAACATACGCGCTTTTTTAGCGATTGAACCGCCGGAAAATATTCTGGATGCCGTCGCGCGCCTGCAGGAGAAATTAAAAAGAGAAATAGCGGGAAAGTTAAGCTGGACGCGCCCGCAGGCCAATCATCTGACGCTAAAGTTTTTTGGCGATATCAGCACTGCCGATGTAGAAAATATCGGCAGTGCGGTAAAAAAGCAGGCGGCAAGTGTGGCGCCGCTGCTGCTCAAAGTGGAGAAACTCGGAGTTTTCCCTGATTGGCGAAGGCCGCGCGTGCTCTGGGTGGGAACAACCGGCGATACGGAAAGATTGACATTGCTGCAAACTAAGCTGGAAGCTGATTTTGAGACGCTCGGTTTCCCGCGGGAAAACCGTCCGTTTCGCGCGCACCTGACTTTAGCGCGTATTAAAATTCCGCAGAGTGCGGCAGGATTAGAAGAAGCGGCAAAAAAAATTAGTAATTTTTCAGCAGGCGAATTCCGGGCAACGGAATTAATATTGTTTCAGAGCAAGTTGACACCGCAGGGGGCGATTTACACAAGACTGGAAACAATTCCGCTGGGCGGCTGATGAAAGTAGCTTAAAAAAATAGTTCAAAGTTCAAAATACAGAGTTCAGAAGACGGTTTTTCTTTCCAGAAGGGAGAGAAAGCTGTATTTTACAACGTTAAAGATTTTGGCTGATGGCCGGGGCAATAATTAAAATTAATTTATAAAGTAAAATATCAGAAATAAAATTTGACGGAGGTTTTTTATGTGTGCAGATTTAGATAGATCCAAAGCGGTTGATTTGGCCATAACACAGATCGAAAGGCAATTCGGCAAGGGTTCGATCATGAGACTGGGCGGCGGTGAGCCGGTTGCCGATGTTCCGGCAATATCAACCGGTTCGCTGAGCCTGGATATAGCGTTGGGAACAATGGGTGTTCCGCGCGGCCGGGTTATTGAAATATACGGGCCGGAATCCGGCGGTAAAACTACACTGGCGCTGCATATTGTGGCGGAGGCGCAGAAGGCCAACGGCCTGGCCGCATTTATTGATGCCGAGCATGCGCTTGACGTAACCTATGCCAAGAAAATCGGCGTCAATACTGATGAGCTTCTTATTTCGCAACCGGATACCGGCGAGCAGGCGCTGGAAATTGCCGAAACGCTGGTCCGTAGCGGCGCGCTGGATGTATTGGTTGTTGACTCCGTTGCCGCTTTAGTTCCCAAAGCCGAATTGGAAGGTGAAATGGGCGATGCCCAGATGGGCCTGCAGGCACGGCTCATGTCGCAGGCTTTGCGCAAGCTTACCGGCAGCATCAGCAAATCCAAGACCACCGTTATTTTTATCAATCAGTTGCGCATGAAGATCGGCGTCTTTTTCGGCAATCCCGAAACAACAACCGGCGGCAATGCTTTGAAGTTCTACGCTTCACAGCGGCTTGATATCCGGAAAATGACATCTTTGAAAACAGGCCAGGAGGTGACTGGTTTCCGCACAAAAGTCAAAGTGGTTAAAAACAAGCTGGCTCCTCCTTTCCGGGAAGCCGAATTCGACATTATTTTTGGTGAAGGCATTTCGCGCGAAGGCGATGTCTTAGATTTGGCAGCTGATCAGGGTATCATTGAAAAAAGCGGCGCCTGGTATTCCTATAAGGGAGATAGAATGGGTCAGGGCCGTGATAACTCGCGCATTTTCCTGAAAGACAACCCGGATATTATGAAACAAGTCGAAAATGAAGTGCGGGTGAAAATGGGCATAAAGGTTAAAGATCAGGAAGAGGCTTAAGTGAAGCGCTACCCCGGGCAGCGTCAAAGCAGGTATGGCGCGGGTAAGAAAAAGCTCAACGAAGCAATCTACCGGGAAACGTCTGCTGCTGAGGGCGCTGCTAATTCAACTCAATCGGCTGATTATTTTAATCTAAATAATGCCCAGCAAAAAGCCTACAGGTATTTGTCGCTGCGTGCTCACAGTGCCAAAGAGATAGAAAAGAAGCTGTGGCAGAAGGGTTTTTCCGCGGCAGTTATTAAAGAAGCGCTGGAAAAACTTTGCGAATTGAAGTATCTAGATGATGCTGCTTTTGCTTTCCAATGGGCGCGTCATTTGGCAGTCAATAAACTCTGGGGAAACAGGAAAATAATTGCCAGTTTGCAGGAAAAAGGAGTATCGGCAGAGTTGATTGAGGCGGCAATTGTCGCGGCACGGAGCGAAATACCGGAAGAAGCGGCAGTGGCGCTTCTGATTGGGAAAAAAGTAAAATCTTTAAAAATAGATGATGCTTGTCATTTCGACCGCAGGGAGAAATCTTTTTCCGAAGCGAACGAAAATATCTTAAAGATTCCTCGTCGCTTTGCTTCTTGGAATGACACTGAAGAAGTGATTTATAAAGGGTTTGATGCTGCCAAACGTAACTCTATTCCAGGGTGGCTGAAAGAAAAGAAAAAGATTTTTCAAAGCTTGTTGGGCAGGGGCTTCCCGGCAGGCTTGATACTAAATAAATTGGGAAAGATACCGGAGGAAGATATTCATGGCGAAGACGGGCAGTGAAATCAGGGAAAGTTTTTTAAAATATTTCGAGGGGAAGGGGCATACCCGCGTTGCCAGCTCATCCCTGATTCCGAAAGATGATCCGACGTTGATGTTTACAAATTCCGGAATGGTGCAATTTAAGAATGCTTTTTTAGGCCTGGAAAACAGAGGCTATACTAAAGCGGTATCCTGCCAGAAATGTGTGCGTGCCGGCGGCAAGCACAATGACCTGGAGAATGTCGGCGTGACCGCTCGCCATCACACCTTTTTTGAAATGCTCGGTAATTTTTCCTTCGGCGATTATTTTAAAGAAGAAGCAATCAGGTGGGGTTGGGAATATCTGACGGAAGTGGTCAATCTGCCCAAAGATAAGCTCTGGGTTACAGTTTTTCAGGAGGATGATGAGGCCTACAATATCTGGCATAAAAAAATGAAAGTTCCCGCCGAACGGATTGTCCGCATGGGCGAAAAAAGCAATTTTTGGATGATGGGCGAAACCGGCCCCTGCGGGCCGTGTTCCGAAATTATTTACGATCAGGGCGAAGGTATCGGCTGTGGAAGGCCGGAATGTGACCTCGATTGCGGGTGTGACCGTTATCTCGAAATCTGGAATCTGGTTTTTACTCAGTTTAACCGCGATGAAAAAGGAAAGTTAACTCCGCTCCCCAAACCGAATATTGATACCGGAATGGGTTTGGAGCGGCTCACGGCGGTTATTCAGGGCGTCAAAAGCAATTATGATACGGATTTTTTCACCGGCATTATTCGTCATGTAGAAAAAATCAGCAAGAAGACTTACGGCAAAAACGACGATAACGATACATCAATCAGAGTTATCGCCGATCACAGCCGGGCGGTTACGTTTTTAATCGGTGATGGCATCATGCCCAGTAATGAAGGCCGCGGTTACGTTCTGCGGCGAATTTTGCGCCGGGCGGCACGTCACGGCAAGCTCTTGGGAATTAACAAACCGTTCCTGCATGAATGTGCGGAAGTTGTCATCGGTATGATGAAAAATGTCTATCCTGATTTGGAATCAAAGGCTTCCTACATTACTAAAGTTATAGTCAATGAAGAGCAGCGGTTCATGGAAACGCTCGATGCCGGTTTGCGCATTTTACAGGAAGAAACGGCCGCGCTGAAAAAAAAAGGAATTTATGTTATCCCCGGTTCGTTGGTTTTTGGACTCTACGGTACTTCCGGCTTCCCCACAGATTTAACGGCGGATATTGTCAAGCGGGATGGCTTTACGCTGGACATGGATGGATTTAATGCCGAGATGGAACAGGAAAGAGTAAGAGCCCGTGGTGCCTGGAAGGGCAGCGGCGAGGAAGCAATCGCGGAATGCTATCTGAAATTATCGAGCTCAGGAATGGCTACGGACTTTTGCGGCTATGAAGGAATCACCAAAGCGGATTCCAAAATATCAGCAATTATCGTGAACGGGAAAAACGTTGATACGTTGGCCGAAGGGGATTCAGCGGAGATCGTTGTCGAAAATACGCCATTTTATGGCGAATCCGGCGGACAGGTTGGCGATGCCGGATTTCTGGAAGGGAAAGGTTTTACCTTTGCCGTGCAGGATACAAAAAAGCCTGTAGGAAAACTTTTTGTACATAAAGGCCTGCTCCAAAAGGGAAAAATAAAAGTCGGCGATACGGCGCGTATGATCGTTGATGTAGAAAGAAGAAAAGCAATTCAGGCAAACCACTCCGGCACGCATATTTTGCAGGCGGCGCTCAAAGCCGTGCTGGGCGATCATATCAAACAATCCGGCTCTTTGGTGAATCCTGAGCGTTTGCGTTTTGACTTTACGCATTTTTCCAAAATTACCGATGAAGAGCTGAAACGTATTGAAACACTGGCCAACGACATGATCAGGAAAAATGTTCCGGTAGCAACGGAAATATGCGCTCTGGAAGATGCCCTTAAAACTGGCGCAACAGCGGTATTCGATGAAAAATACGGTGCAACTGTCCGCATTGTGAAGATGGGCGAGATGAGTATGGAACTCTGCGGCGGGACGCATGTGCAGCAGACCGGTGAAATCGGCTTGCTGAAAGTATTACACGAATCGGCTATTGCCGCGGGTGTGCGCAGAATTGAAGCCGTAACGGGAAAGCAGGCGCTGGCGCATGTTCAACAGTCAGAAGAAGAATTGAAAAAAGCAGCAGCTCTGTTTAAAGCCAATCCGCTGGAGGTAGCGGAGCGCGCAGAGAAATCGCTGCGGCATATTAAAGAACTGGAAAAGGAAATTGAAGCACTAAAGGGAAAGATGGCGTCTAAAGATTCCGGCGATCTGCTCAGTCAAGTCAGGGAAATCAACGGCGTGAAAGTGCTGGCAGTGGAAGTTAGCATAGCCGATGCCAAAACGCTCCGTGATTTCGGCGACAAGCTGCGCGATAAAATCGGTTCCGGCGTTATTTTACTGGGGGCAAAAGCCGGTGATAAGGCCATGCTCTTATGTATGGTTACCAAGGATTTGGGATCGCGCTATCATGCCGGAAATATTATCAAGGGACTGGCGCCACTTGTCGGTGGTAGCGGTGGCGGCAGGCCGGATATGGCGCAGGCCGGCGGTACGCAACCGGAGAATTTAGCCAAGGCGATTTCTGCGCTGGACAAATTGCTGGCGATGTAGCGCTGATTTTATCTTTTTGTCTTAGCCGAAACACGGCAAACTGAGAGCTTTGCACAACCCCTCTAATCGTCATACCGGCGAAGGCCGGTATCCAGGAAACACTTGATAATACTGGATTCCGGTTTTCACCGGAATGACAAAATTCGTGGTTTTATACAGTTGTGCAAAGGTCTCAAACTACGATCGGCAAGGTTCAGCGTTCCGTTAATCAGGCAATTTTTATAGCTTTTGGTGTAATGCCCTGATTAATATGAAAATATTCGGAAAGGATTTATATGTCTGATAAATCTGCTATCGCCACGGAAATGTTTTTGAAAGGATTCAGTTGTGCGCAATCCGTATTTTATGCCTTTCGGGAAGTTGGCGGCCTGAATGAAGATACTGCCCTGAAGATTGCAGGTGGTCTGGGTGCCGGTATGGGGGGCAAAGAGGAAGTCTGTGGCGCTGTCACAGGCGGTATCCTGGTTTTGGGAATGCTGCACGGCAGGGGAATCAAAGATGATTCAAAATCCACCGAGTTGACATATCAGAAAACGCGGGAGCTTATGGAGTGCTTTGCCGCCAAGAATGGCAGTTATATCTGCCGGCAGCTTCTTGATGGGTGTGATCTGACTACAAAAGAAGGACACAGCAAGTTTAAGGAAAAAGATATGCGCAACACTGTTTGTAAGGGCTGTGTCCAGAGCGTTGTGGCTATTCTCGAAAATATTAAATGAATGCCGTACAAAACATTCTATATATGTTCATCACCGTATCGATTATGGGGATGACTGGAAGGGAATAATCAACGCATTATTAAATCCATTTATAAATCCTGTTTGACAAACAGCTCCACTTTCCCATATATTCTAATTAATTTCCGCTAGGCCAAGGTAAAAGGTAATTCCCCATGCAGATTCAAGATGTTTTTGCCGCATATAAAGACGACCTGAAAAAAGTTGATGCAACTCTGGATAAAGAAATTTTTTCGGATGTCCGGCTGATTCCTGAAGTCGCCCATCATTTGATTGACAGCGGCGGGAAAAGATTCCGACCGCTGCTTTTGTTAATTTGTGCCGGGCTCTGCGGCTATCGCGGCGATCATCGTTTTCCTATGGCCGCGGTTATGGAATTCATCCATACCGCTACGCTGCTGCATGATGATGTTATTGATCAGGCGACCATCCGCCGCGGCAAAACTTCCGCCAACAACATCTGGGGCAATGCCGCAAGTGTCCTGGTAGGCGATTTTCTCTATTCCAAATCTTTCACACTGATGACAGAAGTCGGCAATATCGCTATTCTAAAATTAATGTCCGAAATAACCAACATCATGTCCGAGGGTGAAGTCTTTCAACTCATGAAATGCGGCGATGTGAATCTGACCGAGGGTGAATATTTCACCATTATTGAAAAGAAGACCGCTGTGCTGATATCCGCCGCCTGTGCCTGCGGAGCAATTTTGGGCAACGCATCAGTAGAGAAGATCGATGCACTGAAAAAATTCGGTTACAAAATCGGCATGGCTTTCCAAATTACCGACGACACTCTCGATTATATGGCCAGGGAACAGGAATTCGGCAAGTCCATCGGCAAGGATCTGGAAGAAGGCAAGATGACCCTGCCGCTTATTTTCGCGCTGAAACAATGCTCAGGGGAAGAACGCGAAAAAGCCGGGCTTTTGTTAGCAGACAAAGAGAACAATACAAATACAACTGAGTTTATTTTCAGCTTAATTCAAAAATATAAAGGTGTTGATTATTCTCTGCAAATTGCAGCCAGATACATTAGCGAAGCTCGATCACAATTAAGTATTTTCAGCGATTGTCCGGAAAAAGATCAATTAAATGCCGTGGCGGAGTATATCCTTTCCCGAAATATGTAATACCAATTTGCTTTCTTTGGCTNNGCATCGTCGTCGGCTTCCTCAATCCGCCGCTGTGGACCTCCGGCACCTCCTTCTCGCTGCCTCGTTATCTTTTGAAAGCGAAATGGTGTAATAATGCCATACCTTTCATTGATTGCATCCCGAATTTTCCATCTATGGCATTATTCTTGGTTCATCCGATTGACGCTTACTTTCATGAAAGTGGGACGAAATCAAAGCCCAATAGCAAGCAACATCACTTTCCCCTACTTATCAATAATTTTGCTTTGGAATTGAAGTGAGGACTACCACTTATAGTCATTAGTTTTATGTGTCTTTATCCCATCCCTTTTTCTGGCAATCAATAGGGATGGGAATGTGCTCATACTGGGCCATAAGTCGTGTCTGGCAAAGATCAGGGTGTATATTTTTTTGAACGGTGCAGGGCTTCTCGCCCTGCACCCAAAAGAAAATAATCAAGGAACCAAATGACAAAACAGCCTATTTGCCAGAACGCACCGGAAGGACGCTGCAGTCCGATATGCTGCTGGGCGGGAGCCAGAGTAGCATGACCCTGCCCCTGCGGAAACTTATGCCGGCATATCTTCCAGAGTTCATGTCGGATCCCCAAACGATAAAAGATGTAAGACTAATCAATTTCGTCAAATGAATAGCCTGTCCACTGACAGAATCATTGGTTTTATCCTTTTCATACAACCCCGCCAGCTCATCCTGTGTCGGCATCCGCCAGTCCGCATACCCGCCCCCGCGATAATTCTCACAATAGGATTGGGCATCCGCCCAGTTTATAACACTTCCATTGTCCTTAGCTGACCATATTAGCTTCGTCTTTGTGTCCAAAACCGTCCCGTTGTCATAGGCAATGAAACGACCATCTCTGGCTTTCTCTCCAGCTGTGGCATACGTCGTCGTAATAAAAGTTCCTATTAAAATAGCCACTGCCATTATCGCTACCATTGTTCCTGATAACTTTTTCATTAGCTGTTGACTCCTCTTCTATTGATTTGTTTTCTGCTTGAGCCGACTGGTTTTTCGGTGCTACCATATTCTTTCAACTATCGACGTTTGTAATTTTGCATAATTTTCAGAATTCGTCAATTAACGAGTACAGTAAGTATGCATCAACAGGATGAACGTTATTTTTGTTCCTTAGAGGGGCACAATTTTGTGTCTCTCTAAAATTACCGGCGGTTTATAATATTTTCCATCGATAACTCCGGCACGGTCATTCTTCAGTGCTTGCGGCAGAAATTCCATAATATCCTTAGCAGTGATGCCGTCGGGACCTTTTTTTGCCGCGGCGAGATCTCCGGCATAGCCGTGCAGGAAAACGCCTTTGCGTGTTGCTTCTTCCGGCTTTAAACCCAATCCATACATTGCCGCAATGCAGCCCGTGAGAACATCACCGGAGCCGGCTGTTGCCATACCGGGATTGCCGCTCAAATTGACATAAACTTTACCGCCGCGAGTGCCAATGAGTGAATGTGGGCCTTTCAAAATAATAGTTGCCTTGAGTGATTCTGCCGTTTCCCGCAAAACCGCAATTTTATTGGAGCTGATTTCTGCCGCCGTTATGCCGGTGAGCCGCGCCATTTCCCCCAAGTGCGGCGTCAGGATTGTCGCTGCTTTCCGGCTGCGTAATATTTCCGGATTTTCCGCAATTGCCGTGAGACCGTCACCGTCTATGAGCAGCGGAACTTTGATTGCTGTTACCATCTCTTTGACCAGTCTCGCTGTTTCTTCCTGTAACGAAAGGCCGGGGCCGATGACTACCATATCCACTTTTGCCGCTACCTCCAGCAATTTTCTTTTGCTCTTGAAGGCAATGCTTCCCGCCGCTGTCTCTTCTTGCGGCAGATAAACAATCTCACGGCCGCGCTTCGCGATAACAGGCACAACAGAATGCGGCGCGGCAAGCCTTGCGTAACCGCCGCCTGATTTCAAAAAGGACATTGCTGAAAAATAAGGAGCGCCATAGTAATTGACCGCACCGGCAATAAAAAGAACATCGCCCACAGAACCTTTATACGCTTCGGCTGGCCGTCCGGGAAGCGTAACATAATCATTTGTTTGCACCTGGAGTTCATCTTGCTCATAGAGAGAAGGCGGAAAGGAAATGTGGCTGACAAATAATTCCCCGCCAAGTTCATACCCCGGATAAAACATATTACCTATTTTGGGCAAGCCGAAAGTTACAGTATAATCAGCTTTGACGGCTACTCCCATAACATCTCCGGTATTGCCGTTAACACCCGAAGGAATATCGAGGCTAAAAACTTTCTTTTTACTATTATTGATGAGCGTAATTACATCTGCCGCCAAGCTGGCAACCGGGCGGTCTAGCCCTGTGCCGAAAATGGCGTCAATAACCGCGTCACAATGAGCTACATCCTTTTTTGCCGCTGCTGCGTTTTCCAGTTTCAACATTTCGATGGGCAGTTTATCAATTATAGCCAGATTGGTTTGAGCGGCACCCCGAAATTTAATTTTGTTACCGAGCAGAAATACTTTAACCTGACCGCCATTAGAATGAATCAGCCGTGCGACAACCAAGCCGTCACCGCCATTATTGCCTGTGCCACAGAAGACAACAAACTTCCTGCCTTTTATGCCGAATTCCTTTTGCAGCAAATTGCCTGCCGCCAGGCCGGCATTTTCCATCAATATTTCTTCGGCAATACCCAGTTTCTCAATGGCGAAACGATCCATAGAACGCATTTGATCAACACTGGCTACTTTCATACACAACTCCTCATACCAATCCGCTTTCTGCGGCTAACTTTGTTGGCTGCGTCGAACCAACTGAACGCTCCATTTTGCCCCGCTGACGCGGGATAGTTCAACTAACAAATTCCAGTTCACTACGTTCCTGTAATTCGAGTTTCACTACCGCCGCGTTATCCTTTGAAAGTGAAATGGTATCATTAATTATAGGCGCTCTTTAGCAAAATATATTTTCTTTTCCGTGCCTTTATAGTACATTTACAAAATAATTTTGCAAATAATATTTTGGGGGCTTTATGCAAGCAATAAACGAAATCATCAAGAAGCGTTTCTCCTGCCGCACTTATGCGGATAAGCCGATTGAGCGGGAAACACTGCAAAAACTGAAAGAGATTATGAATTCCCTACCCGCCGGGCCGTTTGGCGGCAAACCGCGGCTAGTATTGGTTAGCGCTGCCTCATCGTCACCGCGGGAATCGAAACAATTCGGCACTTATGGCATTATTAAAAATGCCCGCCTGTTTATCGTGGGGGCAATCAGAGATACCGCCAACACCATGGAAGATTACGGCTACTGCAAAGAATTGTTAATTTTGCAGGCAACAGAGTTGGGGCTGGGCACCTGCTGGCTGGGCGGAACTTTCAGCTCCAGCAGTTTTGCCAAGGCAATTAATTTGCAGGACGGTGAATTGCTCCCTTCTGTCTGCCCAATCGGATATCCGGCTATTCGGAAATCATTGACCGAAAAAATGATGCGCAGCATTGCCGGCTCCGATAAGCGAAAACCGTGGTCAGAACTTTTCTTCACGGATAATTTTTCCCGGCCTTTAACGGAAGAGAGCGCCGGCATTTACGCGACTGCGCTCGTCAATCTGCGTCTCGCGCCCTCCGCGTCCAATAAACAGCCCTGGCGTATCTTGCGTGACGCTTCCATTAACGCTTTCCACTTTTATTTATCACGGGCTTTAGGCTACAATTTATTGCGTGGTGTTTCCCTGCAGGATGTAGATATGGGCATCGCTATGTGCCATTTTGAACTCACCGCAAAGGAACTCGGCATTCAGGGGAAATGGCTGGTAGATAACAACGCGCCAAAAACAGGCTCGTTAGATTATATTGTCAGCTGGCGGGAAACAAACTAATTTTTTAACTAATTTTCAGCACTTCGGCAATTTTTAGGGGCTGCCTGTTTTCTTTTATATTTTTCAGCGCCTCTAAAATGGTCGCTTTCATGTAGCCGATGCCTCTATTTTATACCCTTTCGATTTCAAAGGATAACAAGGCGGCAGCCCACAAAGTTAAGCCTGTGATCGTGAATTGGTATGGTTTAACCTTTTAATGCTGCCGGCAACTCCAAAGGAACATCCACCGGATGAATATATTTGTTTACAATTTCCTGTGTGGAATTAACCTTCAGCTTACCGAATATAAAGGAAAACTTTTTTTCCAGTTCAGCGCCTAATTTATTGCGTATATCGGCGGGCAGATGCCACATCTCCAGCTTGAACGGCCCGAAACCTTTTTTGCGGGTTTTATAGATGAATTGTTCTTCAGTATCTTTTTCTTTCCATTCCTCTTTGCATTTATTTTTTAAATACTTGTAAATTTTTTCTCTCAATTCTTTCGGGAAAATGGTGCTGTCATAAATCATATTCTGAAAACCAGTCGCCAGATGAATTTCCGCAGTTTTTACCGCCGGAAATTTATCAAAAGCTTCATCAGAAAGAGTGGAGGCGCCGTGTTGCACGGCACCGGCCAGCCCATAGTTTGCCCGGGCTACTTCGGATAGTTTTTCCAGCACATCAAAATCAATCTTCACCTTGGCGACGGAGCCGTCAGCCAGCGGAACACCGCCGTGTGTTGTCCCGGTCTGAACGCTTATTTTGCTGATGGGCGTAAGTTTCTGATCATCCCTTTTGAGCTCTTCCAGATATCCTTCCATAAAGGTCTGTAATTCTTCCACCGTACTGTTCTTCCCGCCAACTTCTCCTATTTCCCCGCCAACGGAAATCGTAATTCCCTCAGGCTCCAGATCACGGATCATTGTGGTCAGTTCCGCGGCAAGGCTGTAATTGACTTGTTGCTGTTCTTTAATAGTTGTTTTGGATAAATCGACAAGAGTCGAAGTATCAATATCAATATTATAAAAACCCGCCTCTATTGCTTCCCATATTAAATTTTTTACTGCCTGCGTTTCTTTGACCGGATCGGCAGCGAATTTTTTAGCGTTGACCTGAAAGTGATCACCCTGCAAGAATATAGGGCCATGATAACCGGTTTTAATGGCGGCGGCAGTTATGGCACATGTGTATTCCAGCGGTTTTTGCAACGTATAATCTATTTCCGAGCGGGCAATTTCAAAAATAACCGGTCCGACCTTGCCTTTGATTGCCGCCCGAAACACTGCCTGGGCAAAATCGTAAGTTATTGCCCGAATGTTAATTGCCGGAACGGTAAATCCTTTTACCTCGCCGCGTCCCATTGCCTCATAAAGCGGTTGAATGGAAGCAGACATAATTCCCAGCGCTGCAGCCGTGCGGTGAATAAGCCAACAGGCGGCCTCCTGAGTCGCTTTATCCGGTCTGAAAACAGCCGTGTAGATCAAATCATCAATAAGTACGCTTTTGAGTTTGGACTCATCCAAAATGCGGACGTCGCTGCCGTCAACCTGAATAACATCAGCGCAACCGTTTTTTAATTGATCTTTGTTTTCGTAAATCATCGGGACTCCTTTAATATAGATTTATCCCGTTAGAAATAATTCCTTGCCGTTCTGCGGCGTTTGTTTCCAACCAGAGTAATTCTCGAGGGGAATTGGGATGCCCCGTAAGAATTTCTAACGGGAATGATTATGATAAAAATTGTTCAGCCATTTGAACTTCGGTAGAACTTCCTATGTAAATCGGTGAACACTGATCGAGCTTTTCCACCTTTATTGTCATAATATCTTTTCTGCCGTCAGTTGCCCGGCCGCCGGCCTGTTCCATAATGAAAGCCATCGGCTGCAATTCAAACAAGAGCCGCAACTTTCCGTTAGGAGATTTCTGCAACGCGGGATAAGTGAATAAACCGCCTTTTTTTATCAGCACCTGGTTGATATCGGGAACAAACCCGCCACTGTAACGCAGCTTATAACCTTCTTTTTCCAGATTTTCGATAAATTTAAGATGCTGCGGTACCCAGTCCCGGCGCAACCCGCCGGGTGAAAAAATTGACCCCTTTTCTTTTAACCTGATATTTTCCTGCGCCAGAACATATTCGCCTTCGCGATTGAGCACAAATTCGTGCGCACCACAACCCGCCGAATAGACCATTGTAATCAATGGTCCATAGGTAATATAGAGGGCAGCCGCCATTGTTTTTTTGCCCGTATCGAAAACCGATTCTTTGTGAATACCGATGATCGTGCCAATGGCCAGATTAGTATCCACCAGGGACGAGCCGTCCAACGGATCAGCCGTTACGATATACTTTTCAGAACCGGAGCCGATTTTGATTATATCATCCTGCTCTTCGGAAGCGTACTGACGGACAAATCCGGAAAATTGCAATTGATTTTTCAAGATGTCATCTGCGCCGCGATCCAGTGAAAGCTGCTCTTCACCGTAGATATTTTTAAAACCGGCCTGCTTGCGGTTAGCTTCATGAATCTTGGCGGAAATATATTTTCCGACCACGGCAATCTGCCAGATGAGACGGCGTAATTCCACTTCCACTCCCGCTCCCCACATATGCCGTCTCAGATCAACAATGTTTTTAGTATAATCGCCGATTCCTTCTCCCATCTTTCCCTCCTGATATTTTCAACACACCATTGCCATTTATGCGGTCAAAAATATAACTGTTTTTGTTACTGAACTGCCGGTTTGCCTTTAAGAATGAATCCCCATTTTATCACATCCCTCAGTTCGGGGTATTTATCCAATCCCCCGGCAACGCGCAACCGGTATAATTTTACTTTTATCAATCAAGGGAATAATACCTCAAAGCTCGCTTTTGGGTTCATACCCATGATTGACATCTCTGCGAAGATACATAAATTATAGCAAAAAGAGAATCATATAACATTAAATATGGAAAGAAAAATTTTTATATGTTCGGGTTTTAAGGATAATGCACAATTCCGGTTTGAAGAAGGTTTTATTTGCATAACGGAAGCGCCTAAAAAAGATGAAGTGATTTTTAAAGAAAGTGACTTGATTCTCATCAAGTGTGCTAACTACCCTTGGATGAGTCAGTGCTCTAAAATGAACATAGAACTCACTTTTATTTACAATGGCAATGGCAAGCAAAAAGCGCAAAGTGTTATCCTGAACAACCCTGGAAAAAATGTAACAGAACTGCTGGATTTTCTGAAAGACCGTTATCAGGAAATGTGCCTCATCGGTCCAACCGAAAAAGAACGGGCAGAAATATTTTCTCCTGATTATACCGGCGTTTATAAGCTGCACTCTCTCCATATTCTCACTCTGCTGGGCGTTATTTCGGGTTTTCTCTTCATTTTTGTTTTTGTTCTTTACCTGATGATCGCGACGACGGATCAGGTAATAATGACAAATCCGGATAAAATGAATCTGGCCGGCCTTGTAATACTTGTGCTGAGTTTAATTCCTGTAGGGACAATGTACCTTATTGAAAAGAAGCGGTTTATGGCTGTGCGAACTGATCGGCGGGGTATAACAGTTCGGAAGTTCTTGGGCAGGAAGCGCTATTCATGGGAGAGGGTGATTGTGAAAACACCGAAATCGGCAATTCATAATGTATATATCGGCCTTTACTGCGAGGCTTCAGATCACGGTGAAGTTGCAGCGGCAAGAGCGCTGATTAATGTACGTCTTTCTGTGGAGGGAGAAGAAGATGCTCTGCTATTAATGTCCGTGGACGAGGCCAGCCGTTTTTACCGTGAGCTGTATTACCGGAACAGAATATCTCTTGATGAGGCCAATCAAAGCAGGGCTTTTTTCTGATTCTGCCGAACTCTTATGCTATTGCCGAGATAACAAAAAAGCTAAGGGGCGAGGCGGTCTTGTGCCGCGTTCCCCTTGCGCGGGGTTTATATACATGATTGCTTTACTCCATGATCGGAGAAAATCTGGCTGATTATATCGCAAAGAGCTGTTTATATGAAATGCTGGCAAACAATTAATCGCTTTTTCCGTATTTCTCCAGCTTCGCACGCAGGGTTTTACGGGTAATCCCCAGGCGGCGGGCGGCCTCGCTCTTATTACCCCGTGTTAAATTAAGAGCTTCCAGAATTGTCCGCTTTTCGACTTCCTCCAGCGGCACATTTTCTTGCGCGCGTGATTGACCTTCTTCTATTGTTAAATTATCCGCCATCAGCAGCGCCAGTTCATCAGCATCCAGATATTCGGCGCGAGAAAGGACGACTGCTCTTTCCACTGCGTTCATCAATTCGCGCACGTTGCCCGGCCAAGCGTATTTTAAGAGTTTTTCCATGGCTTGCGGTGTAAAACCTTTGATTTTTTTAGAATTCTTTTCAGCAAATAATTGCAGGAAATGCTGCGCCAGTAAAGGGATATCTTCTTTTCTGTCTCTTAACGCCGGTACAAGCAAAGCCACAACATTGAGGCGGTAGAACAAATCTTCGCGGAAGCGGCCTTTTTCTATTTCCTTTTTCAAATCCTTGTTGGAGGCGGCAATTACGCGAACATTAATTTTAATGACTTCGGCACCGCCGACGCGTGTAAGTTCGCGTTCCTGCAAAACGCGCAAGAGCTTTACCTGCATTGCCGGCGACATTTCGCTTATTTCATCTAAGAATAAACTTCCGCCGTCGGCCTGACGAAACTTTCCTTCGCGCCGGCGATCCGCGCCGGTAAAGGAGCCTTTTTCATGGCCGAACAACTCTGATTCCAGAAGCGTTTCGGTAAGCGCCGCACAGTTGATTTTAATGAACGGCGCATCTCGGCGCTGGCTGTTGTAATGAACGGCATTGGCGATCATTTCTTTTCCCGTTCCCGATTCTCCGGTAATCAGTATGGTTGCTTCCGTTGCTGCCACCTGCGCAACGCTGTCCAGAAGTTTTACCATAGAAGCGCTTCGGCCGATCATATTCTGCCTGTCGAATTGTTCACCCAGCCTTCCTTTTAAATACTCATTTTCTTTTCGCAGATGTGTGTGTTCCGTTGCGCGGGCAATAGCCATTTTCAGCTCGTCAAAATCCAGCGGTTTAGTAAGATAATCGTAAGCGCCCTTCTTCAGAGCGTTGACGGCCGTTTCCACAGAAGCATAAGCGGTCATAATAATAACGGGTATTGCCGGATTGATAATTTTGATTTGTTCGAGCGCTTCAATTCCCGAAACATTAAGCATGCGAATATCCATCAAAATTAAATCAAACGCCCGCCGCCGAACTTCTTCAACGGCTATTGATCCATCTTCCGCCTCTAAGACATCATAACCCCAGCCGCCAATCAGCTTTTGGAGCATCAGGCGGTGAGCGCTATCATCATCGACAATCAGGATTGATTGATTAATTTTCATTTGTCATTCCTTAATTCTATTGACACAAGCAAGCGGAAACTGGAGGGAAACTCCCGTTCCCCGACCGGGAGTGCTTTCCACACTAACCGCACCGCCGTGTGCTTCCATAATTTTCTGAACGACTGCCAGCCCGAGCCCGGTACCCGCGGGCTTCGATGTAAAATAGGGGTCATAAATACGGGGCAAGTCTTCCTTCTCTATTCCGCCGCCGGTATCGGTAATAATTACAGCTATGTTGTCTTTTTCGGGCACAAGCCTGATGGACAGTCTCCCGCCGTTCTTCATCGCCGCTAACGAGTTGAGAAAAATATTAAGCAGTACCTGTTTAATCTTATCGGAATCAGCTTCGAGAGCCGGTGAATTGGCGGGAATATCAATGGCAACCTCAATTTGATTCTTTTGCGCCTCTGCGCTGATCAATGCTACGGCATGATTAATCAAATCCGGCAGGCTTACTTCCTCCCGTTTCAATTCCAGCGGACGGGCAAATTCGATAAGTTGGCTGATGACGCGATTGAGCCTTTCCACTTCCTGGATCATGATATCAGCCGTTTTCTGGTCTTCGGCATTACCGGAGAGACGTTCTTTGAAATATACGGCAAAGCCTTTGATGGAACTCAGCGGATTTCTTATTTCATGGGCCACACCCGCTGCCAGGCTGCCTATCGAATTTAAATGACGACTCTTGGCTACTTCATTTTCCAATTGCCGGATTGCGGTAACGTCGCGCAGGAGCATAATGTTTCCCGCGGAGATTCCATCACCCGGGAGTCCGGCCGCAACAACCTCGAAAATTTTGCTTTCACCTTGCCCGTAAATCAACTGTACGTCTTTTTCCACCAAGCCGCTGTGACTTGGCAGTTCGGCCAGTATATTTTGCAGAGGCGCAGGAATAATCGAATTTGCCTGCTTGCCTGCGGCGTCGCTGCAGACAATTTTTAAAATAGCGCCGGCCTTTTCATTACAGGTGGCGATGTGACCGCTTTCATCTGTCGCAATAAGGCCTATGGGCATATTCTTAACTAAAGTTTCGGAGAAAACCGTAATGCGGGAAAGAGAAGTACGCGCCAGACGATAGGCTTGCGCCAGAAATAAAGAAACTAGCGCTGATGAACCGATTAACAAAAGAATCAAGGCTATCATTATAGTGTTTCTGGTGTCTTCTGCCGTTGCCTTTTCAATTGCTGCCATATTAAAGCCGACATAAATGATCATGCTGTTTATAGAGGGAGCTTTAGAATTGATTTTTGGCGATATCTTTGTTTCATCAAATCGCTCTTGCGGGAAAAAACCACGATAGACTTCGAACGTTCCTGCCCCTTCGGGATTGGCAACCTGCCGCCATTGGATGTTTTTCGACGAGGCAATCCGACTAATATTCAGGTCGAGACCGTATTCATCGCCAACAGAAGAAGGGTCACTGTCGGCAATGATTTTTCCTTTATTATCGGTTACGATTAAATAATCAATATCCGGCTGCTGGGCTGTCTCCATTAATAGCTTCTGGAGTCCGAATGTGCCATCTTTCATGTTTGCCGAGGTACGCAGACCGGCTTCAAATGACCTGATTAGTGTCGAGCCTTTTTCCACCAACAACTCAACCGCTTGTTCCTTTTGCCGCTGGAAATGGGCGAAGGTCATCACGGCGGAGATTGCGGCTAATACGGCAATAGCACTGATGACTACCCAAATCGAAAGATCAAACCGGAAATTTTTCTTTGTTGTCGTCATTATCTACTCTCCCATATCAGCAGGACAGATTACTTACAATCCAGTTACTGGATACTATTTATCCAATTGGATACCTCATCTGGATATATATTATCCACTTATTGCCGCAATATTACAATGGGAAATTCGCTCATTCGTCATTAATGTAGTGATTACCGATCTTTGGCAAGTGAAAACATTACTGGCATACCCCTTGCTCTATAATACGGTGACTGAAACAAAGATAAACACCAGAAAGGAGATTGATTATGAAAAAGTTAATAGTGACATTGATAGCAGCTTTAATCGTCTTTCTATTAAACAGATATTATCCCTTTGCTTCCAGAAAACTAATATTGGAATATATATTTGTTGTGTATTTATCTTTCAGGTTCAGCAAGTTGATGAAAATTGAGGCTGTTCACAAAACGCCTTGTTTAGAAACCAATTAACTAAATTAAAACTCTGGAAAGGAGATTGATTATGAAGAAGTTAACATTAGTATTGATGGCTATTGCCCTGGGAGTGCTTTTAACAATGCCTGCGTTTGCTGCAGGCCCCGGCGGTTGCCCGGGTAATGGTCCGGGAGGCGACACTGGTTATCATCGGGACAAAATATTTAAAAAGTTGAATCTTACCGATGAACAAAAAACGAAAATTGAGGCACTGGTATCTGAGAATCAAAAAGCAATAAGGCCGCTGAGGGAAAAGATGTTCGACAAGTCGGTGGAATTGCGCAGATTATGGCTGCAGGCCAATCCTGATAAGGATAAGATTACCGCCGCTCAAAAAGAGCTAAGAACATTGCGTGATAAGAAGGAAGACAAAGCTACGATATTGCGTTTTGAAATTCGCAAAGTACTCACCCCGGAACAGAACGAAAAACTGGCAAATTCCCGCTGGGATAGAGGTCCCGGATTCGGACCCCGCGGCGGAATGAGAGGGCACGAAGAACATGGACCAGGAATGGGTATGTGCCAATAATTTGAGCTCCACCCCTTTTTAACGGGGAAGCGCCAAGCGCTTCCCCGTTTTTGTATTTTAATTTTCTGATTTGACAAATTTTTATTTCATAACTAGTTAGTTAAATAGTCATAGTGTTATATAGCTGGAGAAAATGAATGAACATAAATTACATTGTGAAAGAACTATTCCACCGCAAGCGAAGAACAATCGTTTCCATTCTCGGCCTTTCCATCGGTGTTGCACTTTTTCTCATCCTCAATGCCCTGTCGCTGGCTTACCGTGAAGCTGCCCGTGCGCCGCTCACAGAAATCGGGGCTGATATCACTGTGCAACGAGCTGGTAATGTTCCTGAGGAACTGACCGGCGCGGTGTTTCCCTGCTCTGCCGTTACCATTCGCAGGGAAGAAATAAACAAAATAGAAAAAATTCCCGGAATCATAGGAATAGGGCAAGCCGTTTTAGTTTGGGTGTTTGATCCGCACCGGGCTTGGGTTGTTCTGGGGATTGAAAGAGATAACACCATCGGGCCGGCGATCCTGCGTGTATTTGTGACCGCAGGTCGGTTTCTGGAAGATGGAAAATCCGAAGCGCTGGTGGAAATAGCCTATGCGCGACAATTCGGCATCAAACTGGGCGATAATGTAACAGCGGCAGGCAGATCATTTCCGGTCGTCGGTTTGGTGGATGCGTCTCGCGCCCCCAAAATTGCCGTGGCCAATCTTTATCTGTCGCTGAAAGATGCGCAGGCTATAGCGGCAGCATCTAAACTTTTGCAGACAGTTTCTCCCTTCGCTCCGGATGATATAAATTTGCTCTTTATTAAAGCGGAGCAAAAGCAAATAACTTCCGTGGCAGCAGCACTCAAAGAAATTATGGGAGAGAAGGCCGCTATTGCCACGCCGGAATCATTCCTGAAACTTCTGGGCAGTCTCTTTGCGCTATCCGACAAATTTACATGGGCGGCATCTTTGATTGCCCTGCTGATTGCTATTTTGATTGCTTTTAAAACCATGGCCGGAAATATTTCCGAACGGGTGAGGGAAATCGGTGTGCTGAAAGCTGTCGGTTGGACCCAGCGCAATGTAACAATGCAACTACTGACGGAGTCGGTCATTCAATGTTTTGTGGCGGGAATTTTGGGAATACTCATAGCTGTTATTGTTGCCTTTGGCTTGAGTTTTATGACCGTTAATATACCAATTCCCTGGGAGATGAGCCCGAAGCCGCATTTTCTACCCGGCGGCGGAGATCAACTATTCAAGACGTTGCGGCTTCCCATTCACATTCCGGCGATGCTTGCTTTCTTTGCCTTGCTGCTTTCTGTTTTTGTTGGAGGATTAACCGGGGCGCTACTGGGCAGACATATTGCCACTATCAAACCTGCGGAGGTATTACGACATGAATAATGCGGATATTTTAATCGGCGCCAATCTGTCCAAAAGATTTGACGATCTGGAGGTCGTTAAAGACGTGTCTCTGATTATTAAGGAAGGTGAATTTGTTTCCCTCGTTGGAAAATCCGGCTGTGGGAAGACAACTCTGCTCTCTTTGTTATCCGGGCTGGAGCAGCCAACGAAAGGACAGGTGATCCTCAATGGCAAAGAAATTACCGGCGCTTCGGAAGAAGAATTGGCTTTATTCCGCAGGGAGCATGTCGGTTTTATCTTTCAATCTTTCAATTTGATTCCAACTCTTTCGGCGTGGGAAAACGTGGCGCTGCCGCTCTTTCCCATCAAAATGACTAATGAGCAGCGCCAGGATCGGGCACTGGAACTATTAAACCAAATGGAAATGGGACACCGTACGGAACATTTGCCCGCAGCCCTCTCCGGTGGGGAAAAACAGCGGGTGGCAATTGCCCGTGCTCTGATCAATAATCCTAAGATTGTGTTTGCGGATGAACCGACAGGCAATCTGGATTCCGCCACGGGAGATGCCATCATGGCTATATTAAGTGAGCTGCATAAGAAGCAGGGGATGACTATGTTGATGGTTACGCATGCGCTGGAACTGGCCAAAACGGCCGATCGAGTTATTCGGATGCAGGATGGGGAGGTGATCACATGAAAAAAATTATTTTTTGTTTTATCGTTTTTGTGCTTGTTACTGTTGGTCTTGCTGCAGCTGGCGAGCAAAAGGTTTCTGTGGAAATCCTCTACTTGAATCACGGACCGCTTCAGTCTACGCTAAAGGATATTGACAATATCTGCGCTCAATACAAAGACAAAATCACCGTTTCTCGCTATGATTCCGAAAGCCCGGAAGGCGAAAGGTTTAAGAGCAAGAAAGGAATAACTCAACATGTTCCGTTGATGATCTGGATCGCCGGGGAAAATGCCGTTTCGATAAACGGAAAAGAAATCAAGTTTAGCGGTTTTCCTTCCGGTTCGGGGCCAGCTTTTTTTCAAGGCAAATGGACTATGGACGATTTACGCAGTGCGCTGAACAAGGCAACGCAGAAAAAATGAATAATTCCATGCCTAAATCAAAGCGCTATCTTTGTTGGCGGAGCCTGCCCGGCGCATGCCAGGGTCATCGGCTCCTCAACGTATTAAAATATACGCCTGCGTCGCCTCTTCCTTGCCGCCTCGATATCATCTTTGATTTAGAAATGGAATAATATATGAATTATCGCTATATCTGGAAGGAAATTCGTCATCATCGCCACCGGACATTGGTTAATGTTTTAGGCATTGCCGTGGGGATTGCTCTTTTTGTTTCCATTAATGCGGTATCCGCGGCCTATCAGAGGGCAATAAGTTTGCCCTTCAAAAATATCGGAGCGGATATTGTTGTGCAGCGGGCAGAGAAACGCTCTTTGGATTCGGGGCAACCTCCGGCATCCATGCGCGGCATCCGGCTACCTTTTTCCAATCAAATTCTTTCTGTGCAAGATATGGAGAAGCTCCGCACCATTTCCGGCATAGACGCTATGGTCGCCTCGCTGCTGCTCTGGGAATTTGATCAAGGCGGCTTTAAGACGATAATGGGCGTTGATTTGACAGCGCCCAGCCTCGGGCCAATTAAAGTTAAAGAATGGCTGGCGCAGGGACGTTTCCCGGAAAAAACAGGCGAAGCTGTTCTGGAAACGCATTTTGCCAAATTTCATAAGATTAAAGCAGGGGACACATTTACGATTGGCGGGCGCTCTTTTAATGTCGTCGGCCTTCTGGAGATTAAAGAAGGATCGCAGGTTGCTGCAGCCAATATTTATCTGCCGCTGGCAGATGCTCAATCATTGTTGGGTGGGAGCGCCGGAGATATAAACATTGCCTATCTCCACATGAAAAATCCGGCACAGATTGATGAGATAAAAACACAAATCTCCAAAACACTGTCTGGTGTAACTGTAACCAGCTCGGACTCTTTCCTTGAGCTAATGGGCGGCATGTCACAAATTTCCAGCCAGTTTTCTCTAGTCGTATCTTTAGTCGCCTTAGCCGGGGCTATTTTTCTGATTATCAAAACCATGGTCGGAAATCTGGTGGAACGCTCCCGCGAAATCGGCATTCTGAAAGCTGTGGGCTGGACAAGCTCGGACATACAAAAACAACTGATGGGCGAAACATTTATGCAAGCCATTATGGGAGGCATTGCCGGCATTGCGGCCGGCTACTTGATTTCTTATCTTCTGGGCTACCTTTCCATTCCTGTTGCCACTCCGTGGGAACTTAATCTGACGCCGGCCTTTGCCAAAATTGCGGAAACATCAGCGAAGACTATTCGTTTGCCGGTTAGTTTCTCCGCGGGTTTGACAGCCGCAGCGCTCGCTTTGTCTCTCTTTGCGGGAGGGCTGGCGAGCTATTTCATGGGTAGGCGCATGTCTAAAATGAAGCCTGTTGATATTCTCCGGCGACTGTAGTAATGAAATAAGAGGCGAAAAAGGGCGCTAAATTTACCGACCGTTCTGTCTTCTTAAACCGGCTTTTTTATTTACGGCCAGTCATCAGGAACATTGCAAACAAACGAATCTGGCTGTCCTCAGCCAGTTTTTCAACCTGAGCGGCCGCATGATGCTTGACATCACGAAATCCCGCGTCTATAAACATTTGATGCAAATCTTTCCGGTCAAAGCCAAAGTGGAATACACCGTCATTATTGCTGTGAAACTGGCCGTCATCCAGATCCAGATCGGCAATAGCCAGTTGTCCGGATGGAAGTAAAATCGAATAAAATTGTTTTAACAGGGGACTTATGTTTTTAATGTGATGCAAGGTCATGCTACTAACGATAAGCTGATAGGAACCTTCCAGAATATCACCCTTGTCCAGATCAAGGTAATTGGCTTTTACATTGCTTAAGTGTTGCTCTTTGATCTTTGTTTTAAAAACATCGAGCATTCCCTGGGAACTATCCATCCCGGTTATGGAACGGACAAAAGGCTGTAAGGCCAATGTCAACAATCCCGTACCGCAACCGAAATCCAGAACATCCATATTGGTCGTTAAGGTTATCTCCCGGATCATGCTATGAGCGATATCCTGAGCCACCTTTACACGTCCAGGAACCTGATCCCAGTTGGCAGCTTCCTGATCGAAATTTCGCTTTTCAGTATTTATCTCATTATCTGCTGACATTTATTATACTCCAGCCATTCATTGTGTTTTGACGATAGAGACATTACCGTAAAAACACAAGAATAAACATTTGTTCATCGGAACATTTCCCAAAGCGGAAACAATTTTAGCCTTATAGAAATGCTTGCCATATTTTTCTTTTTCTTTTAATATGACAACGGAATATAGATTAAATTTTTTGAATTCACGGGGAGGTGACAGGTTATGCAGAGAGTGAGCGATCTTTTAAAGAGCAAAGCAAAGCAGCTATGGACGATTCTGCCGGATGCTTCGGTACTTGATGCCCTGAAGCTCATGGCTGAAAAAGAAATCGGGGCATTGATGGTCCTTGATAAAAAGGATAAAGTTGTTGGCATCATGACAGAACGCGATTATGCAAGAAAGATCATTCTGAAGGGGAAAAAATCCCTGGAAACCCGTGTAAAAGAGATTATGACGCCTTCTGATAAAATGTACACGGTAAAATCTGATACGCCGGTAGAGGATTGCATGGTGCTGATGACTGGGAAACACATAAGGCATGTGCCCGTTTTCGACGGAGGCAAATTTGTTGGACTCATCTCCATTGGAGACGTTGTAAAATCAACTATCTCCCAGAAGGACATGCTGATTGATCACCTGAGCGATTATATTGGCGGGAAGTACTGAACAGGATATCGCTAGTTTAGATTATTGCTTTTGAGGGCAGGACCATCATGATCCTGCCCTTTTTCATTGAAAAAATGGATTTCTTAAAGTATGTCTGCGCCCGACTTCAGACGACTTTCCGGCGTTTCTCCTCATATGGGGATTACCCCTATTTGTAAGTCAACGTCCTTTTTTTATTGACTCCTTCGGTAATATTTTATTGTGAAACTCCAATTTTCATAACGCAGTATAGGGAAATTGGTAAGTTGTAATGAGACCCAAACTTCAGAAATAAAATGCGCTGAAGTTTGCTAGTCGAATTATCCCGCATGCGAAACTAAGCGGGGAACAATCCCGCGCAGCGGAGGGTATAATACCCCGCAGCTTGCTTTGGGGTTCATACCCGTGATTTGTGTCAATTCGGGTGTAATGGCAAAAAATG
>PLMQ01000004.1 GCA_003142535.1 Syntrophaceae bacterium
GAAACCGCAGTCCACGCCAACGCCTTTGACATGGGCTTCGTGGTGCCATTTCGTATGAAGCCAACTTTTTACTTCCTCTATTATTTTCTGCTGCAAATCTTTTTTCTCTATATCGATCATGTTGCTGTCTCCGGCGAAGGGATGAAAGGGAATCCCCTGAATCTGATATATCCATTCGCATCAAAATTATTGAATTTGTTTTTGCAGGTTGACCTCTGATGATCACATCCCGGGTAAATTGTGAATGTATCGCCGCTTGCCGGGATATTCGGCAGCGCAATAATTAAACTGATTAATCCATCCGCATTATAATGTTGATTTATGGTCCGGGTTTCGCCGGTATTCGCGCCGCTGGTAAAATAGATAACTCCGCCGTCAAAATAATCATCTGCCTGTGATAGATTTGTATAGAAAGACATAAGGGAGTTTCCGGCATAAGTGGCAACCGCGCCGCTAGACGTGAAAGAAGCCTTGCTCAATCCACAGGGTGAACTATATAATTGCCAGATACAAGTTGACTCGTAAAGATTAATCGGCCAATTCAAACCCAAAAGATAAGAATAACTGCTAACAGTGATTTCCGCGTGATCGCGTTCCATGATAATTTCATTAACAATCAGACCGTCAAATTTCGTTATACTTCCCTTGTACGTCCCGCCGAAATAATCAAAATAAAGGCGTTCAAGTTTTACTTCGGCATAGTCAAAAATCCCATTATGGCAAGCGGCGACAAAGCCAAGACTGCCTATAGTCAATGTTGTCGGGTAGATGTTTAATTTCATTTCAGAAACATCCGTCCCGCATTTTTCTGTTATTGCGCCGCGCCTCATAAGAAAACCGGACGAAATAAAGGTATATCCATTGTAAACAATATCCTGATCGGCTGTCGTATAATATAAGACCGTCCCATCGGCCAAAGTGATCGTATAGACTTCAGCGATTGCAGCCTGATTGTATTGCGCTAAAAAACTTTTTAAGCCCGATGTTGCTGTTTTCATAATTTATCTTGTATAAGTGTGACTTTTTTTAGTTCCCAAAGATTGTACATAAATTGAGAAAAACAATCACTATCGCCCTCTTGATATTCAACAAATCTGACGCGCCGATAATACGAAAAATCAACTGTTACGGCCACGCCCGGAGCCGGCGCATTGACAAACGTCAAAACACCACTCAGATAATTATTAACAGAATAAGAGCTATGATTTTGAACTACGCCTTGCAGATATACTTCGAGAACGGGCAAGGTTGTGCCGCGAGGCTGAATGTCTGTTATAATGTCAATCCAGCCGCCGTATGTCCGGTAAAGTTGGAATACTTTATTGTTTCCGTCACCTGTCCCGACCTGTTGGGCGGTGACAATGCAATCCGATGGGTCAATATAGAGAAATGAATCAAACGCTCCCTGGCACGACAAATAAAAGCCCATGAGGGTTTTAAGTTCATTATTAGCCGTATCATCCCTCAAGACTTCATAAGACAGTTCATATTCGTAAATCGGATATTGAGACAGGGAAATGCGGGACTCTTTTAGGCTCACGACTCTTTGAGTAACAGTATTAAATATAGGAATCTTTTTTTGATCCCACATAAGCCCGGCAAGTTGAGGAAATACGAGATTGCTCATTAGAACCTCACATGAGAGTTGCGTAGCTGTTTTTTCATACTCTTGATTATTGTCGCGCCTTTCCTGTCAAAGAAAGAACCGGCGTCAAGAGCCTGAATATAGGTATTTCCACCGCCTCCGCCTGTCATGCCGCGCACTCTGTTTGCCAAGTCCTTCGGCAATACCATTTCCTGTTGATGTAATTGAGCAACCGGATTAACGCCGGACGGAATATCATAACCGCCTGCCGCCGAAATTCCACTGGCAAAACTCATGACCATTGCGAGCATTTCCGCAGCAGCAGCAGCAGCCAAAGCAGGGCCGACATACGGGATGCTTGCCTGAGAGGAAGCCGCGCCCGCCGCCGCGGTACTGGCATTTATGGTGATTTCGGATATCGCATTTGGTATTTCTATGGCTTTGCTTTCTGCTGAAGCTGCCGCCTTAATTGTCGTAAGCTGATTATTTGTTGCTAGACCTAACGCGACTTTTAAACCGGCCCATACCTTATCCCAAGCGGCTTCCATTGCTCCGTATAGTTGAGTTTTTTGGAATTTCTCAGCTAGGTAGCCAACGAATTCATTGAGCGGGTCCGTGACCATTATTTTTATGAATGTGTTTAAGAGTGCTTTCCAAATAGTATTTAAAGCCTGCTGAAACGTCTTTGTATGCATCAGCATATCAGTTAAAGACTGGTCAAAAGCATTAGACATTGGTTTAAGCACGTTCTGCCATGACTTTTGAATATCAACATCCGTCTTTTGGGTATCTTTTAAAACTGCGGCCAGATATTTTTCATTAATCTTTTTCAGTTCATCGGCAATTTTTTGAGCGGTGCCAGGCTTCTTTTCTTCAATAGCTTTCCATGCCTCAAAATATTCCATTTCCTGAGATTTTAAATCAGCTTCGAGTTGAAGTTCCTGATGTAATCTCTGAGTAGCTGAAATATTGCCAAGGGAATATTGCCTGTCAAGTTCTGCTTTTTTATCCTCTGTTGCCTTTTGAGCAAGCGCCATGTCTGTACTGTATTTTTCATTAGCGGCGGCAAGTTCTTCGGATTGCTCTCTTTTTACGGCATTGTAAATTTCGTTTAAAACCTGTTCGCGGAGCTTCTTTTCTTTATCGCCGTTGCCTTTTATCAAGGATAGTTTCCTTTCCCAAAAT
>PLMQ01000064.1 GCA_003142535.1 Syntrophaceae bacterium
TAAGGGTGGAGCTAAGCGGTGGCATGCGGTTGCTGGGACGCGGAGCGTATAACCTAATAACCTAACCACCTGAAGGTGGCAAGAGGTCACGAGAGGTCACAAGTCGGAATTGGTTTCCAACGCTTGTTTTGGGTTCATACCCGTGATTTTCTTTCACCACAGGCTTCCTTTTCCACATTATACCAGATATTACCTTGCAGGATGAGCAGCCATCCAAAATTAGTTTCATCAACTTTATGAAACAGATAAAATTAAATTCATTTTCAGCTGAATTGGATCTTGTTTCTCAGTTCCAGTTAAGCTTGTCCCAATATTCATATTCATGGGTCCACTCGTCTTTGTTGAGTTTCACCAAATCTTGAAAATACTTCCTGTTGTCCTTGAATCTTTTCCTCTGTTTTACATAATTTTTCTTTTCCCTGATATTATCTGTCAGGGTTGCTCCAAGTATGAAAGCCTTTGTCTCAGCATTTACGAAGGCTTTTATTCCTTGTCTTACGGAAACACCGGTGCCGCCGGTAATGAAAGAACCGAAGTTGAGCATGATCCCATTTAGGTAATCCATAACCTGTTTGTATTGCCCGGTGCCCCCCGATGCAGCTATATTAACCGTGTATTTACGAGTCAATAGTTGACAGTGAACAGCATCGGCCATGCGATCAAGCAGAGTCTTCATTTGGGCAGTGACGGAGTGGAAGTAGTTGGGTGAACCCATAACCAGACCATCAGCTGATAGTATCTTCTTGTAGAGAGTCTGGAGATCATCCTTTTTTACACACTTACCGGTCTTATAACAGATTCCGCAGGCATTACAATATTCCATCTTCAATTTGCAAAGGTCCACTAGTTCGACAATAGCGCCTTTAGAGTTTGCCCCATTAAGAGCGGCTTGGACTAGTTTACGCGTTTGACTTTTAGAACCTCTGGGGCTGGCATTAATACCGAGTATCTTCATTTGTTTAACCTCCGAATAATGTTTCTGCATTCCCGACTGTGCGTGAATGACAGCTAATAATTTATATTGTTATAATCGGCTTCCGTCTTTAGTGTTCAAGGCTGTTCGGCAGCTACCCGGGCCACTGTTTCGATAGCAATCGCCGCAATTGCCGAACCATAGTCAAGATCAATGTTGGCCATGGTGTCCTGACTATCGTGATATCCTTGGCGGCTGATGTCGTAATATTCCATGAATAGTACTACGGGAATTCCCGCATCCGAGAAGATTTGACCGTCGGTGTTGTAAAGCGTACTCAGAGGGTCGCGAGACAGTCTTACCTGACCATCCAGCTTCGGGTGCAGAGCGATTTCCGGTATACTGTCCCCGTCTGGACTGCGCTTCCCCTGTTCCCGCCTGAGAGGCATCGAGTGTTTATTCCAGGCATCGGTGCAGGTATTCCAAATTTCATTAGCGATATGTGCCTGGTAGGCTAAACGTATCGCTTCCGGGCTGGCTCCCGGCGATATCTGAAATTTGTATGGGTGCGCTTCATTGTTGTGCGCAATCATGTCCAGCACAAAGGCTCCCTGAATTTCAGCTTTCGACAAGTCATATTTTTCACCATTTGGTAGATTTAATTTCAATGTCTTTTCCGCAATCTGCTGGCAGAGATGACGAGAACCGAGGCTATCAGAAGGAAATTCTTCACCAGTCAGGTGTATAAGCCAGATATCACAGGCCAGCTTTCCTTTTCGGCTCAGATCACAAAATATTGGTGCGGCGCGCATCAATGTGGCCGTAGCCGAGTGGTTATCATCAGCGCCTGCGGAGGCAATACGGGCGCCGGAGCCACCTCGATCCTTGTAATAAATATCTGCCCTGTAAGCTGTATCATAATGATCCACCATAATGACGGCTCTTTGCCGGTTGCGTCCCGGAATGACCATCATGAGGTTCCGCTCATGGGCAAGCCCATCCTGATTTTTCACCCAGCCTCCCCACCAGTCAAAGTCAAAATCGGTTTTCCAATTAAAGGGAAGATCACCCGCAAGTGCTTTCCCTTGCATTCCTTGCTCATCTATAACTCCTCTGTAATAGGCAAGAAGATAATCACCCAGAGCTTCCAGGTCTCTTTCATGATGTTTGAGTTTCTTTTGAGTTATAGCATCCAGGATACAATCAGAATTGGCTTTATTGAGATATTTTCCGTCAGATAGATAGCAAATATCTTTCCAGTATTGGACTTCAAAGGAGCGCAGAGCACTGCCGCTGAAAGTCAGGGATACTGACAACACCTTTTCACTGGAAGAATGATGTTGTTTTTTCTCCTCAGCAATCAAATCACGAAGTTGATCGCCAAGGCATTGTCCCTGTTCGTTATGATCGTCACTACCACGCAATGATTTCAACCAATCATCAAGCGTTTTATTTCCCGGCAGCATCAAAATTTGTCTGGCGAAAGAATAAGGCAGCTTTTCTTTGCCAAGATTTTCGCGCGCGGCCAGCAAATTCAGAACTCTAGTAATTGTCTTATGCTCGTGTGTTCTATCTTTAAAAAGTTCTATGACTGTTTGAGCGATGCTCCTTTTGTCAAAGCAGGGCCAAAGTTCGATAGGATGATCAAGGGCAGGATACTCTGCGTCGTAAGCAGTGAAATATCCCTTAAGTACATCGGGCAAAACAACTGGTTTTTCTTCATGGGGCGGAAGGTATGCTACCACAGGACGATGCCAGTAAATTTGATGCGATTCAACGATCAGTGGAGGATATTGAAAGCGGTATCCGAACAAGCCTCCTTGTTTGATGACTTCCAGGGCAGTCTTGATCTCCGTTTTAGTCGCCTTCGGACCATTGAGCAGCAGTTTGTGGTTCTGAGTCCAAAGCTGGCTGTTACGCGCCATGGGCTTTCCATATAGATTCAGGTCATCGGACTCTGTGCTGAAAAGTACATGAAGGATATGATCCAAACGGCCGGGGATTGCAAGTTCATCCTCATAACGATGCACTTTTGCTCCCCGGTGGGTACGCCGGTAGGTACTTCTTAGCGGGCCGAAGTCTTCATGGGGTGACGGATTGTCGCGAGATGGCAGGTGAATCCATCCTGATTGCGGAACTCTAAGCCCGTAAGGAGCTTCATGACGTTCCACAAGATTTAAAAGGGGAATCTGGTTGGACATGAATAGTTCGCTTTGCATTTGCTGGTAACCCGGGACGCCCCAGAAAAGCAGGCTGCCCGGAAAGGGCAGCAAGTGGATGCTTCCATTAAAATAAGCTTTTTTTACCGTTTCCGGAAGAGTCCCGAAAGGCTCAAAACTAAGGAGATACTTTACCCCTTTTAAATCCATCCCGTCAGTCCAAAGGAATGGCGATGTCCACATTGGCCGGAGTGCTTTTTGCGGGTCTCCTTTACTGGCAAAAATACGGAAACCAATTTGTAGGAGATCAGCCAGGCTGTGGCAAGAGTCACCATATGCCGTATTCAGGATGGATTGTATGAAGTCTGTGACTCTTTCCGGTGGAATCTCTTCTTTCTGAGATGTAAAAAAACTTTTCCAGAATGATCGAAAAGGTCCTTGTTCACTTGCGCCAAAAAACGTCCAGCGTTTCCTGCCTTTGTCATCCTGCGTCAAGGACAGGGCCAGAGGAAGAATAATGACAAGCGGTTCATGTCTTAATGTTTTTGCCTTTTGTGCCAGTTCATCAGGCCAATAGGGGTTGTTGATTAGTTTGTTCCTGGACAGGCCTTCAGCAGGATTCCCTTCGACCAGATGAGTTAATGCGTTTAAGATTTGGTGGGCGATATTTTCCAAACCTGGTTGCAGTTCAAAAGCCTCTTCAAACTCTGTGATAGGAAATTTCAGGGGGACATCTTTTTGGAAAAACCCTTTTGTCTTTCCATCAAGCTCAAGGCAAGCGAAATGAACCGGCGGCATATACTCGGAATAGGCCATGAGGGGGTACTGGCTATATTGTTTAAATGAGCAACTTTCTATAAGACTACTTTTTCCCGTAAGAGACATATTCGTTTCCTTATCCCGGTGCATTAAGGTGAAGATAACTATCTGGTTATAATAAAGCAATGATGATCTTAAGATAGATCTATAATAACATATTCAGTATTTTAAGCTCAATAATTAGTTTAACATAAATCAGGAGGCTTTTTTATTGACAGGACGGTATATTGCCTTATATTATTGAAAAGAGATTGCATTTAAAAGGAAATAATTTTAATTAAATAAAAGCTTCTTTAATTAAGAAGCTAGTAATCAAATCCTCATGCGATTCCTATTCTAGATTCCGGCTTTCGTAACCTAAAGGTCACAAGACCGGAATGACGGAAAAGGGACAAGTTGCATTTTATAGGACTGATTTAATTTAGCGGTAAGGAGTATTTATGTGGGAATATACGGACAAAGTTAAGGAACACTTTCTCAATCCGCACAATGTCGGGGAAATCGAAAATCCGGACGGCGAGGCGGAAGTGGGTTCTCTGGCCTGCGGCGACGCTCTGAAGCTCACCTTTAAGCTAGATGAAAACAAGAAAATTAAAGAGGCTAAATTCAAAACTTTCGGCTGTGCCAGCGCCATTGCCACCTCTTCAGCATTGACGGATATCATCAAAGGGATGACTCTGGAAGAAGCCCTGAAAGTATCCAATCAGGATATCGCTAATTATTTGGGCGGATTGCCGCAGGAAAAAATGCATTGCTCTGTTATGGGTAAACAGGCGCTAGAAAAAGCGATTGAAAATTATAAAGGCGCGCCATCCACAGAACCCGGAGCAAAAATAATTTGTGAGTGTTTTGGAGTTACCGATAAAGAGATTGAACGGGCTGTCCGGGAAAATAATCTCTCGACAATTGAGGATGTGACCAACTACACTAAAGCGGGCGGCGGCTGCGGCAGGTGTCATGATGCCATCCAGCAGATTATTGACACTGTAAGAAGTGAGCCCAAATCTTCGGCACAGCCTCAGCTGACCAATATTCAAAAAATCCGTATGATTGAGGAAACGATCGAGCGCGAAATACGGCCATCTCTGAAGCATGACGGCGGTGATATTGATCTCATTGATGTTGTCGGTAACCGGGTAATCGTGGCGACAAGAGGCGCCTGTGCTGTCTGCCAGGCATCCGATATTACGCTGAAGCATTTTGTGGAGCAAAGGCTCAAAGAACTTGTTTCGCCGGACATTACGGTTGAGGAGGCATCCAAATGAAGACTGTTTATCTCGACAATAACGCAACAACTCAGGTAGCGAAAGAAGTTTTAGAATCAATGCTTCCTTATTTCAGTGAATACTACGGCAATCCTTCCAGCATGCATACTTTCGGCGGCCAGGTGGCACAAAAAATTCGGGTCGCCCGTGAACAGGTGGCCGCTCTTATTGGAGCATCTCCTGATGAAATTATATTTACCAGTTGCGGCACAGAAAGCGATAATGCAGCTATCCGTTCGGCTCTGGCGATACGCCCGGATAAAAAACACATTATCACCAGCCGCGTGGAACATCCGGCCATACGGGCACTGTGTGCCCATCTGGCTACGCAGGGGTATCGAATAACCGAACTACCGGTAGATAAAAATGGGTTGCTGGACCTGGAAAATCTGGATAAAAGCTTGACGCCGGATACGGCCATAGTCAGTCTGATGTGGGGCAATAATGAAACCGGCGTAATTTTTCCGGTAGAAGAGGCCGCGGCAATGGCCCATGAAAAAGGTGTTCTGTTTCATACAGATGCCGTCCAGAGTACCGGTAAAATTCCCATCTACCTGAAGAATAATGCAATTGACATGCTTTCCATCTCCGGCCACAAGTTGCATGCGCCCAAGGGCATCGGTGTTCTCTATATCCGTAAAGGCACCAAGTTTTCGCCGTTTCTTATCGGCGGGCATCAGGAGCGGGAGCGTCGCGGCGGAACGGAAAATACGCCCAGCATTGTGGGCTTGGGCAAGGCCTGCGAACTGGCGGCCAAAAACATGGACAAAGAAAATAAAGAGGTGAAACGCCTGTGTGATAAGCTGGAGAGAGAATTACTGAAGAGAATTCCGCAGAGCCGCGTAAATGGTGACACAGCCAATCGCCTGCCCAATACTACAAATATCAGCTTCGAGTTTGTTGAAGGGGAAGCGATATTGCTTTTGATGAATGAACACGGCATTTGCGCTTCTTCCGGTTCCGCCTGTACTTCCGGTTCCCTGCAACCGTCGCACGTATTGCGGGCAATGGGTGTGCCGTTCACGATGGCGCATGGTTCCATCCGATTCAGCTTGAGCATTTACAATACCGAGGCGGAAATTGATTTTGTTATCGAAAAAATGCCGCCGATAATTGAGCGACTGCGCAGCATGTCGCCTTACTGGAATACGTCACAGCAAACCTGTAAAAGCCAATAACGGGTATAAACACCAAAAGTTTGTTGAAGTGTATTATACCCCTGCTTACACGGGATAATTCGACAAGCAAACTTCAGCGCACTTCGTTTCTGAAGTTTGGGTCTCATTACCCTCCGCTTTGCGGGATTGCGAAGTCCACCGTAGGTGGATTCAACTAGCCAATTCCGACTTGTGGCCTTTAGGTTACTTGTGACCTTTAGGTTATGCGCCATGCTTACGGAATTGGAATTTCACAACAAAAGGAGTATAAGAATTAATGAAACGTCAACCGGCAAAAAAGCAATGCAAAACAAGTATCGAATCCACAAAACTTGCTAGGTCCGATATTCCTGATATTGTTAATGGAATTGTTGCCTCTTGCAATAAGGACGGCTGTTTCGACCATGTCAGCGCCGAACCGATTCCCAATCGGGATGCAATTATTACCATTCTGCGTCATGCCAACCGCATTCTTTATCCCGGTTATTTTATACAAACGAGGCTTGATCAGACTAATGTAAAGTATTATCTGGGGCAGGAGGTTAGTGAACTTTTTGAAACTCTTTCTCAGCAGATAATTCTGGCAATTCGGCATGACTGCATACGTCATAATCAACCCTGTATAAAATGTGAGGAGTTGGGGCAGGAGATAACGATAACATTTCTTCAGCATCTGCCGGAATTGCGCCAGATGCTGGCGAAGGATATCCGTGCGGCCTACGGGGGCGATCCGGCGGCAAAGGGATATGATGAAATAATCTTCAGCTATCCGGGTCTGCGCGCCATAACTATTTACCGCATTGCCCACAGGCTTCATCACCTCGGGGTGCCGCTGATACCGCGGATAATGGCGGAATACGCACACAGCCGTACAGGAATTGATATTCATCCGGCAGCCGATATCGGAGAGAGTTTTTTTATTGATCATGGGACCGGCGTTGTCATCGGTGAGACGGCATCCATCGGTAACAGTGTGCGCATCTATCAGGGAGTTACGTTAGGAGCGCTGTCGCTGAGTAAGGCGGATTGTAAGCGTCTGCGTAATCAGAAGCGTCATCCGACGATCGAAGACGATGTTATCATTTATGCCAATGCTACTATATTAGGCGGTCAGACTGTTGTCGGTGCCCGCTCCGTCATTGGCGGCAATGTGTGGCTCACTCATTCTGTGCCGGCGGATACGGAAGTGTTTATCGAGAAACAAGACCTGATCTTTGGCGAAAAGCAGTATAAAAAACAGGCGGTGAAAAAGGGCTTTAAATAAAGGGTTAATAGTGATGGACAAATTGAAAGAAATATCCAGAAAACGCAAAATAGCGCACAAGAAATTACTTGATCTGGATTCCAAAGTTTATAAGGCATTTCTGGAATTGGAAAAAGCGACTTTTTCGGATGGAGCTCTATCCAAGAAAAATAAGGAATTGATTGCCGTCGGTATATCAGTAGTGAAGAACTGTGAATCATGTATGCAATGGCACATCGAGCAGGCAGCTAAGAGCGGTGCCACAATGCAGGAAGTGCTGGAAGCCGTAGAAGTGGGCATTGAGATGGGTGGCGGTCCGGCCACGGTCTCAGCGCGGTTTGCGCTTGATGTTATGGAAGATTGTTTTGGAAAATAGTTATAATGGTTTTATATCAAAGGTGAATGTGAGAAGGTATATCCGCCCCATTTTAGGGCTTCTCATTATCACCACGATAGTATTAGTCTGCTGGTATTTTAATCTTGTCTCGTATATCAATTTAGAGAAGATTCGCCAATGGGTTGATGCGGCAGGTTCTTTCGGCCCCATAGCCTTTATCGGTTTATGTATAGCCGGAGTATTACTGCATTTGCCGGAACTGATACTCATCGCTATTGGCGGCATTTTATTTGGCAGCGTTAGAGGATTTATCTATGGCTGGATAGGTTCTATTGCCGGCTCGACAATTACTTTTCTCTTTGTGCGCTACTTTATGAAAGATGTATTTCAAAGAAAAATTGCCAGCCGTTTTAAATATCTGCAAAGCATTGATGAGCACTTCGTGAAGCATGGATTCAAGACTATGCTGGTTTTGAGACTGTTTCTTTTTATGTCTCCGCCGGTTAATTGGTTTATTGCGGTAACACGAGTAAGGTTTTCTCACTATTTTGCCGGGTCAATGCTCGGCATAATTCCCGGTGTCGCCATAACCGCCTATGCCGCCGATAACATCGCTGGGGTTAAGTCTTTTGGTGATTTAATAACGTCGCAGCATATTATAGCCGTGTTGTTGATTATTGTTTTGCTTGCCATTACCAGTATTGCCGCGTGGAAAATATTGAGAAATGATTCAGGCAGAGCAGGTCTCAATGAATAAACATCATTCCATCCAATTCGAAAAATTTGAAGAAAAAGATGTAAAAGAGGTTTTGGAATTTTGGCAATCAATCCCCGGCATCTATTTACACCAAAATGGCGAAGACTCAGTGGAAGGAATAATTCAATATTTGCGGAGAAATCCGGGATTTAGCCATGTTGCCAAGGCTGAAAACAGGATTATCGGGGCATTAATGTGCGGCCATGATGGGAGAAGAGGGCTTATCCATCATCTGGGTGTTGATCAAAATTATAGAAAAATGGTAATAGCGAAAAAATTACTCGATCTCTCCCTAGAAAAGCTCAGATCAGTCAATATTCGAAAATGCGTAATATTTGTTTTGAAGGGAAACAAGGAAGCAAAAAAGTTTTACGAACATCTCGGTTGGGTTAGCGAACAAAAAGCCGATATTTATTCGCTGTTGCTCAATATAAATATAAAATAAAGGTTATTTTTTCACATTTATTCTCCCCATAAGTAGGGCAAATCATGTTTTTCCTGCCTGCCGAAATGACCATAACTGCTTTTGCTTCAGCGATTAAAATTGATTCCCATTATCAATCAAAAATCAAAGGCAGAGACGCCGCATAAGTATCATCTGTACTGTTCAGCTTCACTTTTGTGGAGAGGGGACATTTTTCCGCAGCAGCTCGGCAAACTGCTCGGGCACAATAGGCTTGCTGAAGTAATAACCCTGCATCTCGTCACAGGAATGGTCCTTTAAGAAGTCCATTTGTTCTACCGTTTCCACACCTTCGGCCACGACGGTAAGACTTAGAGTCTTGCCCATGGCAATAATCGCCTCGGTAATCGCTTTGTCTTCAGCATCTAGCGGGATGTTGCGGATGAATGATCTGTCCACTTTCAGCGTATCAATGGGGAAGTGCTTAATCTGGGCAAGAGATGAGTAACCGGTGCCGAAATCGTCGATAGCAAGACGTACACCCAAATTCTTGATTTTGGTTAACACGGCGATCATGCGTGAGGGGTTATGCATTACCATGCTTTCGGTAATTTCCAACTCCAGCAGGTTTGGCGCCATACCGGAATCATCCAGGGCTTTTTTGATATCTTCTATTAGGAATTCATCCATAAGTTGGCGCAAGGACAAATTTACCGCCATGCAGACAGGGGGAAGACCAGCGCGCTGCCAGGCAACATTTTGCGCACACGCAGTTCTAATTACCCACTTGCCGATGGGTATGATTAGCCCGGATTCTTCGGCTATCGGAATGAATTGCGTGGGTGTTACGGTGCCAAGGTAGGGATTCTGCCAACGCAGCAGAGCCTCCACGCCTTTAATCACGTTCGTTTTGAAGTCAACTTGTGCCTGATAATGCAAAGAGAGCTCATTGCGCTCCAGCGCAAAGCGCAGGTTTGTTTCGATCGATTGACGTTCTAACGATTTTGATTGAATATCTTCGGAGTAGAATTGGTAATTGTTCTTACCTTCCTCTTTGGCCTGATACATGGCTATATCGGCATTTTTCATCAGGGCTTGCTCTTCTTTTGCATCCTTTGGAAACACGCTGATGCCGATGCTCGCCGTTACGCGACATTCTTCATTCATAATATTTACAGGTTTGATGACAACGGAAAGTATTTTGCCGGCCACTGTTTCGACTTGGCTTAAATCGCTAAATTCCTCAATCAATATTACAAATTCGTCTCCTCCCAGGCGGGCGACAACATCAACTGCCCGCAACGTTTGCTTCAAGCGCACAGCGATTTCCTGCAGCAGTTGATCGCCTGCATCGTGGCCCATGGTATCATTGACAATTTTGAAGCGATCCAGATCGATGAAAAAGACGGCAAGCTGCCGCTGATAGCGCTGCGCGCCATGGATGGCGTGGTTTAACAGTTGGCTGAACATCAAACGGTTGGGTAGTCCGGTCAGGGCGTCGTGTGTGGCCATATGCTGAATCTGCTCTTCGGCGTGTTTGCGCTCAGTGACATCACAAGTGGTTCCCCGGAACCCAATATTTTTACCTGATGAATCTTTTCGTAATGATACAGATGCTTCAATGGATCTTTTTGTCCCATCTTTTCTTATAATCTGCCAATCGACTCCTTTGGTGGGTTTCCCTGTTCTGTAGACTTCATTAAAAGTCTGGAAAAGTTTTTTTGCATTCTCTTTATCTGCATATTGCCGATTATTCATGCCCATTAATTCCTCTTTGGGGTACCCCCATATTTTGCACATGGAATCATTAAAAAAGGTGAGATTGCCGGCAATATCTGCTTCGTAATAACCATCTTCGATATCTTCCAATACGGTCCGATATTTTTCTTCGCTTTGGCGCAGGGCTTCCTGAGCGGCTTTTCTCTCCGAAATATCACGGATGGTAGACTGCAGATATTTTTTACCTTTGATTTCCAGAAGATTTAAAGTAACGTCCGTATCAACTAACGTTCCATCGAGCCTCTTATGAACCAACTCATAGGGACGCCTTTCCCGGTGCAGGGCTTCCTTGATTCTTTCCAGACCATATTCGGGTGTCAGCTGACCATTGGGTTGCTTTTCCGGCCAGAATTCCGAGGGAGAGTGTCCGATGACCTGTTCTTTGGTACCACGGAAAAGCTCCAAGGTGCTTTTATTACAATCGATGATTAAATTACGGTCCATCAGAATAATGGCATCGATAGCGGAATCAAAAAGGGCGCGATACTGGATTTCATATTGGTGCAAGGCTTCCTGAGCGGCCTTTCTTTCAGAAACATCGCGAATAATTGATTGCAGGTACTTTTTCCCTTTGATTTCAAAAATATTTAAAGAGATATCGGTATCAACCAATGTTCCGTCAACGCGTTGATGGGTGAGTTCAAAGGGACGGCGTATCTTTTGGTGTATTGTTTCTCTAATTATTGACAAGGTATATTCAGTTGTTAATTGGCCGTTAGGCTGCCTTTCCGGCCAGAATTTAGCAGGTATTTGTCCGACAATTTCTTCCCTGGAACAGCGGAACAATTCCTCAGTTCTTTTGTTACAGTCAAAGATCAAATTACGATCCATCAAGATTATGGCGTCATTGGCGGAATCAAAAAGGGCGCGATATTGGATTTCATATTCTTTCTGAAGGCCATCGGCGGTGGAGATCTTTGCTGTTTCTCTTTCCATCTCTTTGATTTTTCCTTCCAGTTCCTGGTAAGTAGGTTTATCCGGCATTACATCTTTCCTCCCTCACAAAAATAAGCAATGTATAGGCGGTTAGAGTGAGTATGAGAGATAAATAAATCTTTAGAATAAATAAAACTAAAACAAATTGCCGCCCAAAAAAAAGCCAAATACATAATTTCTTTCTGCTAACTTTATCAGATAATTTTCCCATAGGCAAAGAAAATAATGCCGCTGTGACGATTATGATCAAATAAAAAACAGGCGGATAAGCCTGATTTTATAAAGTCGGGGTAGGGGAGAAGGATTTGCATAGATTAGAGATTTTCGCAAATTGTTATATTATCGCCGATGCTGATTGTTCCTGCGGTCAGCACGCGGGCAAAAATTCCTTCTCTGGGCATGACGCAATCGCCCACGGCGTAAAAGATAGCGCAGGGCTTGGGGCACTCTTTGCCGATTTTCGTTATTTGCAATAAAACATTTTTTCCTACCTGTAATTTTGTCCCCAGAGGCAAAGTATAAAGTTCTATCCCTTCAGTGGTAAGATTTTCGGCAAAATCTCCATACTGGACATTAAGCCCCTTTTGTCTGATCTTCTCAATGCTCTCTGAAGCTAAAAGGCTGATCTGGCGCAATTCTGTTCCGGCGTGGGCGTCATGCTCCAGTCCATAATCAAAGAGTGCGGTGCAGGAATTGACATTATGCTTTTTCACACTTTTTCCGGTACTTATATTGACTGATAAAATTTTCCCCATTTGTTTGTGAAACTCCTATTCCGAAAGAGCAGCGCATCGGAATTAGTAAGTTGTAATGAGACCCAAACTTCAGAAACAAAGTGCGCAACCTAAAGGTCACAAGCTGAAGTTTGCTGGTCGAATTATCCCGCAAAGGGGAGGGTATAATACCCATTTGGGGTTCATACCTGTGATTTATTCCTGACGGCTATGGCCTCAATTTCTATAGGTACGCCTTTCGGCAGGTTGCTCACGGCGATTGTGGAACGCGCCGGAGGTTCTTCCGGAAAAAATTCGGCGTAGATTTCGTTGACGACAGGAAAATCAGCAATGTCTTTTAAAAAAATAGTTGTTTTTATGATATCGGCCATTGTTAATCCGGCAGCGAAAATTATTGTTTGAATATTGTTCAAAACTTGTCTTGTAGCAATTTTAATATCATGGATAATTTCAGAGGTCACGGGATTAATGGGTATTTGTCCGGATAAAAAAATTAAGCCGTTAGCTTCTACGGCTATAGAATAAGGCCCGACCACAGGCAGTTTATTGGAGGCAATTATTTTCTTTCCCATGTCATATTCATCTCTGTTTGTAATCATAATCATGTCTGGTAATAACAAACAGCGCGTTTAGAGCAAACAAATTGGGCAGAAATTTCACCAGATTTGCTTTCCCCAAAAAATATTGCTGCTCAATGTTTATGCTTTTTTTACGGCAATAGTCAATAAAATCCTGTATCGTTAAAAAACGGATGTTCGGAGTTTCAAACCAGTAGTAGGGGAGAGCTTCATTAATCGGAGTTTTTCCGCTTATTAACAAAGTTAAACGGGCTTTGATATGGGCAAAATTAGGAAAGCCGACAATTACCCGTTTCCCAACCCGCAGGGATTCCTGAATGACAAAATCAGCTTTCTTTATTTCCTGCATGATCTGATTTAAGATAACATAATCGAATGATTGATCGGGATAGTCCACAAGGCCGCTTTCAATATCACCCTGCAGCACAGTTAAGCCGTTTTCCACACATTTTTGCATTTCTTCATCATTCAATTCGATACCCTGAACCAGAGCATTTTTCTTTTGAGTGAGCAGGGAAAGCAGCTCGCCGTTACCGCATCCTAAATCCAGGACATGGGCATTTTCGGTGATTATCTGAGTAATTATCTGATGGTCTATTTTCATTCGTGAAACTCCAATTCCGAAAGCGCAGCGCATAACCTAAAGGTCACAAGTAACCTAAAGGTCACAAGTAACCTAAAGGTCACAAGTAACCTAAAGGTCACAAGTCGGAATTGTTAAGTTGAATCCGCCTGCGGCGGACTTCGCAATCCCGCGAAGCGGAGGGTATGATACCTAGCAGCGCGCTTGCGACATGTTTCCAAAGCTTGCTTTGGGGTTTATACCCGTGATTATGAATTATTTCCTGTTATATCCTTTTCAATAAAGTCAATCGAGGCTTACATTAGCCAGGAAATTTCTAATCAGCCGTGTTTCATCTTCAATCTCAATCAGAAATGCATCATGCCCGTAAGTTGAATTTAAATCAAAATAAGTAGTGTAAGCGTGCTTTCTCTTCAAAAGACGGACAATATCCTGAGATTGATGTGTCGGATATAGCCAGTCCGACTTGAAGGAAATTACCAGAAACCGGATATTTGTCTTTCTAATGCCGGGCATGAATTTATCGCCGGAAAGATCGAAATAATCCATTGCCTTGGTAATATAAAGATAAGAGTTGGCGTCGAATCGTTTGACAAAATTATAGCCACGATAACGTAAATAACCTTCCACTTCAAAATCGTCAATGAACTGGAAACTTAAATTATCATTTTTCAATTTGCGGGAAAATTTCTCCTCCATGGATTGATCGCTCATAAACGTGATATGCCCGATCATCCGCGCAACAGCCAGTCCTTTTTCCGGTTGGCCGTGTTCATAATAGCTGCCGCCGAGCCACGCCGGATCAGCCATAATTGATTGTCTAATGACTTCATCGAAAGCGATTTGCTGCGGTGAATGTTTCAAGGCTGTGGCAATGGGAATTGCCGCAACTAATTTATCAGGATATTTAGAAGCCCATTGTAAAACATGCATTCCGCCCATTGAACCGCCGATTACGCAGAACAGTTTCTCGATGCCGAAGAAATCAATCAAATGTTTCTGGGCGTCCACCATGTCTTCAATGGTAATGACGGGAAAATCTAGGGCATAAGGTTTGCCCGTTTCGGGATTGATGGAAGAAGGTCCGGTACTGCCCATACATCCGCCGATGACGTTGGAACAAATAATAAAATAAAGATTTGTGTCCAGCGCCTTACCGGGGCCGATCATATCATCCCACCATCCTGCGGCTTTGTCTCCCTCATGAAAACCGGCAGCGTGGGCGTCTCCGGAGAGGGCATGACAAACAAGTATCGCATTGGACTTCGCGTTATTTAAAGTCCCATACGTTTCATAAGTCAGCGTTACCGGTGCCAGATGGCGTCCGGATTGCAGTTGTAAGGCTGCTGGTGGTTCAGCAAATGAAAAATATTGTGTTTTGACAATGCCGATGGATTTATCGCTCATAATTATTTCTTTCCGGGTTTCTAGAACAAGGGGTTGCAACCCCTTGTTCTAATGCTCATTAAGCAATTTTCAGCATTCTTTCAATGGACGTTCTTGCTTTGTCCATTGTCTCCTGCGGCACTGTAATTTCATGTGTCATATCTTCCAGTGACCACAAAACTTTTTCCAGGGTAATTTTTTTCATATTCGGACAAATGGCTTTATCCGATGCCGGATAAAAAAACTTTTCCGGATTTTCTTTTTGCATCCGGTGAATTATGCCGATTTCCGTGCCAATTATGAATTCCTTGTCCGGAGTATTCTTTACGTATTTGCACATTCCTTCGGTAGAAGTGACAATGTCCGCCAGCGCCGTTAATTCCGGTGTGCATTCCGGATGGACGATTACTTTAGCCTGCGGATGTTGCTCACGGGCGCGCAAGATATGTTCCGGTATAATGCCGGCGTGAGTCGGACAATAACCGCCCCAGATGACAAAGTTGTGGCCAACCTTGGAAGATACATATTGAGCTAAAAATTTGTCGGGGACAAAAATTATTTCTTTATGAGTTTCCAAAATGTGCCGCACCATTTTTTCCGCATTGGCTGATGTACAACAATAGTCGCATTCCGCCTTTACCGCAGCCGATGTATTGACGTAACATAAAGCTACCGCTTCCGGGTGCTTAGCTTTTAGCTCTTTCAAGCCGTCTGAATCAATCATATCGGCCATCGGGCAGCCGGCATTTTTATCGGGCAGTAAAACTATTTTCTGCGGCGATAATATCTTGGCTGTTTCGGCCATAAAATGAACACCGCAAAATACTATTATATCGGCATTCGTGCGCGCTGCTTCGATACTCAAGCCCAATGAATCGCCAACGAAATCGGCTATATCATGAATTTCAGGAAGCTGATAATTATGAGCAAGAATTACGGCATTTTTTTCTTTTTTTAATTTTTTAATTTTATCGGCTATTCCCATAATCAGTAATCAATTATTCCTTTTTCTTGTTATTGGCAACACTCTTAGCATTATTTTTTAATTTTTTCTTCTTAAGTTTAGCAAGCTCGGCGATAGTAATATTCTTTAAAGTCTCACGAATTTTATCTCCTAAAACGCGCCAGATATCTCTGGTCGGGCAGATGGCTGCGCGGTTGCATGTTGCCGGTTGCTGCACACAGCGGACAAGGCACATTTCTCCTTCCAGGGCTTCCACAATATCGCACACAGTAACATTCCCCTGTTCTTTGGCCAATCTATAGCCGCCATGAGCTCCGCGCGATGATTTTATTAAACCGGCAGCGCGTAGAGGGATGACTATCAAGCTTAAATATTTTTCCGATATATCTTCGCTCGCGGCAATATCTTTTAGAAAAAGTGATTGTCCCTGCGGCGCATAAGCCAGCGCTGTCATAAAGCGAACGCCATATCTTGATCTTGTGGATAGTTTCATAACTTTAAGCCTAACTAGCAATCACTATCTAATCAGTAGTAATTAATTCAGCGAATGCTTTTTGTCAAGCGTAAATAATAATTTTCTCCAGATAAAACTTGACTAATAAGCAGACAAAAGTCTAAAAAATAAAAGCACAATAAACGACATTACAAATGGAGGGTGGCAATGTTAAAACATCTCGTCTTGCTGAAATTTAAGGAGTCGGTTACCGATGAACAAAAAGATGACTTGGAGAAATCGCTGTTGGCCTTGCCGAAAGTGATAAAAGAAATAAAAGGTTATGAATGTGGCAGTGATTTACGCCCTATTAAGACATTTGATTTTGCACTCGTTTCTACATTTGATGATTTCGCAGCAATGAAAATTTATCAGGTTCATCCTGATCATGTAAATGTCTTGACTAAAGTCAGAAATTTAAGCGTCCGGATTGAAGCCGTTGATTTTGAGTTCTAATACCATTTCGCGCTCGAAGGCTAACTTTGTTGGCAGAACCTGCCTGGGGCAGGGAACCCCGTCGCATGCTCGGGCGTGCCGGGTCGTCGGCTTCCTGTTTGATAGTTCAATCTTGCAGATTGAACCAAGAATTATTGTTTTGGAGCAATCAACATGATTGCTCCAGCTTTAGAGGTTTAAAATACGGAACTTCTGCAATAAAGATAAAGCTATGTTGTCTCCGGAATAGAAAAATCATAATTTATATAGTTTTTGCGCGTTGTCCCGCAATAGTTTGCGGGCAATAACCATGGCTGTATTTTCATCGATTATGTCGTCGGCAATCATGCTTGCCAAGGCAATATATACGGCATCACGTCCGACTTTGGAGCCGACATAAATATAACGTTCACCCCATAATACATCGGAACCATACATAATCTTATCCCAAAGTGCCGGCTTTTCCAGCCACTTTCTCAGAGTAGTTGCGAGTATGCGGGGATGATTCTGGAATACCATCCGGCCGGAAAAATCCAGGTAAATATTATTCGGCATCAGCCCGCCGGCCAGCGCCATCAATTCCGCATGATCATAACGCGGATAGCCGCCATGCAGGATAACTATTTTGGCTTTACTGACAATCGGATCACGGATCATTTCCGCAAGATTAAGACAATCCAGATATTCAATGCAAGCATCCATTAACGCGAAATGCCATTGTACCGGCAGATTATAATCGATGCTTTTGCGCATTATATGCCAGACCAGCAAATCCTGCAGGCGTATATAAGCTGAAGTTTCGCCTTTCCTGGCACGTTCAAACAACAGCTGGCCTTCCAGTTCTTCTACTTTCTCGCAATATGTGCTGCGGATATAGGCAATAAAGAATTTGAAGCCGACTGCGCCTTTTTCTACGAAATTGTCCAGCACTTTATCCACGAATTCGAGGTATTCTGTAAAGCCTTTCATAGAAAAACCATATTTAACTTTAATAATTTTTAACATGTGAGTGAAAGCGGCGAGTACAGAACTGGACAGGGGGCCACGGGATGTCAGGTAAGTGTTGTCAAAGGGAAAGAGGAGCGGATCAACCGAGGGAATGAATTTAATTCTCGGTTTATTCTTTAAATCATCATGCAAAAAAGAATTGGCGATAAGAGTTTCCACGCCTGCGGCATCCATTGCCTTATCAATCAGATGTTTTAAATTATTACGCTGTTGGTCATATTCTCTGACCAGATCATCTTTTTTGCCGGGATCGTTGATGTCCTGCCTGCTGAATCCATAAATTTTCTCGTAAGCTTCATAATGTGCTTCTCTTAAATAGGGGAAGCCGTTACTGGTTTCTTCAGGATGGCGATAAGGATCTATGGCGATGATAAGTCTATTTTCCGGCGGAAAGTTTTCGAAATAGCCGGCGAATCCGGGATGTCCATGCTGGTCGATTAATTGAATATTATCTATAAACTCTCGCAATTTGTCCGTCATATCCATCCTCCCTCAGTGTTGGAGTGCTTTATGACAATATGCCCAACACTTAATCTGCGCAGATGCTATAGCTCTAATATTTACTGGTTACGGACGACTTCAGCAATATATTCGGCAATCATCCTGCCTAAATCATAAGGCAGCGAGCGATCAGAGCCGACAGCCGGAGAAGCGATGTAGGCATTATTGGCCGTGGATATTTTTTTTTCGCGGACTGTCCGGCGTGAGGCGGCATCAATTAACTGCACATCAACCGCCATTTCCGAGTTGCCGGTAAATGTCCCGTCCAATGTCCGTGCCGTGCCGCTGAACATTCTTAAAGTAATTACAGTAGTTCTGATAATCAGAGCGTCTTCTTCACGCGAAGCACTTAAGCGAGCCTTTTGGATTGTCGTAATCGAACTTTTTCTTAAAAGCTCATTCATGGCCGTACTTTCACAGGCCGTAGTGATCTCAGGATAATCTTTTTCCAGGTTGGGATCAATTTCGAATTTTTGAAAAATAATCTTTCTATATTTTTTCCCGATAGGCGTATCTTTTCTCAAATCCGCATCTTCGAAAGATCGGATAGTTCCCAATCCGCTGCAGGAAAGACTGAAGATAAGAAATATCAAGATTAAAACACATAAAAAACAGTTGCTGAATCTTACATTCTTGATCATGGCGATCACCCGATAATAATAAAGTCTATAAATTTGTAGTTTTGGCAGTGTACTGTAAATTTCTATAATATAATTTTGATAAAAACAACTACAAAAGGTCAATAATTTGTTGTTGATATTGGGAAGGTAAATTGTTAAATTGAAACCGGTATTTAAGGAATGATTAATGGTAAATATCAAAAAATACTGCTTTTTGTTATTGCTGCTGCTGATTTTCTTGCCTGCAGTGGCATCAGGTGCGCATAGATCAAAAACACATTTTTCTCCATTGAAGGCCGCATTGCTGGTAGATGCCGATAGCGGCAGGGTTCTTTACGAGCATAACTCGGGCAGACTTACTCAGCCGGCCTCACTTTCCAAAATCCTTACTCTTTATCTGATTAATGAGGACATCAGTGCGGGGAAAATCCATCTTTCGGATGCTGTCAGGATAAGTGCCAAAGCCGTTAATACCAATGGCCAGAAAATGTTATATGAGGAGGGTAGAGAAGTTCTCCTGGATGATCTTATCAAGGGAATAGCAATCTTTTCCGCCAATGACGCTGCGATTGCCGTAGCCGAGTACGTGGAAGGAAGCGTCGGTAAATTTGTAGAGAGAATGAATGCCAAAGCCAGAGAATTAGGCATGCTGCACAGCAATTTTGTTAATCCTCATGGGCTTCCTGATAAAAGACAGTTAACTACGGCGCATGACATTTGTATTCTTTCCCGTGAGTATTTGCAACGTTTTCCCGATACTCTGCACATTCACTCTATCCATTATTTCCGGTATAATTCTGTGACTCAGGAAAATAGTAATACTCTTCTCAAAGACTGCCCCGATGTGGACGGTTTAAAAACAGGTTTCGTGCGCGCGGCTGGTTATCATTTAGTGGCTACAGCCAAAAGAGGGGATATACGCCTTATTGCTGTTGTTCTAGGCGCGAAAAACCCTAAAGCTCGCGCCTATCAAACTAAAAAGCTTCTGGAAAGCGGTTTTAGAATAATCGGCGAAAAGAGGCCCCGTGCGCCTCATTCACTGATTGGCGCCTGAAGATGGCATTGTCATAATAGGTTTTTCCGGTGTTCCGTTTTTGCTGTTGATGTTTTCCAGTTTGAATGATTTAGAAAAAATAATCAGCTTATCGCCGGGAGAAACTTTCTTGCCATTGTTTATCCCGTTCCAGATCATTATCGCTTTTACCGGTACGTTAAAATGGGCGGAAATATTTGATAAATTGTCACCCTGCTTGACGATATAAATACGCTCTTTTTTCTCGGTAAGCCATTGTTGTAAAAGACTTTCATAGCGTTCATGGAATCCACCCGCTGATCCTTTAGGAATCATAATCTGCCATCTGCCTGCCGGTATGTAATAGTTTTTTATATGTGGATTGAGGTCTTTGATTATTTTAAAATATGTTTTCGCGGCCTGAGCAACTATATGAATCGGTACAGGCTGAGAAGCGGAAATTTCCACGCTGTCGAACGGTATTTGCTGATAAAGATCTTCTTTGGAGAGAAAAAATCCGTATTTTCCCGGATTGGACATAATCATCTTGACCGTCAAAATGCGGAAGATATATCGTTGTGTTTCCTGCGGTAAGTATAGTTGATAATAATTATTTACTTTCTGCACCAGAATATCAGTTCTTAAACCTTCCTCTCCCATGTTATAGGCGGCGGCGGCCAATGTCCAGGAACCGAAAAGAGTATAAAGCTCTTTTAAATAAGTTATTGCCTTTTGAGTGGAAGTGAAGAAATTGCGGCGTTCATCAATATCGGAATTTATCTCCATGCCGTATTTACTGCCGGTGCTTTCGATAAACTGCCAGTAACCGACTGCCCCTTTATTCGATGTTGCGTGCGGTTTTAAAGCGCTTTCGGCAATGGCGATATATTTTAAATCGTCAGGCATAGAGTTCTCTTTCAAAACTTTTTCAATATGAGGAAAGTAACGATTGGCGCGCTTGAGCCATAATATGATGGCATCGTTATTGTCTAGAGCGAAAAGCAATTCCCTTTCCAGCCTCTCTTTTATTTCTGCCTCATGCAAAGGGACGGCTTCGCCGCAGAAATCCAATTGCTTGTCAATTTTGAGCGAATTAATCAGTTCCTGGCGAACCGAACTTGATTGTTGTGATGAAAATATACTTTCCTGGGCTCCAGCACTGGGGAGAAAGATAGTTAAACTGAAAATTACTGCGGTAAACCGATACATTTGTTTCAAAATTTAAACTCCCATCAATTCTAGGTTCTTTTATACTAAGTTAGGTGTGGTTTTGTCAAATGTTTCCGGTGGGCTTAATTATTTAGGCGCTTTATGGTAGCCGGCCTTGATGGCTGTCTGTTCAGAATGAAATATTACCCGATGATGTTTTTTGACTTTCTTATAATATTTCATTCCCGGAAGATAATAAATTTTGGTATCTCTATTGCCTATAACAATGATTTTCCTTGGTTTTAGTTTAGTATTAGGATTCTTTTTTACGGCTGGCGATTTCGGTTTGACCGGAGCCTTTTGCGGATTAAGCTCCAGTGCCCTCTGATAATCAATTTCCGCATCTTCGTTGTTTCCTAAAATTCCGCAAACATGGCCGCGTTGAAAATAAGCATCCTCGAGCCGTGGATTCAAATCCAGGGCTTTGTTCAGGTCGCGTAGGGCGTCTTCATATTTTCCTGATTCCGTATAGGCAATACCGCGCTGGAGATAGACTTTCGCATAGGCAGGTTTAAGTTCAATAACACGGGTGAAATCAGCAATTGCTTTTTGTTGATCTTCTAGAGAAACATGTATTTTGCCGCGTTGCAAGTAAGCTTCGGCATCATTGGGATTATCTGCTATTGCCTTATTGAGTTGCTGCAGAGCCTCTTGACGTTTATCCGTATTTTGTGTTGGGAGAGACTTCTGGCTGGCGGTATTTTCATTGTCTGCAGCAATTACTAAATTAAAATTAATCAGAAAGAGAAGCGCGAAGAAAAAATAAATTATAACTCTTTTCATGCGAGGTTCTTCCTATGGTTATTATTTTCCGGTATCCGGAAATAACCAAGGCTTTTGCTGACATATTCGGCGTCTGCTTTAATGATCTCCAAAGATTTTTCAATTTTTTCTTTCGTTGCCGGATCGCTGACATCAATAACAATGCTTTCCAGATTGTCTTTAAGGTTTTTATGATCATCCGTTACGCGCTCAATAATCCTGGCCAGTCCGGCAATCATTTCATTAATATGTTCGCATTCCTCTTTCAAATAATCATGTTTTCTAATACGTACTTTCTGGCTTAAATTACCCTCAGCGATTCTGGCGAATGTGTTGGTAAAATTAACCAGTGGACCGCAAATGCGGTGGGTGATAATTAATTGATAAATGGCAAACAGAGTAAAAACAATGATAAGCGCGGGAACAATTTTCTTAGCGATAGCCAGAAAATTCCGGGCGGCAACGTATTGCACCTCGATATTCGTAGGGAAAATCATATCATTGATCAGAGGATAAAATACAATACATAAAATCACCAGGGTGAAACAGATCATGTAAATTATGCTATAAGCCATAATTCTTAATTGCAGGTCCTTATCGACGATAAAATTAAAAAATCTGCGGCCACTGTGTTCCATGTCTATTTTGTCCTTTCCGTAATTTTCCCGCTGGAAAAATCATACATGTAAATTATATTTCCCCTCCTATGGCTTGATTCAATTCTTAAAGGGGATTTAGGTGTAGAACCATTACCGGCAACGATTTCTATTTTTATACCGTTAGTCGGAGTGAAACTAAAATTACCCAGGTAAAAAGGGTCTGTCAGATTTTCTTCGATAAAATCCCCGGCAGTTCCTAAATAAACGGAGTGAGTAGCGTAGTAATCCTTCTGCGCCTGAACAAAGTATTGTAAATCATGTTTGGCGATAATATTATATGCTTTTAGTGTGTAATAGTGAAAAGAGAAAACGGCTATACCAGCTAAAACAGCTATTATAGCCACCACTCTGATCATCTCATTTAATGTAAAACCGCTTTCCGAGGAACGATTAATGTGTTTGTTAAGTATATTCACTGGCGTTATCCCTAACTAACTAATTAATTACAACCCAATTGGGTTTGAAGTATAGAAAAAAGAATCTTCTTTGTCAACAAATGGGAAAAAGAATTTTAGGTATTTAAAAATGATAATATGAATAATTATTATCTGCTATTATTAATGTTTGGGCTTGATGTTCTGCAAAAAATTAAATAAAAGTAATTCTCCTATGGAAAAGAAAAATTTATTTACTTTAAAAGATTTCAAAAACATCAGAACTTTGGGTTTTGATGCCGGTGATTTGCAAAAACAACTCGCCATTTACAGGCAGGGTGCCAGTTACTTGAAATTGGATCGTCCTTGTACGGTTGGTGATGGAATTATTTCCATTAGATCTGGGCAAAGAAAAAGGTTAATTGAATTTTATGAAAAAACAGCGGGCAAATATAAACTAATTAAATTTATTCCGGCTTCCGGCGCCGCGAGCCGCATGTTTGCCAATTGGTTCCCTGTAATGGAAAAAGGCAGCTTTGGATCTGCTGTTTTTGATAGAAAATTCTTCCGTGATTTAGCGAAGCTACCGTTTTCCCCCCTGATAAAAAAGGACAGAAAAGGGCAAAAACTACTTGCGAAAAAAAAAATAAAGGGATTGCTGGAATTTATTTTGGAAAAGGGTGGATTAAATTTCGGAGCACTGCCCAAAGCGTTAATTCCTTTTCATCGTTATTTTTCAGGAGAAACGCGCACCGCGTTGGAAGAGCATCTGGATGAAGCTGCGCAATATCTGAGTGACAGAAAAAATATTTGCCATCTGCATTTTACCGTGTCTTCTGAATATAAAAAGGATGTGGCTAAATATGTAAAAGCGGTGGCGGATAAATACGAGAAACTATGTGGCGTAAAATTCAGGATATCTTATTCTGTTCAGTCACCAGCCACAGACACAATCGCTGTTGCCGAAAATAATCTGCCGCTGCGCGATGAGGCAGGCAGGCTGATTTTCCGACCGGGTGGTCATGGCGCGCTCTTGGCCAATCTGAACAGACTTAATGCCGATTTTATTTTTGTAAAAAACATTGATAATATCGCGCCCCGGCCGCTGCGGGGAAAAAATCTGCCGTATAAAAAGCTGCTGGGCGGCATCGCTTTTAAAATCAGGGAAGATATTCTGACAATTTTATGTAAAATGGAAAAAGAAGAGCTCTCCGCCGCCGCTATTGAAAATATTACGAAGTATTGCTCCGAGACGATCAATATCGTTTTTCCCAAGGGCATGGCCAAGCTAGCCAAAAAGAAAAAAATATCAATGATTTTTTCGGCTTTAAACCGTCCATTGCGAGTTTGCGGTGTGGTGAAAAATGTAGGAGAACCGGGCGGGGGGCCTTTCTGGGTGGCAGAGAACAATGGTACGCAAACGCTACAGATTGTCGAAAGAGGACATATTGATAAAAGTAAGCCGAAGCAGTTGGCAATCTGGTCACAGGCGAAATATTTCAACCCGGTAGATATGGTTTGTTGCATCAAAGATTATCGGGGAGAAAAATTTAATCTCGATAAATACGTAAATAAGGATGCCTATTTGATATCGCCGAAAAATGAAAAAAGAATCAAGCTCAAAGCCTTGGAGCTGCCCGGTCTCTGGAATGGCGGCATGGCTTACTGGAATACTGTGTTTGTCGAACTGCCACTGATTGTTTTCAATCCGGTGAAGACGGTTTATGACCTGCTACGTCCAGAACACAGAACGGCCTCTTAAAATTGCCAGATACTGGCTCCCACCTTTAGGTGGCGTTGCGCTGCGGACTTTCGTCATTGCGGCGTATGTCAAAGATACGCCTCATTCCGAAGGTCTTGCGCGTCTTGCCTCTGACGATTTTAAGAGGCCGTTAGAGGCCTTTTTTGCATTTGATATTCATCAGATAATCCAATGCTCGCAATCTTCTTTTGCCGCCGCCTGAACAGAGATTTCCGCTAAATTATCGCCTTTTTGATAAATAACTTTTGCTTCGCCGTCCGGAGGCGCGTCACTGTAGCGGACACAGAGAGCCGCCGCTGTGAGCAGGACATCTGTATCGCCGCCGTAAGGGATGATTACCTGTGGCCCGGGAAAATCAGCCATAAACAATACATGGTCATCATTTGTTGTGAGTGATTGGAGAGTATCGTTATCGGCGCTGTTGCGCCCTACGATTATTTTGTAGTTATCACCGATACGAAAATGACGGCCGTATTTCAGCAATTCTATGTCGCGAATTGTTTTATCTTCATTATGGGTAAATAAATCTCGCAAGCGTCTGGTGAACATGACGTCCGTCAGCAGGCAACCGCCCGCCGGCGGTGCGTAATCTTTGATACCAAAATCGGCGGCCAGTTGCATTTGCGATTTACGGCCGCGTCCCGAAATCGCCAGCAATTGAGCACGGTCAATTTTGCCTTCTCTTTCCGCTTTAATCGGCTCCAGAAGTTGTGCGCTCAGCGGGCGTAAAATATAATCGGCATAGCCGGAATTTTTAGCGACAACAAAGAGTGATTGTTTGCCTTGAGACATCGGGCGCTGGCCTAATACTTCTCCGGTTATTATAAAATCAGCACCGGTTTCTTCCATCTTTTTCCCGGCTATTTTCAGCATCAGTGTATGGCAATCAATGCAGGGGTTCAAGTTCTTGCCGTAGCCGTAACGCGGTGATTTAAGCATGACCAGATGTTCGGCAGTTATGTTTTCCACAATCAACGGCAGACTAATTTGCTGCGCGGCGGCTTGCGCTTTTTTCGCGTTGAAAAAAGGAGTTTCAAATGTCAGACATAAAACATCAATATTTTGGCTGCGTACAACTGCCGCGGCCAGCATGCTGTCCAGGCCTCCGGAAAAAAGCGCAATTGCTTTCACCATAGTAACATATCCTTCGGTTCATTCAGTATTGTACAAACAATAATGCGCTCCGAAAAGCAAATGGAGCGCATTATTCAATCAATCGTAAAGAAATTATTAATTCTTAATAACGGGCAATGTTAGCCGACCATGATTCCTGCAAAAGGCCGCGCAAGCTTTGGTCAATATCAAAATCAATAACGTATATATCCTTATCCGTCTTTATCTTTGTACCGTTAAAGCTGAAATTAAATGGAGCGTAATTTTTATCGATGCCGGAAAAGGTAAAATAGCCGGAAGCAAAGGAAATATTAAACTTTCGTAAAATATTTTCCATAATAGCTTTGGGTGAATCAGCATCGGCAACAAAGATCAATTCATATTTGGCTTGCGTCAGAACATTGATAAATTGCTGGGGCATGCTGTGCGAATAAATAACATATTGCTTTTCAGCGGTATCAACCAGAATATCAGCCTTTATGGATAAATCCAATCCATTTTTTGCCTTATCGAATACTTTGATATCGGCATCTTTATACGCAGTAAACCCTAAATAGGTAAGCAGGGCATAAGAGAATTCTTTGGCTGATGTTACAGGGAAAACCGGCATCGGGGGCAGTGAATATATTTCTTCTGGTTTTCCGGTAATGCCCGTTTCCGAATCAATTTCTGTAATGATTAAGCCGTTATTCTGGGCATAGTTTTTTATCGCTTTGGGAAGCAGTGAGTAACTTTCGGGGATAAGGAAACGTAATCCCTGAAGCGGCTTACCATCTTTGGAATCGGTTCTGACAATTACCCAGTCCACGAAAAGTTCAATAGGGGGAAGCTTGCCAATGGTTATCGGGGATTCTTTTCTGACCATGCTATATGTTTTAGTAGTAGCAATAAGCTTTTTCAAAATAGCGATGACATCATCTTTTTTATCAACTTCCACAAGACGGAAGTTTTTCCAGTTTTCCCTGATCATCTTTTTTAAATCGGCGCTGACACGATTTTCCAGATCCAGAAATACTGTAGTATTATCATCAAATTCAATGACAGGAATTTTTGTACAATCAATAGTAACCTGTCCTGTTTTGGGAATGGGGAGATAGTAATTGCCTGTCGAAGTTACTGAACCCTTCATCTGAGTAATAACATGTTTAATCACGGCGAGACGCGCTTCCGGCGGCATGACTACTTTATCTTTTATTTCTATTACTTTCTCCGGCTGAGCCTGGCTTTCTGCGGATTTTACGGCAACCTGCTCATCATCTTTCATCTCTTCCGGAGCTTTAACAAATACGGTTTTGTCAGGCAGTTTGATTACTTGTCCGTAATAAATTTTGTCCACATTGGCGATGCGCGGATTCATTGATTTGATGATATTCAGTGTTTTTCTGATATCGGTTTTAATTTTCAGTTCCCGATGAATGATTCTTATTAAGCTATCGCCCTTTTTTATCTGATAATTTTGAAACTCGCCGGTTGAAGTTGAAGTGCCTTGAGTTGTTTCGTCCTTTAACTCCGTTAACTCCTTTGACTCTTTTGGTTGTTCATTGTTATAAATATCTTTTCCGGGGATGACCAGCAACTGTCCCGCATGAAGATTATTCAAGTTCTCTACATCCGGATTAAGTTCCTTAATAGTGCGGTAAATATCAGGAATATCAGCCTCGGTGATGCCCGGAATCCTTTTAATGATAGCCGATATAACGTCACCTTTTTTAACAATGTATTTATGAAGATTTTGCCTGGAAACAGCCGTTTTTTTCAGAGTTATTTGAGCCGTATCTTCCTTGGCTGCAACCGGCTGGCAAATGAAGGTTGCAACAAAAACAAAGGCAATCAATGCCCACATATACCATTTAATCATACATCTCCCCCTATCCAGAGAGTAAAAAATAATATAATAATATAAATAAATACTTCAATTGATATTAAAAGTCAAATACTTATATAGCAATGAATTTAAAAATTTGAAGAGAAAAGAATTGCTAGGCTACTTGAGCAGACGAGTCTCAAGTTTTATACAACTTTTTTCATCGCGGCTATGGCCACCTCGATTTGATCATCGGAAGGTTCTCTGGTGGTTATTTTTTGCAGCATTAATCCCGGCCAGCTTAATAATTGAATCCATTTCCAGTTGCCATGCTTTCCGGTGAAGCGGATAGCCTCATAAGATATACCGGAGACAACCGGAAGCAGAATGATTTTATAAAGCACCCTTTGCAGAAAATCAGGGCGGCCCAGAAGAGAAAAAACAAGAATGGAAACAATCATCACAAAAAGAATAAAGCTTGTGCCGCAGCGTGGATGCCGTGTGGAGAATTTTTTAACATTTTCCACTGTTAGTTCCTGACCATGTTCCCAGGCGAACACGGTTTTATGTTCTGCCCCATGGTACATATAAACGCGCCTCATATCTTCCATGAACAGCGTGGCGCAAAGAAAGCAAAGGAAAAGGCCCAGGCGAATACAACCCTCCAGGATATTTAAGAGAAGCAGATTGGGGACAAACGTTTTTAACTTCGTGAAGAAGAAAGCCGGAACAACTATAAAGAAAAATATGGCAACGGTGAAACTGATGATGAAAGAGAGAGTCGTTTCCCATCCTCGGGGCTTTCTTTCTTCTTCCTGCAACGCCACCTCTGCTGAAAACATAAGGCACTTTATGCCGACAAACATCATTTCGAATAAAGTTATCGTTCCGCGGATAAACATTAATCCGAGCACCTTGTAACGTTTGGTTAGCGGTATATATTCCCGTTCCTGAAATACGATTTCTTTCTTCGGATTTCTCACGGCTGCGGCAATTTTATTGCCGTGCCGCATCATTACACCTTCAATGAGGGCTTGACCACCGGCGATATCTTCAGGATTTGGTTTATTCGACATTTTATTCATCCATCTTCATTATTTTGTGGCGCTTTATTATAGCATTTGGGCAGGCCTGTCAAACGATGATTTCTACCATTCCGCTTTCTTCGGCTAACTTTGTTGGCTGCGTCGTCGGCGTCCTCAACGTATTATTAAATACGCCTGCGGTGCCTCCTCCTTGCCGCCTCGTTATCCTTTGAAAGTGAAATGGTATTTATTTCTTGAGAGTTTACCAAAAACTTCAATATTTCTTATTCCGGCTTTTGCGGATGTTTGATGTAAAAAATAATTAAGATCAATTACCACGATACTCTCACTGTCACTTATACCTGCTCAGTGACTGATATTCATAATGACTGTTGATTACATATTAAAAGCAAGTTACGAAAAAATCACCCGGAGCGAAGCGATCGGGTGGATTGATTTTGTTAGACATTTTCATATGGCGATCTTTGGTATATTAACCTCGTCGCAAGCTCAGCTCTGGCAAGATTATGGTCATTTGAATACTTTAATCTGTCTTCTTCGCTCAAGTTGGGCAACAACAAGGATAGTTCAAAAAAAGAGAACTCAGTCTTTGCGCCGTCAATTACTATATCAAGTACCGTGTGTTCGGGCTCCTGCGGCTCAAGATTCCACGATTCAAGCATATCCCTAAACACTTTTTCATCCCATCCTAAAAGAGTTCCTTCGGGTAGGATTACTTCCTTGCGGAAATTCAGAATTTTAGGCGGTATCTCCCTCTCGTCCCTCACGGCGCCTATATGAAGTACCTGCTGTAGTTTCTTGAAAGCTTCTACAGAACGTCCATGTAATTTTTCGTTTACCGCAAAATATGATGAGAATCGCGTGATGCACTGGTTAGGATTTAAAACTAATGCTGGAATGTGTATCTGTAGCCAAGTCAGTAGCAAATTCTTCTGCCTCAGCGCAAAGCCACTTTTGATAACTTCGGCGTCTATTTTCTTTAACTGATCTTGTATTACGTCCTTGGTATGATCGGCGGTCAATCCTAACGTCAATCCATTAAACTTAAATGCAACTTTTGTAACATCGATGGCTATAACGCCAAACTCACGAGGTACAAGTGTGAACCGTGCAAGTCTAGCCTTTAGTTGTTTCTTTGCTTCTTTTAATCTTTTGTTGAGCGCACCAGAACTCGTCACCCTTTTACACTCGACAAAGTAAGTTGTTCGATCATGAGTTGCGACTATATCAGTCCGATTAGACATATCCACTGAATAACCAGCCTGACAGAAATAGCTTGCAATACGCAGTTCAAACTGAGTATTCCTAGACGACGAGTCTTGATCTAAAGCTGCAAAGTCTCTGCCACCCACTACCTCAATTAATTTCTTCTCAACATCCTTCGGAAGATGCTTTTTTAGTCCCTTTAATATCCACATAATCTCGTGTGCTTCCCTAAGCACATATAACTCGAGGTCCTGTGGATTATTAAATTTTTTCCCACTAATTCCTTGGAATATCCTATCCTCGTCATGAGATCCCTCAACTAATGACTCATAATAACTCTGGTATCTCGCTATTCTTGTGCCAGAAACTTTGATGCCGAGGGATTCCACTAGTAAAATAAATTCTTTGAGATCGTCTAGATGGTCTTCATAGTTTAAACCGGGAATTTCTTGATTTGGAATTGGATAGCTTCTTTCAGCCATGATACCGCCAGTTATCTATGCCATAACAATTAATATACCAACTTGGTATTTTCCGATTTTTTGTTATCTTCATACTCTCTTTAAAAACGAATGAAAAGAAAAAAATGCATAAAAATCAACGTAAACCAACTTTTGCTACTTGGTATTTTACGGTAATAAAGACCTAATGCCAAGTTGGTAAAATATGGTAAAATTGACAAGAGCGCACACCCGTGCTTATCAACGTACATCTATTTATCTAGCACTCTGGAAATCGTCGCGCATCAATTCCCGTGCAATAATCATCCGGCGGATTTCCGATGTTCCGGCGCCAATATCCCAGAGCTTTTGATCCAGATAATGGCGCGATACGGGGTATTCCGTGCAGTATCCGTAGCCGCCGTGAATCTGAATCGCATCTGCGGCTATTTTGGTGCCCATCTCACCGCAGTAGAGAAGCGCTGCTGCCGCCATACGGTCGAGGTCAGTTCCTTTGCCGCCTTTCTTGTTTTCCAGCGCATCGCAAAAAGCGGCAGCCCTGTAAGCCATTAATTTGGAAGATATGTAACCGGTGTACATGTTGGCCAGCTTTTCCTGAATCATCTGGAAAGAGGCAATCGGTTTACCGAATTGAATTCTTTCTTTAGCGTATTTAATCGAAAGTTCCAGGCATGCCCGCTGAGAGCCCAAACTGCATCCGCTGAGAGTGATTCTTTCCGTGCAGAGGCCATTGGTCAGTATAGCTACACCGCGGTTCAAACCGCCGATGAGATTTTCTTCCGGCAGTTCCATGTCTTCAAAAGTAAGGAGCCCTGTCGGCGATGTTCTCATTCCCCATTTCTTAATCTTTTCGCAGTAAAATCCCTTTGTTTTCTTCGGGAAGAAAAAGAATGTTGATATGCCGCGTGATTTTTTATCCGGATCGGTTTTGGCATAAAAAACCATCACGTCGGCAACAGGGCCGTTAGTGATGAATGTTTTGCTGCCGTTGATGATGTATTTATTGCCTTTTTTGATCGCCCTTGTCGACATACTCATGGCATCGGATCCGGCATTGGGCTCGGTGATGCCCAGACAGCCTATATATTCTCCGTTGCATGCTTTCGGTAAAATTAATTTTTTTTGCTCATTAGTTGCATTGCGGCGGAAATTGTCAAAGCAAAGCGTTTGACTGGCGCCAACGGACATGGCCAGGGCATTGCTGACCCGTCCGATAGTTTCGTAAACGAGAAGAGTTTCTACATAACCTAAAGCGGCGCCGCCGTATTCCTCTTCAAAGGCAACGCCGTTAACTCCCAGTTTGCCCAGTTCTTTAAAGAGATTCGGAGGCATCTCGTCTTGCTCATAGAGCTTCTCCATTTGAGGCTCCAGCCAGGTTGATGCCCAGCGCCAGACGGTTTCTTCCAGCATAATCTGCTCTTCATTAAAATCAAAGTTCAATGACATGGCAATACTCCTAAAAGAGATTATTTGTGAAACTCCAATTCCGCGAAGCGGAGGGTAATGAGACTCAAACTTCAATTTGCGACGGCTCAAGTATCTAGGAAAACAATGCCTGATAATAAATATTATTTCAAACATTTCTTTTTAATTTGGTTATTGCAAGAACGGGCTTCAATGATATAATGAATATGCTTTAGAAGAAAAGGGGGAAGTAAAATGGCGGCAATGGATTCATCAAACGCTTTTATCAAGGAGTATCAGGATCGTTTTGAAAAGAAATTAAAAGAAAATGAGATTGTTCTTTTGGAACACTGGAAAGAGCAGCTCGACAAAATTGCGAGTATGAGGCCGGACAGTATGGCTTCGCTGCAAATGCAGGTTAAGAAAACGTCGGAGATGATGGCTAATAGAATCAAGGTGTTAAAGAAGGAATAAGATGGATAGCATTGCAAATTTTTTATTTGAAGTGGGAATGCTCAGCAAGACGCCGCGCAGCGGATACCAGTTTTTGGGCAGCGGCAAAGAATCGGTAGCCGAGCATGTTTTACGCACTGTTTTTGTCGGTTACGCATTATGTAAAATGGATCCATCCCTTGATGAGTTTCGCGTCCTGAAAATGTGCGTGCTCCATGATCTGCCCGAAGCGCGCACTGGCGATATGAATTATGTCAATAAAAAATATGTTGATGTTGATGAAGAAAAAGCAGTGCGTGAATTAACTGAACATCTTTCTTTTGGCAGTGATATTAAGTCTTTCATTGATGAGTTTAACAAAAAAGAAACAAAAGAAGCTCTGGCAGCGCGGGATGCCGATCAAATTGCTCTTATCCTGCAATTAAAAGAATATGGTGATTTAGGCAATAAGTATTCGGAAGAATGGATCAGCTTTGCCAGACAGCGTCTCAGCACCGATACCGGAATGAAATTGGCTGATAGGATTATTCAGACTGATTCATCAAGCTGGTGGTTTAAAGAGAAGGGTGATTGGTGGGTTAATGGCAGCAATAAAAAATTATAATATAAGAGTGGTGATTTGATGAAATCCAAAACATATACATTCTTTCTGTTAGCAGTTCTTTTCATTGTTGTAATGAATGCTGTCTCCTGCGGGACGAAATTCGGGCAAATTATTATAGCTAAGCCCGATGAATACAGGCACACTTATGAGGCCAAGGAGAAAGTCACCCTCAGAGCGATTGCCCAGGTGTTCAAAGATAAGGTTATGGGCAGCAACATTAAAATTGACCGGGAAAATAAGAGGGTGGAAACCGATTATATTATTCAGGGCGAATGGCGGACTAAAAGCGTAGCTACCGTTAAGAAAATAAACTGGAAAGAAAGTGAAGTTGTTCTTTCGGTGATTACGGAGAAAAAAACGGATAATGGCTGGGAAATGAGAAGATTGCTGGAGAAAGAGCAATATGCTTCATTATTCGACACCATCGAGTTGAAGATATATGAGGAAATGTCAAAAATAGAATAAATTATAAAGTATATGATCAGTGAAAGAGATGAAAATGGAAATAACTAATAAAATGAGTTCAATTGTCACTGAGTTAAAGAATTTTGTCTTCAAAGGAAATGTTGTTGATCTCGCCGTGGGTGTCATTATCGGTTCAGCTTTTGGAAAGATAATAGATTCATTGGTAAAGCATCTGATTATGCCCATCGTCAGTGTGATTTTACCGGGGCAGCAGAATTATCTTGCCTGGAAATGGACAATCAATAACAAAGACATACCTTATGGATTATTTATCGGGGAGATTGTCAATTTTTTTATCATTGCGCTGGCTTTGTATTTCTTTATTGTCAAGTTTTTAGGCTGGGTTATGAGAGCAAAAAAAGAAGAAACTGCCACAGTTGTGCCTGCCCCGACTAAGGATCAGGAACTGCTGACAGAGATTCGGGACTTACTAAAGAAAAGCAGTTAAACACATACGACCCAGCAAATTCCGCTACCAGCCGGCAGGAGAACTTCAACTATTTACATCGGCAAGCATTTCCAGCTCTAAGATATTAGCCATCGGAAAATTAATAATCAACTGAGGAGATCATAATGGAAGCTTTTATTGATCCGCTGCCCAAAATTTCCGTGGGCGTGAATAAAAGAACCGGATTGCCACTACCATATGCCGTGATTTCGCGATAACAGAAGGTGGCAGTTAATGTGTCTGAAAATTCCACAGATTCTCGAAGGAAGGTCAAACATAATTTCCTTGACAAAACTAATTAAGCTTTGGTAAGAAAAAATCACGCTTGGATCCTAGAAGGACTGAGACGGAAGGTATAAAAAAATTGGAATTATAAAGCCTCTCGTCCAGCGACGTGGGGCTTTTTTAATGAGACTCAGATTTCAGAAACGAAGTATACTGAAATCTGTAAGTCGAATTATCCCGCGTAAGCGGGATTGTTACGCATGGTTGTGTAAAAATGATAATTATCAATTCCATAGCCGAAATGCAATCTTACGCGGAATCTCTGCGTCTGCAGGGTAAGAAAATTTCCTTTGTCCCGACAATGGGCTATTTTCACGAAGGCCATCTCGCTTTGATGAGAGAAGCCAAAAAGATGGCTGATTGTCTTGTCGTCAGCATTTTTGTAAATCCTACTCAATTTGGGCCCAAGGAAGATTTATCCAAATATCCCCGTGACTTTGAGCGTGATTCCCAAATGGCCCAAAGTGTTGGTGTGGATGTGATTTTCTTTCCGTCCAATCAAGAAATGTATCCGGAAAATTATCAGACATATGTAAACGTAGAAAAAGTAACTCAAAATTTATGCGGCTTATCCCGGCCGGGTCATTTTCGCGGTGTGACAACCATCTGCACAAAACTCTTCAACATCGTTAAACCGCATGTCACCGTTTTCGGAAAAAAAGACTTCCAACAGTTTATTGGAATTAAACGTATGATTACCGATCTGAATCTTGATATTCACATAATCGGTTTACCGACGGTACGTGAAGCGGATGGGCTAGCAATGAGTTCCCGCAATGTTTATTTGAAGGCAAATGAGCGACCATCAGCCCTACAATTAGTGGCTTCACTAAAATTAGCCCAGAAACTATATGATAATGGGGAAAGAAAATCAGCGGCAATAATGGATGAAGTGATAAAGTTAATTAAAAGCGCCCCCTATACCGATATTGATTATGTTAAAATATGCGATACAAATACTATTGCCGATATTGATATAATCGCTGGCGAGGCTGTGATATCATTAGCCGTAAAGGTAGGGTCGACGCGCCTTATAGATAACCACGTTTTTGGTGAAAAACTGAATGCATAAATATGCAGGTTAAAGGAGTATTAAAGACTATGCAAAGATTCATGTTAAAATCAAAAATTCACCGGGCCACGGTAACGGATGCCGATCTGCATTACGAGGGGAGCATTACGATTGATGAAAAACTGCTCGAAGAAGCAAACATGGCGCTTTATGAAAAAGTGGCCATATACGATATCGATAATGGTGAGCGATTTTCCACCTACATTATTAAAGGAAAACGTAATTCCGGGACAATATGTCTCAATGGAGCTGCTGCCCGTAAAGTGGCAAAAGGAGATTTAATCATAATTGCCACGTATGTACTCGTCGATGATCAAGAAACAAAAAAATGGAAGCCAAAATGTGTTCTGGTTGATGAAAAGAATAAAATAAAAAAAGTTAAATTACAGGTATAAACTCCAAATCAAACTTTGAAAACCGATTCCACGGCAAGTTGCAGGGTATTATATCCATGTTTATACGGGATAATCCGGCGAACAAACTTCAATTCGCTTCGCCCGACATGTGCCGGACTTCGCTTTCGGAATTGGAGTTTCACTACCGCCGCTTATGCGGGATAGTTCAACTTGCCAATTCCGCTACGCTTTGCTTTCGGAATTGGAGTTTCACTAATAAATCAATAATATTGATGTGTAAATATAAAGAAATATATTAATAAAATTCAAAATAAAGTCTCTATTGTTCAATCAAGTTTATTTAATTAACATAAAACCTATTATCTATGAAAAAAGGATTGAATTAAAACACGCATATGTGTTAATTCATTCGACCGAATTTCAATAATGATTATAAAATAAATATAGGGAGATATAAGCATGCAGATTACTTCGGAAAGTGTAAAAATAGGCCATCCGGACATAGTTTCCGATTCCATTGCCGCAAATATTATTGCCGCAATTCTTCAAGAAGAGAACAAAATATGTATGGATATTAACTGTATGCCGCATTGCGGTATAGAAGTATTTTTAGGCAAAGGACTTTGTGTTGTCGGTGGCGAAGTTTCCACAAGAATATACATTGATATTGAAAAAAACGTTCGGGAAACTGTCCTGGGGATTGGTTATCGCGATTCCGCTTTAGGCCTGAATGGAAACTCCATGGGCATACTCAACGCTATAATTCCGCAATCACCTGATATTAATATTGGCACCAGAGCAGATTTAGGCAAGCATAAGGAAATAGGGGCCGGCGATCAAGGTATTATTTACGGCTTTGCCTGTGATGAAACTCCTGAATTACTGCCACTTCCCTACGTTTTGGTCAATAGAATGATGCGTGCTTTTGAAAACTGCGGCAATCCGATATTTGCACCGGATGGAAAAGGGCAGGTTACTATCGACTATGACGCCCACTTTCGACCGAAAAGAGTCGCCACAGTCTTAATGTCGAATGCCATTGATTATCGCCAGGTGCCGGATAAGTTTCGTTCATCAATAGAAGAGCAGGCGCGGCAAATAGCCATGGATTGTTTAAATAGCTGGGTTGATGATAAAACAAAATTTCTTTTCAACCCGACAGGCGAATGGCAGGCAATTAATTCCTGTTCTGCGGCTGATTCCGGTGTTACCGGCCGCAAATTAGTAGTCCAATTGTACGGCGGTTATCCGGGCGCTCAACTGGGTGGCGGCGCAATTGTTAATAAGACACCGGAAAAGGTGGATTGTTCCGCGGCCTTCGGCTCCCGCTATGTAGCTAAAAATATTGTCGCCGCCGGTCTGGCCACAAAATGTTCTGTGCAACTGGCCTACGCCATCGGAATGGCACAACCGATTTCGATTTATGTAAATACTTTTGGAACGGGAGTTGTACCCGATGAAAAAATTGCTGTGGTGATCAATGATGTATTTGATCTTACACCCAAAGGTATGATTGATAAATTTGATATGCTCAAAGGCGATATATATAAGAAACTGCCGAAAACATTATTCCTGGATATGAATTATCTCTGGGAAAAAACTGATAAAGTTGCTGCGCTCAAGAAAGCAGTAAAATAAATATATTCAAATATTAATTTGGAGGAATAATGGCATTTCTGGAAGTTGATAAATCTATAAAATATAAAGTTGCTGATCTTTCGCTGGCGGGGTGGGGTCGTAAAGAGATGCAACTGGCGGAAAACGAAATGCCCGGGCTGATGGCTGTGCGCAAGAAATACGGCAAGCTAAAGCCGCTGAAATGTCTGAAGATAATGGGCAGCCTCCATATGACCATACAAACCGCGATGCTTATTGAAACGCTGCAGGTACTGGGAGCGGATTTGCGCTGGGCATCCTGCAATATATTTTCTACACAAGATCATGCGGCAGCGGCGATAGCCAAAAAAGGTTCGGCGGCGGTCTTTGCCTGGAAGGGCGAAACACTGGAAGAATACTGGTGGTGCACAGAACAGGCGCTGACCTGGCCGGATGGTTCCGGTCCTGATTTGATTGTTGATGACGGCGGTGACGCTACTCTATTAATCCATCAGGGTGTAAAAATTGAAAATAATCCAAAAATTCTGAAAGAAAAAATAGATAATAAAGAATTTAAAATTGTTATTTCCAGAATAGAAAATTATTTAAAGAGAAATCCCGAAAAATGGCGTAATGTTGCCGCCAATATTCGCGGAGTTTCCGAGGAAACGACTACAGGTGTGCATCGCCTTTATCAGATGCAGGAAGCGGGAGAGCTTCTGTTTCCAGCCATCAACGTAAATGATTCCGTAACCAAATCGAAGTTTGATAACCTCTATGGTTGCCGGGAATCTCTGGTGGATGGAATAAAAAGAGCGACTGATATCATGGTTGCCGGTAAAATAGTTATTGTTTGCGGCTACGGTGATGTCGGTAAAGGCAGTGCCCAATCCATGCGAGGATTCGGCGCCCGTGTGATTATTACCGAAATTGATCCAATTTGCGCACTGCAGGCAGCAATGGAGGGATACGAAGTTAAAACACTGGATGAAATGGCGCCTATCGGCGATATATTTGTAACTGCTACCGGTTGTTGCGATTTAATTACGGGCCGACATATGGAGATGATGAAAGATGAAGCGATTGTCTGCAATATCGGCCATTTCGATAGCGAAATTGACATGCATTATCTGGAAAACAGTAAATTATGCAAAAAGGAAAATATCAAACCGCAGGTTGATAAATGGAAACTCAAATCAGGCCGTTCCATTATTATTTTAGCCGAAGGCCGCCTGGTTAATTTGGGTTGCGCGACCGGCCATCCCAGTTTTGTAATGAGCAATAGCTTCACCAATCAATGTCTGGCCCAGATCGAACTGGCCACTAAGAAATACAAAGTCGGCGTTTATACATTACCTAAAAAACTGGATGAGGAAGTTGCGCGCCTGCATCTGGACAGGCTGGGGGCGACTATTACCAAACTAACAAAAAAGCAATCCGTATATCTGAATGTTCCCGTAGAAGGGCCATATAAACCGGATTACTATAGATATTAAAACAAGACATAACAAAATTATTTATTCGTGAAACTCCAATTCCGAAAGCAAAGCGTATAACCTGAAGGTCACAGGTCGGAATTGGTAAGTTGAACAATCCCGCGAAGCGGAGGGTATATAATACCCCGCAGCAAGCTTTGGAATCGGTTTCCAATGCTTGCTACGCTAGGGGGTTCCCGTGATTATTACACCACACTAGCTGCGCACCTTAAGGAATAATAAAACGGCGGCAGAAGAAAATATTATATTGGCAGCCCAGGCGGCAAGAAGTGCCGGCAGGAGTCCCGAGCGGCCTAAAGACATGCTGAAGGCATGGACAATCCAGTATGAAACACCGATAAAAATTCCAATTCCGATACTTTGCATAATGCCGCCTCCGCGTTCTGAACGCAGAGAAAAAGATATGCCAATGAAGACTAAAATCAAAGTAACAAAAGGCATTGCTAGTTTCCCATATAAATCAACAATATATCTTGTTGCATCATGACCCTCTATCTGAATTTTCTTAACGTATTTTCTGAGATCAAAATACCCCATTTTATCCGCATCTTTTTGAATTATTTTAAAATCATCCGGTTTTTCAGGAAGGTCGATAATTCTTTGTTTATCCCATTCCAGAACAGGTATATTATTGGCGTCAAAGCGGGTGATCATTAAATTATAAAATATCCATTGGCCGTTTTTCCATTCGGCGCTTGCCGCATCAATACGCCGTTCGAGGGTAAAATTAGGAGTAAGATAGTTAATGGTCACACCATGTATGGAATCTTTAGTGACATCAAACATTTCAAATTTATATATAGCGTTACGGCTGCGATACCAGATTTCATTTTGCTTGAAGAATCCCATTGATTTTTGCTTTTGCACATCCACTTTTATAACATATTCCGCTTTTTGTATCGCAGCCGGAGTTATCATTTCGCTGAAATAAAATAAGCAAATGGAAACGATTGCCGCAAAGATAAGAGCGGGAAAAGCAATACGGTAAAGGCTGATGCCGTTAGCCTTCATGGCGGTAATTTCGTTGAATTTGGAGAAAGTGCTGTAAGTCATCAATGTTGCCAAAAGAACGGCAAACGGCAAAACAAGCGAGACAATTATGGGAATGGAGAATAAGAAATACGAAGCCATCTGTATTACATTAGCATGATTGCTGAGAAACATTCTGATTTTCTCAAAAAAATCGACAATCAGATAGAGTACGATGAACGTTATACTCGTGATAAAGAAAAATTTGGCGAATTCTTTTATTATGTATTTATCGAGCAGTCTCAATGCAAATCATCCGTTCTTTATAATTTATGCCATAAGTATATTTTTGCAATATGTAGAGGAGATATTTCTTTATAGGCCATATAAAAGAGATATATACCCAGTACGGCAAAGAATAAGTTGGGAGTCCAGACACCTACTGCGGGAGAAAGCCTGCCGGTTTCCACAAGGGCTTCACCGCCAATGCGCAAAAGGTAGTATGCTGAAACAACAATCAAGCCTAAGGAAAATCCGCGTGATTTTGCCGCACGGTGGCTTTTTATTCCCAGAGGCAGTGCAAGGATGGCAAAGAAAATACAAGAAAGAGGAATGGAAAATTTCTTATGAACTTCAATAGCCAGTTCGCTGATAGCCGCTTCATCAAGCCCCGGCTTTCTCATTTTGTTTAAAAGCTCGCTCATGGTCATATCCGTACTGCTCTTGGATTCTTCATTTAAACTGGTAATAACGCCTGCCAAGTTAAGATTAACATCGTAAGTCTTGAAGTCAATTTTGCGGTAATTTTTCAAGTCCCGGCTTACCGTATGGATGGATCCGTTTTCCAGTCGAAGTTTTACCGTCATTGCTTCCATATCGGAAACAAGATAAGCTTTTTTGGCGATAATTGTATTCGGTTCATCGGTGATTCGGTCATCGGATAAAATGACGCCTTCCATGTAATTGCCATCAACAGGAATTTTTTCCGCGTAAAGCAGGATTCCCTTAAAATCGGCATTGAAGACTTTCTCTTTGATGCCGACACTGGCATTTTGCTGAGCTATATCGAAAATCAGGCGTTTGGTGGCAAAATTGCTCTGAGGAACAAGAAAATGGCTGATGATGATTGTAAAAATAAAAGTAAGAAATGAGGCAATTGCCACAGGGTAATATATTTGCAATAAGCTGATGCCGGAAGCCTTAAGTGCTGTAATTTCATTATCCGCGGAAAGTTGCCCCATAGCAATAAGAATGGATATGAGCAGGGCAATAGGAATGGTAAACATCATAAAAGAAGGCATGAGAAAGATAATAAGCTTAGCTATTACAAAAACACTAATCCCTTTATTAACCATCAAATCCATGATTTGCAGTATTTTCCCCATCAACAAAACAAACGTCAACACAAACAATATAAGTATGAACGGAATGGCGATTTCTTTAAAAATATAGCGGCTGATTATTTTACTCATTTAATTTATTTCTTTTTTCTTTAAAAAATAACACGTATTAACAAAATTTCTCAAGCAAAACATGAAAGCAATGTGCAGAATCCTTATATCACGATACAATGCAATGTATGTTACATTATATCAACAAATTATTCAGCAATGATTTGTTGACAGTTGACGGCAATTTGCCTATATTTTCGAAAATTTCATTTCCGGGAGAGAGAAAACCTATGAAAGTTGATACCATGCGCTGGATTGATTATTATGTCGGCGTCCCTCTATGCTTTCTGGGTTCCATTTGTTATAAATTTATTCTACTGGTAAAAAAGCGTAACAAAGAAACGCCCCGAAATATCCTTTTCATAGAATTATCAGAAATGGGTAGCGCTATTTTAGTTGACCCGGCGATGAGAAAATTGCAGAGAGAAATAAGGGCCAATATTCATTTTGCAATTTTTAAAAAAAACAAGCCCAGCCTTGATTTGCTGAAAACAGTTCCTCAAGAAAATATTTACACTATCCGTGAAGACAGTATGCCGGCCTTTGTGCTCGATACAATAAAATTATTTTTCTGGACGCGCAGAAGAAAAATTGATTCCGTAATTGACTTGGAACTCTTCTCGCGCTTTACTGCACTGCTTGCCGGATTTTGCGGCGCTCCTGTTAAGGTTGGTTTTCATGCCTATTATAATGAAGGGCTTTATCGCGGCAGTTTCTTGTCACACAAGGTTGCCTATAATCCGCACATTCATATTGCAAAAAATTTTATTGCGCTGGTGAACGCCCTGCTTGCCCGTACCGAAGAAATTCCCTATTCGAAAACACAAATTGCTGATAAAGAAATTTCACTGGTAAAGGTACAAGTATCGGCAGCGGAAAAACAATCGGTTATCGATATTATCCGCAGTTGCCATAATGAGTATACTCCGGAAAAACATAAGATCATTTTAATCAATCCCAATGCCAGTGAATTGTTGATTCAGCGCCGCTGGCCGCCGCAGCATTACATTCAGTTAATAAAAAAGATTCTTGCTGAATGTTCAGGTGCAATTATTTTGATTACGGGCGATCCACGGGAAAGTGAAGAAGCGCAGCAACTCAAAGAAGAGGTAAAATCAGATCGCTGTGTTAACTTTGCGGGGAAAGTGACATTTGCGCAACTCCCACTGCTTTATAGTGTATCGGAATTCATGATTACCAACGATTCCGGACCGGGGCATTTTGCCGCCGTTACGGAAATGCCCACTTTTGTTATTTTTGGTCCGGAGACACCGGCTCTTTATGGCTCTCTGGGAAAGACAACGCCGATCTATGCTGGTCTGGCCTGTTCACCATGCGTCAGCGCCGCCAATCATAGAAAAACAGCCTGCAAAGATAATGTCTGCCTGCAGGTAATTAAACCGGAACATGTTTTTGCAGCCATTAAACCCAACCTGGATAAGATTAATGCTGAAAGATAAATATAAGATTTTTTACCTCATAGGATTCTTTGCTATTATCCGGCTTGTTGTTGCGCCTTTGTTTGGGTTGGGTGTGGATGAGGCCCATTATGTTTTATATGCCAGGTATCTTGACTGGAGCTATGTTGACCATCCGCCGCTGGTCGGCTGGGTGCATTTCCCTTTTTTTTATCTTTTAGGCACAAATGAATTCCTAGTGCGTCTTCCGGCCATTTTGCTTTTTACTCTTACATCATATTGTGCTTATCTTTTCATGTTCCAAATTACCGAGTCTATAAAAATTTCTCTGCTGGCAGTGCTTGCTCTGAATTGCTCGTTCATTCTCAATGTGCTCGGCCTAATGCTTTTGCCGGATTCTCTGCTGTTGTTATTTATATTTTTGCTTATTTTCCTTGCCGAAAAAATTGTCCGCACAAAAAAACCGTTTGATTATATCTTGCTGGGACTGATTTTAGGGATGATGGGACTTGCTAAATATACATCCATTTTGCTTGTTCCACCTCTGATAATCTTTTTCCTGATAAAAAAACGTTACGATATAATATTTTCTCCTTATATGTTTCTAACGGCATTTATTGCCGTTATTCTAATTTCGCCGGTAATTTATTGGAATTATACACACGACTTCATCAGCTTCCGCTATCAAAGCGGCCATGTTTTCGGAACTCTGGCTGCCAGCGCCGGGAATTTCACAGCCTCGATTGCCGCACAGTTTGGAGCATACAGTCCTTTCTTGTTTTTGGTCGCCTTTTATGGTTTTTTTCGGTCGATGCATTCTCGCAATGATTATGTGCGCCTGTCGGTTTTATTTGGCGGTACGATAATATTGTTTTTTTTCTTTACTTCCTTATCCGAAAGAACATTGCCACATTGGCCCAGCATTTTTTATTTGCTCTTTATTCCGATAGGAGCATATGAATTAGCCCTCGCTCAGGAAAAATGGAAAAAGAATTTTCTCTATCTTGCTATTGGCGTAAGTTTGATCTTGATGTTATTTGCCTATATGGAGGTTGCCGGAAAATTCTTTACATTTCCTGATTACAAATCGCCGTTTCGCGATATTTATGGCTTTTCAGAGATTACAAAGAAAGCGGATGAAATTATAAAAAAATCAACCACAGAAAAAACAGCAATCGCCGTAACCAACTGGACGATGGGCAGCCGCACGATGTATTACAGTTTGCCCTATCATCATGAGATATTTGTCATTGACCAGCGCAAAGATCAGTTTGATGTCTGGCAGAAAAATGAGCCGCTGGGATATGATCTTCTTTTTGTTAATACATATTTTCATGAACTGAATATTGAAAAATATGTCCGTTGCACTTCCGTGGAGAACGCGGGGAAAATAGATATAATACTCAATGGTGCGAAAGTTGATACTATTGAATATATTTGGTGCCATAACTACCGGGGAGTTAAATTTTGAAAAAACGATGGATTGCCGCGTATGTTTTTGCTGCATGTTTATTGCTGACTATATTATCATATTTTTTCTGGGATATTCCCATTACCAAGTATTGCCGGACATTGAGCCGCTCAGTTATCGACATTGCCGAGATTATAACCACTCTGGGAATTACCACATGGTATCTGATAGCAAGCGCAGTACTGTATTTGTTTTTTAGATTCATTTATAAAAACAAACTGCAATCAATGCGTTCCCTTTTTATATTCTGTTCTTTAAGTATTTGCGGAATATTAATTATTTTAATCAAATGGGTTGCCGGACGTTATCGCCCTGTAAATTTATTTAATAATGACCTTTTTGGATTTGATTACTTTGGTGTCGGTTATGAATTAACATCCTTTCCTTCCGGCCATGCGCAGACAATTTTTACTCTGGCTACTGCTTTAACATTAATTTTTCCGCGTTGGGGAATTCCACTCTTTATTGTTGCCGCGGCAGTAAGCATCAGCCGGATAGTTTTAACCTCTCATTATTTGAGCGATGTGATTGCCGGAGCGGGTATCGGAATACTATTTACACTGGCCATAAAATATTATTTTGACCAGAGAAAAATCGAACTGACGCGGAAATGATTCTCTAAGGAAAAGTTAGATGCAAAAAAGGTATATTTTATTTCTCATACCATTAATCCTTTATATAGCGTTACTCCCGACAATGCCGCAAATGGAGCCGGATGAAGCGCGTTACAGCCTTATTGCCAGCGCTATGAATGAATCCGGTAATTATATTACGCCGCATATCAAGAATGTCATTTATCTAGAGAAACCGCCGCTGGTATCCTGGGTAACGGCAATATTTTTCAAGATATTTGGTGAAAGCGATTTTTCCGCTCGTCTTTTTGTCGCGCTGTGCGCGTGGGGCTGTATTTTGCTTGCTTATTTTATAGGCCGGCATTTCCGTGATGAAAAGACAGGCCTTTATGCGGCAATGCTTCTAACCATTTCATCATTTCATTTTGTATTAGGCAGGATAAACATTCTGGATATGCCGTTGACATTTTTTATCTGTTTAGCTATTTGGCTAGGTTATCTCGCTTTAAAAAAACAAAACAAAAAATATCTATTTTATTTATTTTATTTTGCCTGCGCCCTTGCCTTTTTAACAAAGGGCATTATCGGCGTGGTCTTTCCCTTTGGCATTTTGATTATCTGGCTAATTTGGACTGGCCGGTGGCGTCAAATATGGAAGTTGTTTTCACCAATTGGAATATTGGTATTTCTGATAGTTGTTTGTCCCTGGCTGATTATGGCTCAAAAGGAAAATTCTGATTTCCTGTGGTTTTTCTTTGTCCGCGAACATTTCCTACGTTTCACCACAAAAATGCACGGCAAGACAGAGCCTTTTTATTTCTACCTGCCAATAATCATCGGCGGTATCTTACCCTGGGTTGTTTATTTAATCAAAGCCTGGAAGAATAAATATATTGCAGATTCATTATTCAGTAGAGATGAAAATAAATTGCTGATTGTCTGGCTTTTATTGATTTTTATTTTTTATACTATTTCTTCATCCAAACTTCCAACATACATTGCTCCCATGTTTCTGCCGCTGGCACTTTTTGCGGGTTGTATCTTTAAAAAGTATGAAGAAGAAATACAATCGGGAACCGTTAATTGGAAAAAGCATCTTTACCGAATTGCTTTAATTCTGCAATCACTAATAGTAATTGTTGCTTTATTACTCCCACCGATCTTTAAGAAATATTCAGATGCGGAAAAGGGTCTGGTAATTATGACATCCAATTACTGGTGGCTATACATCATCATACCGGTAATAGTCCTTGTTCTTATGACTTTCCTACCAGACTTGATTTATAAGAAATTTAAGAAAGGCTGGTTTTTCAGTATATATGTGTTTTGCGCAATATTGCTGGGTAGCATACTTTTTCCGCTGAATGATTTTCTAGCACCTTACCGCAGCGCTAAAGTAACAAAAGAAGCAATTGCTGTGCATGTGCCGCCAGACCAGGACTTATATCAATACAGAGTTAATTTTTATGGTATCGACTTTTATAATAGAATAAGGACGCCCATCGTCGAAGATTTCGGCGAATTATCAGAGGGCATTGCCAAGATGACAGAGAAAGAAAGAAAACATTATTTTCTCTCTGTGGAAGATTTTTTTAAGTTGTGTGCAGAAAAAAAAGATATATATTGCATTACTCAACACAACGAAAAATTAAGGCAAATTAGGCAAAGATTTCCCAAAGCAGAAGTTCTCTGGGATAATAAAGCGTTTTATCTGCTACATATTAAAAATTAGAAAGAAGGATGATAAGTGAAAATCAGGAAAGAGTTTCTCCCCTTCAGCAAGCCTTCCATCGGTGAGGGCGAAATAAATAAAGTTGTGGCCTGTTTAAAATCAGGGTGGATTACGACAGGCGCACAGGCCAAAGAGTTTGAAGATGAATTCTGCAAACTCACCAATGCCACACAGGCAATTGCCCTGAATTCAGCTACAGCCGGAATGCATATTACACTATCGGCGTTGAACATCTGCCTGGGTGATGAAATAATAACGCCGTCAATGACGTTTGCCTCTACGATAAATATGATCGCTCTCCGCGGTGCAACACCGGTATTTGTGGATATTGATTATGGCACATTGAATATTAATCCGGATTTGATTGAAGAGAAAATTACAAAAAAGACAAAGGCGATTATTCCGGTGCATTTTGCCGGGGCCCCGGCAGATATGGACAAAATAAACAATTTGGCCCGCAAATATAATCGGACTGTTATCGAAGATGCCGCTCACGCCGTGGGCACATATTACAAAGGCGTTCACGCCGGAGGCTTCGGCCATATTGCCATTTTTTCATTTCATCCGATAAAAAACATTACAACGGGTGAAGGCGGTATGATTACTCTTAATGACAACGAGATGGAAAGAAAACTGCGTTTATTGCGTTTTCATGGAATTGAAAGAGATGCCTGGAAAAGATACGGCAAGGGTGGCAATCCGGCTTATGATATTGCCGAGCCGGGTTATAAATATAATTTACCGGATTTACTGGCGGCTTTAGGTTTGGCGCAATTGGAAAGATTGCAGGAATTCAATAAGCGCCGCAGTTACCTGGCAAAATTATATAGTGAGGGGCTGAAGGGTGTTTCCGGTCTTGATTTACCGCAGGTTCCGGAATATGATCACATTCATGCTTGGCATTTGTTCATAGTTAAAGTGTTGGCGTTAGACCGCGATAAATTCATGACCAGGCTTGCTGATTACAATATCGGGTACAGTTTACATTTTCCGCCTGCTCATTTATTGAAATATGTTCAGGAAAAGTATCCCGTAAAAAAGGGCTTTCTTGTCGAAACGGAGAGAGCAGCGGACAAAATAATATCGCTCCCGCTGTTTCCCAATATGCAAGATGATGATGTTCAATATGTATGTGAAGCTATAAAGGAGATATTTAAAAATGGCTGATAAAACACAAGTGTCAGTTGTCATCCCTGTCTATAATGAAGAGGCAAATCTGCCCGCATTGATAGACAGGTTAATACCTGTAATACGAGGATTAGGAAAGAGTTTCGAAATAATATTGATTGATGACGGCAGCAGCGATAATTCACTCGCCCTTTTAAAAGAATATTCTCAACAGGAGCAAATAAAAATTGTGGAGCTGACCAGGAACTACGGCCAGCATGCAGCAATACTGGCGGGCTTTTCCGTATGCAGCGGCGATATCGTCATAACGATGGATGCCGATTTGCAAAATCCGCCGGAAGAAATTCCACGGCTTATTCAAGTCATGGAAGAGGGTAGTTATGACGTTGTCGGTACCATTCGCAAAGGCCGCAGGGATTCCTTCTTGCGCATCCTGCCCTCCAAACTGGTAAATATGGTTGCCCGAAAAATTACCGGCGTCAGTATGAACGACTGGGGTTGTATGCTGCGGGCATATCGCCGTCCCGTAGTGGAACGCATGATAGAATGCCATGAGCATGCTACTTTTATCCCGGCGCTGGCCACAGTTTTCGGTAAACGTATTACGGAAATTGAAGTAGGACATGAGGAGCGTCACGGCGGGAAATCAAATTATCCTCTGGGAAAATTAATTAATCTGCAATTTGATCTGGTTGCATCTTTTTCAGATTTCCCCATTAAGCTGATTATGTATGGCGGCATATTAATGTCCTTCTTGGGTGTTTGTTTCGGCGCAGTGTTGGCAATTGCCCGGTTGGCTTATGGCGCTATCTGGGCGGCAGAGGGCGTCTTTACATTGTTTGCAATTTTGTTTGTCTTTGTCGGTCTGCAATTTTTTGCGCTGGGCGTAATCGGCGAGTATATCGGTAGAATCTATCTGGAAGTGCGCAAGCGTCCAGAATATGTAATTGAACACATTCATGCAAAATCATCGTAAAATAATTACGTATTGGGAGAAAATCAGTTGATACCTAGTTGCATTCAAAGGATAACGCGACGGCAAGAAGGAGGCGACGAGGCGTATTTTACATACGTTGAGGAAGCCGACGACGAAGCCAACAAAGTTAGCCAAAGAATGCGGCTTGGTATGAAAACTGTTGTCTTTGCCTATCACAACATGGGGATTGCCGGCTTGGAAGCATTAATGCGGCACGGTTATGATATTACGGCCGTGTTCACCCATGAAGACGACCCTGATGAAAATTGCTGGTTCGGTTCAGTAAAGAATTGGGCGGCACAGAAGAATATTAATACATTCACAACCGAAGATATAAATTCCCATGAATGGATGGAAAAAATCAACGGGCTGAAGCCGGATTTCATTTTTTCTTTTTATTATCGCAAAATAATCAACAGTAAAATACTTACAATTCCGAAGATGGGCGCTTTTAACCTTCACGGATCACTATTGCCAGTTTACCGGGGTCGTTGCCCTGCTAACTGGGTTATTATCAACGGCGAAAAGGTAACCGGCGTAACATTGCACTATATGATTGATAAACCTGATGCCGGAGATATAGTGGGACAAAAAGAAGTTGCCATTGCATCAACCGATACGGCCAAAACACTGTATGACAAATTATGTGGGGCGGCAAATTTGCTTTTGGATGAATTGCTGCCGCAGATGAAAACAGGCCGCATTCCAAATCGCAAGCAGGATTTGGCGGCAGGCAGTTATTATGGCGGGAGAAAGCCGGAAGATGGACGCATTGACTGGAATAAGTCGGCAGAGGAGATATACAATCTGATTCGCGGTGTCACCGAACCTTATCCTGGTGCTTTTGCGTTTTTAGATAATGATGACAAAATTATTATCTGGTGGGCTGAACCGGTAGTTTCAGAAGACGCCGGTATTTCGGGTAAAATGATTATTGTAAATAAAGAAGTCCTTGTGCAAACAGCTAAAAATGCTATAAAGCTTTTCGATATTGAAGTTGATGGAAAACGCATAAAAGGCGAACTTATCAGCAGTTATTTTAAGAACGGGAAGGTAACAGTGCTCAAATGAAAATCTTAATTCTTGGTGTGAACGGATTTATCGGACATCATCTCATCAACAGAATATTGTCAGAAAAGAAAGACTGGACGGTTTATGGAATGGATCTGGGTTCCGACCGTCTGGGCAATGCTCTCCATGACCCGCGTTTTCATTTTTTAGAAGGCGATATCGGCATCAATAAAGAATGGATAGAGCTGCAAATTAAAAAGAGCGATGTCGTCATCCCGCTGGTGGCTATTGCCACACCAAAAATGTACGTAGAAGACCCGATTGCTGTTTACAATCTTGATTTTGAAATGAACGTCAATATCATCAAACAATGCGTCAAATATCATAAAAGAGTTGTGTTCCCTTCAACCTCGGAAGTCTATGGAGCGTGCACCGATCCGGAATTCAAAGAAGATGAAAGTTTTCTAGTTGTCGGTCCCATCAATAAAGAACGCTGGATTTATTCCTGTTGTAAACAGTTAATGGACCGGGTAATTTATGGTTACGGGACAAGAGGCCATCTGGAATTTACACTCTTTAGGCCGTTTAACTGGGTTGGGCCACGGCTTGATTCTCTCTATGCTGCAAAGGAAGGAAGTTCGCGTGTCGTTACGCAATTTATTGCCGAACTGCTGATGAATAGGCCGATAAACCTTGTTGATGGCGGAATGCAGAAGCGATGTTTTACCTATGTTGACGACGGCATTTTCGCATTGATGAAAATTCTGGAGAATAAAAACGATATTTGCAAAAACCAGATTATCAATATCGGCAATCCAGCCAATGAATGCTCAGTGAAAGAATTAGCTAATATTCTAAAGAAGCTCTTTCAGGAACACCCGGAACATAAAAAAGACAAAAGTTATTCCGAGATAGTGGATATCTCCGCTGCTAATTATTACGGCAAGGGGTATCAGGATATTTACACGCGCAAGCCCAGCATTGAAAAAGCCAGAAAACTATTAAATTGGGAACCGAAAATCGGCCTGGAAGAATCCATGCGGCTAACGCTCAATTCGTTTTTAGAAGAAAATAAAGATGTAAACATTTAGTAACTTTTCCACTATATCATTCCGACGGAAGTCGGAATCCAGTATAAAAAACAAATTTCAATTCCGGACTTATCTAATGGGAACACTCGGCCTAAAAATTGATGTCGATACCTATGAGGGCATGAAACAGGGCGTGCCCCGTCTTTTGCAAACATTAAAAGAATTCAATTTAAAAGGAACTTTCTTCTTAAGCATCGGGCCGGATAATTCCGGCCGGGCCGTTCTGCAACTAATCAAGAATCCATTGTTTCTGAAAAAGATGATGCGGACAAATGCCGCCTCGCTCTATGGCTGGAAAACCGCACTCTATGGAACTCTGCTCCCCGCTCCGATGATTGCGCTATCTTTCCCGGATATTGTAAGGGAAATAATTGCCGCCGGGCATGAAGTTCAATTTCATGCGTGGGATCATCGTCGCTGGCAGGATGATTTACCTCACAAATCGGAAAAGTGGATTCGCCAGTGGTTTACCAAAGGCATTGCCGGTTTTGAAAAATTAACCGGCCAGAAGCCTACAGCTTTTGGGGCGCCTTCATGGCTTATTAATTATCGAACGCTGGAAATAATCAAAGAACATAAATTTGAATATCTGAGCTGCACGCGCGCGCAAGCGCCATTCATCCACGAAATTGCCAATGTTCTGGAGATACCATCGGACCTGCCTTGCTTTGAAGAAATAGACAAGCAAAGGGCTGTAGCAATTATTACCGATTTGATTAAGGACGGCGGCATTCACGTTTTGCCGGTTCATGCCGAAGTGGAAGGCGGCATCTTCAACGAACAATTCAAGGAACTTCTCCAACATGCTCTGGATATGGGTAACTCCATAGTGCCTTTAAGAGAAATCAAATCTAAGTTGGTGCTGCAAAATATTCCGGTACGTAAATACCAAATGGAATTACTCCCCGGACGACACTCGGCATGTGCTGTGTAAAAACCACAAGAGCACGAGTTTAATGTATCTGGTTAGTGAGGCGTGAAAGTATTACGAACGATTGTGGACATCGTGACAATTTAGTGCGATTCTAGAAATGGTTTTGCTAAAAAGCTAACTGCCGAGAAGTAATTTTATCGATGATCCTAACACAGCTTTTACTAACAGCCAAAATTTATCTGCATTTGATGCAGATACGCCAATAGCGATTGCCAATGATGATAATACGCCAATTAAAGTGTAGAGCCAATCTTTTTTCCCCTGACGTTCAATACACGCATACAGGTAAGTAAATTTCTCTTTTATTATTTTTATATTCTCATCAGATTTTCCATAATCTTCTATAACCTTATGCTCTAGTATTTTAAGTTTACTTTTTATTGCATGAGCCTCTTCAGCGGTTATTGGCTCATTATCTTTAAATTCTTCATAATCGAATGAATATCCAGATTTAATGTTTTGCATATCTAGCCATAAGTCTGGTGTATTTAACTCTGCGGATATTTTCTTCCCCCAATTACTTAATTGTTTGAGAAATTCAACCCATGACACATTATATCCTTTTTCTTTACCGTTTGTTATACCCATAGGGAAAGCAACATATATCCATCTATCTGCCGATCCATTAAAATAAAAGAAAAAAGTATTCCCATCATAGTCCAATATAAGTGCAATACCACCTCCATCATCATCGTTGGCACTATTATAGGCTCTGTATTTAGAGGCATTGGTTAGCCATTTTATTTTTCTAATAACAGCTTCATCAATTCCAGATGATACGAGAGTACTATACATTTCGTTTTTTTGAGTTTTTAACAACGAATTCATTTTTGCTCCGGGTTAATAATTAACATACGAACTTTGCTTTTTCCTCTATTTATTATTAATTTACCATAGCTTCTTTTTTCATGAAAGGCAAAATGTTTCAAAAAAATGAAAAATTTATTTGTTGATAATTTATATTTCTTTCATCCAATCCTTGCCACCCAGTATTCGTGCAACGAGGATACTGGAAACATTATCACCAACGGCGTTTACCATCGTCGCGGGAGCGTCAACAATGGTCCCGATCATTGTGACAATAGGGAAAGCCTCCGGAGGAAAGCCATAAACGGAAATGATCAAGATTTCGCCAATCATTCCGCCGCCGGGGATGCCGCTTACCACAGCTCCCACCAGCAGACCAATACCAATGGCTGTAGCAATAGTTTCCCATCCGAAAAAATTCATCTGAAACACGCCAAACAAAAAGGCTATCTTTAAAATAGCGGCAAGACATGAGCCTTCCATGTGCATCGTTGCGCCGACAGGAATGACGAATTCGCTGATGTCTTGAGGTACGCCGGTTTTATTGGCAGCTTCCAGATTAAGGGGAATTGTCGCCATACTGCTGCCGGTAGCAAAAGCCGTAAGCGCCGGTGGAATAATATTGCGCCAGAATCTCTTTACTCCTTTGCTCTTGGCGGCAATAAAAACATAGAGAGTATAGGCGATAAAAAAATACAAAATTGCTGTCGGGTAATATATAATCATGGCTCGGGCGTAAGCGCCCAGCAGTTCCGGCCCAAAGACGCCGACTAGATAGGCAAAATATGCGCAAAGACCGATCGGCGCATAATACATGATCAAAGAAATAACTTTCATCATGACTTCACTGGCGGAAGTTAAGAAGCTGGCAAAAATCTTTCCCCGAACGCCAACCGCGGAAGTGGCGAGCCCCAGCAGGATGGAGAAGATGATGATAGCCAGCATGTTCTTTTTGGATAAGAGATCGGCAAAATCACTAACCGTAAAAGCCTTGACGATTTGTTCGGAAGCGCTGATATGTTCAGGATTAACTCCAGCGCCCAGCGCGATTTTCACACCGGCCGCCGGCGGATAAAGCACAACGCCGATGACCATGACTGCCGAAGCAATCAGTCCGGTGACAATAAATACAAAAATCATAGCCGATAATATCTTCCCCAGACGCCGGAGGTTGGTCATTCCCGCAACGGCGGAAGATATGGAGAAGAAGACGAGGGGCACAATTGCGGTAAAGAGCAGATTAAGGAAAATATCGCCGAATGGTTTGAATACGGCAGCATCTTTTTTGTAGATGATCCCCAGAAGCGATCCGATGATTATGGAGATAATCAGGATAATCGAGAAGCCGTAGGATTTAAATAAAAGAGGTAATTTAATTTTCATATTACTCACTCAATCACAAAATCGAAATAAGTGTCCGGATAAGGTTCGTTCTTCAGCGTATAGTGCCACCACTCCTTATCATAGTTCTTAAATCCGTGCTTTTCCATGAGTGCTTTGAGAAGAAGCCGGTTGGTTTTTTGTTTATGGCCTATGTTGAAACTTGCCGTGTGCGAAAGTTCATCAAAACAATCAAAGCCGGTTCCCATATCAATACTGTTGTCGCCGAAGCGATTAGGGGCAGGCAGATAACATTCGTATAATTTCTGCCCCGGAGTATATTCCGGCTGGCCGGGGGCAGGTAAGGGGATAATAGTCAGATCAATGGTGCTGCCGCGGCTGTGGCCGGATTTGCTGTCAATATAGCCATCCTTAAAAAGATTTCTTTTATCAATACCAGGGTAAAATTCTTTTTTTGTTTTGGTATTTTCAATTTCTGTCGCCCAGCGGACAAAATGATTAACAGCCCGTTGTGGTCGGTAGCAATCATAAATTTTCAGCGATAGGGAAAATTGAACTAGCTCTTTTTGCACTCCAGCCAGAGCTCCCGCAGCTTCTCTCGTCAGTATGCATTTGGGAGCGATATAGCCTTCAATTTTTTCTCCCACAAAGTTATGATAACCGAAATAACGAATATCAAGTTGGATATCAGGAATTACTTGTTTGATATCAACAAACATCTCCGGCATTTTATCTGCACAATAGGCAGAAACCGAAAATTGTGGAAAGTATAGGACGCTGCAAAGTAAAGCGGCAAATAATAATTTTGTTTTCATTTAAGAAAATTCTCCATTTTATATTCATTTCCCATAATTATTAGCGGTCTTGCTGTTGGATCAAGCCATTCGAGAATTCTGATGATATTATCTTCGGAAACGGCGACACATCCCTCCGTGGTCACGTCCTTGCCTCTCCAGATATGAAAGAAGATAGCGCTTCCATATCCTTTAATTACAGGGTTTGTATTATATTCTATTACTATCCCATATTTGTAGAGGTTATCAGAACGCTTCATTTTCTCATAAGACACAGCGCGCGTCGCCATTTTTTTGACCCAGCGATTATAATCAGTGGCATTCACATCATCGATCCACAGATCATCAGCTAAAGCCTGTCGGTAAGGCATTTTTGTAACTATAATATCATCATATCCAAAAGTCAGTTGGAGGGGAAAAATGCCGGAAGGGGTTTTGCCATCGCCCTCTCTCTTTTCGCCCGGTGGAGCAAACCCGTTTTTCCCAGCAACAGCGTCAAGGGGACCGAAAACTGTTTTCCATTTGCCATCTTTTCTTTCCAGAGCATAGACATTTGTTTCCGTGAAGAATAGTAATGAATAATTAGTTGCCAAAAGAATCTGTGTAGATTTATTTGTTTCGCGTTCTAAGTAATTATTAGGCTCTTCCGCATCGGCCTCGCTGATCGCAGAAGAAGAGAAGCACAAATATATCGGAATAAGAGCCAGTAGAATGGTAATAGCTTTGATTAATATAAAAGTTTTATTGATCTTCATAAATATAATCGCTTTTTTGTATTGTTTTAAAGTAAAGGCAAGGCTTTTTCAATGTAAAAGATTCAGCCAGTACATTTATTTTAATTTGATTGACATAAAAAGAGCAAATCAGTATAAGGATATGCACAAATATTACGAGAAACTGGCAACAGCCTCTCGCATATCACCCAAACTGTTTTCAGTAAAAAATCAATTCAAATTTTCTTGACATGTTGTGCCACTAAAGGCATATCTGCATATGAAATTGATGATAATTGAGGAATTGTAAGATTAAAGACAAGGATGGAAAGAATGGCGGTAAAACAAAAGAAGATAAAAAGAGTATTGATAGCAAACAGGGGCGAAATTGCTTTACGGATTATTCGAACAGTAAAAGAGCTCGGTCTCGAAGCCGTTGCCGTTTATGAAAAGCCGGATTCAGAAGCATACTATATCCGCCTGGCTGATGACGCCATAATGATTGGTGACAGGCCGCGTAAAGAATATTTGGATATCGATAAGATAATTTGGGCGGCTCGCAAAAGCGGTGCTGATGCTATCCACCCGGGTTACGGATTTCTTTCCGAAAACGCCGATTTTTCCGCAGCCTGTGAAAAAGCTGGAATTATCTTCATTGGTCCACCTCCTCAGGTAATCCGCGATATGGGCAATAAAGTCGTTGCCCGAAAAATTATGGAAAAAGCAAAAGTGCCGACCATTCCTGGAACAGGAGACCTTGCTTCCGGTGATGCCGGTATTGAGCTGGCCACTGCTTTTGCTAAAAAACATGGCTATCCCTTGATGCTTAAGGCTTCAGCAGGCGGCGGCGGCCGTGGTATCCGTAAAGTTATAAATGAAGCGGAACTAAAAATGCAACTGCCCCTAGTGCGGGCGGAAACACGTTCTGCCTTTAATGATGAAAGTATTTATATTGAGAAATGCATAGAATCACCGCGCCATATAGAAATCCAGATATTAGCTGATCAGCACGACAATATTATTCATTTAGGGTCGCGTGACTGCTCGATTCAACGCCGTCACCAGAAGTTGTTAGAGATCGCTCCGGCTGATTTACCAGCTAAAGTTATGGATGCGATGTATACGGCGGCAATCAAGGGCGCCCGTGAAGCTGGTTACGTTAATGCCGGTACCGTGGAATTTCTTGTCGATTCGATAACGAATGAGTTCTGGTTTATGGAGATGAATACCCGCCTACAGGTTGAGCATACTGTAACCGAAGAACTGACCGGAATTGACATTATCCGTCAACAGATCAAAATTGCTGAAGGAAATATTCTGGATATTCCTCCCGAACGAGTCAATATGATGGGCAAAGCCATTCAGGTAAGAATCAATGCGGAAGACCCGAAAAATAATTTTATGCCCGAAGGCGGCAAAACCCTGGAGGTTTATCAATCGCCGGGTGGACCCGGTGTCCGTCTTGATGGAGTTGTTTATCAGGGCTATCGTATTCCCACTGATTATGATTCGTTGATGGTCAAAATGACTGTTCGCGGTTATGATTGGGAACAGACAATTCAAAGATTGAAGCGGTCTTTGAATAACTTCCTGATTGTCGGACTGAAAACAACAATTCCCTTTTATCTGGCTATTTGCGACGAGCCGGATTTCAAGGCCGGTAAGTTCGACACAAGCTATCTGGAAACACATGAAGAAATATTTAATTATCCGGAAAAGGAAAGGGAAGTGGCTAAACTGACAAAATTAATCGCTGAGATTCATGCCAGAAAAATGAATCTGTACGCATATTGATCTATTCCTAAGAAAGCAGGGTTTATTGATTTATGAAAAAAGCAGCAAACAATGTATTTGAGGAAAGAGTCACCCCGCGCGAGTTAAAAAATAAAGGGGCAAAATACATCATTGATAAAATAAGAAAAGGTAATGGGTATTATTTAACCAACACGGAAAGAGATCTTTCCCAATCCGATTTTAAAAACAGAATTATGCCCCATACGCAGCTTCTCGTGGCCAAGGAACGCAATGATTCCGGTTTTTTCTCGCTGGAAATATCCGGCGGTGCTTCTGTACATGTCGATATGTTGAAAAAACAAATAAATCCGCTCGAAAAACTGCAAATCCTTGCGGAAAATATGCCCGACACTTTATTTCAAAATCTCTGCCGCGGCATTAACTTGTTTGGCTACCGGCCATATCCGGAAAATGTCATCAGACTTACTGTGCAGAGTTTTGCGCGCTATGTCCACGTCTGGCGTGTATTTGATTTTTTAAATCACATACCCAATATGGTAGCGGTATTTGAAGAAGTGAAAAAGGCCGGATGCATTCTGGAACCTTCAATTTGTTTTTCCACCGGGCCGGAACATACCGATGAATATTATGTGAAAAAAGTCGGTGAAATTCTGAATGTTACCGGCGAGGATATAATCCTGTGCATAAAAAATCACGGCGGATTGGGAACACCGCGCCGCATCGGGCAACTGGTCAAAGCAATTTTGAATAAATATCCGGAACTGCTAGTTCATTATCATGGACACAATGCCGATGGTAATGATGTGGGAAGAATAATTGAGGCTGTTGTTAATGGCGCCAAGATTGTTGATGCCGGCGATCATGCGTTTACCGGATTTTATGGCCCGCCGCCAATGTTAACCGTAATAGATACATTGGATAATTATGGCTATAAGGCAATAGGAATTAACAGACAGGCTATAGTAGATGCCTCCAATATTTTGCGTCCGGAACGGGAATATTATCGGGATTTTGAATCGCAGTTTTTTGGTTTTGATCCGACTGTGCAGGTGCATAAGCTTCCCGGAGGGGCTACTGGTTCCAGTTTTGAACAGGCAGTTAAAGGTGAATTTCTGGCAAGAATGCCGGAGATTCTTCAGAATGAATTGCCGCGGGTTCAAGTGGAATTGGGTAACTGGTGGAGTGTTACTCCCGGTTCGCAAATTCTCTGGACAACCGCTGTAAATAACGTTTTAAAAGGTGTGCGCTATAAAGATGCGAGCGACGACCTGAAAAATCTAATGCTCGGCCGCTACGGTGAACTGCCATTTTATAAGCCATCCGATGATATTTTCAAGGCAGTGTTCGGTGCGGATTGGAAAAACTATGTTGATTGTAATTACTGTTATCAGAAAATAGAAAATATTGATCTGGAAGTAGAGAAAAGGGTTCTGGAACATCGCTTGGGTCGTGCGGCAACGGAAGATGAACTTGTTTTATATTTGCAGCATCCTAATGATGCAGTGAATTTCTTCAAATTTGAAGCTAAATATGGCAAAACATGGGTATTGCCGCCCAAAATCTGGTTTAAAAAAGGCGGTTTTGGATTGGGCGAAAAATTTGAAATTGCTGATGCATATGGTAAACTTCATGCGATTGAAATAGGACCTCAGCGTAAAACAAAGTCCGGCGATGCCGTAACTTATTTTATTGTTGATCACCATCCCGAACCTATTGTAACTGAACTGGAACCGGAAAATGATGGTAAAAAGGGGGCAGGTGAGCAACTGAAAAAGAAAGTTTCAATTTCTGTTAAAGAACTTAATGATTTGGCCAAAGCCGGAGATATACGTTCTCAGATGATTGGTACGGTAAATGCTATTCCTGTAGCCGAAGGTGATGAAGTATCGGCTGGTGAGGTTCTAATTGTGCTGGAAGCCATGAAAATGTTGACGAATGTTCTTTCTGAGGTAAATGGCAAAATCAGCGAAATAGTTGTGTCACCAGGCGATAAGGTGGAAATCGGGGATTCGCTGATGACAATTACTAAGGCGTAATATTCATATTTTAATAATTAAATACATGTATTTATTGTTTATATCTGTAGCCCGGATAACGGAAAACTAAATCATGCGTATTTTTTAATAATCAATCATATTTTAATTTGCTCAAGCCTTCTTCTAAAAAATACAAAACAATCACCTGTAAGTTATTCTTGACTTTATTATTTATTATGGTAATTATAAATACTTAGGCCTAGTGTAAGTTTGGAAAATTCATCAGGGGGAAGAATGTCGGATAATTTTTTTACATTAATGATTATTCCGCGTCGTAAGAGTTCCGTAAAAAAGCTTTCTCTTTCCAATACGTTGGTTCGTGGTTTATTTATCGGAACAATTCTGGCGATACTCCTGACTTTCTACGTAATTTATGATTATGCCAGTATTAAGAGGGACAAAGCGGAATTGGCAAGGCTGCGGATGAAAACTAAAGAACAATCCCAGCAAATTCAGGATCTGGCATTAAAAATTGATGAATTTGCCGACCGCATGGAAGAATTTAAACAATTTGATAAGAAACTGAGAATATTGGCAAATTATCAGACAAGACGTGATAAAAATATGCCATTAGGTATTGGCGGTCCCAATAATGAAGAGACAAGACTGAAGGATTTACTGGATCAAGATCAGGAAAAGTTAGTTTTGGGGATGCGCAAAAGCCTCGGTAAGTTAAGTGAAGATGCCGGTATTCGGGAAAAAAGTTTCGGTGAATTGATGATTTTCTTGCGGGAGCAAAAATCTCTTCTGGCGGCGACTCCATCTATTTGGCCGGTTAAAGGGTGGGTTACTTCGGAATTTGGCATAAGAGAATCGCCTTTTAGCTCCGGGTCTGAATTTCACAGAGGGCTCGATATTGCCACAAGATTGGGCAAAGAAGTAATTGCCCCTGCGGATGGACTTGTAATTGAAGCTGGCTATCGCACTGAAGATGGTAACGTTGTTAAGGTCGATCATGGTCATGGCGTAGCAACAAGTTTCGGCCATCTTTCCAAAATAGCTATCAAGCCCGGGGTTAGAGTTAAAAGAGGTGATTTGCTAGGCTATGTTGGCGATACCGGACGTAGTACAGGTTCTCATCTTCATTATGCAGTATATATCAATAAGATTCCGGTTAATCCTCGAAGATATTTGAAAAGATAAGCGAGACAATAGGAAGAAAGGTAATAAGTAGTATCTGGCCGGGATAATGAATGAAGTAATATTGAATATTTTTTACATAGAAGTTTCGCATTTGATAGAAATCGTAAAATATTAAATAATGAATAAGCTGTGTAAATCCACCGGTAACATTACCGGTTTTTTTTTGAAGGCGGTTAATGCTGTATAATATTCTGAAAAAAATAGTCGGAACGAAAAACGATCGAGAGTTAAAACATTTATCGCTTATTTTAGACGAAGTAAATAATTTTGAAAAGACAATGATGTCGTTAAGTGATGATGAATTACGCGTAAAAACAACCTATTTTAAAGATAAATTAAAAAATGGTTTTACACTCGATGATATTCTTGCCGAAGCGTTTGCCGTGGCACGGGAAGCATCAAGGCGAACACTTTTAATGCGACCATTTGATGTACAGGTTATAGGCGGCATTGTTTTGCATGAAGGCAAAATTGCCGAAATGAAGACAGGTGAAGGGAAAACACTGGCAGCAACAATGCCTTTATACCTTAACTCCCTGGAGGGAAAGGGCTGCCATGTTATCACTGTCAATGATTACCTGGCGAAAAGAGACTCTGAATGGATGGGTCCGATATATAACTTTCTGGGCTTAACTGTAGGTGTAATTGTTCATGGGCTGGATGATGATGAGCGAAGAGAGGCCTATCATAAAGATATCACTTACGGTACGAATAACGAATTTGGCTTTGATTATCTACGCGACAACATGAAGTTCAGTCTGGAAGATTATGTCCAGCGTGAATTTAATTATGCGATCGTTGATGAAGTGGATAGTATTCTCATTGATGAAGCACGAACTCCATTGATTATCTCCGGTCCTTCAGAAGAATCCACTGATAAGTATTACAAAATTAATCAGATTATTCCGAGATTAAAAAAAGATCAGGACTATACGATTGACGAAAAAAGCCGTACGGTTGTCTTGACAGAAGATGGAGTGGCGCACATTGAGGGATATTTAAATGTCCAGAATCTTTATGAGCCGCGAAATATAGAAAGTGTTCATCATGTTAATCAGGCGCTTAAAGCTCATGCACTGTTCAAACGGGATGTGGATTACCTCGTAAAAGATGGAGAGGTAATTATAGTTGATGAGTTTACCGGCAGAGTTATGCCGGGAAGGCGTTACAGCGATGGATTGCATCAGGCTTTGGAAGCCAAGGAAAAGGTTAAGATCGAACGGGAAAATCAAACTCTGGCTTCTATTACATTCCAGAATTATTTCAGGATGTACAATAAACTGGCAGGTATGACCGGAACAGCCGATACGGAAGCCGCTGAATTTAAAAAAATATATAATTTAGATGTCGTTGTTATGCCTACCAATATGCCGATGATTCGTATGGATAACAATGATTTGATATATAAGACTGAACAGGAAAAGATTAAAGCTGTTATCGAAGAAGTAAAGGAATTGAATAAAGTAAAAAGACCGGTGCTTATCGGCACAATCTCTATTGAAAAATCAGAATTATTGAGCAAGTACATTACTCGGGCGGGTATTAAACATCATGTATTAAACGCCAAAAATCATGAAAAAGAAGCGGAAATTGTTGCCCAGGCCGGTCAGGCGGGAATGGTAACCATATCAACAAACATGGCCGGGCGCGGTACAGATATTCGTTTGGGTGAAGGTGTAGCCGAAGTGGGAGGATTGCATATTTTAGGGACAGAACGTCATGAAAGCCGCCGAATCGACAACCAATTACGAGGCCGATCAGGGCGGCAGGGCGATGATGGTTCGTCCCGTTTTTATTTATCATTAGAAGATGATTTACTACGAATATTTGGCGCAGAGCGAATATCATCAATTATGGACAGAATTGGCATTGAAGAAGATCAACCCATTGAGCACAAATATATTTCCAAAGCAATTGAGGGTGCGCAAAAACGTGTGGAAGGGCAAAACTTCGATATACGAAAACATCTGCTCGAATACGACGATGTCATGAACAAACAGCGGAAAGTAATTTATGAACAACGAAAAAAAGTGTTACGTGGCGAGAACTTATGGACAGATATTGAAGAAATGATTGAAGAAGTGTCTGATGACCTTATTTTTGAATATGTTAATGAAAAAGGTCATCATGACGAGTGGAATCTCAAAGGACTTGATGATGCCATCTATAAACAGTTTAACTTGAAATTGAACATAGAGAATTCCTCTGAAATAAATTCTGCCGATGCAATTCGAGAATATATTATCCAAAATGTGCAGAAACTTTTACATGAAAAAGAAAAAGAATTCGGGCAGGAGCTTATGAATTACCTGATGAAGGTAATCATGCTGCAGGCAATTGATTCTCATTGGAAAGAACATTTGCTGAATATGGATCACTTGAAGGAGGGTATTGGTCTGCGCGGCTATGGCCAGAAAGACCCCGTGCGGGAATATCAGCGGGAAGGCTATGAAATGTTCATGGAAATGATTTTCCGCATTAAAATGGATACATTAGAAAAACTGTGTTTAATAAAGATACAGCGTGAAGAAGAAGTGGATGAAATCAGACAGAAGCAAAGACAAGATTACATTTTAAGCCGCGGAGAAGATGTACCGGCAACACAAACAGCTAAGCGTGAAGGGAACAAGGTCGGACGTAATGACCCCTGTCCCTGTGGCAGCGGTAAAAAATATAAAAAATGCTGTGGTGCTTAAGCCATAAAATGAGGAGCAAGCATTATGGTAAAAGAAAAAAGCAAAATTAGAGTACCTGGTTTTTTAGCAAATGGAATTTTTACCGGCATTAAAGATGGCCAGCAAAAAGATTTAGCACTAATTTATTCTACTATACCGGCAAAAGTAGCCGCCGTTTTTACAAAAAACACATTCAAGGCTGCCCCTGTATTAATTGATGCAGAACGGGTGAAAAAGGGAATTGCCCAGGCAATAATAACAAATAGCGGATGTGCCAATGCAGCTACAGGAAAAGAAGGGTATCAAGATGCGTTGAGTGTTTCTCTGGCTTTATCCAAACAGCTGAAAATTAAAGAAGAGTTGATTATGCTCGGCTCTACCGGTGTGATCGGAAAAAGGCTGCCCGTAAAAAAAATTGAAGGTGGAATTAGTAAGCTTGTTAAAGGTTTACATGAATATGGTATTGAAGACGCGGAAACCGCAATGATGACAACAGATAAATACCCGAAAATTGCAATTAGAAGAGGTACTGTGGGAGCGAAAGATATCACTATTTGCGGTATAGCCAAAGGCGCCGGTATGATTGAGCCGAATATGGCAACATTACTGACATATGTAATGACTGACGCACTGATTGATTCCAAAGCCCTCAATACGGTTTTCCATCAGGCCATTGATTCGACATTTAATACAATTAGTGTTGATGGCTGTATGAGCACCAATGATACAGCCATTATCCTAGCTAATGGTTTGGCCGGTAATAATCCATTGGAAAGAGCGCAAGCCCGCTTACAGCGATTCCGGGATATGCTATCCGATGTTCTAATGGAGTTATCGCAAGCAGTAATCAAGGATGGAGAAGGAGCGACAAAATTCATTTCAATTATGGTGGAAGGCGCCAAATCTAGATCTGATGCACGGCGAGTAGCTTATTCCATTGCCAACTCGAATCTCGTAAAAACAGCCTTTTTTGGTGAAGACCCGAATTGGGGAAGAATCATTGCTGCTCTCGGATCTTCAGGGATACCTCTGGAAAAGGAAAAGGTCAGTTTGCTGATAGGCGACTTATTGGTGTTTTCACAAGATAATCCGGCCAATTTCAATTTAGGTAAATTAAAAGAAATATTCCAGAAAGACAGGATTGATGTGCGGGTAGTGTTAGGCGGGGGCGACAAGTCATATTGCGTTTATACATCTGATCTTTCTTATGATTATGTAAAAATTAACGCTGATTACTCAACATAAGACTAAAAAATTAAGAAACATTAAATTATTGTTTAAAAACCATTATTTGAGCTTGAACAATTAGTTTATTTGTGTTAAGAGCCGCCAAACTTCACACATCCTTTGATTGCCAGCATGTTGCTTATTAACTTAAGTGTGCGGGTAAGGTGACGAGGATGGAGGAAAAAACAAATAAGGAGATAAATATGTCCGTAATTTCAATGAAACTTTTACTGGAAGCGGGTGTCCATTTCGGGCACCAAACTAACAAATGGAACCCCAAGATGAAACCTTATATTTTTGGGGCAAGAAATAACATTTACATTATCGATCTTCAGCAAACTGTCGGTATGTTTCAGACTGCTTATAATTTTGTTGTTGACACGGTCAGCCAGGGGAAAGAAGTTCTTTTTGTCGGAACAAAAAAGCAATCTCAGGAAGCTGTAAAAGAAGAGGCTGTGCGCTGTGGAATGCCCTATGTTAATCAACGTTGGTTGGGCGGTATGTTGACAAACTTTGTTACGATTAAAAAGAGTATCGACCGCATGAATTCGTTGACAAAAATGTTTGAGGACGATTCCATAAAAGCTTTTCCCAAGAAGGAAATAACAAAATTACAAAAAGAAAAAGAAAAACTGGAAGATGTCTTAGGCGGTATTAGAAGCATGAAATCATATCCGGCGGCAGTGTTTATTGTTGATCCCAACCGCGAACATATCGCTGTTAAAGAAGCTAAGAAGTTAAAAGTGCCTATCGTTGGCATTGTCGATACAAATTGTGATCCTGATGATATTGACTATATTATTCCCGGAAATGATGATGCCATCAGAGCAATTAAATTGTTTGCCTCCAAATTTGCCGATGCCGTTTTGGAAGGAAAGAAACGTTTTGAAGAAAAATTATCTGCGGAATCCAATAAAGAAATCAATACGGAGGCTACAGTTGCCAAGGGTGAAGAAACAGACATTCCCGAAAGTGTAGAGATGGAGAATGAATCAGCAGATACTGAAGAGCATGAAAGAAAATAATCTAAATAAATGGAAATTATCCTGAAAGTGTTAAGGAGGTAGGAAAATTGGAAATATCTTCAACAATGGTTAAAGAGTTAAGAACAAAAACTGGCGCCGGAATGATGGATTGTAAGGAAGCACTGGCGGCATCGGCAGGTGATTTCGAAAAAGCTATTGATTTTTTAAGAAAAAAAGGGTTGTCGGCAGCAACTAAAAGGTCTTCCAAAGCAGCAAAGGATGGAACTGTTGCTTACTATATTCACATGGGCGGTAAAATAGGAGTAATGGTGGAACTTAACTGTGAAACCGATTTTGTCGCCAAAACAAATGATTTTCAGACAGCGGCCAAAGATATTGCCATGCATATAGCTGCATCTAATCCGCTTTATGTCCGTCCGGATGAAATTCCCGAGGATTCCTTAAATAGAGAAAAGGAAATTTACCGTAGCCAATTGCGTGAGGAAGGAAAACCAGAAAAAATTTGGGATAAAATCATCGAAGGGAAATTGAAGAAATTTTATGAAGATGTTTGTTTAACCGAGCAGAAATTCATAAAAAATACAGATATTACAGTTAGTACCCTGATTAATAACCTGATAGCCAAAACCGGAGAGAACATTATTATTCGTCGTTTTTCCCGATTCCAATTAGGTGAGGAAATAAAAAAGTAAATGGTATCTCAAAAAAAAGCCATTTATAAAAGAGTATTGCTGAAATTAAGTGGAGAAGCGCTTTTAGGGAAACAGTCTTCCGGTGTTGATCCGCAGGTGGCGACTTTTATAGCCGAAGAAATTAAATCTGTATCGGACCTTAAGGTTCAACTTTGCATAGTTATCGGCGGTGGTAATATATTCCGGGGGCTGGAAGCAAGTTTGCATGGAATGGATCGTACTTCCGCCGATTACATGGGTATGCTTGCTACAGTTATTAACAGTCTTGCCCTGCAGAGCGCTCTGGAGATGCGCGGTATCCCGACCAGGGTCCAATCTTCAATAGCGATGCATCAAATTGCCGAGCCTTTTATTCAGCGTAAAGCAGTTCGTCACCTGGAAAAAGGAAGAATAGTTATATTTGCCGGCGGTACCGGCAATCCCTATTTTACTACTGATACAGCAGCATCACTTCGCGCAATGGAAATAAAAGCAGATGTGATTATGAAAGCAACAAAAGTAGATGGTGTATATGATTGCGATCCGGTTAAAAATAAAAACGCAATAATGTTTAAAAAGATTAGCTATATCGATGTATTAACGAAGAATCTTAAAGTAATGGATGCAACAGCAATTTCACTTTGCCGTGATAATTTTCTGCCGATTGTTGTTTTTAATATGCAGAAAAAGGGCAATATTAGACGTGCGATTTGTGGTGAAAAAATTGGTACATATGTAGGAGATTAATATGAAAGATCAGATTTTTCAAAAGCTGAAAGATGAAATGGAAAAAACGATAACCACCTTGGATAAATCATTCAGCAGGGTGCGAACGGGAAGAGCATCTATTTCATTGCTCGATGGCATCAAAGTCGATTATTATGGTGCCCCCACTCCCATCGCTCAGGTAGCCACACTTTCCGTTCCCGAAAGCCGTTTGATTGTCATTGCTCCCTGGGATGTTACAGTAATAAGTGCTATTGAAAAAGCAATTCAGAAATCAGATTTGGGTCTAATGCCCTCCAATGATGGAAAAATCATTCGCCTGGCTATTCCTCAATTAACGGAGGAAAGGCGGAAAGAACTCGTCAAAGTGGTGAAAAAGATGGCAGAAGAGGGTAAAATCAAACTTCGTAATGCCCGGAGAGATGCCAATGAAGAATTAAAAGAACTCAAAAAAAACAATAAAATGGCAGAAGATGAACTTTTCGGTACACAGGAAGAAGTGCAAAAGTTAACTGACCGTTATATTGAAAAAACGGATAAAATATTGGCTACTAAAGAAAAAGAAATAATGGAAATCTAAATTGTAATTTATACTGATGTAAAAATGGGGAGTCGAAAGCTCCCCATTTGTTATTTTGAGATTTATTCGTAAAACTCCAATTCCGAAAGCAAAGCCCGGCGGATAACCTGAAGGTCACACGTGCTGGGCGAAGCGTATCGGAATTTGTAAGTTGAATCCGCCTGCGGCGGACTGCGCAATCGGTTTCCAACGCTTGCTTTGGGGTTCATACCCGTGATTAAGCATCTCCTTTATTGAAAATAAGTTATCTGTTTGATAGAATATAGTAATTATAGTGAGGTTCGTTTTTTAATGAAAATTAGTAGAGACAATTTGCCTCAACACATAGCTATTATTATGGATGGTAATGGCCGCTGGGCTAATAAACATACTATCGGACGTATTCGCGGTCATAAGAAAGGTGCAAATGCCGTAAAAACAACCGTTCGTGCATGCCGAGAAATTGGCATAAAATATCTTACATTATTTACCTTTTCCATTGAAAACTGGGGACGTCCCGCAGAAGAAGTATCGGCTTTAATGTCTTTATTGGAAGAATACTTAATTACCGAAACGAAAGATCTGCAAAAACAAGGCATCAAGCTAAATACTATCGGTGAAGTGGAACATTTATATCCTTCAGTAAAAGAAAGACTCCGGGAAACAAAAGACGCCACAGCCAAAAATGATAAGATGGTTTTAACACTGGCTCTGAGTTACGGCAGTAGAGATGAAATTATCTCTTCTGTAAATAAGATAATCGAAGAATATAAAAAAGGTCAGATAAATGCAAACGATATAAGTAAAGAAACATTCACTAAGTATTTATACACGTATAATATGCCAGATCCTGATTTATTAATAAGAACAAGTGGTGAATACCGTATCAGTAATTTTCTTCTCTGGCAGATGGCTTATACAGAGCTATATTTTACTGATGTCCTTTGGCCTGATTTTAATAAAGTCGAGCTTTTAAAAGCAATAGCTGATTATCAAAAACGCGAAAGACGATTCGGGCTTACAAGCGAACAATTAAACGAGCAACTCCCTCATAAAATTAAATAGTTATCTGAGACATAGAATAGTGGTGGAATATGCTTAATTCTTTTATAAAAAGGTGGTTGACCGGTTTAATATTAGCAGGGTTAATCTTTGTCATTATCGTTTTTACTGTTCCCGTTGTTCTGACAGCATTGATTGCTCTGTTTGCAATAGGTGGGATATGGGAATACAGTAATATTGTTTTAGGGAAGGGTATCTCGCGGGAAAAGATTGAAGGGGCCATTTTTGCGGCTCTAATTCCTTTCCTGTTTCTCTGGGGCGGAAGCCAGCTTATCCTTGCTGTCCTGGCGTTTTGTATATTAATCACCTTTATATTGTTTCTGGGATCAATCAAAGAAAATACATTTGATGTAATAAATGTTGCCAAAGTAATTTTTGGCATAATGTATATACCATTTCTCATATCTCATTTTATTTTACTGAGAATGATTGATAACGGAGTAATGTGGGTTTTGTTTGTTTTAGTGCTGGCATTTGCCGGAGATATAATAGCTTTGTATGTTGGTAAATACTTCGGCAAACATCAATTAATTCCCTTGGTCAGCCCCGGTAAAACTGTGGAAGGAACAATAGGATTGATTTTGGGAAGTACCGTTGCCTGTTTGATATTCGGTTATTTCATTTTTCCTCAGATATCTTTAGTAAAAATCGGTGTCCTCGCATTTACCGGAAGTATTATAGGCCAATTGGGAGATCTCTGTGAATCAGCAATTAAAAGAAACTATGGCCTTAAGGATGCAAGTTCGCTGCTCCCCGGTCACGGCGGACTGCTGGATCGAATGGACTGTCTGCTTTTCATAGTTCCTTTTGTTTATTATTACCGAATTTATGTGATTGGCTAAATGAAGAAAGTAACGATATTAGGATCCACTGGTTCAATTGGAGTCAGCGCCCTGGATGTTATTGAGAAAAATCCCGATCGTTTTCAGGTTGTGGCGCTGGCGGCGGGAAGAAATATAACTTTGCTGCATAAGCAAATAGAAAAATTCCGTCCGGAAATAGTCGCTGTCGCTGATTATAAAAGAGCTTGCAAACTTCGTGATCTTTTACCTGCTAAGCTGAAAATAAAAATTGTTGGTGATAAAGAAGGTTTAAATGAAGTTGCCTCTTTTAGTGCTGCAAATATCGTTATTTCAGCAATATCCGGCGCTGCCGGACTGATACCGACACTGACAGCAATTGATGCGGGAAAAGAGATCGCTTTGGCTAACAAAGAAACAATGGTCATGGCGGGAGAAATTGTTACTAAGAATGCCAGGAAAAGAGGCATTAAAATCCTACCGATAGATAGTGAGCACAGTGCAATTTTTCAATGCTTGCAGGGGCAAAAGCGTAAACACCTGCACAGGATTATACTGACAGCATCCGGCGGACCTTTTCTGAATTATTCCCGGGAAAAAATAGCAACGGTTAGATTAGCGGATGCTCTCTGGCACCCCAACTGGAAAATGGGAAAGAAAATTACTATTGATTCTTCATCCATGATGAATAAAGGACTGGAAGTGATTGAAGCAAGGTGGCTGTTCAATCTGGATATACAAAAAATAGATGTCTTAATACATCCGCAAAGCGTTGTGCATTCCATGGTGGAATTTATTGATGGCTCGGTAATAGCCCAGATGGGGATACCGGACATGAGAACGCCGATTGCTTACGCTTTAACATATCCGGAAAGGATAAATAATAATCTACCATATTTGGATCTTTTGAAAATAAAGAATCTGGAATTCCGGAAGCCTGATATGAACAAATTTCCTTGCCTCAGGCTCGCTTATGAAGCGGCAATTTGCGGCGGCACGATGCCGGTTGTTTTAAATGCAGCCAATGAAGTTGCCGTGGAAGCATTTATAAGAAAAAAAATTAATTTTATTGATTTACCCGGTATAATTGATAGAGTAATGAACTCTCATAAATCGTCGGATGCTTCATGTCTGGATGATATTCTTCAGGTTGACGAGTGGGCGAGACAAAATACGAATAATATAATAGAAAGGAATATATCTTGATAAGTATAATTTCCGTCATAGTTTTACTTGGTGTTTTAATTTTTGTCCATGAATTGGGACATTTTCTAGCAGCAAGAATTGGTGGCGTTGGTGTTTTAAAATTTTCACTTGGCTTTGGCCCGAAAATATTTGGTAAAAAAATTGGCGAAACTGAATATGTGCTTTCTTGGATTCCTTTGGGTGGGTTTGTAAAACTTTTAGGAGAATCCGCTTCCGAAACATTAAACCCAGAAGATGAAAAAAGATCATTCCAAAAACAATCTACCTGGAAAAAAATACTGATCATTCTTGCCGGACCATTCTTCAATTTTGTTTTGGCAATATTTATATTCATCATAGTATTTATGTATGGTGTGCCTAATCTGACTACAGACATAGGTGAAATTCAAAAAGGATCGGCAGCATATGAAGCAGGTATTATAACCGGTGACAAAATTATTACTCTTGACGGGCGTAATGTAACTTATTGGGATGAGATAAGGCCGATCATTGCCGAAGGTAAAGGTAAAGAAGTCGAGATTGTTGTAGAAAGAAAATCGCAAAAAAAGAACATACTTATCAAACCCAAATCATCCAAATCAAAAGATATTTTTGGTGAAGAAGTATCAACTTACCTGATAGGAATATCTCCTTCCGGTAACATAGTTATAGAAAGGAAAAATCCCTTACAGGCATCTGTCGCTTCACTCCAGAAGACCTGGGAGATAAGTAAGCTGACAGTTATCGCTGTTGTTAAAATGATTGAAGGAACAATATCACCGCGAACTCTAGGCGGACCGATATTTATTGCTCAAGTGGCTGGTGCGCAAGTGAAAGAAGGAATCATCCCCTTTATTCTTTTTATGGCTTTGCTTTCCATAAATTTAGGAGTGATAAATCTTTTTCCCATACCTGTTCTTGACGGTGGTCATATCTTGTTTTACGGGATCGAACTGATAACCAGAAAAGAAATCAGCGTGAAAGTAAAAGAGACAGCGCAGCAGATTGGTTTTGTAATTTTAGTGATGCTAATGATTTTTGTCGTCATGATTGATATTGAACGGATGAATTTCAAGATCGTTAATGATGTGTTGAAATATTTTAAATAAACTATGTTGACTCTTGCTTTTGATACATCTTCCCGTACTGCGGCAGTATCCATATTAAAGAATGATGATATTCTATACGATTCAATGATAAATGTAGATGTGAATCATTCGGAAGTTCTTTTGCCCGCTATTGATCAGGCTTGTCAGCAGACTCGGATAAAAATAAACGAAATCGATTTATTTGTCTGTACAATCGGTCCCGGATCTTTCACGGGATTGCGCATTGGAGTAAGCACACTCAAGGGATTGACATTGTCAAGCGGCAAACCAGCAGTTGGTGTTTCTTCTTTAGCTGCTTTGGCCATGAATGTCAGCGTAAATAATAATTTGATATGTTCCATGATGGATGCCGGTCGAGGTCAGGTATATGCAGCTTATTTTCGTTACAACAATGAAGGCTCATTAAATCGGATAACCTTGGCCAAAGCCATTGAACCGCAAAATATATTATCGGAAATTGATCAACCAATTGATAAGAGCATTGAATTTGTGGGAGACGGGGCTATTAAATATGCCGATATCATAAGAGAAAAGATGAAAGAGGCAAGAATAGCTTCACCTATGCAGCAGCATATCCGGGCTTCAGCTGTAGGCATCATCGGGTTGGATAAGTACACTCGTAATGAACTACTCGATCCGGCAGCTTTTGTACCTGATTATTTACGATCGGCAGATGCGAAACCAGGCCGATGTCTATTTGAAAACAAGTAATACCAATTCTAAATCAAAGCGCTATCTTTGTTAATTGAAAAGGTGATGTATGAGCACGATGGTTAATTTTGAGAAATGTTCTGAATCAGAAAGTTCAAGGCTCAATGCTTTAAAATCATTATTGGAAAAAATTAAGCTACCTTTTAAAGTGGCCGATAATGTTGGCATTAAGCTGCACTGGGGAGAAATAGGCAACAAGAATTTTCTGCATCCGATGTACGCACGGGAAATCGTAAAATGGCTAAAGAAAAACGGTCTGCATCCTTTTATTTTTGATACGACTGTTCTTTATTCCGGTGGGCGGCGCAATGGAAACGAATCATTAAAAACAGCCGCCAAACATGGTTTCACGGAAGATTATCTGGATTGCACCGTCCGAATTGGCGACGGATTGGATGGAAAAAACGTTATTGATTTACCGGCTGGATTTAAACATTTTGATACTGTGCAGGCAGGAAACGTAGTTCAGGAAGCAGATGGCTTTGTTATCTTCTCTCATTTTAAGGGACATATGGAAGCAGCCTTTGGCGGTGCAATTAAAAATATTTCTATGGGTTTTGCATCCCGGGCACAAAAGCAACGTATGCACGCGGACGCTAAACCGACGTTGAACGAAAAAAGCTGCATTAAATGCGGAGAGTGTGTTGAAGTATGCCCGACAGGTGCCGCTAGTATTGAAGGTTTTAATTTTCCAATATATGATCTGGTCCGATGCATCGGGTGCGCACAATGTATTGCCATGTGCCCGGAAGCAGCACTGCAAATTATCTGGAATACAGATATAAAAATATTTCAGGAGAAACTGGTCGAAACTGCTGCTGCAGTCTGGAAATTAATTAACAAAAAATCCGTTGTGATCAATGCTTTAATTGATATAGTAGCTGAATGTGATTGCCTCCCGGGAAATCATCGCAAAATTAGTGAAGATAAGGGTTTTATTGGGACGTATCATCCTATTGTGGCCGATGAAGAATCTATCAAACTGATTGGAGAAAATTCGATAAATCAGGCACATCCTCATATACCCTGGCAAAGACAATTTGATTATGCCCGGGAAATCGGTTTTTAAAAATTCTCTTATGGTATACTGTGCGCGATTTTTCTTTATATTATTGTTAGTCCTTTTCTGTAGCAATTCTAATTCCGAAACTTTTAAAGTCCAAAAAGCTTCATCGCTCACCCTTTTAAAATCAACAAAAGCTGCAGTGTCTAAAATAAAAGTTATCAACATATTTCCTCATGATCCGGAATCATTCACCGAAGGTCTTGTTTATCATAAAGGATATTTATTGGAATCTACCGGCCTGAACGGTAAATCGTCGTTGAGAAAAATAGAGATTAAATCGGGAAAAATAATTCGGGAAATCAAGTTAGCCGACGAGTTTTTTGGCGAAGGCATGACGCTTATCGGTAATAAAGTTTACCAACTTACCTGGCAAAACAATACAGGCTTTATTTATAATTTGTCGGATTTGCAAAAAATGGGAGAATTTCATTATGAAGGTGAAGGCTGGGGCTTGACTGCGGATGGAAAGAACCTGTGGATGAGCGAAGGCAGTTCGACAATTACCTGCCGTAATCCTGTTACTTTTGCAATTATCCGCAAAATTAACGTGCGCGATGAAAATAGACCGGTTAAAAATATCAATGAATTGGAATTTGTCTGGGGAGAAATCTGGGCGAATGTTTTTATGGAAGATGTAATAGTCAGAATTTCACCAATGACCGGAAAAGTTCTGGGGTGGATAGATTTAAGCCCGCTTATCCCCATGCTGCCGTCGCTGGAAAGAAGAGATGTCTTAAATGGAATTGCTTATGACAAAGAAAATGATCGAATATTTGTCACCGGCAAATTCTGGCCGAAATTATTTGAGATAAAGCTGATAAATAACCAGCCCTGATTCTTTCACCTATAATGACTTGACCGCAAGTGAGTTTTCCATTATAAGCCGATTTCATTTAAGAAAATATGGAGGTAATCATGAGGATCATTTTATTAGGAGCACCGGGTGCCGGGAAGGGAACAGTGGCTAAGCTGCTTACGGAGTTTGATGGATCGGTGCAGATATCAACTGGTGATATTTTGCGCTCCGCAGTAAAAGAAGGCACGGAATTAGGAAAAAAGGCCAAAGAATATATGAACAGGGGCGATCTCGTTCCGGATGCATTAATTATGCAGATCATGGAAGTGCGCCTGCAAGAACCGGATTGTAAAAAAGGATTTATTCTAGATGGCTTCCCCCGCACAATTCCGCAGGCCGAAGAATTAAAGAAGCTGCTGGACAAACTCAAGATTAAGATGGATTTTGTTGCCAATCTGGATGTGCCCCGCGACGTCATTTTAGACCGGCTGACCACCAGGAGAACTTGCTCCAATTCTTCCTGCCAGGAAATCTACAATATAAAAAGCAATCCGCCGGCGAATGGTGGCAAATGCAAGAAGTGCGGCAGCCCAGTTGTCCAGCGTGCCGATGAAACTGAAGAAGCAATCAGCAATAGACTGGAAACATACAATCAGAAAACAGCACCGCTGATCGGCTTTTACGAAAAAGAAGGTCTGCTCAAGAATTTCCTCTCGCTGAGCTCGAAAGATACGGTGGCCGAAATTAAAAAAGCTCTCAAGGGTTAGCATTGAAAACTATTTGGTTAAATTTATTTAATGATTGATTATGAAAAAGAACTTAACACCGAGCAATACCGTGTTGTAATGGAAGATGGTGGACCGCTTCTTGTTCTGGCCGGAGCAGGAAGCGGCAAAACCCGCACACTGACCTACCGTGTCGCCCGTCTATTGGAAAGCGGCGTTTCTCCCGAAAAAATTCTGTTGGCCACATTCACCAACAAGGCTGCGCGCTCCATGCTCAATCGAGTGGAGAGTCTACTCAATTCCTACACTGGAAAAATCATGGGTGGCACATTTCATCACATTGCCCATTTGCTTTTGCGAAGCCACGCTTTTCTCCTCGGATATAAAAATAATTTTTCCATTCTGGACAGCGAAGATTCCCGTCAGGTTATCTCCACCTGCATGGCGGAATTAAAAATTGATACCAAACTCACCAAATTTCCCAAGAGCAATGTTATTGCGGAAATCATGAGTCTAGCAATCAATACTCAAAGCACTCTGGATGATGTTCTCTTCACAAGATATCCTTTCTTTACACATCTGACCAATGAGATAGATCAAATCGGCTGCCGCTACATACAAAAGAAGAAAGATCTTAATGTAATGGATTTTGATGATCTGCTCAATAATTGCCGCCGGCTGCTTTTGGAACATCCCGATGTATTAAGCAAACTGGCGCAGAGATTTGAGCATGTACTGGTTGACGAATATCAGGATACGAATATTATCCAGGCTGATATTGTGGATTCACTGGCCTCGGTGCATAGAAACCTGATGGTCGTAGGCGATGATTCGCAGAGTATTTATTCTTTCCGCGGTGCCAATTTCAGTAATATCATTAATTTTCCACAGCGTTATCCAGATTGTAAAATATTTAAATTGGAAACCAATTACCGCAGTACACCGGAAATACTGCATCTGGCGAATTTAAGCATCACCAATAACGAAAAACAGTTTCCCAAAGAATTGCGGGCAGTGCGCGATAAGGGCATGCGTCCGGTAATGGTATCGGCAGAAAACGTGGTCAAACAGGCGGATTTCGTAGCGCAGAGAATTACGGAACTAAGCCGCTCCGGCATACCGCTTAAGGAAATCGCCGTTCTTTATCGTGCACATTATCATTCGATGGAACTGCAAATGGAATTAGTGAGACGAGATATTCCTTTTGATATTCGTTCGGGAATCAGGTTTTTTGAACAAGCCCACATTAAAGATGTTACTTCCTATATGCGAATTTTAATTAATCCTCATGATGAACTTGCCTGGCGCAGGCTGCTGCTTATGTATCCGAAAGTGGGGAAGGTGACGGCAGACAAACTCTGGAAATATTTGGCGATACAGGAAAATCCGTTGGCCTCTCTATTTAATGAAGAATTTATCCAAATAACTCCTAAACAAGCCAAGCCTGGTATTGAAGAATGTCGCAATGTCATCAAGCATATTTTGGAGCTGCAACCGCAAGACAGAATCCCTGAAAAAATAATCGAAGTTTTATTAAACAAAACAGGTTATCGAACCTATTTACAGGATAGCTATTCCGATGCCTCTTCACGTGAGGAAGATTTAATTCAATTAGGCAATTTTTCCACCAAATTCTCAACAATGGAAGATTTTTTAAACGAGCTGGCCTTGCTTACCAATATGTCGAAAGAAGAAGAATTGGAAGAACGCGAAAAAGAAGACAGGGTAGTCTTAAGCACGATTCATCAGGCCAAGGGTCTGGAGTGGTCTTATGTATTTCTAATCTGGTGCGCCGATGGCATGATCCCCCTGCAGCGGGCGCTTAAAGAACCAGGCGGAGAGGAAGAAGAAAGAAGACTATTTTATGTTGCCGTGACCCGCGCCAAAGACCAACTTTATCTGTCTTCGCCCGCATTGGATTATACACGTTCTTCCGGCGCCTTAACCCTTACACCTTCCAGATTCATCAGGGAAATTGCGCCTCTTTCCGCAGAAGATGAAAGCAGACCTTTTGAACACTGGACACTTTTTGATTAACTAATTAAATCAGTGCCTACCATGCGGGGCTTTACTCTTTGCTTCTTCATATTCCGCGCGCAAAGCAATGTGGTCGGTGTCGTCTAAATCCTCGGCTCTTTTTACCCAATCTTCAAATTTAATATCCACGCCGAAGATGCCAGTCATTTCGTCTTTATCATTAACGAGTGGAGCCGAAACGGTGAAGCATAAAACTCCGGTCATCTTGGAAATGAAGAAATCGGTGACATGCACTTTACCTGTCTGTAACGGCTTAATAAACCACTCGCGGTCGGATTGATCTGTGCCGACGCCGTAATTCTCATATTTAGCACGATCGGCAATGTTTGTTATATTTTTCGTCGTTTTTCGTCCATTCATATCCACTACATAAGCAAACTGAATGGAAGGATTTTCATCGACAAATTCCTGCATCAACGGTTCTTGTTTTGCGGATTTCATCGTTTTCATTGCCGTATCTTCGATAATCTGATTCACGGCGGCTACAGCAGCTTCTTCCGCGGTAAATTTGATTTTTTCCAGCGCCGACATAAATAATTCCGGCAAATATTTACGTACTTTCTTCTCCAATTCCTCCGGAGAAATGCTGGTTTGACGTCCGTCATCATATTGTTCAGCAGTCCATTTATGAATCTTGGAAACACCCGGATTTCTTTTATCCACGGCGCCGTCACCTTTGAGATTGAAACGTTGATTAATCCAGAAGGCAATACCGGCATTACCCGATTTATCCGTAATCATAGTTACGACCGGTCGTTTCAGAATTTTGCCGGTATCGAATATGTTGTATATTTCTTCGCACTTGATGAGGCCGTCGGCATGAACACCGGCGCGGGTGACATTGAATTCTGAACCGACAAAAGGATAGTTATGCGGTATCTTAACGCCGATTTTCTTTTCAAAATATTCGGCAATATCAGTAATTACAGTTGTATCAATTCCATCGTTGTGACCTTTCAGGGCGATGTATTCGATGATCAGGCCTTCAATCGGCGGATTGCCTGTGCGTTCACCAAGACCAAGAAGGGTGGAATTAGCTGCGCTGCAGCCATAGAGCCAGGCTGTTGTGGCATTAATCATGGCTTTATGGAAGTCGTTGTGTCCATGCCACTCGAGAAGTTCACCGGGAACACCGGCATCATCAATGAATGCCCGGACAAGTTTGTCCACACTTCGAGGCAGCGATGCACCCGGATAAGTTACGCCGTAACCCATAGTATCGCAGAGCCTGATTTTGATATCAATGCCGCTTTCTTCCCTGAGTTTCATCAGTTCAATTGCAAAAGGAACACAAAAGCCATAAATATCGGCGCGAGTAATATCCTCAAAATGGCAGCGCGGCCTTATTCCCAGATCAAGAACGGATTTGACGACACCCAGATAATCGTCCATCGCCTGGCTGCGTTTCTTTTTTAGTTTTAAAAAAATATGGTAGTCGGAAACGGAGGTAAGCAATCCTGTTTCTTTAAGCCTTGCTTCTTTAACCAGTTTAACATCTTCCTTAGCGGCACGAATCCAACCGGTTATTTCCGGATATTGCAGGCCAAGTTTAAGACATTCTTTTACAGCATCTTTATCTTTTTTGCTGTAAAGAAAGAATTCGGTTTGCCGGATAACGCCATTAGGTCCGCCCAATTTACTCAGAAGTTTGTAAATATCGACGATTTGTTCAACGGTGTATGGCGGCCTTGATTGCTGTCCGTCACGGAATGTAGTATCAGTAATGAATATTTCTTCAGCCCGATTTACCGGAATCAGTTTATGATCAAAAACTATTTTGCTTATTTCAGAATAGGGAAAAACATCCTTCATCAAATTCGGTTCATCGACTTCCTTGAGATCATATTTCCAAAATTTGTCCATTTGCTGATCAAGGAGTTTTTTCTCTTTATTCCATTTTACCATTTTCTTTCTCCAGTAAATTGTTTAAACTATTTTTAACGATAGTTCCATCAATTGTTTGATGCTCACTTTTGATGGAGCCTCGGATAAAAGACAGGCCGCCTTCTGTGTTTTCGGAAACGCAATGACGTCACGGATGGATTCGGTATGTGTCATAATCATGGTTAATCTGTCCAGACCGAAAGCAATGCCGCCATGAGGCGGAGCGCCGTATTCGAGGGCTTCGAGGAGGAAGCCGAATTTGGAACGGGCTTCTTCTTCGGATAATCCCAAGGCGTCGAATGCTTGCGCCTGCACATCCTTGCGGTGAATACGAATACTGCCGCCGCCGATTTCCGAGCCGTTGAGTACCAGGTCATAAGCGCGCGCCCGGACTTTGCCCGGATCGCTTTTGAGCAGAGGCAAATCTTCCAGAAAAGGCGATGTAAACGGATGATGCGTCGAAACAAAGCGTTTTTCAGTATCAGAATACTCCATAAGCGGGAATTCGGTAATCCATGTGAAGGCCAGCGCTTCGGGATCAATTAAATTAAGTTTTTTCGCCAGATGCAATCTTAAGTTACCCAGCGAATCATTAACAACGCGGGGTGTATCAGCGACAAAGAAAATTATATCGCCTTCTTTAGCATTCATTTTTTTGCCGATATTTCCCACTTCCGCGGGCTGTAAAAATTTATAAATCGGCGATGTCCAATCAGCGGCATTGACTTTTGCCCAGGCTAGTCCTTTGGCACCGTAAACAGCAACGTAATCTTTCAACCCGTCAAGGTCTTTGCGTGACAGGCTTGCAGCCTTCTCGGCTTTGATAGCCTTGATAATTCCGCCGGAAGCAGCGACTTCCTGAAATAATTTGAAACCGGAATTTTTCACTATGTCGGTTAAATCCACGAGCTCCATACCGAAACGCACATCGGGATTGTCCTTGCCATAGCGGCTGATGGCATCACGATAAGTGAGCCTCGGCAGGGGCAGAGCAATCTCGCGCCCGAGGCAACTTTTAAATATTACGGCCATCAGGCCTTCCATAATTTGCATGATATCCTCTTCGGTGATGAAGGACATCTCGACGTCAATTTGCGTAAATTCCGGCTGGCGGTCGGCGCGTAAATCTTCATCGCGGAAGCATTTCACAATTTGATAATAACGATCAAATCCGGAAACCATCAAGAGCTGCTTGAATATCTGTGGCGATTGCGGCAGAGCGTAAAACATGCCCTGATAAATACGGCTGGGGACAAGATAATCGCGCGCACCCTCGGGAGTGCTTTTACCGAGAAAAGGTGTTTCTACTTCGATGAAGCCATTTTTATCAAAATAATTGCGGGTTGCTGAGGCCAGACGGCTGCGTAAAAATAAATTCTGCTGGATTGCGGGACGGCGCAAATCGATATAGCGGTATTTCAGACGCACGTTTTCCGATATTTCCACGTCATCCAAAGAAAAAGGCGGCGTTTTGGATTCATTCATTATTTCCAGTTCTGAAACTATTACTTCAATCCCACCAGTTTTCAGCGCGGGATTTTCCATGCCGTCGGGTCTTTTACGCACTTTTCCTTTAACGGCTAAAACAAATTCACTGCGGATGCGGTGAGCTTGCCCGTGGACTGCATCACCGGCATCGGGATTGAAAACTACCTGTACAATTCCTTCCCGGTCGCGCAGGTCAACGAAGATGACCCCGCCGTGATCGCGCCTGCGATGCGCCCAGCCCATCAGAATTACTTCTTTCCCTATGTCGGAGATTCCCACATCTCCGCAGTAATGAGTTCTCTTGTCTTTAGTTATGAAATCAGTCAAAACTTGTTACCTCTCTCTTATAAATGTAATTATTGTTTTTTGCAGGTTGTCGAGCGACAACGCCTGCTGGTCTTTTGTTTTCATGTTTCTTAATTGCGCCTGCTTTTCATCAATCTCTTTATCGCCCAAAATAAGCGTAAAAGAACTGTTTAATTTATCAGCACGTTTCATCTGGCTTTTTAAACTCTTATCGGCATAATCCATTTCCGCGGCTATTCCCGCCCGGCGCAATTCATTGGTGAGCTTGAAGCCGAGTTTCTGGGCGCGATCGCCCAATGCCGCAATAAACAAATCTGTCTGGAAAACATTTTTTCCTTCTTCCGGGAGACATGCAACCAGCCGTTCAAAACCAACGGCAAATCCGATCCCAGCAACTTCCGGCCCGCCGAGAAATTTAACAAGACCGTCATATCTGCCGCCACCGGCAACAGCATTTTGCGCACCGAGCGCTCCTGATTTTACTTCAAACGCGGTTTTGGTGTAGTAATCCAGGCCGCGTACCATACGGACGTTTATATCGAAAGAAATCTTCAAATCGTTGAGCAGCGATTGAACCTGCTTAAAATGTCCTTCGCAATCAGAACATAGAAAATCAAGAATCCGCGGTGCGTTGGCAATGATAGTGCCGCAGGTTTCCACTTTACAGTCAAAAACACGCAGCGGGTTGGTATTGATCCGCCTTTGGCAATCCGGGCAAAGCTCATTTTCCCGACCTTTGAGGAATTCAATGATCGCTTTGGAAAATGTCGGACGGCAGGCTTTGCAGCCAAGTGAATTGATTTCCAGCTGCAAATCTTTTAATCCCGTGCTTTGCAGAAAACGAATGAGCATGAAAATTATTTCAGCGTCGGATTGCGGTTTGTCATCGCCGAATAACTCAACATCGATCTGGTTAAACTGGCGAAAGCGACCTTTTTGCGGCCGCTCACGGCGAAACATCGGGCCAATCGTAAATAGCTTGGTTACTTGTTCGTTGGCGAACATGTTATGTTCAATATAGGCGCGGATAACTGAGGCGGTAGCTTCCGGCCGCAAAGTGAGCAGTTCATCATCGCGATCACGAAAGGTGTACATCTCTTTTTCGACGATATCTGTAGTTTCGCCGATGCTGCGCTTGAATAATTCGGTTTTTTCCATAATGGGAATACGGATTTCCCGAAAGCCAAAGGAATTAAACACAAAACGGGCGATAGTCTCCACTTCCTGGAAGCGGAAGGCATCATCCGGTAAAATATCTTTAAATCCCCGAATTGCTGTAATTTTTTCCATAATATATACCCGTAATTAAAGAAAAATTTATTAACATATTAGATTGTGATTGGCAATGGGAAAAAGAGATTGATCAGGCTTTTGCGTTTTAGATTGGCAAAGGCATAAATCTTCAGACTGACATAGGGATCAGCCACGAGTGTAACGAGTAGGCTGCATCACCTTTTTAGCTTATTCTTTATCTTTTAATTGTTCCTTTTTTAGAGTAAAAATAAAATATATAGTACCATCATTCTTTATATGATCGATTATCCAATTTGTATTTTTGAGGATACTTTTTAGTCCATCTATACCGATTAATCTCGATGAAACACCCATAATTTTCATTCCTTCAAAAATATACGGGTTAATATTGGTTTCATCGAAAAGAAGTGTGCCGGCAATTTGCATATCATCTGCAGAATTATCGTAAGCTGTATTTAAATTTTCAATAATTTCTTTATCTGATCCATATTCAAAAAGACCACCTTCTGATGTACATAACTGTATCCACTCTTTTCTTTCTGTCAGTAAATCTGATAATTTTTGCGTATTAGTCCAATTATTTTGAATATGCCGAAACGAGATATCCAAACCATTAAAGTAAGAGTTGGATTCCTTCAACACTTCTATACATTGTTTGGCGAAATAAGGTCCATAGGTATCAATATCAAGAATATTAATTTCAATTTTTCTTTCTTTTAATAGCAAAGGCTCATTTTTTTGTATAAGTATAAGTGTATTGATGGTATCGCTTGCGGCACCACCGGCAATATTGATGAAGCATAAACTCTTTTGGGGAGTTTTCTTGAGTTGAGGTATCAATATCTCGGCTTGATACTTACATATATCTCTTAATCTCATTCTCAGCGCTATAGCGTTTATCTTTTTAGAACCAAATTTAATCCAAAAACCTACCCTTACTCCTTTAATAAGGTTATGCCCGAGTTTCATTATTAATGTAGTCATCCCACTCATATATGTGTTTTCCATTTTTGATAGCTTCGCCATTATCTTCTTTATGAAAAAAGGAAGTTTTTTTATTTGTTCTGCTTTTTGGGCTGCTTTAAGGCTTAACGATTTAAAGGCATCTTCATCAATGGTTGAAATAAAAAGCGGATGAGTAATATCGAGCACTGGCAACTCTATTCCTGTATATGTAAATGTATATGAAATGCCCGATATTTTGCTTTGTTTGTTCACTAATTTCTTTTTCATTTTGTTAAACCTCAACTTTCAAGTAATTTCTCCAAGTATGAATGCCTAAAATTTAATGTACCAAGGTGGTATTTTCAGAATATTTATGGAAACATACTTTATTCCTAAAAAAATTAAAATATAAATTTGTGTTTTAAAATCAATAGGAAACTAGATTTATACTTCTGATACATTGCTGTAATAAAATGAAAAGTCAAGCTCGTAAAACATTGTAAATTTATCCAAAGAAGAAACCATCTCTTCATCTATTTCTCTTGATGAATGTCTCTTCAGTTAAAGAAATTCCATCGGTAGTAAAAGTAATTGCTCCATCTTGATCGGTGCGGAAAATATCAACACCTGCATCTTTGTATCTGCGCAAAACTGAAGGATGGGGATGATGGAAAACATTGCTTCTACCGGCGCTGACAACCGCATATTGGCAGGCTGCTTTTTTTATGAAAGCGGTACTGCTGGAATGTTTGGAGCCGTGATGCGGAACAACAAGAACGTTACTCTTTATATTTTGTTTTGTTTGCACCAATTGTTCTTCAATTTCGGATGATATATCACCAGTGATGAGAAAAACAATATCGCCATATTTTATTTTAAATACAAGAGATGAGTCATTTGTTGCATTGTCTGATGAGTAATGGGAATTAGCCGCAAGATACGGCTGTAACGGCCAGAGAATATTTATATCTGCTCCATTAATATTTATTGTTGCCGATTGCCGGGATAAAAATACTTTTTTGATATTTCTTTCAGCAATTATTTTTTGCAAGATTGCATAATCTTCATCGTTGGTCTCATATCCCGTAAACCAGAATTCTTTTACATGGAAGTTGTCTAATATATATTTAAGACCACCATAATGATCAGGATGAGGGTGCGTAAGGACTACAGTGTCAATCTGAGAAATTCTTTCGTGATACAGATAGGGTGCTATAACCATTTTCCCCATATCGAAAGTACTGTCGGGAAAGCCGCCGCCATCAATGAGCATAGTTTTCCCATCAGGGAAACGCACCATAGTTGAATTCCCCTGTCCCACATCAATTGCCGTAATCTTTAAGTTTGAAGAAAATTTATCCTTAACCGAAAAATAAATACTTGTACTTATTAACAATGTGAAAACAAAAATTAGTCCATACAACAAAAACGGCCGGGAGCGTCTTCGAGACTCAATTTTCAGTGCCTCTTCTCTTTTTACGTCAATAAATTTAATCAAAAGAATGAAGAATAAATAAAATAATATAATTTCCAAGATGCTCGGTTTCGTAATTGCGAAAGAAGACCAGGATAAGTCTGCTAATTTATTTATTATGATAACCGATATTTGAGTGATGAAAGATGCGGCCTTAATGAAGAATCCGGCAAGCAGTGGAGAAAAGGAAAAGATAATTGCGAGTATGGATATGGCGAGCGCCACTTCTCCTAATAAGGGCACAGCAATCAAATTGGCAATAATCGTAATAGCGGAAACTCGGTTGAAATAATAAATTATAAAAGGCAATGTACCGATGGTTGCGGCTATGCAGACGATTACGGCCATTTGCAGATAACGAATAATACTTTGACTCCAACGCGGAATGTTCTCGAATGAGGCTGGAGTTACATTGCTGAAACGCGGAACAATATAAATAAGCGCGAGTACGGAGAGAAACGAAAGTTGAAAAGAAATATCAAAAAGGGCTTCAGGAGACAAAATCAAAATAATCAATCCGGCCAGAGCGAGAGTATTATATAAGTCCCGTTGTTTGCCGGAAATCAAGGCGATAAGGAAGATCAAGGCCATTAACGCTGACCTGACAACAGTAACATCCATGCCGGCAATAAGTGCATAAATTATAACCAGAATAAAAGATGCGGCCGCTGCTATTTTTATAATATTGAACCTGAGCATTAAATATTCAGAAAATTGCAGAAGAATAATTATCAAGAAAAAAGCCGTTGCCGCTACCATCCCGATATGCAGGCCGGAAATGGAAAGAATATGCGAAGTTCCCGTCTTATTGAAATTATCACGCACGTCTTCCGGGATAGCATTTTGATCGCCAATAATCATGGCCGTGATAATTTCCCGCTCAGGTGACGATGAATTTTCGTAAATGATTTTTCTTAGATAATTTCTGAAATACTCCAGCATTAATTTCCAACTGCTGGCGGAATCCGCACGCAATAAAATTATGCGTGCTTTATTGGAAACAAAGCCTGTGGCATATATTCCCTGCCGGTTTAAGAATTTTTCATAGTCAAAACCACCGGGATTTTTAAAACTATTAATATTCTTCAGCGCTGATTGGAACCGGATAAAATCACCGTAATTAAAGTTTAAGTCCTGAGGAATTACCAGTCGGATATTGCCTTGTACCGGAATATATTGCGTATCATTCTTTATCCTCAGGCAACGGACGATCAGAACATTCTTTTCCGGATAAGAAATTGGATTTTCAATCACAATTCCTTCCATGGTTATTTTTCCAGAATTAACGTATCTGCTGACATGGTGATCTGCTTTTGCAAAATACTGCTGTTTCTGACTATTGAAGAGACCAATTAAAAAGGCAAAAAAGATAATTAATGAGATGCTTAATATTTGCCATTTATTAGTGAAACTCCAATTCCGAAAGCGAAGCGCAGTGGACTTGCTTACTTGAATAATCCTGCTCAGCGGAGGGTATAATATCCCGCAGTGAGCATTGGAATCGGCTTCCACAGACTGCTTTGGGTGTTCATACCCGATATTCATTAAAGAAATGATAATAGAGAAAAGAACAAAAATGGTAGAAATAAGAATAATTAAAAAAGATATATAAAAATAATTACCGATTATAATTCCGGCCACAAGACCGAAAAAAGGATATATTAATGGCCTGCTCATGGGATTTTTATCTTTCGCGGTACTGCAAATTTATTAGCCAAAACATTTAAAATATTATAGCATGATGGCAAGTGTATTGCTGCAAAAAAGGAAGATAATAAAATATAATGTATATCGAACCAACACCAGACGACAAAAACAAGAAAAGGTTGCTCCTCTTAATTATCTCCAGAATTGCCATAATTACTCTGTTTCTGGGAGTCACCATTTTTATTGATATTAGTAAACCGGGGATATCTATATTTCCGTTGGTTCTCCGTTCTTTATATGCAATAATTACCGTTACTTATTTTTTTTCCATAGTTTATTTCATCTTTCTGAAAATACATAAAGACTTAAAAATTAATATACATTTGCAGCTGGTTGTCGATGTTTTATTAATTACGGTTCTTGTTTATATTACGGGTAGTTTACGGAGCAATTATTCATTACTATATACTTTAGTCATCATTTATTCGGTTATATTTCTGGGACGCAAAGGTGGTTTAATTGTTGCCTCGGCTTCGGGAATATCTTACGGTTTGCTTCTCGACCTGGAATATTTCAAATTGATCCCATCCATATCTTCAAGTGATTATGATTATCATCTTACATCGGAAGAGGTTTTTGTTCGTATTTTGGTACACTTAGTATCGTTCTACATTCTGGCATTTTTAGCCAGTTTTGTCGTGGAACAGGAAAAGAAAACAAGGTCTTTATTAGAAGAAAAAGAATCGGCGTTCGATCAACTTGATTTGCTTTTCCGTAGCATCATCGAATCCGTAGATACAGGTGTAATGACTATTAATCTCTTCGGCCGAATAAAGACATTCAACAGGGCCGCGGAAGATATAACAAGTTTTTCTTTGCCGGAAGTAGAAAATAAACGTATAGAAGACATTTTTCCTGAGTTCATTCCTTTTTTTATTGCCGAGAAGGTTAATGAACAATCCAAGAGCAGAATGGAAGTTGTAATAAACGGGAAAAAAGCGAAAAGAATAAATCTGGGTTGTTCAATTTCTCAGCTTAAAGATAAAAATGAAAAACAAATAGGCAATATTTTAATATTTCAGGATCTTACAGAAATTAAGAAGATGGAAGATAATCTGGAAAAAAGTAAGAGATTAGCGTTAATTGGTGAAATGGCGGCAGGTCTTGCTCATGAAATGAGAAATCCTTTGGCATCTATTTCCGGTTCCATTGAGCTTTTAAAACAGGGTATTAATCTTGAGGAAACGGACAAGCGCCTCATGCGAATAATCTTACGCGGTAAAGATCAACTGGAAAATTTTGTCCGCGATTTTCTTCTGCTGGCGCGGTCTGTACCGGTTAAACGTGAATTAGTTAATATAAATGAAATTGCTGATGACGTTATTGAGAATATGAAATTGTCTCCATTTTGGTCGGACAATATAAAGGTAGTTCGTGTATTTGATAAAAAAGTTAATGCATTTGCCAATAAAGAACATGTCCGACAAATTATTCGTAATTTGATACTCAACGCTATTCAGGCAATGAAGGATACAGGAATTTTAACAATTAAAAACACGACAAGAAAACTTGACGATAAAAACGAATATGTGGAAATTAATGTTACTGATACCGGTTGCGGAATTGAAGAAAAATATTTACAGAAAATATTTGAACCATTTTTCACGAATAAAGAAAAAGGAACTGGTTTAGGATTAACGATTGTCGGCCGCCTTGTTGATGGATATGGTGGAAAAATCAAATTCGAAAGTAAAGTTGATAAAGGCACAACTTGCACGGTATGGCTGCCCGAAATGAAGAAAGATATGCGATCACGGGTATAATAACCACCGCTTAGGCGGGATAGTTCAACTTGCCAATCCCGATACGCTACGCTTTCGGAATTGGAGTTTCACTAATAAATACTATATGAGGTGTTTGTATGGCGAAAATTCTGGTTGTTGATGACGATCAGGGCATGAGAGAATTTCTGGAAATCATGCTGGCCAAGGAAGGCTATGACGTAACTAGTACTGAAGATCCGGCTAAAGCAATAAACCTCTGCCGTAAAACTGCTTATGATTTGGTCATTACCGATTTGAAAATGCCCAAAATTGACGGTATTGAATTTCTGAAAACCATTAAAGATCAGCGCGCGGAAACAATGGTAATTTTAATTACTGCTTACGCATCGGGAGAAACAGCAGTCAACGCGATGAAAGAGGGTGCTTTTGACTATGTAGAAAAGGGCGGCAGCAACGAAGAACTGAAAAAAATCGTCCGTGCGGCATTACTCAAGAAAGGAATTGTTGATGATAATGAACAGGTAAAAAAATTATCCGAAGAGACTGAATTCGGAGGGATGATCGGAACAAATCGTGAGATGCTTAAAATTTATGCAACAATTAAAAAAGTGGCCAATACTACGGCGAATATTTTAATTCTGGGAGAAAGTGGTACCGGAAAAGAACTCGTTGCGCGGGCGATCCATGATAATTCAGCACGATCCAATATGCCTTTCAAAGCCATTAACAGTGGTGGCATCCCGGAAAATTTGCTGGAGAGCGAACTTTTCGGTTATATGAAGGGCTCGTTTACCGGAGCCTATGCTGACCGGCCGGGACTTTTTGAGATGGCCAGAGGCGGAACAATGTTTCTTGATGAAATAGGCGAATTGCCTCCGGTCCTGCAGGTAAAACTGTTGCGGGTAGTTCAGGAAAAAACATTCCGGCGCATTGGAGGCGCGGAAGATATTAAAGTTGATGTGCGGATTATTTCAGCCACCAATCAAAACCTGGAAGAGAGAGTAAAAAAAGGGGAGTTCAGGGAGGACCTTTTTTACCGCCTCAATGTCATTCCCATTCATGTGCCGCCCCTGCGTGAACGCAAAGAAGACATACCACTTTTGACAAATCATTTTATAGAGAAATACTCACGGGAGTTTGGTAAAGAAATAAGAACCATTTCTTCCTATGCCTTGGAGTTATTGATGGATTATGCGTTTCCCGGCAATATCCGTGAGTTGGAAAACATAATTGAACGCAGTGTGGCTATGGAGACTTCCAATATAATACTGCCGGAAAATTTAGTCTTGTCGTCAAATGCGGCATCAGGTGTGACGAATTTTAATATCGAGATTCCGGATAAAGGAATTGATTTAAACGAAGAAATGGAAAAAATTGAAAAGAGAATGATTGAAAAAGCTCTGCAAAAAGCCAAAGGATCAAAAACAAAAGCGGCCGAAATTCTGCATGTAACTTTTGATTCTTTACGCTACCGGATAGAAAAACTGGGGCTGGAGTAGATCAATGCGTTGCTGTTTTCGTGGTTTTGTTTTCCGCAATATCTTTCGTTATCAGTACTGGCTTCTGACGATTTACTTTTTCCTCTTTGATAGCTGTAGGCTTAATACCGCATTAATACTTTTCATTCCGGACACTGTGGGCTAAATATTTCACTTTTTCCTTGACTTTTCCCGGTTATTTGCACTATATCCCTGACGCTAGAGGTAATAAGAAAGATGAACAAAAAATGTTTTTTTCAGCAGGCAGATTTTTTCTATTATTTTAGCTTTTATAGCTTTAGCGCTAAGGTCTGCCTGATTGGATCATGACCGTTACTTAACGAAATGAACCGTGGGCAGATGAATATCAGCTCGCGGTTTTTTTTTGCCATTTATTAAGCAATGTAGCTTTACTCAAAAAGGGGAGGGAAAAATGAAAAAGATAAATGTTTTAATAGCATTGCTAGCTGCCGTTTTCTTAGCTGCCGGTTTTAATCAGGCTCAAGCCAAAACAATCAAGGTCGGTGTTGCGATAAATCTGACCGGCCCTGCTTCGAGTTGGGGACAGTTTCATGAAAAAGGCCAGCGCGATTATTTCCGTTACGTCAATGAAGTTAAAGGCGGCATATCCGGCAATATGATCGAGATGATTTCAGTGGACACGGCATATAAAGTTCCGGAAGCCATAGCGGCCGTTCAGAAATTCGCTCTGCAGGATAAAGTGGATATGATCGCTACCTGGGGTGCGGGTGAAGGTCTTGCCGCTAAACCGATTGTCCAGAAATATAAAATCCCGACTATTAATTATTCCACAAGCTGGGAAATTCTGGAAAAACCTTTTGAATATATGTACCTGCCTTTCGGCAGCTATAAAATGGATTGTTATGCCGTGCTGGAATACATCCGGGCGATTCATAAGGGAAAAGATGCTCCCAAGGTAGGGCTGCTCACATATAACAATGCCTATGGTCGTTCGATTCATGAGCCGAGCAAAGAATATGCAGCCAAATTAAAAATCAATATCGTAGCCATTGAAGAATTCCCGCCCAAGACGGTTGATCTGAACACTGAATTGCTCCGTCTGCAAAAAGCCGGTGCTGAATATATTTTTATTCAAATGCTGCCATCCGCGATTATAACGGCTTTCAAAAGCGCTGATCGTATTAATTACAGTCCGATGTTTTTAGGAACATGGACATCAACAGACCCCGATTTCTTCAAGATGGGCGCGGGACTCATTCGTGATCGCCTGATCATCCAATTTCCGGGTGCATTACCTGTTGATAAATCCGCGGGAATGAAAATTATGAAAGAATTGTGGAAACGTTACAAAACAGTGGAAAAGTTTGATGCTTCTTATTGGGAGGGCGTCACCATAGGTATGATCATGGAGCGGGCGTTCATCCGTGCCTATGAGAAAAGTAAAGATATTAATCCGGAAACAATAAACGCTGCAATGGAATCATTCAAAAATGAGGATTTCGGCGGTTTGGTACCTAAAATAACTTACACTAAAGATGATCATGGTGCATCATTTACAGCCCGCATGGTCAGAGTAAAAGAAGATGGAACGTTTGTCCCGTTAACCAATTTCTACATACCGGGTAAGGATAAGATTAAATTAATCAAAAAGTAATTAAAGGGTTTTCATGAAAGCTTTTCGCGGTCGGCCGTCAATAATGATCGGTCGGCGAGAAGAAGATAAAAAAGCCGAGTTGGAAATTAAAAATCTGCATCTGAGTTTTGGCGGTGTTACTGCCGTCAAAGATGTTGATCTTAATGTACATACCGGTGAATTAATGGCCATTATCGGTCCTAACGGGGCGGGTAAAACCAGTCTGCTCAATTGTATCACCGGGTTTTACCATCCCCAAAAAGGGAATATAATCTTCAATGGCCAGGATATCACCAATTTGCATACCCACAAGCTGGTCGGCGTCGGCATCGGCAGAACATTTCAGAATATTGAACTGTTTCCGGGTATGACAGTTTTGGCTAATATGACTCTGGCCCGGCACATCCATTGTCATTACAGCTTTCTTAAATCCTGTTTATTTTCTCCGGCAGTAAAAAAAGAAGAAATACGCCACAGAAAAATATTGGAAGAAATTATCGATTTTCTGGAAATGCAGCCAATTCGGAAAAAAACAGTCGGCTCTCTGCCTTATGGCATGATGAAAAGAGTGGAACTAGGAAGGGCGCTTGCTCTGGAACCGCGTCTGCTTATTTTAGATGAACCCTTTGCTGGTATGAATCTGGAAGAAAAAGAGGACATGGTGCGTTTCCTCTTGGAATTGAATCAGAACTGGGGACTGACGATGATTCTAGTTGAACATGACATGTCAATTATTATGAGCATTGCCAAGCGTATTATGGTGTTAAATTTTGGTGAAAAAATAGGCGAGGGCACGCCCGAGGAAATCAGCAGCCATCCGGATGTTATTAAAGCTTATCTTGGCGATGTTGAGGTATTATAAAAGAAATATTTTGATACAGGCAGAGAAGATTTGGATACGGCAACTCAAACAATTTCACCCGAATATAATTTTACTCTTCCGCAATTATTAGCTGATAATGCGGCTAAATACGGCAATGCTAAAACGGCGATTCGTGATAAAGCTTATGGTATCTGGCAAACTTACGGCTGGCTTGACTATTATCACTATATGCTGAATACTGCCGCCGGTTTTGCCGCGGCCAATCTTCGCCGTGGTGAGACTGTTTGTCTGATTGTGGAAAATCATCCCGAATGGCTTTTTTGCGAATTGGCGGCACAGGCGGTAGGTGCAACCACTTTAAATTTATTTACATCTTCCGTTGCCGCAGAATTGTGTACGTCAATAACGCGGGTGCGCGCGCCCATAGTTGTAGTACAAGATCAGGAGCAGGTTGATAAACTGCTGGAAGTTAAAGACAAGCTGACAGATGTTCAGAAAGTAGTTTATATTGACCCTACGGGGATGTCTTCCTATGCAGGTAATTCCTGGCTCATCAGTTATGCCCAGCTTCTGGAAAACGGAAAATTATATAATCGGGAAAATCAAAAATTCGTTGCCGAACAAATCAACAAATGCCGCCCTGATGATATCGCCGTCATGATTCAAACATCCGGCACCACAGGGGTTCCCAAATTAGCGATGCTTTCCCATCGTAATTTGACGCAGATGGCGCGGCAATGGACTTCCGCCAATGAAATCAAGCCTCAGGAAAACTGGATGTCTATATCACCCCCGGCCTGGATTGTTGATCAGATGTGGTGTATGGGTATAGCCCTGCAAAGTGCCATGATAATTAATTTTCCCGAAACAGCGGAAACGGTGCTGGAAGATTTCCGTGATATCGGGCCAACATTACTTATTACATCCTCCCGATTCTGGGAAGATATGGCCTCCCGCATTCGAGTAAAAATATCCGATGCCGGATGGTTGAAAAGAAATTTATTTTATTTAGGTGAGAAAGTCGGGAAATCAGTTGTAGAAAAAAATACTAGGAAAGCCGCTATTCCACTGCCTTTAAACATTTTATACAAATTAATGTCATTACTCGTTTATCGTCCGCTATTAGATCGTCTCGGTTGTTCCCGGTTTCGCGGTGCTTTCACCGGAGGCCATCCGATAAGCCCCGATGTAATTCTTTTCTTCCGCGCTATTGGTTTGAATTTAAAGCAATGCTATGGCCTGACTGAATCCGGAGGAATTTTTCAAATTCAGCCGGATAATGAAGTTAAACTCGAAACAGTAGGCAAGCCATTGCCCAGTACGGAAGTAAAAATTGCCGAAGATCAGGAAGTTCTTGTAAAAAGCCAGGCTAATTTTTCCGGCTATTATAATGATTATCAGGCAACGCAGAATGCCTATGTTGATGGCTGGTTGAAGACCGGCGATGCCGGTTATATTGATGCGGACGGCCATCTGTTGATAATCGGACGAAAAGAAGATATCATCCGCAATAAAAGCGGGGAAGCCTTTTCGCCTGATTTCATCGAAACGCGCCTGAAGTTCAGCCCCTATATTAAAGAAGCGGTAACCTTTGGAGAAGGCCGCCCCTTTATCACGGCGATGATTAATATTGATCTGGGCAATGTCGGTAACTGGGCGGAAGAGCGCATGATCCCTTACACAACATACATCGATCTTTCGCAGCAATCCGCTGTAGAAGAATTGATATTGAAAGAAGTGCGTGAGGTAAATGAACAACTTCCCGACTTAATGAAAATTAAAAAATTTATTTTATTGTATAAATTGCTGGATGCCGATGAAGAAGAACTGACCCGAACCGGCAAGGTGCGCCGCCGCTTTGTTTACGGCCTGTATATAAAAATTATCGAAGCCATGTACCGCGATGAAAAAAGCATAAGCGTGCTGGGCAAAATACGCTATCGGGATGGCCGCATCGGTGAAATTGATACAACAGTAAATATCATCAGGGTTAATTAAGGAATCAAACAATGGAATTCTTTCTGCAATTATTAGTTAATGGTGTTTGTGTAGGATTGCTCTATGGAATATCAGCTATGGGTTTTGTGATGATTTTCAAATCATCCAGCGTTTTGAACTTTGCCCATGGCGAGCTTTTAGCCCTCGGAGCTTTTTTCTTTTTAGCTCTGATTACCTGGGCCAAGTTACCCATAATTGTTGCTTTCCTTCTTACGCTTGTGGGCAGCTTTGTCCTTGGTTTTTTAATTGAAAAATTTTTCCTGCGGCCGTTGATTGGTGAAAAACTTATATTCGTAATCATGCTTACCGTAGGCCTGGCTGCCATGTTTAAAGGATTAATCCTACTTATCTGGGGTGGAAATTTGCGAACCTATCCTAATTTTTTGCCGGAAACACTGGCGCTGAAATTAGGCACTATTTATATCGCCCCTGTTTATTCAGCAACACTGGTTATCAGCGTTCTTTTCCTTGTTTTGTTCGGCTTATTCTTTAAGAAGTCAGCACAGGGAATTTACATGCGCTCCGTGGCCGATAATCAAATGGCAGCACTGTCCCTCGGAGTTCACGTCCGGAGGGTGTTTGCACTTTCCTGGGCCATTGCCGCAATGGTAGCCGCCATGAGCGGTATCGTGCTTGGTATAATCAATGGCGTTAATGTTCATGATCTGAGCTCCATCGGCTTAAAAGTCTTTCCTGTGGTCATTCTGGGCGGTCTGGACAGCATTGGCGGAGCAATCATCGGCGGAATTATAATCGGATTGCTGGAAACATTCACCGGTGGCTATTTATCGCCTTCTTTAACTGATGTGGTTCCGTATATCGTGCTTGTGTTTATCTTGCTGGTTAAGCCTTATGGTTTATTTGGCCTAGTCGAAATAGAGAGGGTTTAAATGAGGAGATTTTCGTTTCATCCCTGCGGAAATTATCGCGAAAATTACAAGCAGGAGCTATCCATATTTGAAACAGATTATGGCCGGCTTTGCGTTATATTCTTTCTAATAATATTATTTTTTGTTGCTCCCTTTGTTGTTAGTCCATACATGCTTTATATTTTAAATACCATCGGCATCGCCGCTATTGCGGCCATTGGTCTGAATATCCTTATTGGTTTTACAGGGCAAATATCTCTCGGGCACGGTGCTTTTTTCGGTGTCGGAGCCTACGCTGCCGCCATATTAGCGACACGGCTGGGATTGGGCTTTTATCTGGCAATACCTGCCGCCGGTATCATAACTGCACTTGTCGGTATGATTTTCGGTATTCCTTCGGGACGATTAAAAGGCCTTTATTTGACAATTGCTACCCTGGCCGGGCAATTTATCATTGAATATGTTTTAATTCATTGGGATAGCCTGACGAAAGGAACGATGGGAATTACTATCCCGGCCCCAAATGTTTTCCATTGGGAAATAGCGGGGGATAAGTCATTTTTCTTTCTTATCTTCTTGAGCCTTGTTTTAATGACCTGGTTTGCCGTCAATATCATGCGCAGTAAATATGGCCGTGCCTTTATTGCTATCCGTGATAATGATAGAGCGGCTGAAGGCATGGGCATCCCGATTTTTAAATATAAATTGCTTTCTTTCGGCATCAGTTCATTCTATGCCGGCTTTGCCGGAGCTCTCTGGGCTTATTACATGGTCAGTATAACCACTGAGCCTTTTAACCTGGGGCTTTCCGTGGAGTACATAGCCATGGTAATAATTGGCGGAATGGGCAACATTCCTGGCGCCATATTCGGAGCAACCTTTATTACATTGTTAAATGAGCTTCTTCGTTATGTTACCGGTCTGTTGATGAATGTCGGTTTCGTCACAAGTTCCGGTTTAAATATGGCGCCGCTGAGAGAATTTGTTTTTGGCTTGGCCATTGTTTTATTTATTTTGCTGGAGCCGCGTGGAATTGCCGAATTATGGAGAATATTCCGTTCCAGCTTCCGGCTCTGGCCGTTCTCATATTAAGGTAAACTATGGGTGAAATTATTTTACAAATAAATAATATATCTGTTGTATATTCAGATGTTATACAGGTATTAAAAGGCGTTTCTTTAAGTGTGGAAAAGGGACAGATAGTCTCTCTTTTAGGCAGCAACGGTGCGGGAAAGACAACTACCCTAAAAGCAATATCCGGCCTGTTGAAACCGGAAAACGGTGCCGTAACTGATGGCTCGATTATTTACGAAGGTAAGAATATTCAGAACCAGGCACCGGAATACATTACTCGCCTGGGAATTATTCAAGTCCTCGAAGGACGTCAGCCCTTCAAATATTTGACGATTGAAGAAAATCTGCGTGTGGGCACGGCAACGAGAGCCGGTAAACCATATAAAGATGATTTGGATCTCGTTTACAACTATTTTCCCGCACTGGTACAAAGAAGAAAATCTTTAGCCGGATATTGCAGCGGTGGTGAGCTGCAGATGCTGGTTATCGGCCGGGCTTTGATGGCGCATCCGCAACTTCTAATGCTTGATGAACCTTCGTTAGGTTTGGCGCCACTGGTTGTCAAGGAAATATTCCGTATTATAAAAAAAATCAATGAAGAGCAGGGCGCCACGATTGTTCTGGTTGAGCAGAACGCCAATATGGCCCTGCAGGTCGCGCATTACGGCTATGTTATGGAAAACGGCAAAATAGTCATGGAAGGCACATCCAAAGAATTATCGGAAAATCCCGATGTCAAAGAATTTTACCTGGGTATTGCGGCTACAGGAATTGCCAAATCGTATAAGGATGTAAAATCATATAGGCGACGTAAGCGTTGGCTGTAAAAGAATTATAATTTAAAAACTTGACAGTCGGTCTGAATTAAGTATTATATATGGACCGGAGGTAGAAAAATGAATTTTACAAACGATATAAAATCGGTAACATATTTAAAATCCAACGCGGCAGATTTACTCAATCAAATAAACGAAACTCAGCGAACTGTAATAATTACGCAAAATGGGGATGCGCGGGCGGTACTTCAAGATCCGATAAGCTATGAAAATATGCGTAATGCGATTGGCATCTTAAAATTGATTTCGCAGGGTGAGGCTGATACTAGAGGCGGGAAAGTTAAAAGTCAGGATGATGTTTTTAACGACATTGAAGTTAAACTAAAAGAAAAACTTAGATGAACAAAAAATATAAAATACTTTGGGCCGAGGTTGCTGAACATGACCTAACTGATATTATCGAATATATTGCAATTGACAGTCCGGCCAATGCCTTAAAGATACTGCAAAAAATCAAAAAAACGGCATCAATTCTCTATAGTCTTCCCGAACGCGGCCGCGTCGTACCGGAACTTCAAGCTCAAGGCATCCTGATTTATAGAGAGCTAATAACCGCGCCCTGGAGAATAATATACAGAATTTCCGATAAGAATATTTATGTATTGTCAGTTTTAGATACAAGGCGAAATGTAGAGGATATCCTTTTGAATCGACTAGTATACAGTAGATAACATTTGCTAAATAATTGTCCGAAAATCCCGATGTCAAAGAATTTTATCTCGGTGTCACGGCCACGGGAATTGCCAAATCTTATAAAGATGTGAAGTCTTACAGACGACGCAAACGCTGACTTTGATACCCATCCGCTTTCTGCGGATAACTTTGTTGGCAGCGTCGCGTTATCCTTTGAAATCGAATGGGTATAATAAACCTCAGACACAATCTCATTAATATTGATCTTAATATACAAATTTATATTCTAATTTGTTTTTTAATATAGTATATTTTATTATAACATTAAGTTTGTAAATTCCATGTTCTGTGGTTTTCCGGAGATGTAATAATGGTTCTTGTCAAGACAATAATTTTTACAATCATTGTTCCAGGAGTAATAATTGTTTTTATACCTTATGAGATACTAACATCATCATCTGCTCCAACACCAATGCAGTTTGGTATTCTTCAGTATTATAGCGCGAGCCCTATCCTGCTTGGTGCGACAGTTTATTTTTGGTGTGCTTGGGATTTTACATTTACCGGCAGAGGGACACCTGCTCTGATTGCAGGCCCCAAAGAACTTGTAGTGCGGGGACTCTATCGGTATGTCAGAAACCCAATGTATATCGGTTTTCTATCAATCCTATTGGGTGAAGCACTATTATTTGAATCGCTGAAATTACTTGGATATACAGCTGTAATGTTTAGCTTCTTCTATTTCTTAGTTGTTTTTCTCGAAGAGCCAATTTTAAAAGACAAGTTTGGTGAGTCTTATGAGAAATATTGTCAGTCTGTAGCGCGCTGGCTTCCTTTAAAAATCAAACGATAAAAGGCAGAATTCGGTCACCGAAAGTTATTTTGAGGATATTAACCGATTATTATTTAACTAGGAAGGACATGTATGAATCGCACATTTGATAAAAAAGAATCGTGGACGAATAAGAAAAGAAAAGAAGCACAAGATGAGCTTTTATCCAGCATGGTGAAGCTTGGTTATAAAAAATCAGCAACAATAAAAAAAATATTCTATAAGCATAAAATCGATCCGCGGCAAATTAAATCCCGGGAAGATTTGGAAACATTGCCGGTTACCTCCCGCGAAAAACTGGTGGAAATGGAAATGCAGGAACCACCTTACGCCGGACTGGAAAATCCCGATACGAAGATTGACCGGATATTCACATCACCGGGTCCTGTGTATGAGCCGCATCTTTCGGAAAATGATTATCTATGGGCACGAGCATTTCATGCTGCTGGCATCGGTTCTGACGATATCGCTCTTAACGCGTTTTCTTATCATCTGGTAGCGGCAGGATTGACTTTTCACACTGGTCTGCGCAAACTCGGAGCTACTGTTGTTCCTTCGGGAACATCCTCCACACAAATTCAGGTGCAGTTAATCAAAGATTTAAAAGTAACCTCCTATGTCGGCACACCAAGCTTTCTGATGAATATTATTAAAAAAGCGGAGGAAATAGGTTTTGACTTCCGCAAGGATTTCCGGGTGAAAAGGGCCTGCTTTGCCGCCGAACCGTTGTTTCCGGCAATGCGCCTATCTTTTGAAAAGGATTACGGCATTGATACTTATCAAATGTACGGCGCGACTGAAGTTGGCGATGTCGCTTACGAGTGCTCCGCAAAAAATGGCTGGCATATCTGCGAAGAAACAATTGTAGAAATTGTTGATCCGGCAACCGGCAAAAATCTTCAGCCCGGCCAATTGGGTGAAATTGTCGTTACCAGACTCAATGATATTTTCTTTTTGTTCCGTTTCGGCACCGGCGATTTATCACGTCTGATTACGGAAAAGTGTTCCTGCGGACGCACATCATACCGATTGGCTGGAATTGCGGGCAGGGTAGGTGATGCCGCCAAAGTACGGGGAATGTTTTTGGCACCCAGCCAGTTGAAGATGGTTCAAGCGAAGTTCGATAACCTGCCACTGCAGGCAGTGGTAAGTCGGGAAGGGCATCTGGATAAACTGACACTGCGCATTGAAAAGAATAAACAGGATACAGGCGATTCTTCATGGGAAGAAAACTTTAAGGACATTTTTAAAGAAATCTGTACGGTAAAAATAGATCAGGTGGAATATGTTGCAGCAGGTACAATCAAACCGGAGGAGAAGGTGATTGTTGATCTGCGGAAGTGGTAACCACCAAACCATCTTCATGCGGCTACCTTTGTTAGTAGAGCCTGCTCCAAGGGAATGAGACTTTGTCGCATTACCATTTTTGTCATTCCATGCAAGCAAAGCGCGACACGGAATCCAGTAAAGTTATTATATCTGGATACCGGCTTTCGCCGGTATGACTGCTTTGATCTCGCTTTCTTCTATTCCGACACCGTATCGCCTACATGTGTCGTCAGCATCTGCATCTGTTTCTTCCCCAGCAAATAAGCATCGAATATTGAATATATCCACAGGCCGATAATAATAAGCGTAATGAAGGAAATAGTTGTTGAATCCATAGTTTTTAACGAATCATTTGTTAATTTGAGGACAGTGTTTATATCGACTGAACCTTTTTGCGGAGGTGCCGCCTTTATAGTACTAATGGCAACTTGAATTAATGACCAGCAAATATAGATAATACCAGCCAGCACAGGCAGAATAATAGCAATCCCGCGTTTATATCTTTTTAAGTAAATCTGTCCCCAGCCGGGAAAGAGAATGGCGCTGAATATTGCTGCTTTTACTGCCACATTCATTTTTTGCCCTCCCTGTAATAGCCAAAGATTAAGAAAGAATTATAACATCTTTCATTTTTAATTGAATATCGGAAGTTCCATTCCAGTAATTAATTTGCGGCGTAAAGGCAACATCAAGATTAGCACCAGCCAGTGAAGGGAGATAACTGCCCATGGCAAACCAGATAGAATCGCAAGCCGCACCATTAGAGGTAAGGCGCATTTTTAAATGGTTCCTGCCGACAATAGAAGGTGAATTAACTTTTATATTACGCGCACAAAGTACCGGCTCGGGATTTTTACTGCCAAAAGGCGCCAGCATCTTCATTTGATTGATCAAATTCAGATTAACGTCTTCCAAGCTACATTCTGCATCAATTAATGTTGAAGAAACGAGCTCTGGCGATTGAGCGCTATTTCGGATTATTTCATCCAACAGACAGGCAAACTCATCAATGTCATCTTCCTTAATGGAAATACCTGCGGCACGACAATGTCCGCCATAGGAAAGCAACAATGAAGCGCATTGCTGAAGCCCCTTATAAATATTAAAATCGGAAACACTTCTGCCGGAACCTTTGCCGACGCCGTTATTCAAACTGATGACAAACGCCGGGCGGCAAAAAAGATCAACCAGCCGGGAGGCGACAATTCCGACAACTCCCGGATGCCATTTATCCGATGCGAATACCAGGGATTTCATTTTCTCTATATCCGGGATATTTCCTATTTTTTCGAGAATTTCGTTTAATATGATTTTTTCCATTGATTGACGGCGGCGGTTATGGACATCGAGCTTTTCTGCATACATCCGGGCTTCTGTCATATCATCCGTCAAAAGCAATGCTACGGCATCCAGAGGTGATGCAATGCGTCCTGCAGCATTTATGCGCGGAATAAGGCAGAAAGAAGCTTTAAAGGAATCGATAACCTGGTTGTCAATGCCGCTCACTTCTTTAAGCGCTTTGATCCCCGGACGTTTTCCCTCTGTGATAAGTTCCAGACCGATCCGGGCAAATATCCTGTTTTCATCAACAAGAGGCGCAATGTCGCCGATTGTTCCCAAAGCCACAATGTCTAGATATTCTCTTAAATTAGGATAATTATCATTTTTCCAGAAACCATCTTTACGCAGGCTCCCGCGCAGTGCTATCAGGAAATTATAGGCAATACCGACACCGGCTAAATCTTTAAAAGGGAATTCACAATCTTTCCGGTTGGGGTTAATATTAGCCACAGCCTCGGGCAAAGGCCCTGATATTTCATGATGGTCCAGTACAATTGTATCTATCCCGCAGGAGAGGGCATAGGCAATTTGTTCATTATCGGAAATACCGCAATCAACGGTAATGATCAACCGGACATTATTGCTCTTGAATTTATCAATGGCTGGATTATGTAAACCATAACCTTCTTGCACTCGATCAGGAATGTAATATGTTACATTCGGAGTTATCTCCCGCAGAAATTTGTAAAGGATAGTTACGGAAGTAATTCCATCAGCATCATAATCACCGTATATTACAATTTCTTCGTGTTCGGAAATTGCCTGAAGAACGCGCTCAATGCCTTTCTTCATGTCCTTCATAAGAAACGGACTATGCAAGTCGTTGAGAGAAGGATTGAGATAACGACGAGCATCATCCATGTCTTTAATTTCCCGGCCGGCAAGAATTTGCGATATAATAGGATGGAGCGCAAACTCCTTGCTTAATGCATTTTCTATATCTTTATCGCCGGTGTCTTTTATTTTCCATTGCGTTGCCGGCAGTGTTTTAACAGTTGTCATTGTTATGTCTTTTAATTTTTCGTATATTTATTTTCATTGCAGCGGAGCAGGAAATAATAAAAAAAGATAATAATATCAATATATTTCTAGCTATGCACATCGAACACTCCTAATATTTATTTATCATACATTGTTTATCCGGTTACGTCAATTAACCATTGTTTCTTGATCTTTAAAAAGAACAATGTTAAACGTAAACCATAATGATGATACAGAAACGCTTCCAATTAAAGAGAAAAAATATTGCTATAGTTCAGTTTATCATCGAGGCATATGAAGGTATGGCTACAGTTTCAACTATAGATCCAAGGCTCGCAATAATTCAGATTTCTATTATGAAAAATTTTGTTTCGCCGATGGAAAATGTCATTGAATATCTGAAAAACAGATATGAACTGGAAGAAATAGTTAAATACCCGCTTAATCAGTGAGTAGACCATAAACAATGATATAGGTTTCTTCTCATGCTTATGCTCACCCATACATATCTTTTACAGCGTATTTTGGGTGAAAGAGTTTTTAATAGTAATGATTTAGATGCTTATGTTTATAATATTGTCCCGGATTTACTGACAATTCACCCCGATATCACCTCTCAACAAACCCATAAAATTGAAAGATTAATGCATGTACCCGAAAGCTATCCCAAAGCAGCTTATATAATGTTTCATTTGCTTATTGATGATCTTTCGCATTATGGATCGATGTGTCCCGGCACTGTCGATGAATTCAATCCTGATTCACAGGGATATTCCTACATCCGGGGCAAACCCTTAATTCATTCTCTTTTAAGTTTACACAGGTCAATAAATAACGAAATTTCTTACAATGAGGCAGCTTACCGTTCACACTTAATCATCGAGATGATATATGATCTTGTTATTGCAGATCATATAAATGTTGAAAAAACTATTGAAATCCTGGTTGAGGCTATAAATTTCACAGCAAATAAAAAGATTGATGAATTGGTATCAATAACAAATTGGATTTATAACTTTGGCGAAAATGAAATAAGAGAAGTAATAGAAAAATCTTCCCGTTTCCTAACTATTGATCGCATGCAGAAAATAATGAATATGGAAGGACGAATTCGTCTTTACGCAGACAAATTCGGCCTGAAAAGCAATGATCCGCTAATTGCCGATGGCTTGAGAAAATTATTTCTTCAAGCCACAGATTTGGTTGATGATAACGAAGTTTTTCTGACAGAAGCTGAAAAATCCATAAAAAAATATGGCTGGCTCCCTCCGGTTATGTAGCTTTTTTAACAAAACCGGAACGAATGCAACGCGTACAAACTTTTACTCTCTTTACCGATCCCGACTTTTCATCAACACAACGTAACCGCTGTAAATTGGGATACCATACAGTCTTCGTCTTATTATTAGCATGGCTGACGCTATTGCCGACTGACGGCTTTTTACCACAGACTTCACAAATACGAGACATGAAAAACCCTCCTCAAAAATGTGGGTCGTTACTAAACCATAAGACATTATTTTGCAAGCATTATTTTATAGTGAAACTCAATTTTTAAGAGCGTAGTGAATTAAAAAATTGTTAGTTGAACTATCCCGTGAGCGTAGCGAAACGGGAATTGTGGCACAATATAATGAAAAAGCAGCGCGTAACCTAAAGGTCACAAGCTAAAGTTTGATGAGCGAATTATCCCGCGTAAGCGGCGGTAATGAGACTCCAATTTCAAAAACGAAGTGCATTGAAATTGGCTAGTCGAACTATGCCGCGAAGCGGTGATTCTTAATTCTTCATTGATGGCGGTTGACCGGTTGACTCTAATACGCGGAGCCAGACATTACCCCGGGGATCAATTCTTCGCCGAGATACAGCGGCACTTAAAGGCAAATGGACATATTCATCTTTCATCAAAGCTACCAGCAGACCTGTTTTCCCGGCCATTCCGGCATGCACTGCATATTGTCCCAATGAGCTGCAATAAATACTATCGGATGCATTAGCCTGAACCGAGCGGATCATATAACTGGGTTCAATATATTTTAAATTAATTTCCAGACTAATTTTCTGAAAATGCCTTTCAATTTCATTTTTCAAAAATATTCCTATGTCGTGCAGACGAATATTCCCGGAAGGATCGGTCTCCACTATTTCATCCGGTTCTCTTAATAAATCCTGCCCGGCTCCCTCCGCGACCAGAATAACGGCATGGCCGCTGGATTTTATTCTCTTTTCCAGCGCCTGAAGAAATCCTTTTTCTCCATCAAGGTCAAAAGGCACTTCCGGTATTAAAACAAAATTAGTGTCATTCTGCGCCAGGGCGGCATTAGCTGCAATATGGCCGGAGAGCCGGCCCATTATTTTAATCAGACCGATTCCGTTTACGGCACCTTTGGCTTCCACATGTCCACATTTAATAGCATGAACGGTCTGGGCTATTGCCGTATCAAAGCCAAAGGATTTTTGAATAAGATTAAGATCATTATCAATAGTTTTCGGAATACCCACAATGGAAATTTTCAGATTGCGTTTTTTAATTTCGGCCGTTATTTTTTGTATAGCACGCATCGTACCGTCTCCGCCGATGCAGAAAAGAATATCAATCTTCCAGTTACAAAGAGAGTTCACTATTTGATTAATATTCTGATGACCGCGTGAACACGAAAGAATGCTTCCGCCAATATTGGTTATATCCTTGACTATTTCCGGAAAAAGCCGGACTAAATCATAGCCGTATTCGGGAATCAGCCCTCTTAAACCATACTTAATTCCCATTATATTTTTAACGCCATAACGATAAAACAGTTCCATAGTTATTGATCTGATTACATCATTGATACCGGGGCAGAGACCGCCGCAGGTGACTATGGCTGCTGTGGTGAGGGAAGGTTCAAAAAAAATATTTTCCCGGGGACCGGCAAGTTCTATAGTCTGTAATCTTCTAGATTGATTATTATTATCTGTAAAACTTTCGGGATTACAGCCAAATAATATGCGCTGATTATCAGAGGTAAAATTTACATCATTAACCGATGATTTAATCTTTCTTTCGCCTATATCAGCAATAGAAAAATCATTGTTTGGGATAATCATGGTTTATTAAACCTTTCTGCCGATTACTCTCGAAACAGCATTCATACCGGATATTATTTCGCCCTCAAAGCCGGCATCAGCTAATAAAGATGCCCCGGTCAAATATACATTTTTAAAACGTGTTTTATTTGTTCTGGCCGCAAATCCGGTAAGAAATGAATTTTTCATTTGATATTTCGGATTAACAATTTTGCGGCACATTTTTGATATTTCAATTGATGTATTCAGATCGTAAAATTCAATATTTTCTTTTAAAAAGGGTAGAAATTGTTCGAGCCTGTCCATTATTGATGAAGCAATCGTTTCCAAATTTTCTTGACACCAGATGCTCGAATCGTTGGGTAAATACACTGTAGCCGTGAGCGATATTTTGTCTTTTGCAGTCACTGATTCTTCCGCCGACAAGACTGATTCTATGATGATTATGTTATTATCGTAAATATCTTTATTAACATCTGTGACCAAAGCTAAATGTCTGGCCATCTTTTCCGGAAGACATTTCTGGGCGCAACCCAAATGAATAGAGAAAGGAAAGTACGATGTATTAACAGGCCTGAACCAATCACCGATATTGATTCTTTTTTTATTCTCCAGCAATAAATTCATTCTTTCCCATTTAGTGCTGACAATCAGATTCCTGGCCTCTAATATAGAGGTATTACCATTTTTATCAGCGATCTCGATCAATTTCCCCTTTTTGATACTGATTATATCGCAATTACTTAAATGTATACTATTTCCGGATACAATTTTTTTAATCAGGGAATCGTAAATGATCTGATTGCCCTGAGGAAAGCAATAAACGCCCCGAAATGGTATCGAATATAAATAATCTACTGCAAATTTATTCTGAGAGGTATTTATGCAGGAGAGTAATATTTCCTGGGCTTCAAATATTTTTTTCAAAGAAGCATTCTTAAAAATAATCTTTTCCAATTTTGATTTTTCATATTTATATTTTAAAAAATGCGGAATTAATTTTAAATAATTATAGCAGTCCTTTATGCTTTGCGGCTGAACAAAAGGGTGCTCGTTAATCCAGTTGCCGAAAATAGAACTGTATTTGATGGCTGAATCATAAAAAGAATTAATTTCCTGGACATGATCGGGAAATTCCCTGGCCATTTCATTAATCAATGTATCTTTTTGGTGGAAAAAATCAATTCTATGTTCCGGTAATATAACCTGATAAGCAGGATTTAATAATCTCCCGCCTATTTCATTTAACGGAATATTCAGGTCTTCGAAAAGAGAAGAACATATTTGGTTGGCTCCAAATCCGCTTAATGGCGTCGGATCGAGATTAAAAGCAAAATCACCGTTGGAATAAGTTCCGCCGGTATCGACTTCAGTCAGAAGCGCCGTATGGAGACCGTACCCAGTGGCGACAGCAGCGGCAACATGAGAAGAAAGATCATCACCTATGACAATTAGATCATACATATATTTAGTCTAAATCCTCCACTGACATAACAATTAAACCTTCCTGCCGCAGGATTGCAGCAGTCACGCCCATTCCGGCAATAATAGATTTATCTCGATAAATTTGATGCACGCCGCAAGACGGACTACCTTCTTTTAAAATAGCCTTTTTAATATTGTAAAGCCCGGCTATTCTTAGCACAATTTGCGCTCCGTTGATAAATTCTTTTGTAACATCTTCAAAGGCGGCTTTAACGCCGGCCTTACCGGCTAAGACATCAAATCCGTTGCCGCCTGTAATTTGCGCCGGATCGCGCGGGGTTGCCAGCCCTCCCAATTGTTCAGGGCAAACAGGTAACAAATCCGGCAAATATGCAAAGAGCTTTTTTTCCAGAGAACTTTGGCCATTCCACCGGCAATTAATTCCCAATAAACAAGCGCTGACAATAATCATTTTTTAAAATCCCGCTAAAGGAGGGTTGTATAAGGCAACAGGGGGTATTTTTTCTACTGTTTTTATATGAACTTTACGTCCTTCTATTTTAATTTTATTTTCGGCAATTAATTGAATGGCCTGCGGATAAATGCGATGCTCTTGTTCCAATATGCGCGCAGCAAGTGACTCTTCCGTATCATTATCATAAACGGGAACAACGCTTTGAATAATTATCGGCCCGGAATCGATGCCTTCATCAACAAAATGAACGGTGCAACCGGAGAATTTAACTCCATATTCAAAAGCCATTTTTTGACCATGAGTTCCCGGAAATGAAGGCAGAAGGGCAGGGTGGATATTAATTATTCTTTGGGGAAACGCTTTCAAAAAAACAGGTGTGAGTATGCGCATGAAGCCGGCCAGCACAACAAGTTCAACTTTATTACTTTTTAATATTTTTATTAATTCTAAATCGAAATCTTCTCTGCTGTTAAAATCTTCGTGTTTTAAAATTACAGCAGACAAGCCGTGCTTTTGTGCTCGCGCTATTCCAAAAGCATCAGGGTTATTACTGATAACAACTTGAATACTGGCTTTCAGTGAGCCTTTTTCAATATTATCAATTATCGATTGGAGATTAGAACCGCTGCCGGAAACTAAAACCCCCAATTTTAATGGATCGGCCATATTTGCCATCAAGTTTCGCTGAAACAAACTAATTCCTGATTATCTGCTCTATTTTCTATCTTACCGATAAGATATGCCTTTTCACCCAACATTTCCAGACGTCCGAGAACTTCTTTACTGTCTTTATCCGCTACAACAATCATCATGCCGATACCCATATTAAAAACACGAAACATTTCTTTTTCTTCAACATGGCCTATTTCTTTGATGACATTAAATATAGGCGGGATTTCCCAACTGTTTCTCGAAATCACGCAACGGCAGGCACGGGGAATTATTCGCGGGATATTGTCATAAAATCCGCCGCCGGTTATGTGGACTAATCCTTTGACATGGAAACTTTTAAAAATATTGAGCAAAGATTTGACGTAAATTATTGTTGGTTCTAAAAGCTCCAGACCAATGGATTTTTTTAAGCCGGATACTTTACTATTAACATTCAATTTTCCCTTTTCCAGAAGAACATTTCTGGCCAGAGAAAAACCGTTACTGTGCAGACCGCTGGAAGCAATCCCGATAACATGGTCGCTGGCACTGATTGCTGATCCATCGATAAGTTTATCTGATTCTACTGCACCGACACAAAAGCCGGCCAGATCGTATTCACCGGTTTGATAAAAGCCGGGCATTTCCGCAGTTTCGCCGCCGATCAAAGAGCAGCCTGCCTGCCTACATCCTTCCACAATACCCTCGATAATTTTCACACTTTTTTCCAATTCGATTTTCCCAGTTGCCAGATAATCGAGGAAAAATAATGGTTCGGCACCCTGAACGATGACATCATTTACCGACATGGCTACAAGATCAATACCGATAGTGTCATGTTTATCCACTAACTGCGCAATTTTTAATTTTGTACCTACGCCGTCTGTAGATGAAACAAGGATGGGATTTGTATATTTTGTCGTATCCAGATGAAAAAGCCCGCCGAATCCGCCAATGCCGGAGACCATTTCTTTTCTGGCTGTTGTTTTGATTAAAGGCTTGATGCGCTCGACAAAATCATTCGCATTATCAATATCTACACCGGCATTTTTATATGTAGCTTTGTGAGACATGGTACTCCATAAGGTTGTTTTTCAGTAATTATCGATGAATTGATAATTTAACGTAAATCGGCATTTAAGTCAATCATTCCTTGCGCAAATAAAATATATTTGTTAAAAAATTTTGTCAATTCTTTGATGATAATCTGATTTATCAATTTAATTTATGGTATCCGCATGGAAGCAGTTAAAAAAATTCTGCAAAAAATTGAACAGCCGCTACAATTTTCATCGCAAAATAATTATAAGAATTTATCTCATATTAAAGATTTGGGTAAATCCCTTTTGCATTTATTAACCGTGTTGAAAGGATCCCTGCCATTTAGTGACGAGAGCAAGCTCCTGCAAATTGTTGATGAACTGATATCCATATTTAAAGATTATGATTGGCAAAAGCTCGAATTAAAAAAAATAAAAATTGAAAAAGCATTAGTTTTATTCGGCCAGATGAAAACCGACATTGATACGATTCCGATGAGAGGCCAAAAACAGCTTCCGGACAATTTTACAATTCAAAGAATAGCCGATTTAAAAGAATCCCTGGCAAAACTGGCGATGCCTGTACAGTATCTAAAAGGCATCGGGCCGAAAATGGCCCAGCGTTTTCTTGCAAAAAAAATCAGCAACGTGGAAGAGTTTCTCTATTTTCTACCCCGTACTTATGAAGACAGGCGCGAAATCAAAAAGATCAACCGGCTGGAGGTTGGAAAAGCTCAAACCATCATGGGACAAGTGATTTTGGCTGAGATTAAATATTACGGCAAAAGAAGAATTTTGCAAATTACAATCAGTGATAATACAGCCAATTTAACTGCCAAGTGGTTTAAGGGACAGATGTCATATCTTCTCGGCACCTTTAAAAAGGGCGCAAGAGTAATTCTGACGGGCAATGTAACACCTGATTATACCGGCAAGGCAATGATCCATCCCGACTATGAAATACTGGAGGATAAAGAAGAAGAAAACCTTTTAAATTTTAAAAGAATAGTTCCTGTTTATTCGGAGACAGAGGGTCTGCATCAAAAGTATATTCGTAAAATTATGTATCAGGCCCTGAATAATTATGCCCGTTACGTTCTATCTCCCATACCATCTGATATTTGTGAAAAACGCAAATTGATCAATATTCAGGAAGCATTGCACTCAGTTCATTTTCCGGGAAACAACACATCTCTGGAAGAATACAATTCCAGCTCTTCTGCCGCACATCGTCGTTTAATTTATGATGAATTCTTCTTTTTTCAGCTAGGCCTGGCTATCAAAAAATCCGGACGGATTCTGGATAAAGGTATTTCATTTAAAATCAGGGGCAATTTACTAAAAAAGTTCTATGCGAATTTGCCATTCTCATTAACTGCCGCCCAAAACAGGGTGATTTCCGAAATACAGGCCGATCTGTCCAAAGATACAGCGATGAACAGGCTACTCCAAGGCGATGTCGGCAGCGGCAAGACAATTGTCGCCGTGGCAGCAATGATTACGGCCTGTGAAAATTCTTATCAGGCGGCTCTCATGGCGCCAACGGAAATATTAGCCAAGCAACACTACCGGAATATTAGCAATTGGGCTGCCCAGCTTGATTTGAAAGTTGTTTTGTTAACAGGCAGCATGAATACAGCGGAAAGAACTGAGACTCTCGAACAGATTAATGCAGGTAAAGTTAACATTATTATCGGCACCCATGCCTTGATTCAGGAAAGCGTTGATTTTCATAAACTGGGGCTCGTAATCATTGATGAACAGCACCGTTTCGGTGTGCTGCAGCGGGCAACATTGCGCAACAAGGGCATTAATGCCGATGTTTTGGTGATGACGGCTACGCCTATTCCGCGCACGCTGGCAATGACAGTTTATGGCGATCTCGACATATCGGTAATTGATGAAATGCCACCCGGGAAAAAACCGGTACGCACAATGTTGATGGGCGAAAACAAGAGAAATAATGTTTATGCGATAATTGCCGACGAGCTGGCCAAAGGACATCAGGCTTTCATTGTTTATCCATTGGTAGAACAATCTGAAAATCTGGATTTAAAAGACGCAACCAATATGGCGGCACATCTGCAAAAAGATATATTTCCTGATTATCGGGTGGGCCTGATTCACGGCAAAATGAAAGATAAAGAAAAAGACGCAGTAATGAAGGAGTTTCAGAAAAATCAAATAAATCTTCTCGTTGCCACAACGGTAATTGAAGTGGGGATTGACATACCGCGGGCATCGCTAATGGTCATTGAACATGCGGAACGTTTCGGCCTTTCGCAATTGCATCAATTGCGTGGCCGTGTAGGCAGAAGAGATATACCATCTAGCTGCATTTTACTGGCTAATTATGCCTGCTCACAGGACGCTCGGAAGAGATTAAAAGTTATGGAAAAAATAACGGATGGATTTGTGCTCGCAGAAGAAGACTTGATAATTCGCGGCCCCGGAGATTTTCTGGGAACAAGACAATCAGGTTTGCCTGATTTCCGTATTGCCAGCATTATTCGTGATGCCCGTATTCTAAATGATGCCAAAGAAGATGCTTTCCAATTGGCGGCCAGTGATCCATTTCTCGAGAAGCCGGAGCACCTGATTCTGCGCGAAACGCTGCTCTGGAAATGGCACGGTAAGCTGGATATGGCCAGAACAGGTTGAATTTCAATTTTGCATGATGAAATATATAAGCAACTATTTCACTATAGTTTATATGTGTTTGACAAAACGAGGGTAATTGTTATAGGAAACAAAGTTAAAAATTCATAACGGCATGATAGCAATATGCAATATTTCTGGTGTAAATAATGAAAGAAATTAACATCGGTTTAATTGGTTGGGGAAATATCGGAACTGGCGTCGTCAAGCTTTTGCAACAAAACGAAGAACTGATAACTAAAAAGCTCGGTGCAAGGCTTGTCTTAAAAAAGATCGCGGATATTGATATCACCTCGCCGCGGGCAATAAAAATTAATAAAAACCTGCTCACCACCAATGCCCGCGAGATCATCAACGACAAAAGCATCTCTATTATGATCGAGCTTATGGGCGGATATGAACCGGCGCGGACTTTTATTCTGGAAGCCATCACTCAGGGTAAACATATCGTTACTGCCAACAAAGCAATGCTCGCGACTCATGGTAATGAAATCTTCCGGGCTGCCCAGAAAAAGGGCGTAGATATAGGCTTTGAAGCCAGCGTGGGTGGAACTATTCCTATCATCAGGACGCTGAAAGAATCGCTCATTGCCAACAACATCAAATCAATTTACGGCATCATGAATGGCACCGCGAACTTCATTCTGACCAAAATGACCGAAGAAGGAAAAGACTTTGCTGCCGTACTCAAAGAAGCGCAAGCGCTCGGTTATGCAGAGGCAGATCCGACCTATGATATCGAAGGCATTGATACAGCGCACAAGCTGGCCATTACTCTTTCTCTGGCCTATGGCTGCAAAGTCAAGCTGGAGAATATTTTCCGTGAAGGCATTTCTTCCATCAGCCAACAGGATGTTGTTTTTGCCAGAGAGTTAGGTTACCGCATTAAACTTCTGGCGATTGCTATTTTACATGATGGTATTGTCGAAGCGCGTATTCATCCAACAATGATTCCGTTTAAACATTTGCTGGCTAACGTCAACCAGAATTATAACGCCTTTCATTTGATTGGCGATGCTTCCGGCCCCGTTTTCCTCTATGGGCAGGGTGCGGGCATGATGCCGACCGCCAGCGCTGTTGTGAGCGATGTAATTGATATCGCTCGTGATCTACAAAAAGGAGTTTCTGATCGCGTTCCACCCCGTTCGGTTAGTGAATCGATAATGGGCAACATCAATCTCATGCCTATGGACGAAATTGAAACAAAGTATTACTTCCGCTTTTCGGCAGTGGATAGGCCCGGTGTTCTGTCCAAAATTTCCGGTATTTTAGGTGAGAATAATATCAGTATAGCAACCGTTATTCAAAAAGCGCAAAAGGAAGACAGTGCGGTACCTGTTGTTATGACTACTTATAAGGCAAAAGAAAAGAATGTGCGCAAAGCGTTGAAGAAAATTGATAAACTGGGCATTGTGCTGGATAAGACAATTCTGGTGCGTATTGAGGATGAACTGATTTAGCATTACGCATTCCTCCTGCAATTTATCCCTGTAAAGACAGGAAGTGAAAGTTAGAAAAGAATATTCTTATGAAATACGTTGTGTTACTTGGCGATGGGATGGCGGATTATCCAACGGAAAAGCTGGGGGGAAAGACCCCTTTGCAATGTGCGCTTACGCCTCATCTCGATCAGATTTCCGCAGAAGGAACAATCGGTTTAGTAGATACTATTCCTGCCGGACTCAAACCAGGCAGTGATGTGGCTAATTTGAGTGTGTTGGGTTACGATCCTCTGCATACCTATACGGGCCGAGGTCCCTTGGAAGCAGCCAGTATGGGAATAAATCTCGGCCCTAACGATATTGCCTACCGTTGCAATCTGGTGACTATCGGCAGTAAAGATACTGACAATGCGTGTATGGATGATTTCACGGCCGGCCATATATCAACTAAAGAAGCCCGGGAAATTATTTTGGATATAAATAAAGCAATCGGTTCTTCCCAATATCAATTTTTTCCGGGAGTCGGCTACCGCCATCTTTTTGTCTGGCGGAATGCCAGTGGATCTCCGGAAACAACAGCGCCGCACGATATTACCGGTAAAACTATTGTTTCTTATCTGCCGCAGGGTAATTTTGCCGAAGAAATAAAGTCGGTTATGCACAAAGCAGGTGAAATCTTAAATAATCATCAAATAAATGCGCAACGGTTAAAAAATGGTAAAAAGCCCGCTAATTCCATCTGGCTTTGGGGGCAGGGCAGAACCCCGAAAATTACGTCACTGACACAAAAATATGGCCTCCAGGGCGGAATGATTTCCGCAGTGGACTTACTAAATGGAATTGGAGTTTTCGCCGGATTAAAAGTGATTCATGTGGAAGGTGCAACTGGTTACATTGACACCAACTATGAAGGCAAAGCTAAAACAGCCTTGGATGCTTTAAAGTTTATGGATTTCATCTTTGTCCATTTGGAAGCACCTGACGAAATGGGACACGAAGGCAATGCTGCCGGTAAAATCCAAGCCATTGAATCTTTTGATGAAAAAATTGTAGGAACAATTTTAAATCATATCGGAGTATTCGGTGATTATAGAATTCTCGTTTTAAGCGATCATCCGACTCCACTGGATCTAAAAACCCATGTTGGTGATCCCAGCCCCTTTGCCGTATTATCTTCCCGTAAAGAAGAAAATAAGGCAACTGGTTTACCGTTTAATGAAATCACAGCTAAGGAAAGCGGCATTATAATTTCGCCGGGTTATCTTTTAATGGATAAGTTCATTAAAGACTGGAGTTCGTTCGTTGGTTCATAATTTGACAAAAATTAGAGTAATCTATGCGGATACGGATGCTATGGGTATAGTTTATCATACTAACTATATCAAATGGTTTGAAGTAGGGCGCAACGAATTAATGAGGCAATTAGGCATTCTTTACGCGGAAATAGAAAAACAGGGATACAACCTTCCTCTGACCAGAGTAAATTGTCATTATCTTTTACCGGCAAGATATGATCAGATATTAGTAATCGAAACGCAGATAGATTACATAAAAAGAGCAAGCATTAAATTTAATAACAACATATGGGATGAACACAGGAAAAATCTTCTTGTGGAAGGCTATACGGTACATGCCTGCACAAACGCTGAAGGGAAAATACGCAGGATCCCGCAAATCATTCTTGATCCATTGAGCAAATACAACATTAAAGGGGAATAATATGGCAGCAAGATTATCAAAAAAAGAACTCAAAGGACCGGACATTTTTCAATCCAGCATTGAGAAAATTACCGATTTTATTTCTGAAAATAAAACACGTTTCTACGTAATCGTCACCGCGATTATTTCGGCTGTTATTGTAGCGTTTGCAATTTATTTTTATTGGAATAATTATCAATCATCGGCGGTTGAATTATACAATAAAGCGCAGACTTACATAGCAAAAACCAATGCCAAACCGGATGATACCAAAGACAGCATCATTTTATTCAAGGAATTGATTGATAAATATCCGCAAAGCTGGAGCGCCCGTATGGCGCGTTATCATTTGGGTAATGTTTATTATAATCTGGGTGATATTGATAACGCTATTTCTTCTTATAAGGACTATATTTCATCTATAACATCAGACAATGCCGGAATCACTTTTCTTGCTTTAACTTCATTGGGGTACTGTTATGAAACAAAGAAAGATTTTAAATCAGCTCTTACTTATTTTGAAGAGGCGCAAAAGGGCAACAATACCGGTTTTGAATCTATCGGCTATAGCAACATCGGCCGGATTTACGAACTGCTGAATGAAAAGAAAAAAGCCCTGGAAAATTATCAAAACGCTTTGCTGAAAACAGCAGATCCATCTATGTCTCTTTTCTTAAAACGTAAAATTTCTTCTCTGAGCTAATTTGAATTTTGTTAATCCGGAGGCTGGAGATTTGAAAGTATTAATGTCGGGGAATGAAGCTATCGCCCGCGGTATGTATGAAGCGGGGATCCGGTTTGCTGCCGCTTATCCCGGTACACCGAGCACGGAAATATTGGAAGAGTTTGCCAAATATGATGGTGTTTATGCGGAATGGTCGCCCAACGAGAAGGTAGCTCTGGAAGTGGCCATCGGCGCGGCATTAGCCGGTGAAAAGGCTGTTGCCGTGATGAAGCATGTCGGAGTGAATGTCGCCGCCGATCCTCTCTTTACCGTAAGTTATACGGGCATTAATGGTGCTTTAGTCATTATCAGCGCCGATGATCCTTCATTACATAGTTCACAAAACGAACAGGATAATCGTAATTACGCTAAATTTGCAAAAATTCCTATGTTGGAGCCGGCAGACGCCCAGGAAGCTAAAGAGTTTATCAAACTCGCTTTTACCATCAGTGAAAAATTTGACACGCCGGTTTTTTTGCGCTCTACAACCAGAGTGTCACATTCCAAATCCGTCGTTTCTCTGGAAGAGCCAATACCGTACATCGATAAAACAGCAATTACTTATAACACGACAAAGTATGTCATGGTTCCGGCTAATGCCCGTATCCGGCGTGTAGCGGTAGAAAAAAGAACGCTAGCCTTAAAAACATTTGCCAATAGTTTCCCGGAAAACAAATTGGAAATTAATAATCCAGACGTAGGAATTATTACAGCCGGAATGCCTTATAATTATGCCAAAGATGTTTTCCCTGATTATTCTTATCTGAAACTGGGTATGGTTTATCCCTTACCGGAAAAATTAATCCGCGAATTTGCCGCTAAAGTTAAAAAGATTTACGTTATTGAAGAGTTAGATCAATTTCTGGAAGAACAAATCAAGGCCATGGGTATCTCGGTAATTGGTAAGGAAATATTCCCTTATACCAATGAATTTGATCCCGGCATCATCCAAAATGCCATAAATAATCAGAACAAGGCTACTGATTTGCCTGTGAAAAGTATTCCGCCGCGTCCACCCAATCTTTGTCCGGGTTGTCCGCACCGCGGTTTATTTTACACATTAAACAAACTCAAACTATTTGTGACCGGGGATATCGGTTGTTATACACTTTCCTTTATGAAACCGCTGGAAGGTCTGCATTCCTGTATCTGTATGGGTGCCAGCATCGGCATGGCGCACGGCATGAGCAAAGCCTTGAAAGAAAAAGGGAAGGGCAAGATAGTCGGTGTAATCGGCGATTCAACCTTTATTCATTCCGGAATAACTCCGCTTTTGAATATGGCCTATAATAAGAGCAATGCTGTTATTATCATTTGTGACAATAGCACAACGGCCATGACCGGAATGCAGGAACATCCGGCTACCGGTTACACCCTTTTAGGGGAAAAAACAAAACAACTTGATTTGAAAGTCTTGGTTTCGGCGCTCGGTATCGATAATATAAGAGTTGTTGATCCTTATGATCTGAAAAATACAAGAGCCGTTATCAAGGAAGAACTGGCTAAGGATGGCCCTTCCGTAGTCATTTCACAAAGGCCGTGTGTCCTGTTCAAAAGGGCAAAATTAAAAGCTCAAAAGCCTTTGCAGGTTGATCCCGAAAAATGTACGGGCTGTAAAGTTTGCCTTGGTTTGGGATGCCCACCGATTTCTTGGAAAAAGATGGAGAAAAAAGAAGGCTCGAAGAGGGAAGGGGTATCCGTAATTGATGAAAATCTTTGCAATGGGTGCGGTTTATGCCTGCAAGTATGCAAATTTGAAGCGATTAAATGATTATTATAATTGGACTGGATAAGATTAAATGGGTAAGGAAGTAAAAAGCATTTTGCTGGCTGGAGTCGGTGGCCAGGGTATTTTAAGAGCCAGTGATATTATGTGCATGGCCTTCATGGAAGCTGGCCTGGACGTTAAAAAGAGCGAAGTTCATGGCATGGCGCAGCGCGGCGGTTGCGTGACCAGCCATGTTCGTTATGGCCATAAAGTTTATTCGCCATTGGCGCAACTGGGAAGCATTGATCTCCTTGTTTCTTTTGAGAAAATGGAATCTCTGCGCTATTTAAACTATCTGACTAAAGATGCCACAATTATAGTTACTACCGATGAAATTTACCCGCCTGCAGTGAATATGGGTGATGCTCCTTATCCCGAAGATATAATTTCCGTCTTAAAGAAGAATTTTAAACTAGTTAAAGAAATCGATGCCACAGACCTTGCAAAAAAAGCAGGTAATGTCAAAGCGGCTAATGTTGTTCTATTGGGAGCTGTTTCCGGTTATCTGGATATAAAGCAACCTGTCTGGGAATCTGTTATCGAAAAATCTTTTCCGGAAAAACTGGTAAAAGTTAATTTAGCATCTTTTCAAATGGGAAGAAGTGCTTAAACTAGAAGCGTTGATATTAAAGTATAAATATCTTTTATATTTAAGGCATTATAACAATTAGCTAAAGGATAAGATAAGGTATTATATGGCCGAAGATTACTATCAGATTCTGGGAGTGGATAAAAAGGCGTCTGCTGATGAACTAAAAAAAGCATATCGCAAATTAGCCATAAAATGGCATCCGGATAAGAATCCCAATAATAAGAAGGCGTCTGAAGAAAAATTCAAAAAAATCAGTGAAGCTTATGCTGTTTTGAGTGACACTGAAAAACGCCAGCAATATGACCAGTTTGGCTCTGCGGACCAGTATCGTCAGCAGTATTCTCAGGAAGATATTTACCGTGATTTTGATCTGGATGAAATATTGCGGGGATTTGGTTTTGGTGGAGGAAGAGGGGCAGGTAGAACAACATTTCGCACTGGAAGAAGGGGAGGCGGATCTTCTCAAGGATTTAGCGATCCCTTTGGCGGTCTTTTCGGTGGTATGGGTGGCCAGCAATATGCCACGCAGATGCCGCAAAAAGGCCAGGATGCTGAATATAATCTATCGATATCATTAGAAGAATCTGTATTGGGTGCAGAAAAAAAGATTTCTTTTCAAAAAGAAAATAAAGTTGAAGAAATAAATGTAAAGATACCTGCCGGCATCAGTACCGGTAAAAAATTAAGGCTTCCCGGAAAAGGAATGTCCGATTACGATGGTGGTCCTAATGGAGATTTATATTTAAATATCAATGTGTTACCGCATCCAATTTTCTCCCGTGACGGAAATGATTTATATATAGAAAAGACTATTCGATTTACTCAGGCTGCCTTGGGTACATCCGTTGACATTCCGACTCTGGACGGAACCATGAAACGCATTAAGATACTGCCGGGGACACAAAACAATACAAAGATAAGAATGAAAGGTTTTGGCGTGCCGGGATTGAAGGGATCAGCCAAGGGAGATCAATACGTTAAGATTAATATCGATGTTCCGAAAAAATTATCCGATCGCCAGGCAAAGTTAATCAAGCAGCTGGCCGATGATGGCATCTAACGCCAATCCTAAATCAAAGCATCCATTAAATACCTTATTTTATTGCGTTAATACAGAAGAGATAGCTTTTGTGCGCATATTTTAAATATAATCGCAAGGTCTTATAACATATGTTATGTAAACATGAAGCTGTTTTTAGTTCAAAGGTTAATATCAGATTTTGCAAATTTCATCAGTTTTGAGTAAATATCAAGTCCGTATGCTTTATTCCACTCTTTAAGTGCTTGGCGATAAGCCATAATGTTTTTCTTTTGAGTTTTCCTTCTTTTTTGCGATTTCGGAGTTACCCTGTATTCATCTATGCTCATATCTTTCTTTTCCGCATTACACCTTGGATGAGCAAGCAGTATATTTTCCAGTTCACTTTCTTTGCCAGCAATATAAGGTTCTATATGTTCAGCATGAATTTTACCTGTTTCCATTTTTTTTCCAAATTTGCCGTAACAGAGATAGCAATAAGGAACGTTTTGCCTAATTGTCTCTTTTTCTGATTTTGTAATATTTCGTTTTTGATTGTCAGTCCAATCACCTAAATATTTTTCTAAAAATACTTTTTTGAAAATTTGGTTTGATTTTTTAATGTTTCTTTTGCTGTTTGTTCCAGAGCCTGTAATTACAGAAACAAATCTTTGATTCTTTAAAATCTCAAGATAACCCTTCTTTATGCCTATAAAATTCTTGCCATTAAGTTGATTCTTCGAGTATTTTGGAAGATAAAACGACAACAGATGGAACAGGCTTTGGTTTATTTTCTTTGAGAATGAGTAAAAACCCCATTTATTTATTTTCGGTGACTTTACCCCTTTCTGTAATACCTGAAAGCAATCATCAATGTCACTTTCAAACATCTTTTTCAGGATCCAAAAGAATAATTCACTCTTTTGCTTCATCCTTTTTATTTCACGCTCATTAAAATCTTTTTTTAGCATGTTAAAATTATTTGAGAGATCTGTTATATCTCGTTCATAGCCGTATTTATTAATCACAAAAAACCTTAATGCCAATTCCTCACCCAACATGCGATCAAGTGTCATTCCAGTAATTTTTCGCAGTTTATTAGCCACTGTCTTTAATAACTTATTGAATTTAGGCATTTCGCTAGCAAAAAGACAATTTCTAATTTCCTGTGGCTTAAGCATCGTTGCACCTTGATTGAGCACTCGAAATATTTCATATTTCAAATTCACTGATGTTTCCGGTAAATACACACAGTATATGTTTCGTTTTTCTATAGTCTGCCTGAGGTCGTTAAGTTTAATTTGGTCGCCGTTGTGATTAAGCTGTATTTTAGAAATTATTTTTTTTCGGATATGTTTATTAATGCTTTTTGGGTTCAGAAACCCGAATATAGTGGTTAAGCGCTGCTGACCGTCTACTACTTCATAGCTGTTGTTTCCTGATTCAGCGAAGTAAAACATTGGTAACGGAAAGCCTGCATAAAGTGATTTGATTAACTGTTTTTGTTTGGTCTTGTTCCAAACAAATTGTCGTTGGTAGTCAGGTTGTAAATTTATTTCATTGCGTGTGTATGAATTTAAAATATCTGTAATTAACCTAGGCACCGGTTCCTTTATATGTGGAGTTGACAAATTGCCATGATATCTATCAATCTCATCTATATCAAAATCATTTACTTGAGTTTTAGTCATTTCAGATAATACTCCGAATCGCTGAAGAATTTATATCGCTTATTGGCAGTCTAGGCCTAAAAACGTTTAATAATTGTTAGCATAAAAACATACTTATTTGACAATTGTCAATATTTATTCATTTTTAAACCAACTCCACCTCCCTCGGCATTCGCCGGGCTTCGCGCACAGCGCTTAGTTTTCTAAATGAACTGCACTTCGCCTATTGCACCCATATCGTTGCCGCAGATGATGATGATCCCTTTTACGCCGGGAATTTTGATTCCGTAATCCAAGGCGGTTTTTATATCTTTTTTGCTTTTCACTTTATTGCCGATGGCTGTGGCTGCAGCATCGGACAGCGTCGCTGATTGAGAAATAACACAAACGGCATCAGCCTTGCCGAAACTCAAAGACGGACCGACAGTTGCGGATGATGTGCAAATACCCAAAGGGGTTTTCTCCGGTCTTACCATAAAGTTTACTTTATAACTTAACGGAGACTCTCCCGCGAATACGGAAACAGTTGATTTATCTTTAGATTTCAGAAAAATATCCCCGCCGTTTTCGATAATTAGATTATCTGTAGATTCCAATAGATCCTGGCCAATGAATTGAGAGATGGCTCCCGCAACGGCGGCCATCGGCCCTACCCCACATATGCTTGATTTAATTAGCATATCTTTCACAATTGCCGGAGCAAATTCATCTTCCGGTAAGGGTAATAATGAAGTTAAGAATTTAGGATTGTTTTTTATGTAATTTTCTAAATGAGAACGGTACTTTAGTAAAGATTTTTTAACTTTTTCGGAAAGATCGGTATCAGAACTAATAAACAAATCGCTTTCAGCAATTTTGACGTTATACGAAGTAAGATTATCCTTATTTATTAATGATCTATAGGTTCTTTCTTCATACAACATATTATGTATTGATCTTTTGTTTTGTCATTCCGGACTTGACTTGTGCCCTTTAGGGTATCCGGAATCCAGTTATTCTTCAATGTTGTGTTTCCCGGCCATCCGCCGGGGCGACGTCTGGATACCGGCCTGCGCCGGTATGACGACTTTGGGACTTTTTTATGAATTGCATAAGGCCTTAAGTTTGCGCCAATCTAGGGAGAGATAATTATAGAAGTAATTACAACATATTGGATGCGCTTCACTCTTCACGAGCGCCGTTATTAACAGTATGTGGTGGCACCCTCCCCCAGGATACTATCCGCTTCTTTCTTTAATTTGTCGTTCATATCCAGGCGCAGTTGATCGCCCAGATAAACAATTGTCTCACTTTTTCCATTAAGAATATGCATATAACTATTGTATTTACCGCGGTATTTTTTCATGGCGGTACAGAAAGAAATAATATTTTCCGGTGAAATATTATTGGCATTGATAAAAAATCGGATCTGCTTATAGGGATTTTCCAGTGATTGAGCTAATGACATTGCTTCCTGAGCAATAATTTTTGGCGTTTCATCACCTACATCAACAATTCCCTTAATAACTATCGGATCATCATCATGCAACAATGAATGGTATTTTTTATAAACATCGGCAAAAAATATAACGTTTACGGAGCCTTGTAAATCTTCCAGCGTGATATAGCACATGATATCTTTTCTTTTTGTCGGTCTTTCATTGATATTGGCAACAACACCGGTAACAGCGACTAGTTCTTTATCTCTTTTATTAATTAAATTGCCGGAATTGGCATTAGTTACTAAATGCAATTGGTCGGCAAAGCGGGATAACGGATGGCCGGTTATGTAGAACCCTAGAGTTTCTTTTTCCAATGAAAGCAGCTCTTTATGATCCCATTCGGGAATATCCGGGATGTTAAATGAATCTGCCCCGTTATTTTTTACGGACGCTTCTTTATCAAATGCATCAAAGAAACTTGATTGGCTGCTTAATATTTCTTTTTGCTTACGTTGGGCTTCATCCATTGCCCCATCATAACATTGCATAAGCTGGTTGCGTTTATAACCAAGCGAATCAAAAGCCCCGCATTTAATTAAGCTTTCTATCACTCTCTTATTCACTTTACGTAGATCTACACGACATAAGAAATCTATAAATGAAGTAAATTTACCTGTTTCCCGGACGGAAATTATCGAATCAATGGCCGCCAAACCAACATTTTTAACCGCGGCCAGACCAAAGCGAATATTTTCCCCTGATATGCTGAAATCTCTTTGTGATTCATTTAAATCCGGTGGCAAAATATTTATGCCCATTTCTTTACAGGTGGTCATGTACTTGATTATTTTATCACGGTTGTCCTTATCACTCGTCAACAAAGCGGCCATAAAGGCAACGGGATAATGCGCCTTGAGATACGCCGTCTGATACGTTATGATGGCATAAGAAGCGCTGTGTGATTTGTTAAAACCATATCCGCCAAACGTCTCCATTTGTTCCCAAATTTTTCTGACCTTAGCTTCGTTAAGTCTCTGTTTTTTAGCGCCATCGAGAAATTTCGGTTTTTCCTTTTCCAGCATCTCGGCGGCATTTTTCTTGCTCATATTTTTGCGCAAAATGTCCGCTTCGGCCATAGAATAATTGCCGATGACGCTGGCAATTTGCATAACCTGCTCCTGATACAGAATAATGCCGTATGTTTCTTTTAATATTTCACCGAGTTCCGGCAGTTCATATGATATTTGAGTTTTTCCCTGTTTGCGGGAGATAAATTCCGGAACCATTTTCATAGGGCCGGGCCGATAAAGGGCAATCGCGGCAATTACATCTTCAATATGAGCCGGTTTTAAATTGACTATAAGATCTTTCATGCCGGAACTTTCCAACTGAAAGACGCCATCAGTCTCACCTCTCGTCAAGAGCTTATAAGTTTCTTTGTCATCAAGAGGCAAATCATTGATATCTATTTCAATTCCTTTTGATTCCTTAATAAAGGCCAGAGCATTCTTGATTACTGTCAAGGTTTTCAAGCCGAGAAAATCAAACTTCGTTAAGCCCACTTTCTGAATATCATTCATTGAATATTGAGTAACGATGTCGTCTTTGGGCGAACAAAGAGGAACTCTCTCCACCAGCGGCACATCGGAAATGACAACTCCAGCAGCGTGAGTGGATGCATGGCGGTTCAGGCCTTCCAGAATCCGCGATAAAGATAAAAGTTTCGCTATTTGAGGGTTATTTTTCTCTTCCTGAGCAAGACGCGGTTCCATTTTTACGGCGTCAGCAAGGTTTATATTCAAAATATTGGGAACCAGTTTGGCAATTTTATCCACTTCGCCATAGGGAATGTTCAGAGCCCTGCCGACATCACGGATGACTGCTTTCGCCTGCATTTTTCCGAACGTAATAATCTGAGAAACTTTGTCCTTGCCGTATTTTTCCGTTACATATCTGATAATTTCATCCCTGCCCTCCGGACAAAAATCAATATCAATATCGGGCATGCTGATACGGTCGGGATTTAAAAATCGTTCAAAGAGTAAATCATAACGGATGGGATCAATGTTAGTGATTCTGATTGCATAGGCCACAAGGCTTCCAGGCGCAGAACCGCGTCCGGGTCCTACGGGAACATCATTGTGTTTGGCATGCTTGATAAAGTCGGATACGATCAGGAAGTATCCGGCAAACCCCATTTTTTTGATGACTTCCAATTCATAATGCAGGCGTTTTTCGTATTTTGCCAGAACCTTCGTTTCATCTTCTTTTTGATACTTCATAATATGGGGCAGAAGTTTTTCCAGCCCTTCCCTGGCCTTGCGCTCCAAATAATCATCAAGGGTTTCTTCAGGATTTTTTATAACAAAATCAGGTAGATAAAACTTATTAAATTCCAAATCCAGATTGCATCTTTCAGCAATGTCAACTGTGTTAGACAGGGCATCCGGCGTCAAAACAAAAAGCTCATGCATCTCTTCCGGAGAGCGTAGATAAAATTGATCTGTTCCGAGACGCATCCGGTCTGCATCTTCGACTGTTTTGCCTGTTTGAATGCATAGCAATACTTCATGGGCCTCGGCATGATCTCGATTCAGATAATGACAGTCATTTGTTGCGACCAGTGGGATGGATAATTCTTTGCTGATTTCAATTAGCCCGGCATTGGCTATTTTCTGTTCGGGTAGCCCGTTTTCCATTATTTCCAGATAGAAATTTTGTTCCCCGAAAATTGCCTGATAGGTACGCGCCACTTTTTTAGCTTCTTCCATATTACCGCGGACAATCAAATTGGCTATTTCACCATGCAGGCAGGCGCTCGATGCAATCAGGCCTTCGTGGCATTCTTTTAACAATTCCTTATCCACCCGAGGACGGTAATAGAAGCCATCCAGATAACCGGCCGTAGTGAGCTTCATCAGATTTTTGTATCCCTGCATATTTTTAACAAGGACTATAAGGTGTCTTGCCGTTTCACCTATAGAAGATGCACTTTTATCGAAGCGGCTGTTGGGCGCTACATATATTTCACAGCCAATGATGGGTTTGATGCCGTGTTTATAAGCTTGCTGGTAAAAATCTATTGCTCCGAACATGTTGCCATGGTCGGTAATAGAGATAGCGGGCATTTTGTATTCCCGCGCTTTCTTGAAAAGCTCCTCCAGACGGATCATGCCATCAAGAAGGCTGTATTGGGTATGGACGTGAAGGTGAACAAAATCAGAATGTTTCATGGTTATTTAATACTCACGAATATAAATGATTTTTTTGCCTAAGTATAATTTCAATATGCAATATTGAACCAGCGGTTAACTAATTAACTATCAGCCTTCAGTATTCAGCCTTTAGTCTTTATTTGTTCTAATCAATCCAGTAGTTAGGCGCTTCTTTAGTGATGATAACGTCATGTACATGACTTTCTCTTAAACCAGCTGATGTAATACGGACAAAGCGCGCTTTTTCCATTAATTCTGCAACAGTTTTGCAACCAACATAACCCATGCCAGCCTTGAACCCGCCGATTAGCTGCGTGATACTGGCGGACAAGGAACCCCGAAAAGGCACCCTGCCCTCAATTCCTTCCGGTACTGATTTCAACGATGCTTCGATATCGTCCTGATAATAACGGTCGCGGCTGCCCATTTTCATGGCTTCCAGCGAACCCATTCCGCGGTAAACTTTATAGCTTCTTCCTTGAAATAATATTGTTTCGCCGGGACTTTCTTCCGTTCCGGCAAATAACCCGCCGATCATAACGCTGTGCGCACCGCAGCCGATTGCTTTGACTATATCACCGGAATATTTAATGCCGCCATCAGCAATGACCGGAATGCCATGCTTTGAGGCCACCTTATAGGCATCACGAATTGCCGACATTTGCGGTACGCCAACTCCGGCAATTATTCTGGTTGTGCAAATCGACCCGGGTCCAACGCCTACTTTCACGGCATCTACGCCAGCATCAATCAGAGCTTTAGCGCCTTCGGATGTCGCCACATTACCGGCAACCAATTCACACTTGGGAAAAGTAGCTTTCGTTGCTTTTATCGCATTAATTACACCGGCGGAATGACCATGCGATGTATCAATACAAATAACATCAGCACCGGCAACAAGTAATGCCTCAATTCTGGGCTCTCTATCTAAAACACCGACAGCGGCGCCAACACGCAGGCGTCCGAAAGAATCCTTGCAAGCATTAGGGTAGCGACGTATCTTCTCAATGTCCTTAATGGTAATCAGACCTTTTAAGTGGTAATCATCATCAACAACCAGCAATTTTTCTATTCTGTGTTTATGCAGTAACTTTTTAGAATCTTCCAAAGAAATGCTTGCGGAAACGGTAACCAGATCCTTCTTGGTCATAACATTGGCTACCGGTTGATTCATATTTTCTTCGAATCTCAGATCTCGGTTAGTCAGAATCCCCACCAGCTTCCCTTTCTTTACTACGGGAACGCCGGAAATGGAATATTGATTCATTAATTCCAGAGCATCACTGACTTTGCGGTCGGGGTCAATTGTTATCGGGTCAACAATCATGCCGCTTTCCGATTTCTTGACGCGATCTACTTCAATAGCCTGTCGTTCAATACTCATATTGCGGTGAATTATTCCGATGCCGCCTTCCTGCGCCATGCAAATGGCTGTCCGGGATTCGGTGACCGTATCCATAGCCGCAGAGACAATGGGAATATTCAAAGTGATATTTTTTGTCAATGAAGTGGCAGTATTTACATCCCGCGGTAATATATTGGAAGCCGCCGGCAGGAGAAGAAGATCGTCAAAGGTTAAAGCATCTTTTACTACATCATCTAACATTATATCCTCCGTAATTATGTTGCATTGTTAATCAAATATTTTTCACCGTTCAAATTTATGAAAAAAGTATCTCTCGTTTTTTCCTGCTCGATAAATTCCGCTAACTGGTAATAACTTTTGCGAGAAAATCTGGCACTGAACTTACCGTTTTTCACCCGGCAATACATAACGTTATCTTTACCCACATGCAAAGTATTTAAATCCAACTTTTCTCGTGTATCATCAGTTAAAAGAACATATATTTGATCATTTTCATCCTGCTGCTGCCTGGTTTTGGTTATCACTTCGACGACAAAAACGGTGTCTTCGACATCCAGATAGCAGCGTTCATCGCCTAATTCAATCAGGTATTTTCCACATTCATTAATTTTAAGATTTTCAAAGAAAATACACAAGATATCTTTACGGAACATATGAGCTCCGCGGTAATACCAGACGCCTTCTTTATCTATTTTGATTTCACAATCTTCCATCGCTAAAATTTCTTTTTACTGTCCAGCAATATGGTTACAGGGCCGTTATTGATCAGCTCCACCTGCATCATTTCCTGAAATTTACCCGTGGCCAGTTTTTTTATTCTTGCCCTGCCTTCTCTGACAAAATACTCATAAAGCTCGTTGGCTTTGGCCGGTTCTTCGGCCTGGACAAAGGAAGGCCGTCTGCCTTTGGTACAATTTCCTAAAAGTGTAAACTGCGAAACAACCATCATTTCGCCGTTAATATCGAGTAGCGATCGGTTCATCTTATCTTGGTCATCTTCAAAAATGCGCAGATTGATTGTTTTCTCTAAAATATAATCGGCGTCAGATTTTGTATCTTCCTTTTCCACTCCTAATAATACAAGGATCCCTTCGTTGATCGAGGAGAAGTCTTCATTGTTGATTCTGACGCAAGCCCTGCTTACTCTCTGGATGACTGCACGCATGGATGATCCTGCTTAAAAGTGCGCGCATGTTAGCAATAAATTTAACTTGGTTCAAGTCATTTCTCTGAAAATCATATCATCCGTTGGATAATTTAATTAAAAGTTAATGTTGTGCCGGACATATTGAGCAGGAACTTTCCCGGGAATTCTTTTTCAATCGCATTAATCGCTTTTCTGCCGGTGCAATGTGTCGGGATAATGTAATGCGGATTTATTTCTTTAAAGGCCGCAATCACTTTCTCAATTAACGGTTCAAAATGAGGACCGGAGAGATGAAAACCGCCCATTACCGCATGGACGCTATCAATGCCGGTGACTTTCCGGGCATGGTAAACAGTATTGATGATGCCGGCATGGGCGCAACCCGAAAGAATGATTAAACCCCTGCCTTTTAAATTCATTACCAGTGAGGTATCATCAGGCAGCGTATCAATTTTTTCTACGCCGTTTTCTGCGTAATAGGCATTGGGCATCCCTTTTTCAAAATCAGTGAGCCTGGGGATTTCGCTCAAGAAAAGAACATTGCCACCTAAAAGGCTTACCGGCTCTGCCGCTTCCTCAACTTTTATGCCTTCTTTCTGAAGCTTTTCTTTCGATAATAGGGGAATTTTAATTTTGAAATCTTTCCCTACCTTCAAATACCGGGACGAAACAAAAGCCTGCGGATGCGCCACTAACCTTATCCCTTTTTTCCCGATTAATAGTGTCAAGGCAGCGATGGAACCTGTATGATCGCTGTGCCCATGAGAAAGAGCCATTTCTTCGATGACGGTCATATCTATCCCCAGCTTTTTGGCATTATATGCCGCCCCTTCGGCAGAAAAGCCGAAATCAAACAACATGGAGCGGGATTGGGCATTTGCTTCCGTTTTAATAATAGCGGAAAAACCATGTTCCGCAAAAATGGAGTTATTGACTATTCCATCTTTGACCATGCCAACTCTTTTCACGGTATTTGAATTGTCCCTAACCATAAAATCAATGTAATTATCCATTAAGGATAATATTTCGACCTTATCCAATTCGTTTAACTTTATTTTTTCTGACATGATATTTCTCCCGTGCTTCATTTTACATATAGCAGTTAATTTTCTTGACAACCAGCGTCATTTTCATATACTAGTAATACTACATATGAATCAGCGCTTTACAGATTTAATCCTTGCTGCTATTAAGCAGAGGATTTCCGACTTACACATCACGGGAGGCTTTCCCTTAATTTTCCGCAGGGACGGCATCATCCATTTTGATAAAAATGTCAAATGGTCGCCTACCGAAATAGACGCCATGATCAAAGATATGTTGAGCGACAGGCAACTGCAAATGCTCAGTAAACGATGGTCTATTGATTATGCCATGTCTTTTAATCAAGTGCGGTTGCGGATCAATGCCTTTTATACGACAAGGGGTCTAAGCCTAGCCATAAGGCTTTTGCCCGAAATTATCCCCGACCTTACTGCTCTTAATCTGCATCCCTCGTTAAACCAGATTCGTGATCTGCAGTCTGGGCTGGTTCTTGTCTGCGGCAGCACCGGTTCGGGCAAGTCAACAACAATCGCGGCCATTATCGAAGAGATCAATCGCACCAGGCCTGCCCACATTATAACAATCGAAGATCCCATTGAATACAGGTTTCGCCCCAAGAAAGCTTTTATCGAACAGCGCGAAGTGGGTGTTCACGTGCCCTCCTTCAATCAGGGGCTGCTCGATGCCCTGCGGGAAAATCCCGATATAATCTTCGTGGGAGAATTAAGAGAGCCTGATACTATTCGGCTCACTCTCAACGCCGCCGAATCCGGGCAACTTGTGTTTACCACCCTGCACGCCACGGATGCGGAAGATGCCATTTACCGCATCAATAGCTGTGTCTCCGGTGAAAATCAGGAAGTAATCCGTTATCAGTTCGCCGCGTCCCTTTCCTGGTTGATTGTCCAGCAACTGACGTATATTGAAAAAGCCGGTTTTCGCGTGCCGGTACTCTCCATCGTGAGAGGAACGCCTGCCGTTCAGAGCAATATCCGCGAAAACAGGCTGGCGCAATTGGAATCAACCATGCTGACCAGCAAGAATGAGGGCATGTTCACGATGAGTCTCTATCAGCAGGATTTCATCAGCAAACAATCCGTCTTTATCAATCCTGACAAAAGCTTTGGCATGGGGAAGGATACAAACAGCAAAGAACGTGATTATATTTCCACGCTCATTGATCCCAACGCTGTTCAGGATGTAGTATACATGCCATCTATGGAGGATACTTTCAAAACCGATACCGCGCCTCTCCTGACCATTAAAGACGAAGACGAACAGCAGTATGTCATCCTCAACGATGAAGACATGGAACTAAAAGATATTATCGCCGAGTATGATCAGCCGGACGCGGGGAAATCAGGTAAGAACCGGCAGAAATCACGGGTATAAATCCCAAGGCGAGTTTTGGAATCGGTTTCCAAAACTCGCTGCGGTTTGTTATAATACCCCTGCTTATACAGGATAATTCGACTAACAAACTTCAATTCGCTTTGCTTTTGATGTTTGAGTCTCACTACCCTCCTCTTCGCGGGATTGCGTAGTCCGCCANNACTTGTGACCTTTAGGTTATGCGTTTGGCTTTCGGAATTGGAGTTTCACTAAAAATTTCTCCTGCCTTACCCTCACAGATTCTTTATTTTCTATTGTATTGCTCGGCAATCTTTCTCGTTATTTTTATATTTTTAGCGGTGTCCGCCATAACAACAACCGCCTCCGCCAGAAAATAAAAAAACACCATTACAAATAGCGCTGTAAACAGGCCGCCAAACATGAATACCAGCCCGCCCCAGAATCCTTCACCCCCGCCGAAACCGGGAACAAGAGGAGCCGACCTTTTAATCAGATAAATGGCATTGCCTCCGAAAAAACACATCAGAATACCGCCGCCAATGGAAATGACCGTTACAAAACAGGCATATATTTCACCGGCAAGCTTCAGGCCTATAGATACAATGGGAATAACCGTATAATCGGCATCAGGCAGTGCGTTGATATCTCCTGCCCGGATAAGCAGAGTATGAATCACCATGTAAACAGCTATGACAAAAAACAATTGAAAGATAATGATTCCGATTGTTGCTTCCGCAGAGTTACCGGAAATGGATTTCCAGACGGCTATCCAGGTGACTAGGCCAGCAATGGCAATTACCACTGCCAGAATCTGCAAGGCAATAGTAAACGCTTTTCTAAAGAACTGCCCCTGGGAAATTAACGTCAGAACCGGTTTCATAAAAAAATACTTTTCCATAATAATCTCCTTTTAAAAATATTATAATTTCTTATAACTTTAATATGGATGGACAAATCTTCTACTGATAACTTGTAATATTATATTTATTATATATTTTTGTCCAGTAACATTGAAGGATAACATTGTAAGATAATAGCATATGAGGTAATAATTTTCGATGAGTAAGAACATTTTATTGATTAACCCCTGGATTTACGATTTTGCAGCGTATGATTTCTGGTTAAAACCTCTGGGGCTTTTATATTTGGGCGGATTGCTGCGCCGGAACAATCACCATATCCATTTTATTGATTGCCTCGACCCTTATCATCCCGCCATGCAGAACATCGACAAAAAACCGCAGCGCCATGCCTACGGCGACGGCAAATTCTTCCGGCAGGTTATAGCAAAGCCGGAGAGCTTAAAAATGATTCCCAAAAATTACTGCCGCTATGGTCTGACACCGGAAATATTCCGGCAAGAAATTATTAATCATCAGGAAACCGACTTGGTCTTGATTACTTCGATGATGACTTACTGGTATCCCGGAGTATTTGAGGCAATCAAAATAATCAAAGAAGTTATGTCTACCGTTCCCATTGTGCTGGGCGGGAAATACGCAACTCTGTGTTACGACCATGCAGTTAAATATTCCGGCGCGGATTATATAGTAAGCGGCGCCGGTGAAAAACAAATTTTAAACCTTCTGCAAAAAATATATGGCGAAGAACCTTCTTTTTTACCTGATCCGAATAATCTTGATTCCCTGCCCTACCCGGTATTTGATTTAGTTCGCAAACTGGAGCAGGTACCGCTGACAACTTCCCGCGGCTGCCCGTATCGTTGCAGTTATTGTTCATCGCATATTTTTCATGATGAATTTCGCAGACGCAATCCGCTAAAAGTTGCCGATGAAATTGAATACTGGCAAAATAATTTCAATGTTCAGAATTTCACTTTTTATGATGATGCCCTGCTAGTTAATCCCGAAGAAATGATTATACCGCTGCTTACGGAAGTGAAAAAAAGAAATCTGTCCTGTAACTTCCACTGCCCCAACGGTCTGCATTTGCGGGAGATAGATGAAGAAATAAGCAATTTGCTTTATCATACTGGCTTCAAAACTATCCGTTTCGGCTTTGAAACATCTGACTTTAAGCGGCAGTTGGCAACCGGTGGAAAAGTGAAAAATGAAGAGTTGCTAAATGCCATCTACCATCTAAAAAAAGCTGGCTATAAAACTGTGGATATCGTAATTTACTTGCTTTGCGGTCTGCCCGGCCAGAAGACTCAGGAAGTTAGCGATAGTATTGATTTTGTTATAGAATGCGGCGCCAAACCAGTGCTGGCCGAGTATTCGCCCATTCCCGGCACACAAATGTGGTCCGAAGCGGTGGCATTATCACCCTTTGACATTCAGGGAGAACCGCTATATCATAACAACTCATTGCTTCCCTGCCGGAACGATGATTTTACATATGCCCGCTATCGTGAATTAAAAATGGCACTGCGCGAAAAACATTTTGAGGCTGTATAAAGATGAAAGTTCTGATCTGGATTAAGAATATTATAATCCTTTTTTTCTCTGTTATTTTTTTAGCAATTGGCATTAATACGTTGATTGGTTCTTTTGGTTTAAACAATCCGGTGGAATTTCTGATGTATTTTTTTTCGGCCTGTCTTTTGATAATGGTGTGCATTGTCGGCCTTATCTACATTTTCTTCCGGGTATTTCCCGTAAAGTTGAAAGAAAGAATTGATGATGAAGCAGCAAAACCACGGGTATAAACCCCCAAAACAAACTTTAGAAATATTTCGTAGCAAGCTTCGGGGGATTATACCCCTGCTGCGCAGGATAGTTCGACCATCCAATTTCAATGCGCTGCGCTTTTGCAACTGGGGTCTCACAACCTCCGCTTCGCGGGATTGCGAAGTCCGCCGACAGGTGGATTCAACTTACCAATTCCGACCTGTGACCTTTAGGTTANNGGTTACCTGTGACCTTTAGGTTATGCGCTATGCTTTCGGAATTGGAGTTTCACAATAATTTTCTGAAAATAATTCTGGCGCTGATATTATTTTTCAGCCTGACCTCTTCCTCTTTTGGATTTGATCTGGAAAATAAAGTCAGCAAATTCAAACTAAAAAACGGCATAACCGTGCTGATGCTGGAACGCCATATCAGCCCGACTGTTTCTCTCTATATCCGGCATCGTGTCGGCGCTGTTGATGAAACCGCAGGCGAAAGCGGCGCTGCCCATTTTCTGGAACACATGATGTTCAAGGGAACCAAATCTATCGGCACCAGAAATTATCCGGCGGAAAAAAAGGTATTAGAAGCAATTGAAAAAACAGGCAACGCTCTGGATAAAGAAAAACAAAAAGGTACAAACGCCGATGAACAGATAATACAAAAGCTGACCGCACAGCTAAAGAAACTGCAAAACCAGCACAAAAAATATTTCATCCCTAACGAAATTGATCGCCTGTATACCGAAAACGGCGGCCTAGATATGAATGCCTCCACCGGTCATGATGTGACCACTTACAAGGTCAGCCTGCCTTCCAATAAAATTGAGCTTTGGGCCCGTATCGAATCAGACCGTTTAATGAATCCCGTATTCCGCGAATTCTACACAGAGCGTGATGTTATAATGGAAGAAAGAAGACAGCGTGTCGAATCAGACCCTGAAGGCAAGCTCTACGAACAATTTCTTTTAACCGCTTATAAAGTTCATCCCTATCGCAAGCCTGTTTTGGGGTGGACAGAAGACATGAAAAATCTAACCCCGGATTCCGTCAATAAAATTTTCCAGAAATACAAAGCGCCGCAAAGTATTGTCATTGCTGTTGTGGGCGATATCAACCCTCAGAAGACATTACGGCTGATTGAGAAATATTTCTGGCGGATTCCGGTAAGCGTTGAACAAAAAATGGAGATTCCCGCCGAACCAAAACAAACGGAAGAAAGAAGAGTTACCGTAACCTTTGATGCCAGCCCCATGATGATTGTGGGCTATCATAAACCTACTGCTCCCGCCTATGATGATTATGTTCTTGATGTACTGGAAACAATCCTCACCAAAGGCCGGACCAGCCGCCTCTATAATTTACTGGTTACGGAAATGGGCATTGCCGAAAGCGTCAGTGCTTCCAATGGCACGCCGGGAACAAAATATCCGAACCTCTTTACCATATTGGCCGCACCGCGCAATCCGCATACTAATGCTCAATTAGAGGAAGTTATTCTCCAGGAAATTGAAAAATTAAAAACACAACCGATAGCTGACGCGGAACTGGCCAAGGCAAAAAACCAGATAAAGATGGCATATATTCAGGGGCTGGATTCCAATTCGGAAATAGCTTCTACCATATCTTATTACGAAGTGCTGCTCGGTGATTATAAATATTTCGCCAATTATCTAAATGTTATTGATAAGGTTACGGCTGCTGATATTCAAAAGGCAGCCAAATTGTATTTTTACAAAGAAAACCGGACAATCGCCCAATTAATTAAAAAGAAAGAGTAGCTGGAAATTCATATGATACTTAGAACATTTAACATGTATATGAAATGGGTAATTATTTTTATTTTGATTGCCGGAGGATTTTATGCTTCTCCCGCTTTAGCTGCTTTCCGAGCGCCGTCTCCCGATAAAATTAAATATGCGCCATTGCAATTTGCTTTACCGCAAGCCGAGCGTGTGGTTCTGGAAAACGGTATTGTGCTCTATATTCTAGAAGATCATGAATTGCCGCTGGTGAATATCAATGCTCTTATTAAAACAGGAGCAATGTATGATCCAGCCGGCAAAGAAGGCGTCGCCAATCTTACCGCGTATGTCATGAAAACCGGCGGCTCGCAAAAGTTAAGCAGCAGCGAGATTGATAAGCAGTTTGATTTTCTGGCGGCATCCCCTTCTATCACTGTAGCCGCTGATTCTGCACAAATTGACTTTTCTCTTTTAAACAAAGATATTGATCATGGCCTTGATCTTTTAGCGCAAATACTTATTACACCTTCCTTTGAACAGAAGAAACTTGATCTGGCCAAAGAATTAAAGATTGAAGATTTAAGAAGATTGAAAGATGACCCGCAAAAGCTGGCATTCCGTGAATTCAGCCGGGTTATTTTCCGCGACAATCCTCGTGGCAGGAATGCATCCCTTAAATCTTTAAAAAACATCGGACGCAATGATCTTGTGGAATTCCACAGCCGGTTTTTTCAACCGCAGAATATAATGTTTGCAGTAACCGGTGATATCACCAAAGCAGAAGCAATAAGCAAAATCAGGCGTTACTTCGGTAATTGGCAATCGGCAGGTCCCATTAATATTGCCCCGCCTCCGCCTCTGGGTTCCAAAGCCTCGTTGTATTTCATCAACAAAGAAATCCCTCAGGCTACAATTATCAGCGGAAATTACGCGCCGGGCAAGAATAATCCTGATTTCTATGCTTTCACTGTTCTCGATTTCATTATCGGCAGCGGCGGATTCCCCTCCCGCATCTTTAGTGCCGTACGCAATAATGAAGGCCTGGCTTACAGCGCCGGCAGCATATACCGTCCCCGTTCGGGACACGGGTTTTTTGCCGCGTATGCCTTTACCAAAACCGAATCTACACAAAAGACTCTTTCGCTTATTGATTCCGTACTGGATAAATCAAAAAACAATTCCATTACAGAAAAAGAAATTATCTGGGCTAAAAAATCCATCAACAATGGCTTTATTTTTTCTTTTACCTCTGCGGAAAGCATAGCCTGGCAGCAGATGAAAATGGAATATGAACATTTACCTGCCGATTATCTTTCGGCCTACAGAAAAAAAATTGATAATGTAAAAACCGCAGATATCAATAAAGCCGCCGCCAAATATCTGGATAAGAAAAATTACGTTGTCTTGATTTTAGGAGATACCCGGCAATTCGGTCAAGCCTTAACGGGTTATGGCGAGCCTGTTATCATCATTCCGCAGGATTAAAATATCAGCAAGGATACCTATGTTCGACAAAGATACTTTTCAACGCATTGCCCGGAGAATAGACTCTTACCGCGATGATATGATTGAACTGCAAATAGCACTCAGCGCCATATCCGCTGTGGGACCGGAAAACGGTGGAGACGGCGAATTGCTGAAAGCTAATTTCTTAAAAAAACGACTACTGGAAATGGGATTTAAAAATTACCGGCATTTTGACGCCTATGACGAAAGGGTTTCTTCAAAAACGCGTCCCAACCTTATCACTACAATCGAAGGAAAAAATAAATCCCGCTTTATTTGGCTAATAACCCATCTGGATATTGTTCCGCCGGGAGAAATCAAACTCTGGAGCCATGATCCCTATAAAGCTTACGTAAAAAACGGCCATATATACGGTCGCGGCACCGAAGACAATCAGCAGGATATGATGGCTTCCATTTTTGCGGCTAAGGCGATTTTGGACGAAGGATTGATTACAGAAAATTCAATCGGTCTGGGTTTTGTTGCGGATGAAGAAGCCCTGGGCGATTTTGGATTATCCCATATTCTTAATATCAATAAAAATCTTTTTAGTCCTGATGACTTCATTATCATACCGGATTGCGGAAATTCGCAAGGTTCTCTTATAGAAATTGCCGAGAAGAGCGTGCTTTGGCTTTCTTTTAAAACAAAAGGTAAACAATGCCATGCCAGCAAACCGCAATTAGGCAATAACGCCTTTGTGGCGGCATCGCATCTCGTAATGAAACTGGCCCAACTAAAAAAGATATACCCGAAAAAAGATCCTTTATTCGATCCACCTGCCAGCACATTTGAACCGACAAAGAAGGAACCCAATGTCGGCAATATCAACACCATTCCCGGTGAAGATGTATTTTACATGGATTGTAGGATTCTTCCCTGCTACAGACTGGAAGATGTAATTGAATCGGCGAAAAATATTGCGGGAGAAATTGAAAAGAAATTAAAAGTTAAGATTGAAATATCGCCGTTTCATTATTTACAATCCCCTCCGGCAACTTCTGCCGATGCGCCTGTTGTTCTTGCTCTGCAAAAAGCCATCAGAGCTGTTTATGGAGTAAAAGCATTACCGGGCGGAGTCGGCGCCGGAACTCTCGCTTCTTATTTCCGGAAAATAGGCTATCCGGTTGCCGTCTGGTCGAAAACCAATCAAACCGCGCATCAGCCTGACGAAAACTGCCCGATAAGCAATATGCTGGGTGACGCTAAAGTGTTTGCCCACATATTTTTGAACGTTTAAATTGTATTGCTTTGAATTGACTACAGTGATAGAAACTCACGATTAATTTTATGGTAAAACCAATTCTAAATCAAAGCGCTATCTTTGTTGGCAGCGTCGTCGGCTCGATATCATCTTTGATTTAGAATTGGTATAATATCAAATTGCCATCATTAAAGGCGACTTGATGCAACAGATACGGCAAACCATAATACAAAGGCTCATAACTTTTTGAAGCAAACAATTAAAAGCATATCTGTAGAGAAAGTTTCCTTTACAGACCACAATTTGCTGAAAAATCTCTGCGGAGAACACGATAAACACCTGAAGCTTATCGAAAAACTCGAACCGGTCAAGGTCAAAGCATGGGGAAATCATATCTCTATCTCCGGTGGCGAGCAGAGTACTAAAAAAATAAAAACCATGATGCTACAGCTTTATTCGATAATGGATAAAGGCTGGCATATCCATTCCTCAGACATAGATTATGCTCATCGCATTCTTTCCGAAGACATAACTTTTGATCTGGCCAGAATATTTCTTGATACTGTATTTATCTCATCCAAGAAAAGAACTATTACACCGAAAAGCATTGCGCAAAGACTGTATATTGAATACATGAGAAATTATGATATGGTTTTCGCTATCGGCCCTGCCGGTACGGGCAAAACATATCTGGCTATGGCAATGGCTGTTTCTTATTTGCTGGAGAAGAAAGTTCAACGCATTATTCTGGCCCGACCGGCTGTAGAAGCGGGTGAACGTTTAGGTTTTTTACCAGGGGATCTGACGGAAAAAGTTAATCCGTATTTACGGCCTTTATATGATGCCTTATATGATATGATCGAGTTGGAACGGGCTACGGCTTTAATTCATAAGGGATTGATAGAAGTAGCGCCCCTGGCTTTTATGCGCGGCCGGACGCTTAATGATTCCTTTGTTATTTTGGATGAGGCGCAAAATACCACTTCTGAACAGATGAAAATGTTTCTTACCCGTCTGGGCTTTGGATCAAAAGCAATCATAACCGGCGATATCACTCAGATTGATTTACCGCTGGACAAAACCTCCGGTTTAATCGAAGCCGAAAATATTCTTTCTAAAACAGAGCGGATCCGCTTTGTCCATTTTTCGGAAGTTGATGTTGTCCGTCATCCTCTGGTTCAAGATGTGATTAAAGCGTATGCCAACCTGGATAAAGAAAGAAAAAATAACCACAACGGTAGATAATTTATGGACTTTATTGATTCAATAATAAAAAAATTATCGCTAATTATCAGAAATCAGATCGAAAAGCATAATTTCTCTTTCGGTTTTCTGGCCAATCCCGTTTATCAAAGATGGGCAATCGGATTCAGCCTTTGCCTGATTTTAGCCGTTATTCTTGCGCCGGAAATTCATTTTTCTGCGCCCAAATATAAATTGGGAACAATCTCTACCAAGAACATCAAAGCCGACCGTGATTTCCTGGTGGAAGATAATGAATCAACCAAACAGAAAAAGATTGATGCAGGAGAAAATGTCAAATCAGTTTATGATTTTGACGGCAATGTTCCCATCAGTATAAAAGCTAAGTTAAGTAAATCTTTTAATTCTGTCGAACTCTTTTATCGAAATCATTCTACGGAAAAACCGTCTGAATATGGTTCCATCAATATTCACGAAACTCAAAAAGCAAAAAAACTTCTGGAAAGCAATCTGGGATTTGCAATAAGCACGGATCAATTTTATGCCCTGAAAGAGCATAAGTTTTCCTATGAATTGCAGCAGAGGCTTTCTCGATTAATTGTCTCTTTCTACGAAAGCAGATTTATTACCAATGCCATTTTTTCTAAAATTGAAAAGGAAAAGGGCCTGATTATCCGCAATGTAAAAACTCACGCGGAAGAAGAAATAAAAGATGTAAGCCAAATTTCCAGTATAAACGATATTGATTCCGCCTTGATAAAAAGAGTCAATTTTCTTTTTCCACGCGATGAGCAGGAATTGAGGCGAGCAGCATTCGCCCTAGCTAAAAAATTAATCGAACCTAATTTGACTTTTAATAAGGAAGCCACAGAGAAGAAAAAATTTGCAGCGGCGGAAGAAGTTAAGCCCGTTTTTTTTCAGGTCCAAAAAAATGAAATGATCATTCGCGAAGGTGAAAAAATTCATCAAGCGGAGATAGCAAAACTGGACGCTTTTTTTAAAGCAACAGGTGATAACAGGTTCTCCAGCATTGCCGTTCTTCTGGGGATTTTCTTTACAGCATTATTTCTATCCACTGTTTTATATTTCTGGCGTACGAGAAACTGGCCGAAAATTTCCACTCGTTCCAACGTTGATTTATTTGTCTTTGGAATTATCGCCCTGCTGCAAATAATATTTGTAAAAATGGGGATTTTCCTTTCGAGCGCTGTAAACAGGGCATTCCCTTTCATATCAATTGATGCCTGCTATTTCGCAATCCCTTTTGCCTTGGGTGCCATGATCATCTCTGTATTGATTAACAGAAATGTCGGTTTGATAATCAGCGTTCTCACTTCTTTCCTTATCGGTTTTCTTTTTGATGAAAAAGTAATTTTCCCTTTATTTGCTTTTCTGGGATCAGTCGCCGCATCATATCAAATCGTCAGCAGTCGGCAACGATCTGCTTTTATAAAGGTTGGTATTTTTCTGGGCATTATCAATATGACGGCTATTATCTGCTTGAACCTCGTAGCCGGAAACCTGCTTAATGAATTACCATCACGGCTGCTTATGGGCTTTGCCGGTGGAATTTTAACCGGAATTCTTGTTGCCGGAATCACGCCGGTTTTCGAAAGTTTCTTTGGCTTTATGACCGACATTAAACTTTTAGAACTGGCCAATCTCAATCAGCCTCTTTTTCAGAGAATGGTTATTGAAGCTCCGGGAACTTACCATCACAGCATAATTGTAGCTTCACTTGTCGAAGCGGCAAGCGAAGCCATTGGTGCCAATTCATTACTGGCCAAGGTCAGCGCTTATTATCATGATATCGGCAAGCTGAAAAAACCACAGTATTTCATTGAAAATCAGCTCAACAATGAAAATAAGCATAATAAATTATCACCGAAAATGAGCAGCCTGATTATCATTGCCCATGTTAAAGACGGGTGTGAACTGGCATCGGAAGTCCGAATCGGCATGCCGATTATCAATATCATTCGTGAACACCACGGCACCAGTATTGTCAGTTACTTTTATGACAAAGCCAAAAAAGATAAAGACGAATCCATCCGCGCTCTCTCTGAAAGTGATTTCCGTTATCCCGGCCCGAAACCGCAAACAAAAGAAGCAGGCCTGGTTATGTTGGGTGATGTAGTGGAAGCATCGTCGCGCACGCTTTCCAATCCTACTCCCGCAAGAATTCGTTCCCTGGTACGGGAAAGAATTGAACGCATTTATACTGACGGACAGCTCGATGAATGTGAATTAACTTTAAAGAACCTCAATACCATCGCTGAAACTTTTACAAGAATTCTGACCGGAATATTCCATCACCGGGTTTTTTATCCTGAACTTACAAATAAGGATTCTAACGGTAAAAAGAATAATGAAAATTCAGATCGAAAACAAACAGAAACATTATAAGATTTCCAAACGCGAAATTCGCCTCACTGTTACCAATCTTTTGCAATGTCTCAATTGTCTGGATAAAGAAGTCAGTATTTCTTTCGTTGACGACTTAATAATTCGTGAGCTGAACAATCAATACTTAGGAAGAAATAAACCGACAAACGTTCTTTCTTTTTCTTTGCAGGAAGGAGAATTCTCCGGGATAAATCACCATATTTTGGGCGATATTGTGATTTCAACTGAGACTGCCGAGCGCGATGCTGTGAAGGGCAGACTGACATTCTCCCAGGAAATTGATTTTCTGATTATTCACGGGCTGCTGCACTTGCTGGGTTACAATCACGAAAACACGAGCAGAGAAGAAGCAAAAAAAATGCAGAACATGGAAAAGCTGTTATTCAAGATTATATATCCGCATGACCAAATCTAGCCACTTACATTTTATACGTCTTCATTTATTTAATAATTAATATTTGACCGGGCGTCAGCGTTACGTCAGCTGATAATCTATTCAACTCCGCCAGCTTGGCTGCATTGATATTATTCTTTTTGGCAATGATGGATAAATTATCGCCCCTGGTAACGATATATTTATTTGTTCCCAGTTTTTCAACATCCGCAGCCGATAATGTTTTACCTGCTACCTGCTGTTTTTTCGCTTCTTCTAATTCGGCATTATTTTTATTTTCAGCAGCACCACTCACCTCCGCTGCGGAAAGCTTCAATACCTGTCCTATACGAATCGAATTACCTTCCAAATTATTTATCTCTTTTAGCTGCTTCACCGGAATATCGAAACGCTTGGCAATAATTAAAAGGGTGTCTCCTTTTTTAACTCTATACATATTTTTGGACTGGAGTATTGGAGCCTGGACCCTATTCGTTCTCGCAGCATGTTTATTTCTGAGCAGACGTTCTGCCCGATAGATTGGAATCTTCAACCTTTGTCCGGCAACTAATCTTTTCTTGGAACTAACATTGTTGTAAGATGCTATTGCCGAGGCGGATACTTTATACCTTTTAGCAATAGAACTGAGCTTTTCTCCACTTCTCACGCGATGCCGAACAAAAACTATCCGGCTGTAAGCAATTTTTGGTTTCTCACTTTCGGGTATTTCAGCGGCAACTGAATTATACCGGGCTACGGAGGCGGTGGGAATTTTTAAATCATATTCCCTATCCGGTGTAAGCTTATATCTCAATTCTGAATTTAGTAAACCCAATGTGTCTTCAGAGATTCCCAGTTTCGCGGCAATGTCCTGAAGCTTCATAATTTTTTTAGCTTTGACAAACTCATAATTAACCTGCTTATCAATATTGGTTCCCAAATCCATTCCATATTTTCGCGGGTCTTTAATAATATGCAGCGTAGCTAAAAAACGGGGAACATAGCGGGCAGTCTCGTTTGGCAACTTGTAGTAGAGATCCCAGAAACGATCAAAATAGTTTATGTGTTGACTGGATATGACTCTGAGCACCCTTCCCTCGCCGCAGTTATATGCCGCCAAAACTGTAAGCCAGTCGCCGAACATGCCGTGCAATTCTTTTAAATAGGCTATAGCCGCTTGGGTGGATTTTTCGACATCCATACGTTCATCAATCCATTCATCACGATTCAGGCCAAATTTATATCCTGTCGAAGGTATGAATTGCCAGAGACCAAGCGCCCGCGCTCTGGAGAGGGCTAATATTTTAAAACCGCTTTCGACGAGTGGCAACCAGGAGAGTTCTTCGGGAAGACCGGCTTTTTTCAATTCCTTGATTATGATCGGACGATACATTCCCGATCGCTGAAACGATGTAATAAAAAAATCGCGTTCCTGTCCCTGAAAGGATCGAATTTCTTTTTCGACATCGGAATTCATAATCAGTGGAATTTCACTGGCCTTGCCATTAGTTGCAGATTGTTTAGCGGAGTAAACTGCCAGAATACGTCTGGAAATTAACAGCCGCAAATCGTCTTTCTGGCGCGAAACCGCCATATCGCCATTGGTCTCGAGAATCAGGGCATAAGCCTTATCTAATATGTTTAATGTATTTTCGACATCTCCTTTTCCCCAATAATTATCGGCGACTTCCATTAAATCCACTGCCTTTTCCATCAAGTCCTGCTCTTCTTCCTGTTCTTCCTCTTTATCTTTCTTTGTGTTTCCGGAAACAGTAACTGCTGAATTTTCTTCTTTTGGTTCTTGAGCCTTTTGTTCTTCTTTTGCCAATTTTTCCGCTTTAATTATTGTTTTGCTTTCATTTTTTATTACTGCGGTTTCTGATATTTTTTTATCAGTCATAATTTGAGCTTTACACGCCGGAAAGATGAAAATCACACTGAATATCAAAACACAAAAAACAAAATAACTCTTAATTTTAAACATGAAGAAATGCTCCTTATTTTTATCTTTCTCAGTAATTGGCAAATCAATATATTCTAACCTGCCTGAATATTATCAATTTAATTTTATAACATACTCTTCTGTTTTTCCCTAAGGCTAAATGTTAGGTAGTGACTCATTTTGAATATAAATATTTTTGTTGATTAATTTCATAAAAAGCATACAGTTTTTCTCCAATAATAAATAAGGGGGAGTAAATATGCTGTCTATTGATAATAAGTTAAAGGCAATGGAATTGGTTGTTAGAGTTGTCGAAAAGATGGCAAGCCCAGCACCAACATCACGCCCTGATCTAGCCGGAACCGCTATTGAAGAAATTTACAAAAAAATTACCGAGCTTTTGGAGAAGGCTTAATCTTCTTTGCTTTCTCGCTCAAAAGCTTAACTAGGCAGCTATAGGTTTTTCCCAGTTCCTCGATGGATGAATCTTTGGCGTAACCTTGTGCAAATCGCAAAAGTTCAATTTTATTATCCATGATATTATCTCCTTTTTAATTACTAGCATAACTATCTATTTACTAATAATTAATTATTAGAACGATCGTTCTACTATGTCAAGGGGAAAATTTAATTAAAATTAATTTGCCACAAGCGGTTATATCGCTGTATGCTTCTTGTGAAGAAAAAAAGTGTTTGCTGTACAGCAATTTTTTGTGCTTATAATAGCGCAAAGAATAGAAAGGAGAATTATTATGCCGCCCCCAATATTCCAGCCCCGCAGCTATAAGCTGGCGGGCGGGGTGAACATAGAAATAAAAAAATACAGGAAAGAGGGTTAACCTTTGCCGGTGGTCTCTTTCCTGTATCCCGCACCTTTTTCAAGGCACATTGTTCATATGCCTGAAAATAATCCCAAAAAATAAATCTGTCAAGTGCAAAATAATGCTTGACATGCTTGAGCCGCTCAAGTATATTAGCCTCAAGATTAACTTGAGGTGAGGAAAATGAACAAACTAAGCACAGAAAAAAGAACACAGATTATAAGCTGTCTTGTAGAAGGTAACTCGCTTCGCGCCACTGCAAGAATGTGTGATGTTGCGTTTAATACCGTTCTTAAATTCATACCCGAAATAGGAATGGCTTGTGATGAATATCAAGACAAGGCTTTTCGTAATCTCAACTGCAAACGAATCCAATGTGATGAAATATGGACATTTTGTTATGCCAAAGAAAAAAATGTACCGGAAGATAAAAAGGGTACTTTTGGTTATGGTGACGTGTGGACTTGGGTAGCCCTTGACGCAGATACAAAGCTAGTACCTTCGTTCATGGTCGGCAATCGTGATGCAAAGAGCGCCAAAATATTCATGGATGATCTTGCCGCTCGTCTTGCTAATCGTGTTCAATTAACAACTGATGGATATAAAGTATATCTGGAAGCCGTTGACAACGCCTTTGGTGGCGATATTGATTATGCAATGCTCGTTAAGACATATGAATCAAGTCAAGAGGAAACTCGTTATAGTCCGGCAAAATGCAAAGGAAGCGATAAAAAAAGAATTTGCGGAAATCCTGACACGAAAAATGTTTCTACCAGTTATGTTGAACGTCAAAACCTGACTATGAGAATGTGCATGAGAAGATTTACTCGACTAACAAATGGGTTTAGTAAAAAGATTGAAAACCATGTTTATCATTTATCCCTGCATTACATGTATTATAATTTTTGTCGTGTCCATAAAACATTAAGGGTAACTCCGGCAATGGAAGCGGGGATTACAGATCACATTTGGGGTATTGATGAAATTGTCAGACTTATTGGCTAAAAACAACAAAGCCGGAAAAACATCCCGGCTTTGTTAAATATTAATTTAAAAAACACTAAAACCCTCTTTCTCCGTTCATAATTAGCTCCTCCTCTTTCCAGTTAACTTGTGTCAATACTTAATTGCTTTTTATTTGTCAAGCAAATAATTAATCTTTAAATTCTTTAAATTTATCTTCTTCTTCAAAAAGCCATTTTAAATCATTATCGTTTTTGGCATACAAAAGAAGTCCATTAGATAATTCAACCGAATTTTTAAAAGCGTCATATGCCTCATTTATTAATCTATCGTGTTCCATTGGATTGTCAATAGTATTTTGTGCTTTTAAGGCATGATAACAAGCTATATTATAATATGCATCCGCTTTATCAATAGAGTCATGGGCTTTATTGAATTTATTAGTGTTATTATCAATTTCCTCTATAAAAGCCCTTAATGTTATTATTGCTTCATTATATTCTTTATTTGCCCGTAAAAGTCTACCAAGATAGATATTTAAACTTCTATCACGTTTAAATTTATTACGTATTAATTTTAAATTAACTATAGCTGAATCTATATCAACTTTTTGTTTTGTGTTTAGAGCAGTTTCTGCATCTAACATTGCTTTGGTATATTCCATGTTTTCATTGGTTACGGTAATTGCGCTGTCTACTTTTTCACTGACTTTGTCAATCTTTTCATTAATTATTTGTTCTGCAAGCTTTCTTCGCAACTGTGGTAATATAGTAAATCCTATAGTACCCGCTGCAACACAAAAACAAGACAAAAATAATAAATTCCCCGTTGTGGCTTCGAGTGAAAGCTTTCCCATCCAAAAACCTAGAAAGGAAACACAAAATGCACCAGCTATTCCTATAAGTGCCCTCCGGAAAAAATAAGCATTATTACATTTGATACAACCATGTTCTATTGGTTTTTGTGCTGATTGCGTATCAAAATTGTCAAAGATTGAAGACGCAAAGCCACCAAACCCACCGCCCAGTATTATAATTAGTAATACCTCAAAAAAATTCAACGCATTTGAAGAAACATTCACGGGTACATTAACCACAATCAATTTCCTTAAATTTATTATTGATGATTAATAAATTAACATTTATACATCTTATAATCAATAAAAGATTTATCCAATATTGTTATCGTCCAACAGTTAACTATACTTAAATTTAAGCATAATATATACCATATATATCTCAAACTGACCCACTACCAAAAAATCAATATGATTGCACAACTACATTAAACATATTATAAGGAAAGAAAACAATTATGATTAAAACTGAACCACTATCCAATGTTTGACTATTTTTCTGAAAGGTTTTTACTTTTCCACCTAGCTTTAGCAGCTTTTTTTGCTATTTCTGAACGTTTCTTAGCGGATAAACTTTCCGCCCTTGCTTTGCCGCCCTTTAAACCGCCCTTGCGTCCGATTTCGGCTAGGTATTTTGAAATCTCTGATCGCTCCGGTTGTTCTTCGGTAGAAAGCTGCACAATAGCGTGCGCCAATTTATTCGCGTCTTTCGGTAATGGTTTGCTTGATCGCCTCATGCATCCAATATATTAAAGAACTGGAAAATAGTCAAGCCGTGATATATTCAAAATGAGTCACTACCAAATGTTATTAATTACCTCTATCGGCAGTGGGTGCAGCGAGCCCCGTCGCGTTCATCAGATACGCGTAAATAAAATCATCGATATCACCGTCAAGCACCCGATTGGCATTTCCATTTTCCAAATCCGTACGATGATCTTTAACCATTTTATATGGATGCAGGATGTAAGATCTGATCTGACTGCCCCAGGCAATATCTTTTTTTAATTTATTTTCTTCACTGATTTTGTCTTTTTTCTGCTGTAACTCCCTTTCATATAACCTTGATTTCAAATATTTCATCGCCATTGATTTATTCTTATGCTGAGACCGTTCGTTCTGGCATTGCACCACTATCCCGGTAGATAAATGAGTTATTCTAACCGCCGAATCCGTTTTATTGACATGCTGTCCGCCTTTCCCTCCGGCCCGAAACGTATCTATCCGCAAATCTTTTTTCTCATCTATTTCAATTTTAATATCATCATCAACTTCCGGATAAACATACACTGAGGCAAAGGAAGTATGGCGCCTGGCACTGGCATCAAATGGTGAAATCCTGACCAGACGATGAATACCGATCTCCGCCTTGGAGTAACCGTAAGCGTATTCACCTTCCATCGTAAATGTCACACTCTTAATCCCGGCTTCATCACCCGGCAGGCAATCAATTATGCTTGTGGTGAAATTTCTTTTTTCCGCCCAGCGCAAATACATCCGCAATAACATTTCCGCCCAATCCTGCGCTTCCGTGCCTCCCGCTCCTGCGTGAATAGAAACAATTGCGTTCATCGGATCCTGTTCACTGGAAAGCATCAGCTTCAATTCTTCCTGACTGACGACAGAATCAAGCTTATCTAACTCATTGCTTAAATCACCAAGAACCTGTTCATCTTTTTCCGAAATGGCAATTTTCCATAAATTATCAATATCATATATTTCATTATTGAATTTCTTCCAGTTTTCTAATTTCTCGGACAGTTTTGTTTTTTTCTGCAGGATGTCACGGGCAGTTTCCTGATTATCCCAGAAATCACTCTTTAAAGATAACATTTCCAGATCTTTAATCTTCAGTTCCATTTCGGGAACGTCAAAGGCACTCCCCTATATAGTTGATACGTTTTTTTAAATCGTTAACCGTTTCCTGAATATTTTCTACCAGCATTTTTTATCCTCCCTGTCAAAATCCATAAAATTGATATTAAAACAAATCCAAAGCAAATAAATACTAATACATCTCCATATTGAGCGTAAATAGTCTGTATATAAGCAAACTTAACATTTCCTTTTGCGGCAGCTTTCTCAAAAATTCTTGTTTGCAAAATAATCTCCCCTTTCGGGCTGACTATTCCGGAAATACCGGTATTGGCGGCTCTGACCAGAAACATCTTTGTTTCCACGGCTCGAAACACCGCCATGAAAAAATGCTGAAAAGGGGCCGATGTAGCGCCAAACCAGGCATCATTGGTGATGTTTATCAATAACCCGGCACCGGCGTTTTTATACATTCTCGAGGCAAAAGGCAATATCCCTTCATAACAGATTAATACTCCGACTTTCCTGTTATCCAGATTTAACGGGTAATAACCTGTCCCCACGCTGAAATCACCCATTCCCGCAGTCAGTTTTCGAATGAAAGGAAAAATGTCACGTAGCGGCACGTATTCACCATAAGGCACCAAATGAACTTTATCATACTTGCCTTTAATCTCTCCATCGGGCGCCAAAAGATATGCACTGTTGTAATAATCCTTATCCCGTTCTTGTTGCACGTAACTTGTAGAACCGAATATAAACCAGTTTTTCGTTTTAACCGCTATGCCTCTAACCTTCTGCTGGAAATCATTTTCATCCTGATAATTGAAAGGCAAGGCTGTTTCCGGCCAGATAATCAAGCCGTCTTTTGCCGGTGTATTTTGCAAAGATAGTTGCTCGTAAATGTTTATTGTTTCCTTCTGATAACTCTCATGCCATTTTATAGATTGATCAATATTCCCCTGAACCAGCAAAACTTCGATCGCTGATGCATTTTTTAAATAATTATCAACCTGCTTTGTTCTGTTTATACCGTATATTAAAATTGCCACAATAATTAACGCCACTATGGATAGAAGGATAAATGCATTTCTTGATCTTTTTATGATGACTTCCAATAAGGTTGCGTTGGCCAGGACGATCAAAAAGGACAGTCCATACACTCCGGAAATATCCGCAAATTGAATAAGATTAATATGCAGGTATTGGGAATAGCCGAGATTTTCCCAGGGGAAACCGGTCAGAAAGTATGATTTACAATATTCCAGGCATACCCATAAAACTGGCGCCATAACATACACGGCAATCCTTCGCCGGAAAAAAACGATACCAGCAGCAAAGATAGCTGTATAAAGGCTCAAATAAGCGGCCAGTAACAGCATTAAAATAATTCCCAGATAAACGGGCAAATAGCCGTAATTTACAACTACATAAGTTATCCAGTATATTATGCCGATATGGCCTATTAAACCGGTAATGAAACCAAGGAGTAATGCCCGACTGATAGTTTTTGTCTCTTTGATCGCCCAAAATAGGGGAATCAAAGCAATCCAGGCAATAAGGCCTGAACCATACTTGGGAAATGATAGAAATAATAATATGCCGCTGATGACAGCAAAAAATAAATTATTCCAGGGAAAGTCTGCATTTCTTGTTGAGGTTTGATATTTCGTCAGGACAGGCTTATTCATCATTTTTGCTCTTGTTTAATTTTCGGACTTTCACTCTTTTAATGCTTCTTTCGTCGGCATTTTCTATCGACATCTCCAATCCTTCTATCTGAAATTTTTCTCCGGTATGCGGTATTCTCTTTGTTGAATTCAAAATAAGACCGCTTAGCGTTTCATATCTCCCTTTTTCCAAATTAATATTGAAATATTCCTCTACTTTTTCAATTTCCGTTCTGCCGTCAATAATAAATGATCCATCAGTGGTTTTCGATATTCCATCAATTGCGGTAATATCTTCATGTTCGTCACGAATTTCGCCGACAATTTCTTCCAGCAGATCTTCCAGTGTCACCAGGCCCGAAGTCCCGCCATATTCGTCAATAACAATTGCTATGTGCTTCTTATTTTCTTTCAGCTCATGAAACAGTAAATGAGTATTTTTTGTTTCCGGAATGTAGTATGGTTTGATGAGACTAGCCAGTAAATCTTCCTTGGTGATTTGTTTCGACCAGAATTTCAGTAAATCCTTTACATTCAGTATTCCTATAATATTATCGATCGTACCGCGGTAAACTGGAATTCGCGTATGCCTCGATTCGATTACTTCCTGTATTATTTCTTCAATCCTTGCTTCGGTACTCACGGCGATTATTTCTGTGCGCGGAATCATTATTTCCCGTACCAGGATATGGGTAAAATCCAAAATGTTTTCAATCATTTCTTTGGACGACGAATCCAATAAATTATACTTCCGCGCCTTACACAGAGCGGCTTCAATTTCATTCCTTATATAATCATGAGAGTGCCAGAAAAAAAATTTGTTCTTGATCGTCATATTTTAATAATTATCTCCTGCATTATAATCCACGTAAATATTCCGGTCTCATTTTGCTTATGTCTTTGGCATCAATAATGGAACCGATCAAATTTAATATTTTTCCCTTATCTCCCGGTAAATATGCCCTGACCGGTAGATAATTGGAAGCATGATTGGCAGTAAAATAGCAATTTGTAAAATTGGCATTAGCTATTATTAGATAAAGTTCCCGGAGAAAACCAAATTTATCCGGTAGGGCAAAGCGGCCGGAAATATAATCATTATAAAGTGGAGTTTGCGGAACAAGCATTAAGGTTAATGCCCCTACATAATCCGGATCAATATCAGATAATATTCTGGCGGTATCTTGAGCATACTCAATACTATTTTTATTTCCGCCCAGTCCCAAAATTACAGTTACCGAAAGAGTGATTCCCGCTTCTTTTACCCGGCAGGAAGCTTCCACCATTTGATCGTAGGTTACGCCTTTTTTAATTTTTTTTAGTAATTCGCTATTACCTGTTTCCACACCAAGATAAATTATTTTTAATCCCAGTTCCTTCAGCCTTCTTAAATCATCAACTGATTTTATTAATATGCTTTTGGCATTGGCATACGTTCCGATTCTTTTTATATTATGAATGCTTGCGTTAATTAACTTAAGTATTTCTTCAAGACGAATCTGCGGTATTATCAGGACATCTCCGTCGCATAAAAATACTTTTTCCACACATCCGTAAGAACGGGCTTCCGCTAAATCTTGCTTGATTATATCCAGAGATTTAATTCTGAATTTCTTTTCCTGATAAGTTCCGCAAAATGTGCATTTATTATGCGAGCAGCCAACTGTCAATTGCAAAAGCAGGCTATCTGCTTCACTGGGCGGCCTTATTATTAAACCTTCATAATCCATATCTTATTCTTCATCTGAATACTTTTTTTCTAAACTACTAGATTGATTGTCAAAAAGCAAGTAATTGGGTAATCCCGCCAATGCGGGATAGTTCGACTTGCCAATTCCACTGCGCTACGCTTGTATGATTGGAGTCTCACTAATAAAAAAGGGAGTCGCCACAACGGCTGACTCCCTTAGATTTTCTGGCGGGGCCGATGGGACTTGAACCCACGCCCTCCGGCGTGACAGGCCGGCGTTATAACCAACTTAACTACGACCCCAAAAAATCATTATGTTTAGTCAAAAATACTTTCTTTTATGGTAGGCGGAACAGGGCTCGAACCTGTGACATCCACGGTGTAAGCGTGGCGCTCTCCCAGCTGAGCTACCCGCCCGCAAGGTCTCAAAACAATGTGAGGTTTCTAGCAACATTGATAATACTTGTCAAGCGTTAAATCTTCTTTAATTCACTGATGGAGCGCTTTCCGACATAACCGGAGCGCAGGCTGGGCGAAAATCATCATCATCTTTTACAAATGCTCTTTCCAATACTTCGTCAATGTGATCGACATAAATTATTTCCAGTGCATTTTGCACATTTTGCGGAACTTCCGCTATATCTTTTTCATTATCCTTGGGAACAATAACTGTCTTAATATTTCCGCGATGTGCAGCAAGAATTTTCTCTTTCAAACCGCCAATCGGCAGGACTCTGCCTCTTAAGGTAATTTCTCCGGTCATGGCCAGATCAGCCCTTACTTTTTTCTTCATTAAAGCTGAAGCAATCGCTGTGGCCATGGCAATACCAGCGGATGGCCCATCCTTGGGAATTGCACCTTCGGGAACATGAACATGGATATCAATCTTTTTATAAAAATTCTTGGCTAAGCCGAATCTCTCCGCTCTGGCGCGAATGTAGGTCAAAGCAGCCTGAACTGATTCCTGCATGACATCGCCCAATTTACCGGTCATAACCATTTTTCCCGTACCTTCCATTATGGATGCTTCAATTGACAGAAGCTCGCCCCCAACTTCGGTCCAGGCAAGCCCTGTGGTCAGGCCGATTTCGTTTTTACCTTCTGTTTCTCCGTGCCGGAATTTCGGAACTCCCAGATATTTAGGAATGGACTTGGCCGCAATGATTATTTTATTTTTACTGCCATTGCTGACCAGTTCTTTGGCAATTTTACGGCAAACAGAGGCAATTTCCCTCTCCAGATTTCGGACACCGGCTTCCCGCGTGTATTGACGGATAATTCTCAGCAACGCTCCCTTACTGAATTCGATATTTCCTGGTACAAGACCATTGGCTTCCATTTCTTTGGTTATTAAAAATCGTTTTGCTATTTGATATTTTTCCTGTTCCGTGTATCCGGCAATTCTGATCACTTCCATCCTGTCCTGCAGCGGCGCAGGTATTGTCTGTAATACATTCGCCGTAGTAATGAACATTATATCGGACAAATCATAATCAACATCCAGATAATTATCATTAAAGGCAAAGTTCTGCTCCGGATCAAGAACTTCCAATAGAGCCGAAGATGGATCACCCCGGAAATCAGAGGTAAGTTTGTCCACTTCATCCAGACAGAAAACAGGATTATTGGAACCGGCCTTTTTCAGCGACTGGATAATTTTACCCGGCATAGCACCGATATAAGTTCGACGATGGCCGCGTATTTCCGCTTCATCGCGGACACCACCCAGGGATATTCTTACAAATTTCCTATTTGTTGCTCTGGCCACAGATTTCGCAATTGATGTTTTTCCAACACCGGGAGGGCCAACCAGACAAAGTATCGGTCCTTTGTTTTTCTTTACCAGAAATTGCACTGCAAGGTATTCAATAATGCGTTCTTTGACTTTTTTCAGACCGAAATGATCTTCTTCCAGAATATCTTCTGATTCTTTCAAGGTATGCTTATTTTCCGTTTTTTCCGACCAAGGCATATCCAATAGCCAATCGATATAATTCCTCACTACGGTGGCTTCTGCGGACATTGGCGCCATCATTTGTAATTTCTTAATTTCCTGCCTGACTTTTTTTGTTGCTTCTTCGGACATCTTCTTCGTTTTGAGCCGTTTTTCCAGATCAACTATTTCATTGCGGAAATCATCTTTTTCACCCATTTCTTTTTGAATGGCACGCATTTGTTCATTGAGATAATAATCCTTTTGCGTCTTTTCCATCTGCTTTTTAACACGTCGCTTGATCTTTTCTTCCACCTGCAGGATTTCGATTTCTGAAAGCATTAAGGAGTATATTGCTTCGAGACGTTCCGTAACATCGAATACTTCCATTATCTTCTGTTTATCTTCCAGTTTCACATTGAGATGAGTAACAACAACATCGGCAAGCTTTGATGCATCTTCAATTGCCGCTATCGTCCCCATCATTTCTACATGGATTTTTTTGCTGAGTTTAAGATAAAGCTCGAAAGATTCTTTTATGCTGCGCATCAGCGCCTGTTTTTTTATATCGTTATGATCATCAATATCTTCAATCTCATTGACTTTCGCGAGAAAAAAATCATCATTTTGCAAATATTCCTTGATTTCTCCGCGCATCTTACCCTCGACCAGCACCTTGACTGTTCCGTCCGGCAAACGCAAAAGCTGAATGATGATGCCAATTGTTCCTACACGGTAGATATCTTCCTGACCGGGATCATCTTTCTTGGCATTCTTCTGGGCAACCATAAAAATGCCTTTTTCATATTTCATCGCTGATTCCAGCGCTGCTATTGATTTTTCCCGTCCGACAAATAACGGCACTATCATATGCGGAAACACTACAACATCACGCAGCGGCAGAAGCGGAATGACTATGGTTTTTTCTTGATTATTAATATTCTTTTCATCAAACATAACTATTTACCTGTATATTCTCTTATGCAGATTCCGATTTTGTTTCATATATCAAAATTGGTTTTTCATTATTCGTGACGACATCTTCACTGATGACACATTCTTTAATATCACGCTGCGATGGAATTTCGTACATAACTTCCAACATTGTATTTTCCAATATTGATCTTAATCCACGTGCTCCCGATTTTCTTTCCATCGAAGCTTTAGCCACAGCCCGTAGAGCCCCGTCTGTAAATTTCAAATTTACGTTTTCCAATTCAAACAATTTTTTATACTGCTTAATAATGGAATCTTTCGGCTCCATTAAAATACGAATTAAAGTAGCTTCATCCAGATCATCCAGTGCCGCTATAACCGGCAGCCGGCCGATGAACTCGGGAATTAACCCGAATTTCAATAAATCCTCTGAACGAACTTCCGAAAGTATTTCGCCTATTCTTTTTTCCCTTTTGCTTTTTATTTTGGCGCCAAAACCCATGGCATTAGCACCAAGTCTTTTGGAAATAATATTTTCCAGATCGTTAAATGCTCCTCCGCAAATAAATAAAATATTGGTGGTGTCCACCTGAATAAATTCCTGCTGCGGATGCTTCCTGCCGCCTTTCGGTGGAATATTAGCCATCGTTCCTTCCATAATTTTTAATAGCGCCTGCTGAACTCCTTCACCGGAAACATCTCTGGTAATGGAAGGATTGCCTGATTTTTTTGCTATTTTATCTATTTCATCAATGTAAACGATACCTTTGGATGCCCTGGTAACATCATAGTCGGCATTTTGCAGTAGACTTAATATGATGTTTTCTACATCTTCGCCGACATAACCTGCTTCCGTTAACGTTGTTGCATCCGCTATCGTGAAAGGAACATTAAGAAATTTAGCTAATGTTTTCGCCAAAAGCGTTTTTCCAGAACCGGTGGGTCCGACCAAAAGCACATTGCTTTTTTGAATATCTACTCCGTCGGCATCTACATGGGAAAATAATCTTTTATAATGGTTATAAACGGCTACTGATAAGATTTTTTTTGTTTTTTCCTGTCCGATTACATATTGATCTAAAAATTTCTTAATTTCTTTCGGTTCCGGTAATCCCTTTTTGCGGTCATTCTCTATTGATTTATCTTCTTCTTCCTCTACAATACAGCGACAAAGCTCAATACATTCATCGCATATATAAGCCGTAGGACCGGCAACCAGCTTTCTTACTTCGCTTTGCATTTTTCCGCAAAAAGAACAAAAAAGCATACCCTGCCCCATACGATTATCCTTACTTCTTTTTATCACTTACTTTCTCCTTTATTTGTTCCGTAACTGAGGGCTTTCTTATTATTATATCGTCAATTAAACCATAATCCTTAGCTTGCTCGCTGGTCATATAATAATCACGGTCCGTATCATTTACAACTTTGGCGAGAGACTGACCGGTTAAATCGGCCATGATTCTGTTTAATTCATCTTTTAATCTTAGAATTTCTCTAGCCTGAATGTCAATGTCCGTGGCCTGACCTTGGAAACCGCCCAAGGGCTGATGGATCAAAATGCGTGAATGCGGCAGGGCAAACCGCTTCCCTTTTTCTCCGGCAGCCAGAAGCAAAGCGGCCATGCTGGCTGCCTGCCCCATACAAACTGTCGAAATTGGCGATTTAATATATTGCATCGTATCATAAATTGCCATACCTGAACTGACATGACCACCAGGCGAATTTAAGTAAAAGAATATTTCTTTATCCGGGTCTTCTGATTCTAAATACAGCATTTGCGCAACAACAAGATTGGCAACATTATCATCTATAGCCGTACCTAAAAATATAATACGGTCCTTCAATAGTCTCGAATAAATATCAAATGCCCGTTCTCCGCGGCCGTCCTGTTCAACCACCATGGGAATTAATGTCACTATTTAACCTCCGGTTCCGTTCCTGTTTTTTCAATAGTCTTAATATTGGCATGTTGTTCTATAAAGTCAAATACCTTTTTTTGTAGTAATTCAGCCCGGAGACTATCTTTTCTTTCCTCTTTTTCATAGGCACTTTTTAATTGTTGATAATCCCGACCATGTTTTACGTCCAAATCTTTAATATAATTATCCACATCAGCATTATCAACTTTCAGAGATTCTTTTTCGGCAATCTTTTTTATGATAAGAAAAGATTTAACAATTTTAACGGCATCATCTTTAAATTTGTCATGCATTTTCAAACTAAGCTCGGTGACATTTTTTTCATCCATACCGGCAGAAGTCATTCTCTTATGTGTATCAGCCATCATAAAATAAATCTGCCTTTCCACAAGCGATGCCGGAACCTCAAAATCATTATCTTTGATTAACGAATCCAAAATTCGATTCTGCAGGTTTGTTTGCGATATCCTCCCCGCCTCTTCTTCCAAAGATTTGCGAACATCATTTTTAAAATCTTCGAGGGAACCGTATTTGTCGAAATTCTTGATGAAATTTTCATCTATTTCCGGCAGTTTTTTTTCTTTAATGTCTTTTACCGTTACGGAAAAAGTTACATCTTTGCCGGCAAATTTCTTTTCATGGTATTCTTCAGGAAAAGTCACTCCAATAGATTTTGTCTCTCCACTTTTCATACCAACCAGTTGTTCTTCAAATCCAGGAATGAATTTCTTTGATCCGAGTTCTAAAAAATAATTATCGGCTTTTAATTCCTTAAATGATTCCCCGTTTAATGATCCTGTAAAATCTATCGTTACGAAATCACCAATTGCCACCGGCCGTTCTTCCTTGATTTCTTCCATAGTGGCAAACATTTGTCGTATTTGCCCCAGCCTGTCTTCCAGATTATTCTCTGTTATCTGAATTCTTTCCTTCTCTACAGCCATTCCCTGATAACTTTTGGGCTCGAAATCCTGCTCAATTTCAAATGATGCGGTAAAAGAAAAATCCGTATTTTCTTTTATACCTTCCTGAGCAATATCCGGTTTGGAAACCGCTGCTATTCTCCTTTCTTCCATAGCCTGCCAGTAATATTTATTAATTATATTGGTTATGGTGTCCTCTTCGGCATGATCTTTAAAATATGTTTCCAAAACTTTGCGGGGTATTTTTCCCGGACGGAATCCTTTGATTTTCGCCTTTTTTCCGACATTACGATATGCTGCATCAAGCTCTTCTTTAACTTCAATCCAGGGAATTTCAAACGACATCTTTTTCTTCACCGGACTAAGATCTTCCAATTTAATTACAACTTGGCTCACCTCTTTTTATCTCCTTCTATTATAAAATATTATTTTCCGTCAGTAATGGTGCGAGAGAGGGGATTTGAACCCCTATCCGCTTAGGCGGGCTGGATCCTAAGTCCAGTGCGTCTGCCAATTCCGCCACTCTCGCTTGGGGATAATACTGAATTATATTATCATTACCCGAATAAATGTCAACGCGGATTATATTCCATATTTTTTAAAAAAAACAGTTACATTAACCTATTAGCGAGCGCTCATGTAATTGATTATGTGTTTTATTGCAAGAGAAATGTCTTTATAATCTTAATCTTATATCAAATCCAGTAATTATTATCTCTGCGAATTGTTGGCAGTGTATCAGTTTGATTCTTGGGCCCCTTGATTTCCTGCTCATGAGTCTATATAATAAATTAAAATATTGCCATTATATTTAGTATATGGCATAGGGCTTGCTGCTAAAATATTGCATATATTAGCCGATAAATAAGGCTGATAGTGCTTTTGGACTTATTAAAAAAGTGTTGTTATTAAAAACAATATGCTATAAAAGCACAAAGCGTTGTAATAAATAGTCACGAAGGAGTCATATTGATGGCAGTTGGCCCGAATGGTGAGCATAGACCGGCTGATTTAATCGGATGCGCCATTGTATCTGCACGTCTTGCTACAGGCGAAATAGAAGAATTACTTAAATCAAAATCTGGCAGAACTCGAAGCGGGAAAGCTGGTGCGAAAGCACGTGCCGACAAGCTAACAAAACAACAACGATCAGATATTGCCAAAAAGGCAGCAAAGAAGAGGTGGGGGTAAAAATGGCTGAAAATAAGTTCAAATTGCAGCTTCCTAATGGTAACATTGGGGAAGGGGTGGATGTACCTATTAAGGAATCAAGTGAGAGTTCGGCTATTGTAAAGCTGGAAGATGGCACGATTCTCCGAGTTAAGTTTTCAATAATTCAGGTAATAAGAGCTGATGGCGAATATGATCCAGATGGGAATACCTTTTATGCTGTAAAAGGTGCTCCCATGGTAGCAATAACGTCTATTAAAGATGAACTGCGGAAAAAGTAATGAGTGGTATTAATTATATAAAAGCTGAGACAGCGCAATCATCTAAAGCGATATATCCTTTGGAATATGTCGCTCCCATTTCATGTTTCCCGCCGAACCAGACCGGAGAATACATGGGAACAAGTGGGGGCAATATTATTGCCGTAAATATAAATATGGAGGTCAGTATAATGATTATGCCAGTTCAACAAACTCAGCAAGATATGTCATTAATGCGTAACGTTATATCTGCCTTATTTCGCAATAGAGATTTTCTCGGATATCAGTTGAGCTATTATAAAGGTAATTTAACAAAAAAACAATTCGACATTGTGAAAAAAAAGTATCTTGTCCCTAATAATGTTTGTGATGTTAATATCTTAGCGAATAATGTTTACACATTAATTAAAAATACAGAACTTAATTTTGACGCAGATAAAATTTCAACAATGTTTCAATGTGATATTGATGTTGCGGAAGAAGCTCTTACAAAATTAGAAAATAGTTTAACTACATGACTGAATTCGTGAGAGTTGGCGAGTCAATTGAAGGATTAAAAATAGAAGGATGTTCCCGTGATCTTTTAAGTGACATGGGACTTTGTCGTTATAAAGATAAAGATTATAATCGTTATATTGCCTCTTTTAACGTAAAATCAAGAATCGTATCAAAAATACCCCAAAATATACAAAAGATTGATGACGCCGCACATTGCGATTCAAAGGATGAGTTAACCTGCGATAAAGTTTTTATTCATTCCCTTAGTCACAAATATTCTTCAAAGGCCTCAAGTAATATTTCTGCAAGACATGGTGCAAATTTATGGCGTTTTCCCAAACAAACAAATGTAAAAATTACTCTACCTCATCACGAACTACAAAATGCTATAAGCAAAAGAGAAACAAAACAGCTTGGTATTTCAAAAAAATAATCCCAAAAAATATTTATTTAAACTGAAAATAATGCTTGCTATTGTGGTTTTCCTGTGTTATGTATAAGCCATGAACAAGCTAACTTTAGATAAACGAGTCCAAATCCTGAACATGCTTTGCGAGGGTTCTTCCATGCGATCTATTTCTCGCGTGGTTGGCATTTCCATTAATACGGTTGTTAAGCTATTAGTGGACGCGGGAAAGGCTTGTGCTGCGTACCATGATGAACATGTCCGTAACCTCAAATGCAAACGTATTCAATGCGACGAGATTTGGGCTTTTTGTTATGCTAAACAGAAGAACGTAGAAACCGCAAAAAAAGTTGTTTACGGTGCTAGTGATGTTTGGAACTGGACAAGTTTAGACGCTGATTCAAAGCTGATCTGTAATTGGGTTGTGGGTAGTCGTGATGCTAGTTATGCATACGCCTTAATGCACGATCTATGTAGTCGCCTCACTAACCGTGTCCAACTTACAACAGACGGTCACAAGGCATATTTAGAAGCTGTTGAAAGTGCATTCGGTGGTGATATTGATTACGCACAACTTGTTAAACTTTATGGTGACACACCGGAATCAGCAAAAGGGAAATATAGTCCTGCTGAATGTAATGGCTCCCTAAAAAAAGTAATTGAAGGAAAACCTGATAAAAAAGACATAAGTACATCTTATGTTGAACGTCAAAATCTAACCATGCGTATGTCTATGCGCCGTTTTACACGCTTAACCAATGGCTTTTCAAAGAAATTAGAAAACCATGAACACGCTCTCGCGCTCTATTTTGTTTATTATAACTTTGTACGGATTCATAAGACTTTGCGTGTTACTCCTGCTATGGCAGCAGGGATAACTGATAAACTTTTTGAAATGGCAGACATTGTAAAAATCGCTGATGATTATTTAGAAAAACAAAATTCAAACTGATACACTACCGAATTGTTATATTTTTTGACATTGTCTATTTTTCAGGTTATGATTTTTATTGGATAAGAAATACAAACACTTTGCATTATAATAAATAAATGGATCATCTATGATCCAGAAGTTGATAAGAGCATTTCCAGAATATTTCTGCTCATGAAATATTCTTCATTACTTAAAAGCGTCTTTGCAAGAACTCTTAGATACAGCAGACAAACTGTTATAAGAACAGAACAGAAAAAATGGAAGAAAATAACTACTAACAAAAAATATTAATTTTTTAATTGGTCGGGGCGAGAGGATTTGAACCTCCGACCCTCTGAACCCCATTCAGATACGCTACCAGGCTGCGCCACGCCCCGACATGTTGAAAATTGCTGAGGTTATTACCATCATAGTATGCCTCTGTCAAGAACAAACGAATATTATTGAATCATCTTCTTTTCTTAAAGATATTGCCTCACAAACTCGATATATAATACATATGCAAACGGAATTTATCGGTTAGTCTGATGTCATTAGAAATCAGAAAAAACCGGTAATAAAATTTTTATATTATGGTGATAATGAATATTGCTCAAAAAATATATCTTGAAGTAATGACTACAATAAAGTAAAATTAGACTATGTTTAATAAATTACATATAAATTTTACCTTTAACGGAAATATTTATCTAACAACGCTCCTTGCCGTGTTTATTATTTCCATATTCATGGCATTCAATTTTGCCCACGCCGATATTTATAAATATGTTGACAATGAAGGCGTTCTGCATCTCACCAATATGCCATCCATACCTAATGCCAAATACGTTCTTATTTTGAGAGAAAAAAGAATTCTTTTCCGTTCGAATATAGATATAAATAGATTTGATCAGATTATTACTAAAATGGCCGAAAAATATAAAATTGATTCGGCGCTAATCAAAGCTGTTATTAAAGCAGAATCGAACTTTAATCATCACGCGATTTCGCCCGTCGGCGCTCAGGGATTAATGCAACTCATGCCGGCAACGGCTTCTCAATTGCAGGTAGAAGATGCGTTTCATCCGGAAAAAAATATTGAAGGTGGTGTGCGCTACCTCAAGTATCTGCTCAATAATTATCGTGGAAATTTAGTGCTTGCGCTTGCCGCCTATAATGCCGGAGAAAGAACAGTAGCAAAATACAATAACAGTGTCCCCCCCTACCGGGAAACAAGAAATTATGTTAAAAACGTCTTGAGCTATTATAATTCTTTCAAATAGTTTTCACCGCTATTCCACAAACAGATACTTTCTAAATTTTGACAGTTTCTTTTCTTTTATTCCCTTTATTTGAGTCAATTCTTCGATTTTATTAAAACGACCTATTCTCTTTCTAAACTCTAATATTTTTTGTGCTGTTTTCTCGCCAATTCCCGGTATTAAAAGCAGATCATCTTCTGTTGCCCGGTTAATATTAATAGGCATTCCCAGCGCAAGCCTGTCAACATTATCTATTTTTGCAGTTTTGACTGAATTATCAGAGCCGGAATCAATTTCTATTTTTATTCCATTTTTAAGTACAAAATCTTTTTGGGCACCTAAATGGATTCCCGTTGAAAGCAACAACTGATTAAAAGTTGATTGTGGCGCGACAAAATAAACTCCCTTATTTGTATTTCTCTGGACGATTTTTACTGCTAAAGAATTGCCGGATTGGTTGGCATATTTCGGGATTTTATAGTCAAAGAAAGAATGGGAAAAAACACTAATAAAGGGAATAATCGCTAAAAGAAAAAATATAGCAACTAATCCCTTTATTTGTTTTTCTAATATGTACATTATTTTCGATTATGAAGATTTTTTTTCCAAACCGAAAGCATCATGGAGCACCATTACGGCAAGCTCTGTATATTTTCTCTGAATAACGCAGGAAATTTTAATTTCCGACGTGCTAATCATCATTATGTTGATGCCTTCATCGGCCAGTGTGGAAAACATTTTTGCAGCAACACCGGAATGGCTTGCCATTCCGACACCGATTATAGATACCTTGGATACCTGATCATCAATCTCGACCTTTTTTGCAACAACTGCTTTTGCTGTATCCTGAATAATCTTTTCCGCTTCTTTTAAATCCTTCTTAGAAACAGTAAAAGTGACATCGGTAAAACCTTCCAGACTGACATTTTGTATAATCATATCCACGATTATATTTTTCTCAGACAATGGCGTAAATAACTTAGCAGCTACTCCCGGCTTATCCGGAACATGAACCACTGTAATTTTGGCTTGATCACGATCATAAGTTATACCTGATACTACTTCTCTTTCCATATCTTTGTCCTCCTTGGTTACAAGTGTTCCTCCTTCATCGGAAAAAGTTGATTTCACGTAAACAGGAACATCATATTTTTTAGCCATTTCCACTGAACGCGGCTGTAATACCTTCGCACCGGTCATAGCCATTTCGAGCATTTCATCATAAGAAATTCTATCCAGTCGCCTTGCCTTGTTGCATATATTGGGATCAGTCGTATAAACACCATCGACATCTGTATAAATATCGCATTGATCTGCATTTAATACTGCTGCCAGTGCCACGGCACTTGTATCGGAACCACCACGTCCCAGTGTTGTTATGTTATTGTCCTTATCTACCCCCTGAAATCCGGCAACAACAACAATCGTTCCCTGCTTGAGTTCGCTTTTTACTATTTCAGTATCAACAACCAGAATTCTGGCTTTTTTATGGGCATTATCTGTTAAGAATTTAATCTGGGATCCCAGAAATGATTTTGCCGGATAACCCATCGAGTTTAAAATCATTGCCAACAGGGTTACAGTAACCTGCTCACCTGTTGATATTAAAGCATCATATTCCCTGCCGTCAGGTGATTCTACCGCATTATGAGCAAGGGCAATCAGCTTGTCCGTTTCACCGGCCATTGCCGATAAAACTACAACCACATCATTTCCCGCTTTTTTTTCACGGATTACTTTTGCGGCAACATTCTTTATTTTCTCGATGTCAGCAACCGATGTTCCTCCAAATTTCTGAACAACCAAAGCCATTTGTATTAACCTCCGCTTTTGTTATCTAAGGCAAATTCTTTGAGCCTTTCTTTCAGGCCTTTAATGGTAATTTTTCTCTCATTTTCATCAATGTATTCAAAATTTATGCGGAACGCGTTACCCGGAATAATTTTATCAATTTTTTCCGCCCATTCTATAACTAAGACACCTTTACCGGAAAAATATTCTTCATAACCTAAATCATCCAGGTCTTCATAACCGCGAAGCCGATAAACGTCAAAGTGATAAAGTTTACATCTTCCCGGATACTCATTGATTAAAGTGAATGTAGGACTGGTTATCGGATACTTATCGCTGATTCCCAGTCCACGAGCCAGTCCACCGGTAAAGCAAGTTTTACCGGAACCAAGCTCGCCCGATAATGCTAATATATCACCCTCTCTTATTTTTTCTCCGATACATTTTCCCAATTGGGTAGTTTCATTAGCACTGCAGGTTATAATTTCCAGCTCTTTCTTTTCCTGTTTCATCAAAACTCGCGGCTATCTAGCACTTTATTATATTTTTTTCCAATAAAACAATGGCCGTTGCATAGTTATCAGTATGTGTTAAACTCAAATGAGTTTTCGTGATGCATCTCTTTTCAATTTGTTTTTTGGCTTCACCGCGGAGAGCCAAATCAGGTTTTCCATTATTATCATGAACTACTTCGATTTCTCTTAATTTAACACCCATACCCAAACCAATACCCAGCGCTTTAAGAAATGATTCCTTGGCCGCAAATCTGGCCGCAAAATGGATTGATGCCTTGGCGTGTCTTTCACAGTATTTGATCTCTCCATTCGAGAATACACGCTGCAAAAATTTGGATCCCCATCTGGTGATAATCTTTTCTATACGATTATTCTCCACTAAATCAATTCCAATACCGTAAATCATCATCTACCTTTTAAGAATGGAGTATTTTATCCGTTATAGCTGCTACTTTTTTCATATAGACAACATCATGCACACGGATGATATGACAACCGTTCATTATTGCCGCAGTCATTGAAGCAGCCGTGCCTTCTATTCTCTGATGCGGTTCCCCACCCAATACTTTGCCGATAAAAGACTTTCTTGACGTACCGATGACAATGGGCAACCCCAATTCTGTCAGCTCGGCAAGATTTCTGATAATTCGAAAATTATCCTCCGGTGTTTTACCAAAACCGATACCGGGATCTATGGCTATGCTTTCTTTAGCAATACCAGCCGCCAAAGCCCGGTCTTTGCTTTTTTTCAGATAGGCAATAATTTCACTCATTAAATTATTATAAACTAAATCTCCTTTTTGCATATGGGGGGGGGTTCCTCTCATATGCATAAGGATTAAGGCGGCATTCGCATCCCTTACCGTTTTGGCCATCTTTTTATCGCCATGAAGTGAGCTGATATCGTTTACTATTTCTGCACCGGCAGCAATTGCCTGAACGGCCACCCCTGCTTTTGTTGTATCAATGGAAATCGGTATTTTAATTTGCTTCACCAGACTTTCCACTACGGAAATTACCCGTTTTAATTCGTCTCTAAGTGATATGGATTTTGCGCCCGGACGTGTTGATTCTCCCCCGACATCAATAATATCGGCACCTTCGTCAACCATCTGCAATCCATGATCTATTGCCTTTTGCTGATTGTAAAAAAGCCCTCCATCAGAGAAAGAATCAGGTGTTACATTTAATATGCCCATCACCTGAGTTTTTCCCCCCATCTTTATATTCCTGCGGGATGTTTTCCAGTTATATTCTCTTTGTCCGCTATTTGTTATTATTTCCAGGATGTCTTGCGCAAGCTTATTCAATCCGAAAGGCTGTTTTTCGATTTTCTTCGCCATAGCCGTGATTTGCTTGATTGTGCCTATGATCAAGATACGGCTCGAATCAATACTACAGGCAACACTTCCGCGGGCGACTGCGGCATCTCCACCCAAAGACAACATCTCCTGCTTGATAATATTCGCAATTTTGCAGGGTTGTTTTTCAATTAAAATATTAAGATTAATTGTTTTTGGTGTCATTGCATCTATCCCGTAGGGATCGACACCGATTTTCTTAAAAACTGCTATGGCCTCAGCGGAATCTTTAATATTGATTATTTTCACAAGAATATCTCAAGCTCAAATATTTTAAAGATAAATTGCTCTCAGCAGATATTTCTAAATTATAATTTTTATCAGCTTACGGATTCCTTCGGTAAAGAATCACCAATCAAGGCATCAATTTCCGCACCGTTTAATACTTCTTTTTCCAGAAGCTCTCCTGCTATTTTATGCATAATATCGATATGATCATTAAGCAGTTTTTTTGCCTTGTCGTAATTCCGCATGACTAAAGACATGACTTCGACATCAATATTTTTCGCGGTTTCTTCGCTATAATCTTTATGTGTTGCAAATTCTCTTCCGAGAAATATCTGTTCCTCTTTTTTTCCATAACTCAATGGCCCCAGTTTTTCACTCATTCCCCACTCGCAAACCATTTTTCTGGCTAGATTTGTCGCCCGTTCAATGTCATTGCCGGCACCTGTAGTAAAGTCATGTAAAATTATCTCCTCTGCTGCTCTCCCACCGAGAAGAATAGCTATATTATTATCTAAAAATTCCCGTGGATAAGTATGTTTTTCATCTATCGGTAACTGCTGCGTTAAACCCAACGCGCGACCTCTGGGAATAATGGTTACTTTATGAATAGGATCGGTGCCCGGCATTAAACGGGCGACAAGAGCGTGCCCTGTTTCATGATATGCCGTATTGCGCTTTTCCAGATCACTGATGACCATGCTCTTTCTTTCCGTACCCATTAATATTTTATCTTTGGCAAATTCGAAATCGCTCATATTGACTTTTTCTTTATTGTCTCTGGCGGCATTAAGCACAGCTTCATTAACCAGATTCTCAATATCGGCACCTGATGTTCCGGGCGTACCTCTGGCTAAAATAGCAAAATTAACATCTTCCGCAATGGGCGCTTTACGCGCATGAACTTCAAAAATTTTTTCCCTGCCTTTTACATCGGGCAGCGGTACAATTACCTGCCTGTCAAAACGTCCGGGACGCAGTAATGCCGGATCGAGAACATCGGGACGGTTTGTAGCAGCAATGAGTATCACGCCTTCGTTAGATTCGAACCCATCCATTTCTACCAGCAACTGATTGAGCGTTTGCTCTCTTTCATCGTGCCCGCCACCTAATCCGGCACCACGATGACGACCAACCGCATCAATTTCATCAATAAATATAATACAGGGCGCATTTTTCTTGGCCTGGCCGAACAAGTCACGTACACGTGATGCTCCAACACCGACAAACATTTCCACAAAATCTGAACCGCTGATACTCAAAAAGGGAACTTCCGCTTCGCCGGCTATAGCACGCGCCAAAAGTGTCTTCCCTGTTCCCGGAGGGCCGACCAACAGCAACCCCTTGGGAATTCTTCCACCCAGCCTTGTATATTTTTTGGGGTCTTTTAAGAAATCTATTACCTCTTCCAATTCCGCCTTGGCTTCATCAATACCCGCAACATCTTGAAAAGTCACCTTTTTTGTCTTATCGGTGATCAGACGTGCGCGGCTCTTGCCAAAAGCCATTGCTTTTCCGCCGCCGGCCTGCATCTGACGCATAAAAAAAATCCAAACACCTATTAATAGAATCATGGGAAACCATGATACCAGCAGAGTCATATACCAGGGTGATTCTTCCGGCGGTTTAGCCGTAATTTTCACACCCTTTTCTCTGAATTGTGTAACTAGTTTTTCGTCTTTCGGAGCAAACGTTTTAAAAACGTTGCCATTGGTCAGTTTACCGGTAATATTTTCACCTTGAATAGTTACTTCGCTGATCTGGCCACTTTCCAAATAAGAAATCATTTCACTGTAAATCATGTCCTTTTGTGGTGTTTTTGGCTGATTAAAAAACTGCCAGACAAGCAAAAATACAAGAAGGACGGTAAGTACAAGCGCAATATTTTTTTGAAACGGGTTCAAGATTTTTCTCCTTAAATTAATTATTATTGTAGAGCTTTATAATAATATCGAAATTATCTCAAATTATTTCTAATTGAAGAATATTTTTTGTTTTGGGAGTTAATTTGACTCTATCACTTAAATGTATATTTTCTATCCAGATAACCGATTGCTGATCGGCCAGCAACATAACTTCATTTCGTTTCTTTTGAGGAATTTTATGGTCAATAAACAACGATTTCAGCTTTTGTCTGCCTTGCGTACCGAGTGGCTGAAACCAGTCACCATCTCTCCTATTACGCACTACCAGTGGAAGTTGTATTTTATCCAGATCAAAATAGTCTTTATTCTTAACGGTGAAATCAACCTTATCTTTTTTAATCTTTTGAAAACTGATTGTTAATTTCCGTTCCTCGATGAAAATCGTTCCCGGAATTTCGACACGATGTTCACCGGCAGTCCTGCGGGTAATTTCTCTTCCTTTTTCCAGAATGAGATTTTCATATTCGCGCCTTGCTTCAATGCCGAATGGTAAAGAAATCTTTTTCCCCGATTCGCAATGCCGCAATAGATGGTTAATTGAATTTATATGTAAAAAAGAAATACCATTTTTTTGCGGACTGAAATCCTCTAAAAGCACCTTCAATAATCTCCTCTGAATAGCCACGGGCAGCATACAGAAATATTCTATATTAATAGATATAATATTTTTCTTCTTTTTAATACAGGTTGATTTTAAGGCATTACCAACACATTCTTTCATGTATTTATTTTCTTCACGGATAATTTCGGCCATTTGCGCCAAAGTTTCAGCAATTTTAGGATTAAATTCCTTTCTTAAATAGGGTAGAAGATCCAAGCGAATTTTATTACGCAGATGCAATTTGTTTTCATTGGAAATATCTTTACGATATGGAGTTCCGGTGTCTTTTAAAAATGAAATAATTTCTTCTCGTGTTATTTCAATCAGTGGCCTTATATATTTCCCGTCGCGTAAAGGTAAAATACCTTGTAATCCTTCCGGGCCGCTGCCCCTCAATAGATGAAGTAATACTGTTTCGGCTTGATCCTGCAAATTATGTCCCAGGGCTATTTTATGGGCATGGTAAGTCCTGGCAACTTCTTCTAAAAATTTGTATCTCTGCTGGCGATAATAATCTTCCGGAGAAATCCCCTTTTTTATTGACTTAATTTGTATTTTCTTTGTGATGTAAGCCCAACCCAGTTTCTTCGCCAATTTCCGAGAACATATTTCGTCATTATCCGCATCTTTACCACGCAATCCATGATTAAAATGAGCAACAATCAACTGTATCCCCCATTGGGAAACTATTGGGGAAAGGACTACTAAAAGCGCTGTGGAATCAGGACCACCCGATAGAGCCACAACAACACGCTCATCGTTTTCGAGTAATCTATATCTTTCTATTGTCTGTATAATTTTTTCAATCATATCTAATCACTGACATTATATCCCTGCTTACGCGGGATAATTCAACCAGCAAACTTCAGCTTGTGACCTCTTGCCACCTCTTGTGCCCTTTAGGGTATCAGGTGGTTAGGGTATTAGGTTATATGCTTCGCTTGCGGAATTGGAGTCTCACTAATAAAAGAGTGAATTAATTTCCAAAATGTTTTCACAATAATAATCGGCTTTTTCCGCCAGCAGGTCTTCTCGTTTACCCAGTCCGTTTAAAAAAGCACAGCATAATATTCCAGAATTCCTGGCCAAAATAATGTCATTAATACCATCACCGATAATAACCGTCTTTTCTCTAGCCGCATTGTATTTATTGAGTAGCCAATCAACCAGGCACCGGTCCGGTTTAATGTAAGGCGTGGAACCTTCGCCGATAATTTCCACAAAGTGTTGATCAATTTTTAATCCCTTTGCGATGGCAATTGTGAAACTAAAACGTTTGTTAGTTAAAATAACCTTTAACTTCTCAGCAAAATACTTTAATACATTTTCAATTGCCGGATAGAGTATTGTATTATCTAAAAGGTGCTCACCATAATATTGACTAAAAATTACCATGGCTTCTTCATAGCGATGCAAATTGCCTTGTCCCAATGCCCGTTGCATCAGCTTTTTTACACCATCGCCGACAAAATCGATTATTTCCTCGTCAGTTCGTTTATTCAAACCAATAGTTTTCAAAGTAAAATTTACAGCATTGGCTAAATCCGCTCCAGATGATACCAGTGTACCGTCAAAATCGAATATCATTAAATCAATTTCTTTCATTATCTCACCCAATATTTATATAGCTAAGTATATCGCTAAATACAAGGTGGACTTTAAAAAGTATTTGACTATTATAGGTGCCTGTGTTAATAAGCTTTACCGCTTGGATCCTTTTAACTGACTGAGACGGCAACGATAAACACTAAACTGTCTGACAAAGGTCTTCCGTTTGCGGGAGACCTTTTTTTTGTAATGAGACTCCAATCGCGCAAACGAAGTGAAGCGGGATTGGCAAGTCGAATTATCCCGTGAGCATAGCGAATCGGGATCAGTGACACCATAAAGAAACACAGCAGAATTTGTTAGTTGAACTATCCCACGGAAGCAGTGATTGGGAAATTATGAGAAAAAAAATATTTTATAATTTTGCTATTATTGGCCTGGGTATGGTGGGAACAGCAATTGGCCATTTATTAAAAGAGGCAGGACATGAAATTGTCGCCATATCCGATAAATCAGTTAAATCTTTAAATAATGCCCTGCGCTATACCGGCGGTAAAACTTACCTTTCACAACGCAAGTCTATAGCAAATGCTGATTGCATTTTGATTACTACTCCGGATGATTTCATCCTAACGGTATGTGAAGAGATCTCCCATTCCGAAGCCATTGCAGGAAAATTTGTTTTTCATATGAGTGGCGCGGGAAGCCTTGATCTCCTGGAGCCCGCCAAGAAAGCCGGTGCCTTTATCGCCAGCATACATCCTGTGCAAAGTTTTTCTTCAATTGCAAACGCCATTCAAAGCATTCCGGGCAGCGTATTTGGAATTACTGCTGAAAAAAAAGCCGAAAAACAGGCCAAAGAAATCGTTGTTGATTTAGGTGGAATTCCCTTTTTTATTTCCCCCCGGCAAAAGCCGCTTTACCATGCTGCCGCCTGCCTTGCATCCAATTATCTTGTCGCTTTATTATATTCCGTCGAATTAATTTATCAGTCTGTAGGCATTAATGAATCCAATGCGAGGAGGGCATATTTACCCCTGGTTTACGGCACACTAAAAAATATTGAGAAATCCGGTTCTATTCAGGCGCTGACCGGTCCCATAGCTCGCGGCGACTCAGGAACAGTTCAAAAGCATATCGCCGCGATTAAAGAAACTTTGCCTCATTTTTTACCTTTGTATTCAACGCTGGGGTTGATTACAAATAACATTGCCCAAAAGAAAGGAACTTTAAATTCCCAACAGGCCAAAATAATCAACAAATTTTTAAAAGGAGCTATTGATCATGAGCACTCAAAATAAAAGCAGCCGTAAAACTATTCTGGATATTAAGAAAATGAAAGAGCTTGGTGAAAAAATAACTGTTCTTACCGCCTACGATTATATGACTTCTTCCATTCTGGATGAATGTGGTATTGATATAATTCTGGTAGGCGATTCACTGGGTAACGTAGTTTTGGGATACGACACTACCTTACCCGTTACTATGGAAGATATGATGCATCATACAAAAGCTGTTTCCCGCGCTGCACAGAACTCCCTTGTAATTGGGGATATGCCCTTTCTTTCTTATCAAATTTCACCGGAACTTGCATTAGCCAATGCCGGCCGCTTCCTGCAAGAAGCGGGAGCACAGGGGGTAAAACTTGAAGGAGGCAGAGAATCTGCGGAAATTGTGCGCAAAATCACTTCTGCCGGAATTCCGGTAATGGCTCATATCGGCTTAACGCCGCAGTCAATACATCAACTCGGCGGCTTCAAGGTTCAAGGCAGAAAAGAAGATGCCGCAATCAAAATAATTGAAGACGCCAGGATACTGGAGGAGGCAGGAGCTTTTTCGATTGTTTTGGAATTGGTTCCGGAAAAATTAGCTCAGCAAATATCCCAAAATCTCACCATCCCGACAATTGGCATCGGCGCCGGCATATATTGCGACGGACAAGTTCTCGTAATCAACGATATGCTGGGAATGTTCGATAAATTTACACCAAAGCACGTAAAGAAATATGCCAATCTAAATGCGGAAATCAGGAAGGCCGTAAACACTTACATTACCGATGTGAAAAATTGTTCATTTCCGGATAGCGAACACAGTTTTAAATAGAAAGAATCGGCTAGCGGGACATATTTGCTGACAGATGTTTTAACATCTGACAATAGACACCGTGAAGAATTTCCGGCGCGATGATATAATCAGGATGTTTGCTGTAGTGTTCTTCCACAAGGACAGCGGCTGATTTATCAATATCTTTTTCAATAATCAATGTCTGTTCAAATTTTGTTTTCAATTCAGCGGTTGCCTTGATGGTTTCCTGCACATAATTCTTTGCTTCACCTTCAATAATATACCCGTAATGGTCAGCGCCAATGATTTCTATTTTAAATTTATTCATCTTTTCCAGGCTCTGCTGGTATTGAGCAATACTGGAGTTCGCTGCCACAATCAGATCATCTTTAAAAGGAATTGCAACGGCATCCGAAGGAAACAAAGCCGACATTTGCGGAATATAGGCGGAAATTGAGCAGGAAGAATGTCCCGGCGTTTCGTATATTTCTATTTGAATATCACCTAAATCAATCTTTTCACCGTCTTTGAGCGTTGCGCCTCGGACATCATCGCGCCACTCCCAATCCATTCCGACAATTTTATTTTCCGCGCCGGCAACTCGTTGTGTCACCAGCCTGCTGAATTGATTGATGACATTAATTGCTTTGGGATTGGAAAGCACTGCCCACCCGCGCGCAGATGCATAGACGGTAATATCCGGGAAATGACGTTGGAAATAAGGAACAATGCCCACATGATCAAAATGCGCATGCAAAATGATCATATGGGCGATGTTTTTTTCATTTATCTGGAAATTTTTAAACTGGTTGAGAACTTCCGGCAAAATAAAATTCATTCCGGCGCTGATTATGGCAGATGATTTACTTCCTGCCACTAAATATACACACGATTCTTCCGTGCCCAGAAGCCAGAGACGATCGTTTATTTTACCGGCCTTGCGGATTTCTCATCCTTTTATATCAATTTTAATAGATAACTATTTTGGCATTTTCTCTCAATTTCTTTAAAAGAGCACTAAAAGCTTCCGATTGTTTCTTTTGTTCCAGAAAAGCTGCGATTTTACTTTTAACTTCTTCCAGAGAACTTGTCTTTGATGGATTTTTTTCTAATACCTGAATTACATGATAGCCATATTCGGTTGTTACTACCGGTCCAATTACATTTTTTTCCTGCGAAAAAGCAGCGTCTTCAAAAGGTTTGACCGTTTGTCCTTTTTTAATTAAACCCAGATCACCGCCATTCTCTTTACTGGGACAATCGGAATTTTTCTTGGCAACTTCGGCGAAATTTGCCCCGTCCAATAATTGCTTACGCAGGCCTTCTATTTTTGCCTTCTTTTCCGCTTTTACTTTTTCATCATCACCTTCAGCCAACGTCACCAGAATATGCCGCACATGCACATTTTCCGGCATAATAAATTTATCCTTATTTTCATCATAAAATTTGCTGATCTCTTTTGGCGATGGCTTAGCTTTTTTACCCATATCCTGTAATACTAGTTTTTTCACTTTGATGCCTAAAATAATATCATCTTTGCTAATTTTGTTTTCCTTGAGAAAAGCATCCAATTTTTTATCGGGGGGAAGATTGGCCGCTATTTGATCGGTTGTTATTTTAATTTCATTTTCCGTAGCTGCAACTTTTCTTTTAGCAACTTCGTTGGTCATAAGAGTGCGCATGATAAACTCTTCAACCATCTGCTTTTTCATATTAGCCCGAACTTCTGTAACCTTATCGGCGGGTATCTTATCTTTGAACGTATTTAGTTTTTCTTTTATATCCTTTTCAATTGTTGATTTTTTTAAAACATTCCCATCAACACTGACAGCAATATCATTAGTACCGGCTTGCTTTACGGCACTCGCCACCGGAGCAACCGAACCGGCAGCAATGGTTGAACTCTGATCGTCCTTCTTCTTTTCCTCACTGTTACCACAACTTGCCGGAAAAACACATATAACCAGTATGAAGACAAATAACAGATATTTATTTATTAGCTTATTCATTAATTTCCTCCAGTAATTATTGACGATTGATTTTGTGTTTTGACCTATATTCAAAATAAACTACTACGTCAAGAAGATTATCCTGATTCTATATAATTATGTTATTTTGCGTATGTGTTGCAGAATATTTTTCTGTCCCTCTAAATCAGGGTCATTACCGTATTTGTGTTCGCTCATTCCCAACTTGTTTAAAATTTCATTCACAGCGGTAAACATATTAATCGGCGCATAAACTTCTTTGGACATATAATTGATTAATTTAAGTGTTTTAAAACCGTCAAACCAATCGTTAAATTGCCGGATCATTACTTTTTCGTCTTTCACATTTTTTCTGATCCGCGACCAAACAGCGGCAAAATCGCTCTTGATTAAAAAAGATTCGAGGATGGGATCAATAAGCCTAGCTTTTGTTAAGATATCTGATTCATTATAATTGAATGGCGTGCGCATAATTTCTAACCATACAGCCAATATTTCAAATATCCGCGGATTGTATAAAAGATATTCATCATGAGTACCGGCAAGAAATCTTTGTATTCTTTTTCCGGTGCCAAAGGGAACACGCTGTGAAGGGCGAGCCGAGGGATAAACACATGTTTGCTTATTGTAACCGATTTTGCCAATTTTCGCCAATTTATTGAGAAAATAAAAATCTTCACCGGCATCCCGTCTGTTCATGCCCCGTACTTCCAGATAGGCATCTGCAGAACAGCTCATTGTGGAACCTATGGAATGAAAGGCGTAAGGCGAGTTTGCGTATTTCAATCCCAGTACCCAGTAGCGTAAAAAAATCTCATAGCAGTAAATGGCCGCCATTTCTTCAGGAATTATCGGTTCCTGATGTTCATAAGCTACGACTGCCGATTTTATATTTCCGGTAAAATAATTTTTTACTGAACTTAAATAATTGCTCTGGACTAATGTATCGGCATCGAGATTTATAATTATTTTCTTTGACGTCGAACAATTTCTGATTACATTAAGAGCGGCATCCATTCCAATTTTCCTGGCCATTCCTACGCCACCGGCGTTTTCCAGCATTTCATGACCTTCCGACGATGCATCAATGAAGCCAATTCTTAAACGAGTATCGGCTATAATCTGCAATGTTTTATTTAATTCTTTAGCAAATTTAAAAATCCTTTTGCCCACTAACGCTGACAGATATTCGATGGTTTGCCTGTTATTCGTCTTTATTTCAGTTGCAGCCCTCTTTTTATTATTGATTACGCATAAAATAAGCGTGCCTTCCAATGATGAATTATCGTTTTGGGCAAGCGATGTCAGTGTTGAAAAGAGCATTTCCTTTTCCGCGTAAGCGGGTATAACGACGATCTGCGAAATATTTTCTTTATTATCAGTGATTATTTTCCATTTTTCACTGACTGTTGAATTATTTATATAATGATCAATTGAGGAAGGTTTTTTCATTGAAGATATTTAATAAGGCTTTCTTTTAATCACGGGAACTCCAAAGCAAACTTTGGAAACTCATTCGCGAGCTCGCTGCGGTGTATTATACCCTCCGCTGCGCGGGATAATTCGACCTGCAAGATTCGGTGCACTTTGTTTCCGAATCTTGGGTCTCATTACAACTTACCTATTCCGACTTGTGACCTCGCATGACCTCTTGCCACCTCTTGTGCCCTTTAGGGTATCAGGTGGTTAGGTTATTAGGTTACTTGTGACCTTCAGGTTATACGCTTTGCTTTTGGAATAGGAGTTTCAACAATAAATTATAATCATCTCCCCCGATCCAATTAATCCTAATGCCTTTTCTTTCCATGCGCCTAAACCAGGTTTCCTGTCGTTTGGCAAATTGATGGATGCTCGTGTTTAATTTTAAAAACATTTCACTGTAATCAATTTTCCCTTGCAAATATTGAGCAATATACCGATATTCTAAACCAAAACTATCAAGGCGTTCCCATTTTAATCCCGACAACTGCAGAGATTTTACCTCAGCAATCATTCCGTTTTCCAATCTTTCTTTTAACCTTGCGGTAATTCGCTTCCGCAGTATGGATCTTTCCCAATGGATACCGAATACGGCAGCGTCAATGAGGGGCTTGGCGATATCTGCGGCTGAACCTGCTTTGCGTGCTCTTTCTATTTCTATGGCCCTGATTAATCTATTTTTATCTTCACAATCTGTTTTATTATGCAGTTGCGGCTTTAATTCCAAGAGTGTTTCCCTCAACTCATCTATTGATTTTGTTTTTAACATTCCCCTGAATTCTGTATCCGGAAAAGCCGGTGACAGCTGATAGCCGAGGAGAATTGACTCCAGGTAAAGCCCCGTCCCGCCGACCAGGACAGGTATTTTGTTTTTTCGAATAATTTTTATATAAACTTCATAAAATTTTTTTTGGTATTCAAACAGATTGAATTCTTCATCAGGATTGATAATATCAATTAAATGATAGGGGATACACTTTCCTTCTACATTATATTCGCTTAAATCTTTACCCGTGCCAATATTCATGCCTCTATATACTTGACGCGAATCGGCCGAGATTGTTTCAGAGTTTAAATCATGTGCCAACTGCGCTGCCATTCTTGTTTTTCCTGATGCCGTCGGTCCTAAAATAACGATAAGATTTTTTGCCATTTTTATTGCCTTGAAATTATCCGTCTTTGCGTGTAATCAAGCACACCTTTACTATAAACATCAACTTTTTGCCATTATTGATGATGCTGCAAAAAGTTGTAATATTCGACAAATCATCGGCAATCACGGGAACCCCAACGCAAGCTTGGGAAACTTATTCGCGAGCTCGCTGCGGGGTATTATACCCCTGCTTACACGGGATAATTCGGCTTACAAACTTCAACTTGTGACCTCTTGCCACCTTCAGGTGGTTAGGTTATGCACATTATTTCTGAAGTTTGGGTCTCATTACAACTTGCCAATCCCGGCATGTGACCTTCAGGTTACTTGTAACCTCGCGTGACCTCTTGCCACCTTCAGGTGGTTAGGNNCCACCTTCAGGTGGTTAGGGTATCAGGTGGTTAGGTTATTAGGTTATGCGCTGCACTTTCAGAATTGGAGTTTCACAATAAACAATGCATAAAAGACTTGATCTGGGAAAAGAAGCTATCTTTCCGCTGATTATTAAAATGAGCTGGCCCTCGATCATCGCCATGATGGCGATGTCCCTATATAATTTAATTGATGCCTTCTGGCTGGCCCGGTTAAACTCACAGGCTTTGGCCGCATTGACAGTATGTTTTCCAATTCAATTAATTTTCGCCGCAATTGGTATCGGCACCGGCGTCGGCGCTGGTTCCTATTCGGCGCGCATGTTCGGCGCCGGTAAACATATCATAGCAAAACAAACTGCCGGCCAGATATTCTCTCTTTCTTTATTTTTCGGCCTTATTATCATTTTATCCGTTCTTTTTTTTCATGATAACATTCTCGTTTATTTCGGCGCAACCCCGGAAATTATGCCTCTTTGCCGCGATTATCTGATGATAATCGTTTTCAGCTCTCCCTTTCTCTTCTTTTCCATGATGTCTAATCATTTACTGCGTGCCGAAGGCAGGCCCTTTTTATCCATGTCTGTAGTATTGATATCTTCTTTGGCCAGCGCAATTCTCGATCCGTTCTTAATTTTTGGACTGGGCCCTTTTCCGCAAATGGGAATAAAAGGCGCGGCGCTTGCCGCTGTTATCGCCCAGTTTACGGCAAGTCTCTTTTCTGCCCATTTTATGCAGTTGAGATCTTCTCAATACGAACTTAAATGGCATTATCTTCTGCCGGATATTGCCACAATTAAATCAATTTATTCTACTGGGTTTCCGTCCATTGTTATTAATTTAGTCATTAGTCTTGTGCTGGTAATTTATAATCATATTCTTGCGCACTTCGGCTCTCTGGCAATTGCTACTCTGGGAATTTGCTTCCGCGTAAATGGGCTTGTGACGATGGTTTTATTTGGCATTGGTTTTGGTTTAATGCCGATTGTCGGCTATAGTTCGGGGGCTAAACTTTATCGGCGGCTCAGAGAATCTGTCTTTGTCGCCCTGAAAGTTTCCATTTCCATTGCTCTGGTTTCTTCACTTCTTCTGGAAATATTCGCTGAGACAATTATTAATCTATTTTCCAATGACCCGGCACTGAGAGCCATTGCTGTACCCGCTTTGCGAATTTTTGTTGTCATTCCCATATTTATGGCGCCGACATTAATGTTCATAAATATGTTTATGGGATTAGGTAAAGGAACGCTGGCTATGTTTCTGCTTTTCTTTCGCGACTGTATTTTACTCATCCCGTTATTAATAGTTTTATCATCATCGTTTGGTCTATTGGGCGCATGGTTAGCCTTACCTGTAGTTAATGTTTTTGTATTTTTCATTATTCTCATTTTTGCCAGAAAAGAACTCCGTCGTTTCGCTGTTGATGTGCATGAATCACGAGTATGAATACCAAGGCAATCTTTGGAAACATTTCGTGACTTTTGACCGCTTGCCACCTTTACGTGGTTAGGTTACTTGTGACCTCGCATAACCTTTAGGTTATTAGGTTACTTGTGACATTTTGGTTATCCGTCAGACTTGCATAATAAGGTGTCACTAATCCCGCTGCAGCTTCGCTTCGGGGATTGTTCGACTTACCGATTCCGCTACGCTACGCTTTCGGAATCGGAGTCTCACAAAAAAATGCCCCATTCAGGGGCATTTTCAATTCGATTTAACTTTATAATTAATTAGAATTACTATAGTGGCTGGACATTGGTAGCGCTGGGGCCTTTATTACCCTGCTCAATGTCGAAGCGAATTCTCTGACCCTCATAAAGAGTCTTGAATCCGGTTCCTGCAATAGCGCTATAATGAACAAAAACATCACCGCCTTCATCATTTTCAATAAAGCCAAACCCCTTCTTCTCGTTGAACCACTTTACTTTTCCTTCTGCCACAGTTAAAAACCCTCCTTTCAAATATTCGTTCCCGAGCAGGTTTAATCCTGTCAGAAACAAAAAAACCGCACGAATTCTTCTTCTTTTTTAAGAATTCTTTGCGGTTAATTTTTTTCTTGTAAAACTTAGCACTAACTAATTCCTACCACAAGCCGCCTTCATCTTTATAGATATATTATCGGCTTCCTTACATTGTGCATTAAATTAACATCATTATTTTTTAAAATCAAGCTTTTTTTATAATTTTATTACTCTTTTAACTAATTAGATAAGTATGCAAAATATTGATGAGTTCATTTTCTTTTTCCATATAAAAATGATCAGCTTCGGGAATAATTGCCAATTTTGCATTAATCTTTTGTGCATATTCTTTTATAGCCTCTACATCGCAGAACTGATCTTTATCTCCGCAGATAATCAGGGCTACTTTATCGTTTAATTCAGTAAAATTGAAATCAAAATAATTATTTGGCGGCGATATGAATAAACTCGTCATGAACGGACTATTATTATTTTTTATGACTTTAGAACCGACCCAGGAGCCAAAAGAATATCCGGCAAAAGCAATATTGGCTATGCCTGAATCACTCATATATTTACCTGCGGCATAAATGTCCTCCTGCTCCCCTCTTCCTTCGTCATAAACTCCGGTACTCCTGCCGACCCCTCGGAAATTAAATCTCAGTGTTGAATATTTTTCGGCAGCAAAAGCTTTTTGTATTGCTTCCACGACATTGTTATACATTGATCCGCCCATCAGCGGATGCGGATGACAAATAACTACACCTTTGTTTGCGGAATATTTACATAATAATCCTTCAATTATTTCTGAACCATTTTTTATATAAATATTCTCTTCTTTCATAAATTCCATAATGAACATCCCCGCAGCAAGCTTCGGGGAATATTTCCTGGAGATATCCCGAATAGCTTCGCTTTCGGGATCAATTCCATCAACGCTTCAAACGGAACTCAGCTTGTTTTCAGCGTATGTCATTGATTAAATTGAGCCGGCAAAATGACAGGCGCAAAATCTATTGTTTTCTATTTCTTTTAATAAAGGCTCGGCGTCACTGCAAATTACCGATTTATACGGGCAACGACTTTGAAAGCTGCATCCAATAGCTTCCTCCATTTGGGCCTCACCCCTGATTACCATACTTCTTCTTTTCATTTTGGGATCGCATGACGGTAATGCCGACAACAGCATCCGGGTATAAGGATGTAAGGGGCGGTTATAAATATCACTGTTTGCCGCCATTTCCACAATTTTGCCCAAATACATAACAGCAATGCGATCGGACATATGGCGAATTACGTTCAAATCGTGTGAAATAAACAAGTAGGTTAGACCAAAATCTTGTTTTAAATCTTTGAGCAAATTCAGGATTTGTGCCTGTATGGATACATCCAAAGCAGAAACCGGTTCGTCGGCAATAATTAATTCCGGCCGCAAAATCAAAGCGCGGGCGATTCCAATACGCTGCCTTTGCCCGCCGCTGAATTCATGAGGATAACGGTCAGCCTGCTCCTTATTTAAACCTACTTTCGCCATTAATTCCAAAACGGATTCTTCGCGCTCATTACTTTTACCAATATGATGTATAATCAGCGGCTCTTTAATTATGCTCGCTGCTGATTTTCGAGGGTTGAGAGATGAATATGGATCCTGAAATATAAGCTGCACATTACGGCGATATGTTTTTAGTCTCTCCTTATTATAACAAAAGATGTCTTCACCCTGAAAAAATATATGACCGGAAGACGGTTTTTCTAATCTGATTATCAGCCGCGCCAGGGTAGATTTCCCGCACCCGGATTCACCAACCAGCCCCAGAGTTTCACCTCGATATAATTGCAAATCAATATTATTAACGGCATGAACAATTCTTTTTTGGGAATTCAATATTCCGCTGCCGAGATTATATTTTTTATTTATTTTTTTAATTTCAACCAGTAAAGCAGACATCATTGGCTCGCTATTTAATGTTTTTCTTTTTGAATATTTCGAACATTCCAGCAGGCAGCCCAATGACCCGGTCCGAATTCTTCTAAAATTGGCTCTCTCCCGGCACATTTATTATCAGCGTATGGGCATCTCTCCAGGAAACGGCAGCCCGGCTTCAGATCATATAAACTGGGAACAGAACCGGGAATTGTCTTGAGATATTTATCCCTGTCCTCATTTCCACCTGTGCATCCTACCGGCAGAGAATCTATTAAGCCTCTGGTATAGGGATGCAGCGGATCAGCAAATGTTTCTTCCACATTGGAGCTCTCGACAATTTTCCCGGCATACATCACCGCAACTTTTTCTGCTGCCTGCGCAATAATCCCGAGATCATGCGTGATTAATATCACCGCCATATTGTTTTTTTCTTTCAGCATTGAAATCAAATCCAGTATTTGCGCCTGAATGGTAACATCCAATGCCGTAGTCGGTTCGTCAGCCAGCAATAGCTGCGGATGACAGGACATGGCCATGGCGATCATCACCCGCTGGCGCATGCCACCGGATAATTGATGCGGATAATCCTGCGCTCTTCTTTCCGGCTGCGGAATTCCCACCTCTTGCAATTTTTTAATGCTCAAAGCAAAAGCATCTTTGGCCGACAGGTTCTGATGCAACTTTATAACTTCAGCTATTTGTTCACCGACGCGAAATACCGGATTGAGAGAGGTCATCGGTTCCTGAAAAATCATGGCCATTTCGTTACCGCGTTTGGCACGAATTTCATTGGCAGACATTTTTAAAAGGTCATTGCCCAGAAAAGTAATTTCGCCATTTATGATACTGCCGTTTTGCGGAATAAGTCCCATGATGGATAAAGCCAGCATGGTTTTGCCACAACCTGACTCTCCGACTATTCCCAGAGTTTCTCCGGTATTTACGCTCAAGGACACGCCATCAACGGCTTTAATCCTGCCACGGGTAGTATCAAATACCGTTATAAGATTTTTAATTTCCAGGAGTGGCGGCATATTATTTGTGAAACTCCAATTATAATGAAACTCAGATATTACGAGCGCAGNNTAATATCTGTAAGTTGTAATGAGTCCCAAATTTCAAAAGCGAAGCGCACTGAAATTTGTTGGACGAATTATCCCACGTGCGAAGCTAAGTGGGGCGATATTGTAATGAGTCCCAAGCTTCAGAAATAAAGTGTGATGAAGCTTGCATGACGAATTATCCCGCTTGCAAAGCCAAGCGGTGAACAATCCCGCAAAGCGGAGGGTATAATACATTAAAGCTTGCTTTGGGGTATTATACCCGTGATTTTTGGACACGATTACGGAGGAATTCCACCAGCAAACGGACGGCTACTCCCGATGCCCCTTTAGGTGTGTATGGTTTATCTTTACTGCTCCATGCCGGACCGGCTATATCCAGATGAACCCAAGGAAAATCACCAACAAACTTACTTAAAAAAGCAGCCGCGGTGATTGTCCCGGCAGCCCGGCCTCCGCTATTTTTATAATCGGCGATGTCACTTTTTATTTGCTCGTGATAGCATTCCCATAAAGGCATTTCCCACACGAGTTCCCCTGTGTTCTCGGCAGCTTTATTTATTTCACCCTTGAGCTTATCGTCGGTTCCCAGCATACCGATAACATCATCTCCCAGCGCTATGATGCAGGCGCCGGTAAGTGTAGCAATGTCAATTATTGCCGCCGGTTTATATTTCGCGGCATAGGTCAGGGCATCGGCGAGGATTAATCGTCCTTCAGCATCCGTATTGATAACTTCAATATTTTTCCCCGAATATGACTTGAAGATATCGCCCGGTTTATAAGCCTTGCTACCGGGCATATTTTCTGTTGCCGGAACAAGTCCGATAATATTAAGCGGCAACTGTAAATCGGCAGCAGCCATGACTGCGCCCATCACCGCTGCTCCTCCGGACATATCTGATTTCATTTCGTCCATTTTCTCCGCCGGTTTAATCGATATTCCGCCGCTATCGAATGTTAATCCCTTGCCTACAAGCACTACCGGCGCTTCGTTCTTTTTTGCACCGGAATATTCGAGAATAATAAATTTAGCCTCTTCATTGCTTCCCTGCGCCACACCGAGAAGGGAATTCATTCCCAGTTCTTTCATTTTTGCTTTATCCAGCACTATGCAGGTTACATTTTGTTTCCTGGCAATTTCACGTGCTTTCAGAGCCATAATAGAAGGTGTCATCTCATTGGAAGGAGCTGATATTAAATCACGGGTAAAATAAACGGCTTGCGTAATCACTTGCGTTTTTTCCACTTCCGACTCGATAAACGAGAAATCCTTGCCATCAACAACAATATTTAATTGCTCCATCTCTTTGATGTCTTCGCGGCCGACGGTTTTATATGGAATAAACTGATACAGTCCCAGCATTGCTCCCTCGACCATGGCCTGCACAATTTTATCTTTGTCTTTCGGCAGAAGACTTAAATCTATTGCTGTTGCCGCTTCTTTAATATTAAGGCTGCGTAAATGCTGCATCGTTTTGGCAAAAGCAGCACGAATTTTCTCCAGATTAATTTCACTCTTTTTACCCAAACCGACAAGAGCTATTCTTTTTGCCGGAATTTTTCCTCCTGTATAGATTATGGATACTTGAGAAGGCTTGGCTTCGAAATCACGATTATTTATTAATTCAGTTATTATTCCGCCGCATAATTGATTGATGATTTGTGCAGATCCGGATAATTTTTTTTGATCTTCAAAAAAGTTCAAAATTATTACCTGGCTTTTAGCATCTTGCAGTTTTCCTTTTCTGACAAATATCTTCACAGCTTCCTCCTCTTGTTTCTCATAATAACCACCGACATTTTACCGATCTTATGAAAGATAACACATCAACATAAAAAGTCAATTAGTTATAGAATTATCAGATTTCGATTTCTTCATAGGCCTGTTCTATTAGCACAAACAATTATTGAAGAGTTATAGCGTTGCGGCGCAGACAGGCATGGAGATTCTTGTAATTACTTTTGAGAATATATTTCAGATAGTTGATATTCTTTTCGATAGCCTCAGCATAAAGGTCTTTTTCTATATTCCAGCGTTCTTTAAAATGATTGATCATATACCGGTTGACATTGCCGAGATCATCTGCAAACATTTGTTTCGTCTTGCTGTAAAAATCGACGGTTTTGCTTAACAGATCGAGCTCACTGGCAAATCCGGGAACTTTAGCTTCCTCGAATTCATGAAATAAAAAAACCAGTTTTTCCAGATAAAAACGATCGGCCATTTGCCCCAACAAATCAGCGGTGCCGAGAATTTTCCCCAGAATTTCAATTTTCGGAGAGGAAAATTTGACATTGCCAATTTGTGTTTTGATGCCGGTGCAATATAATATGTCGTGAAAGTTATTCAAATCATCTGCAAAATATTTTTCCTGCGCATAATAATTTTGAAAAAAGATGATACTTCTCTGGACGTGAATCAAAGTATATTTAGCGCCTGTGCCTGCCAGATCATCCTGCGACTGGATGTAACCGGTATCATGCATCAGCGCGCCGATCAAACCGATGTTTATGTCCTTATCCGTAAATTCAATACCGGCCACATACGCGCCGTGCAGGAGACGCGCCATAGCCAGGAGAACAATGGTTGTATGTTTTATGTCATGATAACGGGTATTGCAGGCCCGAAATCCCGGATAATGGCCGCCAAACAGTTTTTCCACATCAAGGAAGGCTTGATCAAAATATTGAAAATAAAATTCAGGATTAATCAGGGAGGTGATAAATTTGACTTCTTTGATAATCGCATTATTTTCGCGAATATCTAAAAGTTTGGTCTGCAAAGAATTATCGTCATTCATAGTGAATACCAACTATCCGGGGTTCGCCTATGTAATGTTAAAAATCACTGGGTTAATTTATTTATAATAGCACTTCTTGACTACGCCGTAAAGCGGGTCACCGGCGGTGGCGTTGCCGGAACCGAAGGTTGCGTTGTCGCAACCTATAGAAGTGGTTGCATTCAGATAGTTATAAAAACAATTCAAACCATAGGCCACGAGCTTGGTACCGCTGAAGGTACATGTCCCATTCTCGTCCGCACAGTATGTCCATCCCCCTCCCGGCGGCACATCACTGGCACACGGGGGGAAATAAATTACAAAGTTTTTAATTTCAATATTTTGTGCTTGGGCCAGGGCGCCGGTAGCTTGCGTAAAGCCGAAGAGCATTGTGTTAAAATTGGCGGCTCCAGTTGTATGAAGAGCTGTGGAAAGCGCTATTAATCGATTAATTTGCGGTGCCAAACCGGTAGGGGTAGGTGGATAAGGAATGCTGGTATCTTTAAAAGCAGCCAATTGAGCAGCAGTACAACCGGCGCAATCTACCCAGGCTTTTACCTTATAATTGTAATCAGTCCCTGATGCGTTTACAGTTGCCCCCCGGATAACCTCAATTCTAAAGAGATGGACAACGTTATCTTCCAGCCAGGTAACTGTTGGTCCTGCGTAATAGCCGCCGGTTCCATCACTGAGTCCATCACCGGTTCCATCACCGTTGGCTGAATTTGAAGGATAGGAAATGTCTGTCTTGCCGTTGCCGGCGCCATGCCTGTTGTCATCGTAAGTAACCGCGGTACCAGTTGAACAAGCTGTGGCTGGATTCGAACCCCAAAGCATGAGAGCCAAATGATTATTATTGTTTGCATCGTTTCTGTTGTTGTTAATATGGGCGGCAGTGTCGCATGTGGTAGCAGCGTTAGTATTGGGATATGTGTCAAATTCAATCGCCATTTTGGGCGGCTGCAAACCCAAATAATTTATTGTATCATTGCCCGGCCCCGCATAGGCCATTAAAGCTGGCCAGACATTTCCCGCGGGACTCCCTCCTCTATCAGTTTTAACATTATTGGAACCATTGATAATGGCAAAAGTAAATCCATTACCATATGCTGTACTATCTACGGAGCTATCAACGTTCAAAAATCTAAATTCAAAATAAGCGCGAATGCCAATACCAAAATTACATATCCCGTTGACGCAATAACCGGCGTCACTATCTCCCCCATACCAGGCAGCGCCCTCGGTGTTCGCAGTTCCACCGCCTAAGCGAATTAATGCATTTGGTTTATCTACTGTCACACCGGTGCCCACTGGAGCAGCAAAGTCATTAATTCCGGTTATACTATGTGGCTCCGCCTCATCGCCCGCCGCACGTTGATAAACAGTCATTACCTTTTGTGCGGCCAAGGCATAATCGGCTAAACCGGCAATCAGGCAGATTAATAATAAGGCAATTGTTTTTTTCATTCTTATCTCCTCAAATATCACCTATGGGACTAATTGCCATAAGTTGACGTAGATTGAATTGTTAGAGTTTTTCCTAAATATATACGTGTTGTATGTAAAACATCAACACCGTATAGATCAGCAGCATTGTACAAAATGACCAGGGGAAATCCCGCCGGCGTACCGGGAACGGCCTGGATGTTGTGTAAAGTTACCGTAGCTGGTGGTGAAGCTGGATCTATTACATATGGAATACGGACATCATAGGTGTACTGGGACATAACGGGATACGACTGACCACTACCACCCGTCGGCGCCGGATATGTGGCAACATGTTCGACATAAATTGTACCGTTTTCCGGGGGAAATATTGCCGCTTTATTAACTGGATTAGTGTTCTCCAGAACAAGGTCTCCGCCGGCATTGACGGTTTGCGGTGAATTGTAAATATATCCAATGTAACCTTCATCAGCCAGATTAGCGGAGGGTATAATAAACGTATAGGGATAAGCGGCGGCAAATTTAAATATAATCGAAGTGCCATTTGGTGCAGAGAAACTCCCTATTACTGGTGCAGTATTAAAAGAGGCTATGCTTGTATAACCTTTTCGCTTAAGTATGCCTCCTGCAGGAAGCCCTGCAGGAAAAGTTAATTTTAAATCTGGGCGAAGATCTCCCGAAAAATAAAGGGTTATTGTAGCTCCTGTCTGCGCGGTCTGGGCATAAACCCAATCAGGCGATACATCTAACGCAAATTGGCCTTGATTATTGGGCAGAGGAAACACTAGTCCCTGAAGGCTAATTAACTTTTTATCTCTGGCAGCGGAGTTATCTGGACTATTAGGGTCATTAGGGTCAATTCTTTGTGGAACAATTCTAAATTCACTGCTGGCAACTCTTATACCTGATTCCGCTAAATAAAAAGCCCTCGCCGCTCTTTGAGCAATTACCTGATTTAAAGCGGCTGTGGAAGTCAGCGAATAAATCGCCACTCCGATAACAGTTAGGACAAGCATGGAAAGTATAATGATTACTAAAGTTGCTCCCGCTGGAGATTTCCCTGCTGCAAAATATTTCTGTGAAATTTTCATTTTTTATACCAATTTTATTGAGTAGTTATGTTTGGGGCAATGGGGATAGTTTTATTGTTATTCCTCGGATTTATAGTTGTATTGAATCTTAATGGCATATTATATTTTAATTGCCCGCTTTGTTGAAAGCTGAGAGCTATTGCCACGTTTATCAGCGACAATTGATTAATTGTATTATTAGACTCAACGCTCCAATTACTTCCGTTTGCATAATAGTAAGTGAGAAAAGCTGTATCGCCGTTATTGGTATAAATTCCACCAACCAACGGCCATGCCGTATTTGCTCCTTGCTGCAGAGTTATTTGACCATTGGCCATTAGTATTGTGTATTGATTACCATCGGAAGACAATGTGTAATTAATTTGATTTGCCGACACGGATGATATAGCCCGAACATCGACTAACTCCCGGTCGAGTCTGGCCATTGCCAGCTGCGCTTTTTGCGATAACTGATCGGCCTCGCGAGTATAAATTAAATTCCCCACTCCATACATAATCGCGCTGCTTAAAGCTATAGCCAGAATCCCCAGAATGACCAGGGAAGCTATCATTTCAATTAAAGTAAAGCCTGCTTCTTTTTTCAATTTCCATTGCTTCATTTTCTCACCTACTGCGTAAATATACTCTGGAGAGATTGCGGAGGCGTTCCATTAGTCAAAGTCACTACAAGCACGTTCCCCGTTACATAGTTACCGCTGTTAAACGTTTTGATGGAAGTATTACCGCTGTCAACATACAAAACGCTATTTGTATCAATGTAGTTGCTTTTAAAAGTTGTTAAATTCAATGTCCCGTTACTAAGTCGATTACGGTATTCACTTGTAATCACTTCCATCTGCTGAATGAGAGCATACTGCCTGCCGACCAAACCGGCGGGAACAGCGCTTTGTATAAATGATGTGCCTATATATGTTATGACCATCGTACAAGCTATAGCCACAACAGTTAGAGTCACTATTACATCGATAAGAGTAAAGCCGCGGCTTGTTTTCATGGTATGTATCCTGTTAATGGCGTTATTGTTACACCGACTGCTGTTGCCCCTCCACTGAGCGGACTTACCGTAATCGTCGAGTTACCTGCCAGTGGCGTGTTATTTGTGGTATCTGTATATGCAGTATAGGGAATTCCCCGATTGTCAAAATAAATGGTGATAAAATTAGTTAATTGAATTTTTTTTGCGGTAAGATTTATAGTTCTATCGGAATTAACATACTTATCGTCCTCCGGCAATCGGAAAAAGTTAGCCGCAGGATTTGTACCCCGAAATAACCAATAACTGGCACCTCCACTGCTCATTCCCCAGATGACGGGAACACCGGTGGAGGTGGGATTGGAGTTCATAGCCAAAGTTTGCGCATAACGCAGATGCATTTTTAATGTATCTGCTCCCGAATACACCTCAGCATTATAATTAAAGGAACGGCTTACAGCAACGACTGCCAGAACCCCCATCACAATAAGTACCGCAATAATCTCTACAAAAGTAAAACCGTCTTCCGCTTTAAACATTTTGTTCACAATCATCCCTTGTGGTCGAAAGACCGGATTTAAGAAAATACTGGATAGAGCTGATCAATTGATATTTCATTATTAACAAAGCCCTGAACTCATCTTCCAGCCGCAAAAGATATGGACTTATTTCTTGATCTTCAATCAACTTTACTTCTGATCAGATAATTAAGAAGATTTATTATCACTATTATTCTATGTTATTCTGCCCTACCTAAAATTTGTATAGCCAAATCGGCAAAGCCCACGGACCCGTGTGCGGTTGGGGTGTCCAGATTTCCCATCGCATGCAGGGCGATTTCCGGCCTTGTCGTCGAAAATGTGTCCAAAATCATGCTCGGATCATAGGTTCTGATCGTCGCCCGATCCGACAGCAGAAAAACAGTAGTATTTTTGGGACAATTAATTGTGTTAAAATCGCAAATAACTGTATTATCACCATTGACAGTCAAGCTGACTGTATGAGTGTCAATTAGAGGGTTGGCGCTGCCTATAGTGAAATAGTCATAAGATGTCGGGCGCGCTGTTCCGTTTTCCTGCCAGGTAACTACCGTGGGAACTGTGCCATCAGCCACGGTTCCGGATGCCGGCCAGGTGGGTTCGGAATTTCCGCTGGTGCCGGCCGCAGTGCATTTGTAATTGTGAGGCAATCCATCAACAGGGGCATTGCGATAGTCGGGAATAACGACATTATTTGCAACATATGCCGTCGTCGGCCACCATCCCGAATATGACCAATAGGTTAAAGTTGTATTATCGGAATATGGTTCATAAACATTTGATGGCCACGAAGGCGTCCATGTTGCAGCTGAAGAACATGCCGGCGCATAAGCGCCACGATTAATATTTGTCGCCGCGGCATCGAAGCCGCGAGTTATTGGGGGTCCTTGAGTGCGTGCAGTGGCATCGGAATTTTCCCCATAATATATTTTGATATCATTGTAACGTATTCCGGTAAAGGAAACCTTATCTTCAATAGGAATAACCATAGAGGCATGATCATTGACATATAGTCCATCGCTGGTGTTTTGCCCACCCAATACTTTGGGGTCCCCAGGTGGAGTTAAAGGATTTACCGGATTACCCAAATTTGCATAAGCTAACCATGTTTTTGTCTCAATACCACTTACTACTTTTTGCTGCCATAAGACGAGGAGCAATTTGGCGGCCAGAGTATTATCATTGCCGCACGGGTTGCCGACGCATGGTTTTAAATTACAGGGGATATAATCAATGCTGGAGCAATTACTTGTCCGCGACGCGTATTCCATAAAACTAAGGCCGTAGCCTTCATATTTTCCCGGCGTGGCACTTTCATGCCAGCGAATATTAATGCCCTGAGCGGCATCAGCGGTGACACCGGAATTGATCATCCAGCCGACTTTGACCTGAACATCATAAGATACTCGGCCATAATTAGTCCATGTATCCCGAATCTGTTTAATGGGATTACTATTAACAGTGGTGCTGTTTAAGAGAGGCACAACCGCATAACCCATTGGACAGCCAATTTGACAGCCGGATGGTGATGTTTCCGGATTGGTAAACGGAGTCAAATTTTCAAACATTACAAAAGTTTCACTGCTGCCACAGCCGCCGTTGGCAGCTTGCCCCTGAAAGTTCACCACCTGACTCGAAGTAACCAGTGAGGCTATTAATGATGTAGGAGAACTTACCGGCGTAACGCTTAAAACCGTACTATTATGCAGCGGCCTTCCCGTACCATTAATGCCGGAACCTGGACTCCATTTAATCGTCCTCATTACATTTTGCGTCCCCAGATTAACGATACCGGTGGAAGTAATAAAATTATTTACGTTTTTGCCGATTTTTATTTGTCCGGGAACATTAGCTAAATTAAACAAAGGTGTTGTCGGAATTGTAAATAATGGGCTGCTGTAGCCAAAGCGTATACCGGATTCGGCCAGGTATTGCGCCTGATTACCCTGATTTAGATAAAGCTCAGTTAATGATGCTGTGGTTAGAAACATGGCCATGGCCGCACCAAGCACGGCCATTATTGTCATGGTTATAATTAAAGTAATAAGAACACTTCCTTTTTTACTTTTCAGCATAAAAGCCTCCAAAGTATTTATCATCTATTATATGGCCTTATATAAATACGATCAGTAAACGGGACCGTCACCGTCATTCCCGCCTGAGGAATTAAGACTAAATTAACGCCGATTATCGTAGTGTTGGCATTGTATGCGCCCGCGACGCAGTTATTGTATGCGCCTGCGGCACAGGTGAAATAGGTCAATGTAAACGCGTTGACCTGATCAGTTAAAATACTAGTGTTGCTTAGTAAATTAGAACCATTAACGGATATTGTATCCGTCACATTATCTATTGCTCTGGTAAATGTTATGGAAGATGCCGTTGCGCCTGTAATGGACCCAACCTTAACCGCGCTTAGCTCTTTTTCCAGGCGCGATATAGCCTGTGTGCTCTTTTGAGCTGTAACTAAATTTCTTGCCGAAAAAAAATAACTATTAGCAATATTCACCATACCCATGCCGACTATAGCGCCCATTATTCCCAGAAGCACTAATGAAACTACAACTTCAACCAACGTAAAACCATTTTTTTTGTTTTCGCTTCTGAACATAACACCTCCTATAGGGCAGTTATGAAAATGGTAAACAAGGATGTTACTGTTTCGCCCTTGGTATCGCTTATGGTAACTTGTAATATGTTATGTGTGGCATCACAATTGGTTAGCGGGCCAGCCAGAGTAGTATTATTAATAAAACCATTTTGGACAACAGTATATGCTCCATAGTTGGATGGACTGGTGCTAATTCTCCCTTGAAGAGTTATCAGGTCAGCGCAACTTGTCGGGCCAGATTTTTGACCAGTAACCGGCGGGAATAGAAAACTATTATCGCTATCCGAAATGATATTTTCCATTACCGCCTGCAGGCTTGTTGCCTGTTGCAGGTTGAACATAGGTGCAGAGCTTTGCCGAAAATTTGTACCAAAAAAAGGAGCCATCATTGCAATTACTACGGATAGTACAATAAATGTTATGATTACCTCAATTAACGTAAATCCCTTCTTGGTTAAAATTTTCTTTGCTCTGATCATTGGATAAACCCCGTATTTCCTGTAATTGTAAAACTGTTGGTGACGCTTCCTTCTATTACATTGATCGTTATATTACTAGCTCCCGGGTTACCCCACTGGTCAAATCCGGGGTGACCCAACGGGTCAAGGCCGATTATTTGATTGGCATTTACTCCTGTTAACGTAACACCGTTGGGGAAATTATGGGTACTACCACTTTCTCCCGGCAATTTTCCGTAGACCGTCACAACATTACCTACAGTTTGAATATTAACAAGACTGTATGACGTAGTGCCTGCTCCTATTTGAATACTCCAACGATATGTGTCATCGCCATTTAGTGAAAGTTGTTGAGCATAACGTAAATGGGATTTGAACATTTCTGTTTGCGGTATTGATTCGTAAGCTTGTTGGGACATATATCGGCTGATGGCCAGAGTGACAATTATACCCAATATGATTAATACGGCAATTATTTCAATTATAGTGAATCCACGCTCTTTATTTTTTTTATTCATGATTCTTTTCCTTCAGGCAATTCCTGCTTTCATATATCAAATAGACTCCCAACACCCCACCCAATAATATGTAAAAAATGATGGGAATAATTGTTGCCTTGCTTTTAAATATTATCTGCATAATTAAGCCGTTGCCGATAATAATTAGCAAATATATTAGCATAATCAGCGGAATCATTCTTAAAAGAATTATCCTCGCACTAACAACAAAAGTTCCCGATAAAATAAACAACAAGCCCAGGATAATGACTATTTCTGCCTGAAATGTAATCCAAAAAGGCAATGTCGCTTTTTGCTGAATATTGAAGAAGTGGATAAACATATATATTCCAATAGACAACTGGGCAAATCCGGCAACAAAAAAAATCAGGGTGCAGATTTTTTTACTTTCGATCTTTTTCTTATCCACCAACAATTTCTTTAATATATTTTTCATTGTATCTCTTGATTAACCGGCAAATTTTGCAGCATTTTTATAAAAAATACTCCCATAAAAAAACTGGCTCCGACAAGGCCGATCACAGAAATTAAAATTGGATTTTTACCTATGGACAAGATTAACATCAATCCGTTAATAATGATTATTTCCAGATAAAGAAATATGGCAATTCTGGCTAATTTAATTGATCGGATGTGATCAATTAATAATAAAAATGAAGATATAAATAAGATTACAGCTATAGCAAACGATACTTGTGGCTGAAAGCTGATTATTTTTTGAACAATATGATCATGATAATAATTTTTTAATCCCAAATTAATAACTACACCTAATATCAAATATAAAAAACCCATTAAGATAAAATAGAGGGAACATTCTTTAATGGAAGCAAGACCTTTTAATGCCTTCTCCGGATCAATAGAAAATTTGTAAGGAGACAAAATTAATTTTTTCATCCTAAAACAATAAGTCTCCTGATCCCGTGGTAAATTGGACATGACTTGCTCTGTAAAGTTATCTTGCGGACAAACGTTGGGGATAGATTTAATGTTTCTGATTATTTCATCGTATTGTGTATTTTCCATTATTAACCTTATTCTTTCTTACTTTAATATACAAATGTGCAGGGGAAATAGTCACAAAATATTTTTTGCATTTTCTACCTCTGATGCTCTCGTCAAAAGTCCAATAATCGTCATACCGGCGAAGGCCGGGAACCAGAACATTGAATAATGACTGGATTCCGGATCACCCGGCATGCTGAACGGCAATGACGAAAAATCCCCCTCAATCCCCCTTTATGTAAAGGGGGGACTTAAAAATTGAATCCTTTCTGTATCCCTGATTATTCACTCATCAATTGCTTTAATCTCTCCAGACCGCGATATATTGCCATTTTTACGGCGCTGAGAGATTTGCTGGTAATTTCGGCAATCTCTTCAAAAGATAATCCCTGTTGATATTTCATAATTATCAAAGCTCTCGCCTCGTCATGTAAATCTAAAAGAGACAATTCAATTTCTTTTAATCCCTCTGCATCAATTAAAATATTCTCCGGTGAGCGGTCTTCGTTTTCAGAATATAAAAAACTCAGCCTTGCTGTTAATTCATTGCTTCTTAGTTTCTTTAAATGATTGCGGATCAAATTCAGGGATATTGTGTAAAGCCAGGTGAAAAATTTCTTTTGAGGATTAAAACGCCAGAGATTTTTATATGCCCTGATAAATGCTTCCTGGGCCAGATCATTGGCGTCTTCGGCGTTTTTAGTCATGCGGAAGGCCAAGCTATAAATTTGATTTTTATACTCATCAACCAACAATGCGTAGGCCTGACGGTCTCCTTTCAAAACACTGATAATGATTTCCGCTTCCAGTTGCTGATCCATATTGTCTTTCTCTAAAAAACATTTTTCAACTTAAAGCTATACTGTTTCCGAATAATTTGATAATATTCTCCTCGAAGCTGAATATCAAGTAAATTCAAATATTATGACTAGATATTTTTGGATAAATGATTATTGAAATAATAAATATTCCCAGCTAAAAAAAATTGAGGTGTTATGCTGAATAATAAAACTGTAGCGGTTGTAGTTCCGGCTTATAATGAAGAAAAGCAGATTATCCACGTGTTGGAAACAATACCCGCTTTTGTTGACCGGATTATTGTTGTCAATGATTGTTCTAAAGATAACACCGCAAAGTTGGTTCTGGAGTATATCAGCAGACAGAAACCGACGCATAATATCTGCGACATTAATACAATCAGCCTTCCGGAAAATAAATATAATCGTGCCGAGCATATATTAAAAGCAAGCCGCCAGGCAGAGCTGGAAAAATTTATTCCAGCAGAAATAGCCAACGGAAATCCTGAAACCAACAGAGTAATCCTGATTAACAATTTAAAAAATGGCGGCGTCGGGGCGGCTATCGCCCGCGGTTACAAGTGGTGTCTGGATAACAATATCGCCTGCACTGCTGTAATGGCCGGCGATGGTCAGATGGACCCGGCCGAGTTGGAATCTATTTGCCTGCCCGTTATCAATGAAGGAATTGACTATGTCAAAGGCAACCGGCTGATCCACGGCAGCGCCAGAATGGTCATACCAAAGACCCGTTTTATCGGCAATTCAGTCTTATCTATTTTAACTAAAATTTCTTCCGGATACTGGCACGTTTCCGACACGCAAACCGGCTACACAGCTATTTCCCTCAATGCTTTGAGTGCAATCAGGCTGTATGACATCTACAAGAGATATGGCATGCCTAATGATATGCTGGTTAAACTCAATATTTCTTTTTGCACAATAAAAGAAGTCAAAATTAAACCTGTGTATAATATCGGTGAGCTTTCCAAAATGAATGTAACCACAGTAATCCCGCGCATCTCCTGGCTACTTTTTAAATCTTTTTTTAAAAGGCTATGGATTAAATATCTATTTCACGATTTCCATCCGCTTTTTCTGCTTTATCATTTTGCTATAATTTTAGGCATCTTTACAATCCCTTACGCTTTTAAAATTATTTCTCTTATTCTGAGCAGCAAAGCCGTTTCTTCGGCAACAATGCTGGCTTTCTTCTTCTTATTTACCAGCAGTTTTCAATCGCTGTTATTTGCGATGTGGATGGATATTCAGGATAATGAGAGGCTCTATAAATAATAACATTTTAACCGAAAATAATATTTGAGAGTAGAAAATGAAAAATATGCAAAAACTTGGAATTGGGATTGTCGGCGCCGGTAATTGGGGAAAGAATTTAGTCCGCAATTTTTTTGAACTTGGTGTACTGAAAATCATCTGTGATAAGAATGCTGCATCTCTTAATCAAATGCGCGAGCTGTATCCTACCTGTGATTTTGCTTCTTCTTTAAAAGATTTACTCTCGCGCGATGACATTAAGGGTATCGCCATTGCTACTCCGGCAGAAACTCATTTTTTAGTTGCCCGTGAAGCTCTATTATCCGGCAAACATGTCTTCGTAGAAAAACCGCTGACTTTAGCGGAGAAGGAGGCTGAAGAACTAATTGCCACTGCTAAAAAGCATAATCTCGTTTTAATGGTCGGTCATCTGCTGCAATATCACCCTGTTTTTATCAAATTGAAGCAACTTGCCGATACGGGAGATTTGGGACGCATTAATTATATCTATTCGCATCGCCTTAACCTTGGTAAAATTCGCCGGGAAGAAAATATTTTATGGTCTTTCGCCCCGCATGATATTTCGATGATTCTTGCTCTGGCCGGCGAAGAACCGGAAAGCGTTATTGCGACCGGCGGCAATTATCTGCATAAAAAAATTGCCGATGTCACCACAACTCATCTGGAATTTTCCTCCGGTCTGAAAGCTCATGTATTTGTTTCCTGGCTGCATCCCTTTAAAGATCAGAAGCTGGTGGTTGTCGGTGATAAAAAAATGGCTGTATTTGACGACACTCTGCCCTGGGAAGAAAAACTTCTTATCTATCCGCACCATGTGAATTGGGAAAACAATGTGCCCGTTCCGTCTCGTGGTGAGCCGGAAAAAGTTGTAATCCCTTACGCCGAGCCTCTGAAATTGGAATGCGAGCATTTTCTTGATTGTATTGAAAAACGAAAACAAGCCCGAACTGATGGTGAAGAGGGATTGCGCGTTCTCAAAGTTTTAAATGCTTCCGAGCGTTCTTTGAATAAAAATGGCCTAAGAATTAATTTAAGAAATTTAACCGCACCGGAAAGCCCTAAAGATAATTGTTTTATCCATCCCACCACTCAAGTGGATGATAATGTGGAAATCGGCACGGGAACTAAGATATGGCATTATTCGCATATAATTTCCGGCTCTAAAATTGGCGAAAACTGTTCGATCGGCCAAAACGTCGTTATCGGGCCGGATACGACTATCGGCAAAGGCTGCAAAATTCAAAATAATGTATCTGTTTACAAAGGCGTAACATTGGAGGATTACGTTTTTTGCGGCCCATCCGCAGTTTTTACGAATGTTATTAATCCCCGTTCTGAAATTAAAAGAATGTCGGAAATCAAACCGACTCTGGTTAAAAAAGGCGCGACATTGGGCGCCAATTGTACGATTGTCTGCGGTCACACTATCGGCAGTTACGCTTTTATCGCGGCAGGCGCGGTAATTACCAAAGATGTCCCTGATTATGCTTTAATGATGGGCAGCCCGGCAAGGCAAAAGGGCTGGATGTGCCGGTGCTGCAACAAGCTCAACGGTAAATATCACTGCCCGCAATGCGGCAAGAAATATAAGTTGAAAGAGAATAAGCTTTTACAAACAAGCATATAATTATCAAGATTGAATGTTGCGTATGCCTTTTCTATATTGACTAATACCTTTTTTTATATGATACTTGACAAAACATATTTCAGCATAAAGGAATGAATTTTATGCATAACGAATTTACGGCTATAGTTGAACAAGATGGTGACTGGTTTATCGCTTATAGTCCTGAAATACCGGGGGCAAATGGTCAAGGCATCACAAAAGATGAATGCCTGAAAAGCCTTTCGGAAGCTATTGACATGATTCTGGAAGACCGGAGAGAAGATGCATTGCGTAGCGTGCCTGCCGACGCGCACCGCGAAATGATTTGCATAGGATGAAAAGAAATGAATTGCTCAAGCATCTGCGGCTTAATGGCTGTTATCTGAAACGAGAAGGAAGAGCACATTCCCTTTGGACAAATCCCAATACCGGAAGAATCGAAGCTGTTCCGCGTCATCAAGAGATATCGGACAAGCTCGCCATCAAAATATGCCGTTCCCTTTCAATACCGGACATAAAATGAAGCTACTGCTGATTACAAGCAGTTTTCCTCAAAATAACCGTATCAGCGGCGTATTCATACCGGATACAATCCATGCCCTAAACAGTTTCGGTGTCTCTGTTCATGTTCTTACTCAGAATTGTGATGGACGTGAGTCAATCACCAATGAATTATGGCCCGGATGTTTTGTAACTTACTTTGGCTGGGCAGGCGGAAGCACACCGTTAGTCGAAATAATGAAGCAAAAAGCAGGGATGTTTTATGCCTTTCAATATTTGATTAAGGCTCTTTTATCCGGCAGACGAATTTGCCGTGTTTGGAAACCGGATATAATTTTTGCAGAATGGTTAATTCCCGCGGGCTTCATTGCCCGTATTTTATCCGTGCTGACGGGCACTCCTTATTGTTGTCGCGCTTTAGGCTCTGATATTTATACAGCATTATCCGGCAGTTTATTGGGTCCGTTGATTAAAAATGTGGCGCGAAACAGTTCTCTTCTTTTCGCTGATGGTTTTGATCTTTGCCGGAAGACATCGGCCATTGCCCAGGGAAAGGAATGTCATTTTGCGGCCACAGCCAGAAAGTTAGAAAATAAAAAATCCGGGTTTTCGCCTTTTGATGATAAAGGTCTTTTTACTTTCTGCAGTGTAGGACGCCTGCATCAGGTCAAGGGCTTCAATTTCTTAATCAGGGCATGCTCTATTCTTTTGGGGAAAGGCATAAACTTCCGCTGTTACATAGTCGGCGATGGAGAAGAAAAAGAAGCTCTCGAAAATTTAATTAAGAGTTCGGCTCTGGAGAAAAAAGTGTTATTAACTGGCCGACTGGAAGACGGTGACATTAGCGATTTATTCCGCCATGCAGATTGCATCGTCATTCCATCGCTCAGCGAGAGTATTCCGCTGGTCTTGTCGGAAGCGGTAAATGCTCAAAAACCACTTATTGTAACAAATGTTGGTGATATGGGTTTTCTTGCTGAAAAATATAATTTAGGATATGTTGTTGAGGCCGGAAACCACCATCTTTTAGCAGAGGCACTGATTAAAATGGGCAATGTAAAATTGCGAGCCTCTTTTTTCAATAAGCAGCTTTATGACGAGCTATCTTCTATTTTATCTGTTGAAGCCGGAGCTAAAGTCATCTTTGACAAAATCAGGGGTATGAAAAAATAATTATGAGTGTCAATAAAATTCTAGTAACAGGTGCCGGTGGCTTTATCGGCAGCCATCTTGCGGAAAGACTCACCGAACTGGGCTATCCAGTCCGTGCCTTTGTTCATTACAATTCCAAAAGCAGTTGGGGATGGTTGGAAAGTTCTTCCTTTCTCAATGACATAGAAATATATTCAGGAGATATTCGTGATTATGACTCAGTCCGCAATGCGATGAAAGGCTGCCAGGCGGTTTATCATCTGGCTGCGCTGATCGGAATACCATATTCTTATGAATCGCCACTGGCTTACATTAAAACAAATATCGAGGGTACTTATAATGTATTAGAAAATGCCCGTACATTGGAGCTGGAAAATATTATCGTAACATCTACAAGCGAGACCTATGGAACGGCACAGAAGGTGCCCATTGCCGAAGACCATCCTCTAGTCGGCCAATCGCCCTATTCCGCGTCGAAAATCTCTGCCGATCAGTTGGCTCTCAGTTACTTTCTTTCTTTCCGGCAGCCTGTAAAGATTGTGCGTCCGTTTAATACTTACGGCCCGCGCCAATCGGCCCGAGCTGTAATTCCTACAATCATAAGCCAGCTTCTGTCCGGTAAAAAAACATTGAATCTGGGCAATATCTTTCCGACACGCGACCTGACCTTTGTTAAAGATACTGTGGAAGGTTTTATCGAAATTTCCAAAGCGAAAAATCTTATCGGAGAAGTTGTCAATATCGGCAGCAGCTTTGAAATATCTGTTCGCGATCTGGCAGTAGAGATCGGCCGAATTTGCGGAAAGGAATTTGATTTTGCAACGGCGAAAGATCGTCTTCGCCCGAAAAATAGTGAAGTTGAACGCCTCTATTGTGATAATACGAAAATTATGAAAAATACAAATTGGCGTCCGAACTATTCATTGACGCAGGGTCTTACCGAAACAATAAACTGGATCAAAAACAATATAAATATTTGCAAACCAGATTTATATTTAAAGTAGGTGTTAAATGCAGGCTATAATTCTTGCCGGAGGAAAAGGCACAAGGTTAAAACCTTATACAACTGTATTACCTAAGCCGTTGATGCCGATTGGCGATTGCCCGATTCTGGAAGTTGTCGTCCGCCAATTAAAGAAAAACGGTTTCCATAAAATAACAATGGCTGTAGGCCACCAGCATGATCTCTTCATTGCTTTCTTCGGCAATGGAGAAAAATGGGGCGTTTCCATCGACTATTATATAGAAAAAGAACCTCTGGGTACTGCCGGCTCGATCCGGCATATTGAAAACCTTGATGATACTTTCTTGTTGATGAATGGTGATATTCTAACCGATCTGAATTTTAGAGAACTTTTTGAAATACATTTAAAAAAACATCCTTACTTAACTATCGCCGCCCATGAACGCACGCAAGATGTCAATTACGGCACTTTAGAATATTCATCCGACGGGATGCTCAACAAGTTCATAGAAAAGCCGGCTTATCGATTTAACGTCAGCATGGGTATCTACATCCTCTCGCGCCAAGTGTTGCCTTTCATACCAGAATGCGGCCATTTTGATTTTCCTGATTTAGTTCAAATGCTTCTTACTGAAAAAAAACCAGTATACTGCCACCCCTATAGCGGTTACTGGATGGATATTGGCCGTCCCGATGACTATGAACAGGCGATTGACGATTACGAAAAAATTAAGGACCGACTATGAATAATCCAAATCCGGTAATTCCTCTTTTTGATTTGAACTATGGATCGGAAGAAGAGGAGGCTGTGTTACGTGTTTTACGTAGCAAGTGGCTCACGATGGGTCCGGAAACGGAAGCACTGGAACACGAATTTGCCGAATATTTTAAAGTAAAACATGCCATAGCCGTAAGTAGTTGCACTACTGCTTTACATTTAGCCAATCTGGCCGTTGGCGTAAAACAGGGCAACGAAGTAATCTGTCCCTCGCTTACTTTTGTTGCCACTTCTAATTCAATTCTCTATGCCAATGGAACTCCTGTTTTTGCCGATGTCGTCTCTCTCGACGACTGGACAATTTCTCCTGCCGAAATCGAAAGTAAAATTTCTTCCCGGACAACCGCCATAATAGTCATGCATTATGGCGGTTTCGCCTGCCAGATGGATGAAATTATTGAGATTGCCAAGCGCTACAAAATTCCGGTAATCGAAGACGCCGCTCATGCACCGGGCTCATTTTATAAAGATAGATTGCTGGGAGCAATTGGTGATATCTCCTGTTTTTCCTTTTTTTCCAATAAAAATATTTCTACAGGTGAAGGCGGTATCCTCTGTACTAATAATGATGAGTATGCAAAATACATAAAAAAAATCCGTTCTCATGGGATGACCAGCGCAACATTGGACCGCCATCTCGGCCATGCATATAGCTATGATGTAACTGACCTGGGTTATAATTACCGTGTTGATGAAATTCACGCCGCTTTAGCCCGCTGTCAATTAAAGAAATTATCAACGGGAAATGAACGCCGCCGCCTGGCAGCAATTCGTTATAAAGATGCATTATCTAAAATTGACAAAATCAAGATTCCCTTCGGTAATTATTGTTTTCTCGCTAATTATCATATCTTTCCTATACTTCTTGATAAAAGCATAGACCGGCACGGTTTGATGGTTTTTCTGCGGAACAAAGGCATTCAAACCAGTATCCACTATCCGCCGGTGCAAATGTTTTCATATTATCGGGAAAATTATAAGACAACAATGCTTCCTATAACTGAAGAAATCGGCAGGCGTGAAGTAACATTGCCGATGTTCCCGACAATCACCGACGGGCAAATATGCTTTATTTCCGAAAATATAATGGAATTTTTTCAGAAATAAACGAATTGATTTTATCTGCTATTGTAAAAAATGATAAATATAGAAAACATACATTATTCTTGTGGCGATGATTATTGCGATTCGCCAGCTCCGGGGTCGCGAGCGTTTTCAAATTGGGACTTTATCGAAACGCTTTCGAAAGCCACCGGATACAAAAATATCAGCGTTACGATTGAAACCGGTGGTAAGAAATATATATTGCCTCTTTTAGAACTGAAAGCTCTGGGTCTGTATCCCCTAGCTTTCAGTCTGCCCCTAGGTTTATATGGCGGAATCGATGTGTCTGAAGCCGAATTGTACATCGAACTCATGAAACATATAAAAAAGTTTCTTGGCAGCGCCATAGTCTTACAAAATCCATTTGATACTGTTCTTCCGCAAATAAATTTGTCTTCACTATTTCGAGCGTACACCCATGTCGTAGAATTTGGGAATGCCACTTATGAAGATGTCTTCAAAACCATTTTCGACGCGAAGCTGAGGAATCAGATCAGAAAGGGGGAAAAATCGAATTTGACCATCAGAGAAGGGAATGATGAGGACATAATTAATGCGTTTTATGAATTGTATATTTTGACTAACAAGCGTTGGGGCGAAAGGCATACCAAATACTCTATAGACTTTTTTACGGCGTTTGCAGGAAAGCCGTATTTTGAAATCAAACTTTCGCTGTTTGAAGGAAAAGTTGTTTCTGCTATTGTCCTTTTGAAATTATCCGGTCAATATTTATATTGGTTTGGCGCTTTGAATAAAGACTATGGCGAATATTGTCCCAATCACTTTTTGCTTTCCAGGACAATAAGAGAGGCCATTGAGACGCGTGCGGAATTCTTTAATTTTGGCGCAAGCGGAAAACTCATCGATGTAAAAAAATTCAAGGAATCCTTTGGCGCAAAAGAAATCTCCTATGATATTTATTTCATGGGTAATCCTATAACGAGATATGCGCTGGCAACAATAATGCGGAGACAGTGAAGTGAATTTAAAGAAAATCCTACAATATCTTCTCGCACTAATAGTGATAGTTGCAGTGGGGTATTTTTTCTATCTGGAATTCAAAAAAAATTGGGATGCGATAAGAGCATATCATTTTGCTATTAATTTTTACTATATTGTCGCCTCGATTTTCGTAATGACGATAGGATTCCTCATGGATACATATATCTGGCAAATTTTCGTGAATGATTACCTTCCAAAGAAGCTGACATTTTGTGAAAGCATGGCTCTGTATAATACGACAGCAATGCTTAAATACATTCCCGGCAAAATATGGATTTACACGGCACAAATAGCACTGATGTCATCGAAAGGGATTTCTAAAGCAGTATTGATTTATATAAACCTTATATGCTTTATTTGCCTTACCTTCGTTTCAGCAATATATGCTTTATATTATTATCTTTTCTATTTACAAATGGCACCTTGGGAAATTTCAATTTTGATATTTATTCTGTTAATTGCTCTGGATTTTATTTTTGTCATCTGGAACACCTCGATAATAAATTACCTGATAATTCCAATAAACCGCATATTCAAAAGGGAAATACAACCCATAAAAATAAAGAAACTGCTTCTGATATATTTGCAACTGCTATATTTGCTTGGCTATGTGCCTGTGGGGATAGGCATGTATTTTCTTGCTAAAGGAATAGGCATGGAAATTCCCTTTTCCAGCATACTGCCTGTTATAGCCACACTTTCCGTATCATTAGTATTAGGCTATATCGCTTTTTTCAGCCCGGGTGGCTTGGGTATAAGAGAAGGCACAATGTTTGTGATGCTAAAGCAATTTGCGAATGTCGAAACTGCACTGATTCTGCCTATTGCGATGCGATTGATATATATCATTATCGAGCTTTTGCTGGGAATTATCGGAATACTTGTAGGCATGAAATATGGCTATTTTCCTAAGCAGGCGAAAAGCCGACAAAAGCAATGATTATCGGGTTTCGCTGAAATATGAAGCCAAACCATCGAGGGGTATAAGGTGTGTTTATGAAAAAATTTACTGGACACTATTCATATGTTCAACGCATTATTCTATAAATTTTTTTATTCCCGTTGAGAAAATATTGATAGAGAATCTTTTAATCCGTATTTTCTTTCCAGAACAAAGTTTTCATAGAGATTAAAAGGAGGCGCTCTCAACCAAATCATGACTCGCCGTTGCTTTTTGAACAAAATTATGTCAATTTAGCTTGAAGAGGTGTCCATTTTTTCGGGGGCAGATAAGGCGGGGTAGTTTATTTGTGCTTTGTGCATCGCATCTTGGATCCTTGCACAGAGGCATCATAGAGAGGATGGTAAAACCGGCATGAAAAAGATTGTAGTAACCGGCTGTGCAGGTATGATCGGGTCGCACCTGGTGGATGAGCTGGTCCAAAAGGAAGATGTTACAGTCGTCGGTGTGGATAACCTCTCCTTCGGGCGTATGGACAATATCGAACATGCCATAAAGAGTGACCGGTTCACCTTTTACCGGGTGGACGTGCTGGATATCGAGGCCATGAAGATCCTGTGCTGTGGCGCGGATACCATCGTACACCTGGCTGCCATGAAAAAGAGCGGAGAAGACGATGCCAGCCTCCATACATTACGGGTGAACAGTCACGGCACGGAAAACGTTTTTGAGATAGCCAGGATGTGGCGATGCAAGGTCGTGCTTGCCTCGACTTCAGACGTATATGGCATGGCGCCCATTCCCCATGCTGAAGACAACGATCTGGTTCTTGGTCCTTCAATGATAAAGCGGTGGGCCTATGCCGTATCCAAGCTCTATGACGAACAGCTGGCCTTTGCCTATTACAAGGATGAAAAAGTTCCGATTGTGGTGTTGCGCTATTTCGGCGGTTTCAGCCCCCGGTCCAGCTTCAGCTGGAGCGGCGGGCATATCCCCATCTTTATTGACGCCGTTTTGAGAAATGAGCCGGTGAATATCCATGGCGACGGCACGCAGACCCGGTCCATGGCCGATGTCCGCGACCTGATACGAGGCACCATGTCCGCCATAGAAAGAGATGAGGCCGTAGGACATATCATCAATCTCGGCAATGACGAGGAGTTGAGCGTGCTGGACAGCGCCAAGCTGATTGCCGATGTGATCAATGAAGAGACTGGTCTTAATCGCGAACTGAAGATCAAGTATATCCCATTTTCTGATATCTTTGGACAATACAAGGATATCATGCGCCGGTTACCCGATCTGACCAAGGCCAGACGATTGCTCGATTATGAGCCACGATACCAACTTCGCGAAGCTGTAAAAACTACAGTTAATATAAAATATAATGAATTAAAAGGAAAAGGTTTAATTTGAGTATCATATTTAATAAGACAGCCTCGCAAACTATAAAGCCATTTATACCCCGATTATATATTGTTATCCCTGTGTTTAATGAATCAGCTAATGTAGATCAGCTTTGCAATGGCCTTATAAATATTAAAGGGTTGTTGGATAAGGAATTCAAGGCACAATTTATTGTAGTTGACGATGGAAGCAGTGATGATACGATCAGTCGGTTCCAAAATAATGGATTAGGTGATTCACTCATAATATTACGTCATGATACTAATCATGGCCCCGGAGCAGCATTCAGAACAGCCTTCTCTTATATGGCCCCCCTCATAAAAGATGAGGATTGGGTGTTGACTATGGAGGGTGATAATACATCACAACTAGAAATTTTTGGAAAGATGCTTGCTCAGCGAACAAACGGGGCTGAAGTCATATTAGCAAGTCCAAATGCACGCGGAGGAGAAATCCTCCATGTTGTATGGTATCGTCTATTTCTTAGCTATACAGCTAATTTTATGGCCCGATGTCTTCTAGGTTTGTGGGGTATTCATACACTGAGCAGTTTCTACCGTCTGCATAGTGGGTTGATTATCAAAAAACTGCAGCTTAAATATAGTTCACCTATCGTTGAATCATCAGGCTTTGAATGGGCTGTTGAAATGCTCGCTAAACTTGTTCGAGTTAATGCTCGAATTGTTGAAGTCCCTATGAGGCTGGACTTCTCAGCAAGAAAGGGAAAAACCAAAATGCGTATCCGGAGAACGATCCAGGGCTATTTCAGAGTTTTTATACAATTTAAGAGAAGGATTATATAGAAATGGAACGAAACAACACAATTTCCATTCCTTCTGGAGAAGAAACTTCCCCTCCGGAAGAAAAAAAATTAGTTTTTCCAAAGATACCTATCCCTCTTCTTTGCGTTTTCTTGCTTCTTTTAGCAGTGATAGTCTGGTTTTGCTTTTATGCCACCCATACAAAGGGTATTACAGGCTCAGATGATCGGGAGTATGTTTCCATTGCCAGAAATATTGTTAATGGGCAAGGGATCGTTAAAGATAGTATTTTACCACTAGAAGTTAATTTTTTTAAGCAATTACCTATCCCCGAATTCATGCACCCGCCTGGATATCCTCTGATCATTGCCGGATTTTTTAAACTATTTGGAGTATCTGATTTTGTCGCCTTACTTCCTTCCTATCTCGCCTATTTTATTCTTATTCTTCTCGTTTTCTACTTTGTCAAAAAGTATGTCAATACTAAGACGGCAATTATGGCAACAATAATCTTAATTTTTAACAAAGAAATTTTGAATTATAGTTCCATCGCGTTGAGCGAAGAGGTTTACACCGCAGTTTTTTTCTTATTTTTCATTCTTATCATTAGAGCAAATTCTTTAGGAGCTATTTTTTTTTCAGGCGTAATCCTGGGAGTTAGTCATTTAATCAGGGAAAATATATATCCCTTTTTTATTCCAATGCTTTTCTTTCTTTATTTTTATCCCGACCTCCTACGATGGAAAAAGATGGGACTCTTCATTATCGGCTTATTAATTCCCATCAGCTTCATCATAAGTAGAAACTATTTGATGACCGGAGAACCATTTTTTTCCTATGGAAAATTCGCTTTTATGGCTTTTTCGGATAAGTATCCCTGGTTAAATATCTACCGGGATATTCATAATCCTTCTTTAATTGAATTCATCTTGACGGAACCAAGCCAGTTTTTACTGAAATATCTAAAAAACTTGATGAGTGCTTTGGAACAAATCATGCGGTTCTCCAATCCTTATCTACTCGCTTTCTTTTTATTGGATATGTTTCATTGGAAAATCAACCCGGAGTTGAAGAAGATAAAGATACTTTTTCTTCTTCTGCTGATTTCTCAGATACTCTTCATTTCTTTGTTTACAATTACCGATCGCTACTTTATCCCTTTCTTGCCCTTGATGATTTTATTTGCTTCTCAATGTTTCCTGAGAGTATCAGAAAACGTCATCTCCCTAAGTATGAATACATGGGAAAAAAGTCTCCGTTGGATTTTTGCTTTTTTGTTCTTGATTTTCTTTGTCGTTCCTACAACCTATCTCATCATTCAGCCCAGGATAATTCCCCAATTCGGTTACCTGGTGTCTCAAGATGAAGCCCGGAAGCTAAATGAATTTTTAACAAAGGAGTTGAATAAAAATCAAATAGTTTGGACAGACTTGCCGGAAATTCTGGAGTGGGAAGGTAATCGTCTCAGTGGATGGATTCCAACTAGCGTAGCAAAGATTTACGAAATCAATAAAAAGATTCCTGTAGATGCTATTCTTTTGACAAACATTAGAACACCATACCGTATGGAGGCAGAATGGCAATATCTATTATTCAGAGAACAAAGTTTACCTAATTACCGGACGGTTAAATTATACAAAGGGGATATAATTTTCGCGAAATTATTTATTCGAGACGATAAGAAATAAATAAAATCTCATCCTATTTTGATTAGGATTGGCAGATAATCTTTACAATCCGTTCGGCTGCCGGCGCATCACCATACAAAGAAAAATGTGATTCCGGTTTCTTATATGAATTGACAGCCCGGATAATTTTCCCCTGGTTGGAACCAGTCAGCACATTCCATCCTGTTTCAACAGTCTCTACCCATTCCGTTTCGTCGCGAAGAGTAATGCATGGCACTCCTAACCAATAAGCTTCTTTTTGTATACCGCCGGAATCAGTCAAGATCATACGTGCTGACATTTCCACCGCGATCATATCACTATAGCCTAATGGTTCACTGGAAATAACATGGGGGGAAAATTTAAAGCCTAATTTTTTTATAATCTTTTTTGTCCTGGGATGAACGGGGAAAATAATTTTTTCTTTTAGTTTATTAAACGCCGTAAGGATGGACAGCAGCCTGTTTTCATTATCTGTATTCTCCGCCCGGTGAACAGTTGCTAATAGATATTTTTGGGCAGACAAATTGAGTTTCGACAAAATATCACTACTCGTGCCGGCAATCTTTTTTGCTAAAACAATAGAATCCGCCATTACATCTCCGACGATATGAACAGCGTTTACGATGCCTTCCGCAGTCAAATTATTAACCGCGTTCTGGCTGGGACAAAACAACAAATTGGATAAATGATCGGTTATAATCCGGTTAATTTCTTCCGGCATCTCGCGATTGAAGCTCCTCAATCCTGCTTCCACATGTGCCACTTTTATATTTAATTTCGCTGCTGCCAGTGCGCCAGCCAACGTTGAATTGGTATCCCCATAGATCAAAACCCAGTTCGGGTTTTCCTGCATCAGGACTTTTTCAATTTTAGTGAGCATTTGTCCCGTTTGCCAACCGTGATTCCCTGAACCTACTTTTAAATTGTACTTTGGTTTCGGAATTCCTAGTTCACGAAAAAAAACCGATGACATCCTATCATCATAATGTTGACCTGTATGAACAATGATTTCATCAATTATTCCTCTCATAGCAAGAGATACAGGGGCTGCTTTAATGAATTGCGGTCGGGCGCCTATTATGCTGACAATTTTAATCAATGATTTAATTTTATCTTACCTTTCGCTTTTAATTTTTTTTAATGAAATATTTTGCATCTTTTCAATTATTGTAATAACTTTTTGATAAGAACTTCCTTTTTCACGGTGGAAACATATAAAGAAGGATCTTATGTGTCAAGGAAATATTAACACACAAGGCCAGCCATCGTATACATTCAACTCACAGAAGCAAGTTCTTATCAAAGAGATAGAAAATATGTTTACTAAAGAAAATGGATTTACATTGCCCATCAACTCAAACTTTCCCGATGGTAAAAAATACGCTTTTACTTTTATCGCGCTCTTAATCATCCTGTTATCGATTTACTCCAACAGTTTCTATGGCGATTGGCACTTTGATGATGCTTTTAATATTAGTGATAATCCATACGTACAAATTAAATCATTTTCCTGGGAAAATATTAAAAGTTGCATCTACGGATTAGCTCAAGAAAGACCATCTCGGCCTCTTTCATACTTGAGCTTCGCTCTAAATTATTATTGGGATGGCACTAATGTTTTTGGTTATCATCTTGTAAATTTTATCATTCATTATCTGGCAGCGGTTTTTTTATTTTTATTTATTTACAACACGCTAAAACTGCCGCTGCTGCGGGAAAAATATGAAAATATCTCTTATCCTATTGCTCTGCTGGCAACTTTCTTCTGGGCAATCAATCCAGTTTTTGTAACCGCTGTCTCTTATATTGTCCAACGCATGGCTTCAATGGCGGGACTTTTTTACATCATGTCCATGTTTTTTTATTTGAAAGGGCGCACAGCTCAAAATTCAACTCATTCCATTTCCTTCTTTATCTTGTGCTGTCTTGCTGGTTTTGCCGCTGTCCTTTCTAAGGAAAATGCCGCCATTCTTCCGGTCAGCATTTTATTATTTGATTTATTTTTAATTCAGGGCGTCACTAAAGAAAACATTAAGAAATTTATCAAGATTTCGACCGTGCCTTTTTTACTAATTATAATTATCGGATTTATTTATACAGGTGGTTTTTCCAATGCTTTAAGTGGATATAAAATACGCGATTTCACAATGGTCCAAAGACTTTTGACCGAACCGCGTGTAATCATTTTTTATCTGTCTCTCTTATTTTATCCCATCAATTCCCGTTTAACGCTGCTCTATGATATAAACGTTTCTCATTCTCTCTTCCAACCCTGGACTACACTGCCTGCTATTTTGTTAATCCTGATAGCAGTCGGTTTTGCTTTTTATATTGCAAAAAAACGCCCACTCATTTCATTTTGTATTATTTTCTTTTTTTTAAACCATCTGATAGAGGGTTCAATATTTAATTTGGAATTAATATACGAGCATCGCAATTATCTTCCTGCCATGCTTTTATTCATTCCCATTGCAGATTTTTTTATTTTCGTCCTTGATTATTTTTCCTTTAAAAAGTTTCTGCAATTTTCTGTTTTTGCAGGCATAATTATCATAATTATCTGTATGGGCAATATTACGTATCGTCGCAATGCAATTGTATCCGATGATTTCCGCCTCTGGCTTGATAATACTGAAAAATATCCTAATTTAAGCCGGACACATTCTAACTTAGGCAATGCGTACATTAACAGTCAACAAAGAGCTAAAGTTTTGCCGGAATATGAAAAAGCCGTGTCTTTAAATAATTTTGGCGGCATTTACGCCCGAGCGATTCAAGAACATAATTTGGGTCTATATTATTACCAAGAGAAAAAATACTCTCAAGCGTTGTCTTATTTTGAAAGTTCTTATAAAGTATTAGATTATTATCTTCCTAATTCCATCTATATTTCTAAAATAAAATTAATCAATAATAAGATTACTGACGCTCACCGCATAATTGAAAAACAAATAGAAAAATATCCAGACAATCCCGAACTAGTAGAAATATTTAGCTTAATATTATACAAAGAAGGAAATCTTGATAAAGCTGAGGCATTATCAAAAAATGCTATCAAAAATAATTTGTCGAGTACATTCCATCTGATGATTCTAGCCGAGACCGCACGTAAAAAAGGAAATTATAAAAGTGCAATTATTTTATGGACTCATTATTATAATGTTTTCCCGCTGAATCCATATGCTAATCTTGCCCTAATCGAATTGTATTCCCAAACCAACAATTTTAAATTGCTGGACGAAGAGATAGCTAAATTATATTGCCTAAAAAGAAACAAAACACTTATCTCTTACATAAAAGAAATTTCTCAAGATAAAAATCTTCTTGTTTATATTCCCGATATAGTCAAAATAAAGTCAATCGTTAAAAATAATAAGCAATTACTTATTCCACGGCAAAATTTTAACTGATTAAGATTTAAATCGCCGCTTGTACACAATTATTTTTTTAAAGAGGTATGCTTTTCATCAGCTGGAATTTATCGGCTATATCTTTCTGACAATGCAGAAATTATTCATGCCCACCTGGAAATATCTATGATGCTCTATGGCCATACCTGTTTGAGAAAATAATTTTTCCAGTTCTTCACGATCGTAGTATTTCTTGTGTTCTCTTATTTCATCGGCACTAATTATTTTTAGACGATAAGACAGAAATTCCAGAACAGGTTGAGCAGCTTTGCTGGGCACAGTCATCACAAGCCGTCCATCCTTTTTTAATATCCGCCCTATTTCTTTTATCATGCCTGAAGGATCAGAAAGATGTTCAAGAACTGCCAACAGGGTAATCACATCAAAGGATTCCGCTGCAAAAGGCAATGTGTTGGCCATAATCATCTGTATAGTTTTTATTTTGCCGCTTTCTGACTCCTGCACCTTGTAATCAATGCCGATGCCGCTTTTTATGAATGGCTCTAAGGTCTTCAGCAAGCGGTAATCCCAGCCACAACCGACATCAAGCAGACAGCAATCCGGATACTGCCGTATCACCGGCAATACCTTCCTGATGCGTAACGCTCTTAAGATTGGCTCCAGAATTGGTTCTTTCATGATCTCAGCAGGTTGTATTTAAAGATGCAGTAAAGCGCCCAAATACCGTCTTTCCAATTTATTTTCTTGCCTTCATCATATGTCCGGCCATAATAGGAAATACCTACCTCATAGATACGACATTTTATTTTCGATATCTTGGCTGTTATCTCCGGTTCGAAACCGAACCTGTTTTCTTCAATGGTTATCGACTGAATGATTTCCCTCCGGAATGCTTTATAGCAGGTCTCGATATCAGTTAGAGTGAGATTGGTAAGCATATTTGAAATCAAAGTGATCAGGCCGTTGCCGACTCTATGCCAGAAATAGACCACACGGTGCGCTTCCGCCCCCATGAATCTTGAACCAAAAACTACATCGGCCTTATCATCTATTATCGGCTGGAGCATTTTGTGATATTCGACAGGATCATACTCCAGATCGGCATCCTGAATGATAATAATATCTCCGGTAGCCGCGCGGAAACCCTCTCGCAAAGCGGCACCCTTGCCTTGATTATAAGACTGATAGATAATAAGGCTGATCTTCGCCTCAATCCTACTTTTCAGGATTTCTCTTGTTCCGTCTGTTGAGCAATCATCAACGACAATGATTTCCTTGTCGGGATAAGGTGAACGCAACACAGCGTCGATAATTTTTTCGATTGTGGCGGCTTCATTATAACAGGGAATTACTACACTAAGTTTCATACATATCCATCCTTATAGATATACCTATAACAGTTTAGAAATACACTATAATACCTTTTTTTACATCAAAAAATCGCATATCTCTCTTCTCCGAAGATGAAGGCTAATGTGTCTTTTGGAGATCTATACGCTGGGCAATAATGATACCGAATTTATTGTCATGTAACGGCACTTCTCCAATACGGACAATAGAAACATAGTTTTCCCCTATCCAGGAAAAAAGATTCTCCGCATAATCCATGCCGAAATATCGTGCACCGTATTCCGACGTATCTCGATGCATTAAAATAATGAAATCCGGTTTGCGCGCGGTCAAATCACTTATTATTCTTTCTTCGCCAACTCTTGCGACCAGGATGGGCATGAATTCAAAGTTTGAAGAGGCACTTTGACGACGGGACAAATAATTCAATATAATGCCCTCGGGAAAGACAACAAAACTTTGATCTTTCCGGATAAATTTCTGGATTTGCTGAAGTGCGAGATCAATTGCCAGCCCTTGAGGCAAAATAGCGGGATTCCATGAAAGGATCATATCATGACCACGTCCCACAGGATAAGTTTTTAAATCATATATTTTTTTTGACCAAAGAACGTGGGCAATCAGAACTACTAAAAGCAAAGCTACCGCCAATCCACGGAAAAAACCTACACCTCCCATAGCCCGACCCAGCGATTTGGGAAGTTGATAAAGCAATGCCATAATTAATAATAAAACTGCCGGCATTGCCAGAGCAAAGCCGTAGTGATATACATGCACATTTAAAATAATCTTCAAAAGCAGCACGGACGCAAAGACTGTCACAACAAACAATGAAAGCGTGCGTATTACGCTCTGTCGATCGTTGCGTGTTTTAAAAATCTCCACAAGAAAATAAATAGCCAGTAGCAGCATAACCAGGGGGAGTGGTCTGAAAATTTCAGTCCAGCGAATATAATTAATGTAGAATGCAGAGAAGATAAAAATCAATATTAGAATACAAACAGCCATGCTGATTCTGAAAGCTTTATTTTTAATGCGGGCAATAAGTAATGTCAAGAAACCCATTATAGCAATAATTAGTATATACTCTATAGCAACAAAACCCATCATAGATATATTGAAAAATGGCTCATCAAAACCCAAGTTTCTCAAGGCAAATATGTTGCTGGAAACAGCCTTTTCCAGTAACAAGCTATACGGATAAAGGATTACTTTTATTGCTGTCTCATAAGGCATATATGTTGAAAAATAGACCAGAAAACAAAATACTGGAATTATAAATCCTATAACACCCATTCCCAAAGACTTGATAAAAAATCGGGAAATTTTTGGTTTTTCAATAACCGCCAAACATATAAATCCTGCGGACAAAGCCACCATCACGGCAATGAATACTTCTAATTTTGTCAGAAAAATAATGCCGGTTGTTATGCCCAGTATTGTTAAATATACAATGCGGTGTTGCCTCAAGAATTGTAAAAAAATAACAAAAGCAACAAAAGCTAGAAAAACGCCGTGAGTTAATTCATGGGAATAAGGACAAACAAAATTATAGTTTCCTGTGACAACATATTGAGAGAAAGCAAACATCAGAAGAAAGGTTGCTGATGCGGCAAAAGCAACATACTTGTCTGTCGTAGAAGAAAAAAAGTAATATATAAGTAAAACAAGCGCTATAATCAATCCAATGTTAAACCAGGCCAGAGTCATTAAACCCGTCCCAAACAGCTTGAATAGCAGGGCATTGAAATATTGGGAGAATGGTCCGTAATAATGCGCTACATCCAAATATAATACTTTTCCTTCGGTCAATTGCCAGGGTATATATAGTTCTCTTCCGAAATCAACCAAGATATCTGGCCATTTTCGCCAACTTATTGAAAGCATGCCGATTCCAGTTATAATAAGAAAAAGTCCCATAATCGCTGTTTCGATCTTTGGCAAATTATCCCGTATCCAAGATGTTATTTCCCGCAAGATAAATCCTCCTTAATACAATTAACGGCATACAAATTAATAATAATCTAACATCTTTATATTCTGTAAATCAAAGAATTATTATTTTTTGTTTTATTTAATTTTTTATGGAATACGACTATTTGCAGTCATCAGCGTTACCCCCGAATACTCCTGGGATGAATACATTCAGTCATGACACTTCATGAAAAAGAGGTGTGCAGGAGAGGTCTGTTCGAAAAAGGATGTAATATGCCTTTTGAGTCTTGCCAAATCACAAATATCTGCATCGTATACGACAATCAACGGCATTATCTCACCTTTGGCCGTCAAGGCTCTATACACCCTCAATCCACGACACAATATAGTATGGGAAAAATTGACATTCAAGCAGACATTCTCTATACGTTACCATAGTACAGTAAGTTCTTATCAAAAATAGCAAAGTTGATACGAAGAAATCAAGTAATGACATTTTGCGTAATCATTCCCCTGCCCTATATGCTGACATGAATGTCTTGAATTCCTATCAAACACAAGGAGTCCAAACAACTACTGAATACCCTTCAATAAAAAGACTCCCCACAAATGTTCTTTGAGCTTGAAGGATCTTTATCTCATCATCGTTCTCCAATTTCCGCAAGTAAGTCAAAAAACCATGAAGATAGTTGCGCTTCTTGAAATATTCAATCGATAAATAATCTATCAAGTTATTCTCGTCTAAGAGTTCGGAAATTGGTTCCACATGTATGCAAAGTTTCGGTTTATTTTTTATTAAGTAGTTAACGAATTTCTTGAATTTAGTTCCTACTTGTTCCAACGAAGCAACGGTATATACTATTGAATTATTGGCTAACTGAAAATCCATATCGGGATTGAAATAATCAAATCTGTGTGCGTATAATTTTGAAATAATTCCTTTTGAAGCAATTTGATTAATAATTTCTTGCGACGCAGGCGCCCAATCAAGTCCCCACAGGGCCGCTGTTAAATTTACCTTTCTTGTTCTAAGTAAATGATAGCCCGTGCCACACCCGAACTCGTAGATAGCATCGACCTCTCTCATATACTTATCAGACAACCAATCAACAATAACGCAGAGCGTACGATACTCAAAAACTTTGGAGGCGGGCTTCACAAACTTCCGATTGATTCTTACGTAATCGTACTTGCCAAAATAATTTGGAATAATTGAGTCAATATCTTGGCTTTCAATTAATTTTTTTAGATTTTCCTTCCACCCTATTTCCCATTGCGCGAATCGATGTTCTCCTGCCTTAACAAGATTTTTATCTATCAACGCAGCGACTATTTTTTTTATGCATGCATCACTTTCTGCATTTGTTATGTCAAAATATTCGAGTGAATATTCGCATATTTTCTCTTTTACAAAATCAGAAAGGTTTTCTTTGAATAGATACTCAAAATCTTTAAAAGTTAATTTTCTCTTATATTTTTCATCCCTCGAACAAACTCTGTCCATCTTTTATATTCTCACATTCGGATAATTTGATTCGAACCAGTTGACAGTCTCTTTGACGCCTCTTTCGATGGAGGTAAATTCAAAATCAGGACAATACTTTTTAAATTTTGTTGTATCAGAAGGTTTGCGAAATTGGCCATCCGGCTTGGATGAATCGAAGATTATTTTACCCTTAAATTTCATTTCAGCTGTAACAATCTCAACTAATTCCTTTATACTGATTTCAACTCCAGAAGAAAATATGATAGGCGAGTCCTCATTATAATTATCAAGCGCCCAAACGGCAAGTTTCGCAATATCAACTGAAAATACAAACTCACGTAAAGGTTTACCACTTCCCCAAACTGTCAAATCCAACTTATGCTTTTTAGCAATAAAACATCTGTGGATCAAGGAGGGCATCACATGCCCATCTTCAAGACTCCAATTGTCATTTGGCCCATAGATATTAGTTGGGATAGCGACAATATAATTGCAATTCCATTCTTTTCTATACGCGCTACTTTGTACTTCCAACATACGCTTTGCATAGGCATATCCAAAGTTCGACGGATGAGGCGGTCCATTGTGAATATCCTTTTCATTTAATGGATAGCTACATTGATCTGGGAATACACACGTAGACATGAAGGATATTAGTTTTTTTACTCCACAAATACGGGAACATTCCAAAACATTAGTATTGATCATTACATTGCTTCTAAAGTATTCACCAGAATGCATTATATTACCACCAATGCCTCCGACTACCGCCGCAAGATGGATAACACGCGTTGGTTTTATCGTCTCGAATATATACTTTGTTTTTTCGAAATCAGTTAAATCGACATCTTCATGGGTAACATACTCGAAGTTCGGCAAATCCAGTTTTCTAATGGCACATCCAACCAATCCATTTGCACCTGTTACCAATGTTTTATCCATTTTATCTACTCCTCTCAGGTAACTCAGATTTCTTAACTGCTGATCCCATAAAGGGCTTTTTGCCACTCGATCGTATTTGCGAGACCTTTATCCAAGGTTACGTATTCATTTTTGCCAAATTCCAGCTGAACTTTTGTCATGTCTAAATAAACATCATCCGGTGCCCCTGCCATATCTTTATCGGCTGCCGGAAAAATTACAGGTACATTTAAATAGCTCCCTATCTTATGCGCCAATTCTCTAATTGTAGTTCGAGAATTCCCACCAACATTGTAAATAGGGTCTTTACCAAATAACAATACATTCCACATAATCTCTATTGCATCAGAGATATAACAATATGTACGTTTTGCTTGACCTTGATCAAGGAGTGTTATCTGCCCTTTTAATGATTTCTCAATAAAAGAATTTATGACTCTCATGTCTCCTGGTCTTGTTCCGGGCCCGTAAGCAAGGGCTAACCGAACCGACTTTGCATCTATCCCTTTTATCCTATGCGCATTACAAATTGCCTCGCCGCATCGTTTGCCCTCAATATAACAGGCCCTTGGATGCGTTGTACTTGTCATGCCTATTTCAGATTCTTTGAAAGGAGGATTATTTAGACCGCTATAAAGCTCGCTTGTGCTGGCAAATAAAAATTTGCCATTTTCCGCCAATTTATCGATAAGCATGAACATAGAAAAGGTATTCAGTTTTAATGTCTTTATCTGATCCTGCAAAAATCTACCTGGCTGGCCATATCCTGCAGCATGTATTATAATGTCGGCCTTCGGCAGCATACCAATAAATTCAGCACTGGTTAAATCACCGCGATAAATTTTTACATTGTCAAAATTCAGCAATTCTTTTAAATGGGGAAGAGGTTCATTTTGCATCACTGCAATAGTAGTAAATCTTATATTACACTTTTGAGAAAGATACTTCAAACACGCAATAAAATATCCTCCAATTAGACCAGATGCGCCTGTAATTAAAATGGTCTTGCCAATAATTACATCAAAGTTAACCTTCTCACAAATCCGCGCTGCATCTTGGATAATAATATCCACGAGTTTATTCATACATGAACCCTACTATCTTTTCTCTGATTAGGCATGTCGTCAGAATTGCGTTTATTCATATATGCACCTCTCTATCTTTTTTCTGATTTTATCTGCTGTCAAACCGAGATGGGCATCATGCTCTGCTGCAAGCCCGTAATTAGTCAACATTTTATGTGGAATGCCAATACATTCTAATGTAATAGGTCTTGACTTCATCGCACGTATAATTTCCGAAGATAAGACTCCACGGTAATATGGTTCACAGAGTATAACTTTTGAAGATGCTGCATTTTTTTTCAGTGTATCAGCATCGAATGGTATAACTGTCGTATAATATAAAATCGTGACATCAAGCTCTTTACAGGCATCAATAACCGCCTCCAGAATAGGCCCGACCGCTATTACCGTTGCCAGTTCTCCTTGCTTTACAACTTCTGCCCTTCCAAAGCTTACCTTATGTTCAGTACTATTCTGCCTTTCACTTAACCGAAAATAAGTAGGGTTATTATTTGCGTAAACTTGTCGAAAAAGAGTATCAAATTCTCCCGATGTACCCGGTAAAATAATCTCCATGCCTGGAAGATTTTTCAATATCCCCACATCCCCCGGACAATGATGTGTACACCCCAATGCTGCATAATCATAAGCAGCGCCGACACTGATAAAATTACCTCCAAGCAGTTGATAGCAAAAATCAATTTTTAACTGTTCAAGACTTCTTTCCACTATGAATGGTGCGATGGTATGGACTACCGGAATAAAACCCTCCATTGACAAGCCCGCAGCAAGACTGATTGTTGACTGTTCAAGGATACCGATATTATAGACACGATCGACGAATGATTCAAACGCTTTTCTAAAGCCAAAAACACCAATATCCCCAAGCAATAGCACAAGGCGCTCATCTTGTGCTAAAATGGATTCTACCGTTTTTACCAATTGCTGCCTCATGTTCATGATAACTGCTCCAAGATAGCAGGAAGGTCTTCCTTTCGCGGCGATTTGTGATGCCACTCCGGATTATTTTCCATTATCTTGCACCCAAACCCCTTGACTGTTTCAGCAACAACGGCCAATGGCGCAGAATCGTGTGAACAAGATAACGCAGAATATATTTCCTCGTGATTATGCCCATTTATGGAGAAGCTTTCCCAACCGAATGATTTAAACTTTGAAACCATATCACCGACTTTTAGCGCCCGATCGGTGGAGTGATTATAATCTATAATACAACATAGATTTGATAAGTTATGATGCGATGCAAGTAGTGCCGATTCCCAGACTGACCCCTCATTAGCTTCTCCATCACCTATAAGAACAAATACTTTGGAATCTATTTTTTTTATCCTAAGACCTAATGCAATCCCGACGCTCATTGGAAAACCATGACCAAGGGATCCGGTTGATGCTTCTACTCCGGAAACTTTATTGCGATCTGGATGGCCTCCCAAAAAACCATCATACTTTCCGAAATCTTCGAGTTCCGAGGAAGGGAAGAATCCTTTTTTCGCAAGGATTACATATAACCCAAGGGCCGCATGACCTTTGCTTAAAATGAACCTGTCACGTGTAGGACTCTTTGGATAAGATGGATTGATTTTAAGAATGCGATCATAGAGCACCCATAAAATATCGAGAATTGACAAAGCACTGGGAACGTGCCCTTCTCCAGCATTGGTTGCCATACTTATTATGGTTCTTCTAAGTTTTTTCATCAATTTACTTTGGTTCAATAAATATTTCGAGAAATAGCTGCACGAGCAATACCAGACCCACCTTCAGTTTATTCACCTTCTCTTTTCCCCCTATCCTGGCTGGTTCATCCCCAGCGATCTCGCCTACCTTCAATTTTTTCCTTGCACATCGGACGGAAGAAAGGAAATCCCAACTGGTATGCTGAAAATATTTTTTTTCAAACCAGTTGGTTGGACCGCGCACCAGTCCAATATTATCGACAGTTTCCCTCCTGAAGGCACGAAATCCAATTAGGGCGTCCGTGTACTCGCCATGATGGAGTAGGTTAATTAAAAAAGTAAACGCCCTGTTTCCCAGCCCGGAAATAATGCTATCGTCATTACTCCGCGCCTCATTCAGATATCTGGAAACGATCACCATATCGAATCCTTCTTTCATTTTTTCAATAAGCGCAGGAATAATTTCCGGGATAGAATTGCCGTCTGGAGTGAAAGTGATTATTATATCACCCGATGTTAGTAAGAAAGCCTGATCAAGCGCAGTCCTGATGCCCTTCCCTTCCTGCCGCCTTAAAAAATAGCCATTCTCCTTAGCATACTCACAGGTGCCGTCAATCGAACCACCATCTATTATTATCAGTTCATCATACCATTCTTTCCTTATTCTCGGCATGATGGCTTTCATACCGTCGATTTCATTCAAAGTAGCTAAGACTAGAGATATTTTCAATTTTCACCTATTTTCCCAACAAGGTTACATAATAGTTCAGAAATTTCCGGCATCAAGCATCGACAGGCTCTCGTCAATCTTATTAACATACTCCGTATCCGTCGGTGGCGTCTTCATCTGAGCAATTTTCAGAAATGTGACGGCTTCTCTGAACTTTCCGACGGTCGCCGCGGACATCCCCAGTTGGTAGATATCCTTATAATCCGCATTCAGGGTAAAGGGGTTGACATATTCAAAAAGCAAATTATAGGCTTTTTTATATTCTTTCAATTTAACATAGGTTGCATATAAATTCCGATACACATTATCTGTCTGGGCTGTCTGTCCCATATCCAGCGCCTTTCTATAAAGCCGTGCAGTCTCTGCATACCGTTCCATCCCGAACAGCGCATCGGCTTTTAATGCATAACCGTGAGACAGATCGGGATAGTGCTTAATTATAAAATCGGCGCAGGACAATGCCTGATCGTATTGCTTACGGACAATCAATATGCTGCAAATTATATGATTCGCACTATAATTAACAGTGTCCTGATCCCGCATTCTCAATGCTTCAGCAAATATCTGTTTTAGTTGTTTCTCACTTTGATCCTGATATTTAATGTCCCTATAACGGAAGGGGTCAATAGCTTTCAATTCATAACCTACGGCTAATTCCTTGTATTGAGATTTGTTTATATATAATATTTCGGCATTATCAAAGAAGACAGGCACAAATTGTTTATTACTGGCAATGATATTTTTGAAATAAGGTCTGTTGAGGGAAACAGAAATAAAAGAAGGATCATATCTTTTTATGAATTCCTTAAAGACGTTTGCATTGCAAAGGGCATTATTTACGAGAGCAAAATCCGTATCGGTGAAAATAGCCATCTGCATATCCATGTATATCTTGAATTGCGGATTCAACGCCCAGGGTAAGTATCCTCCTGTGTTGGGCTCATTCAATATTCTTCCACCTGGCGCATTATTATTTAAAAAACGGGCAACCCCTGTCGGAAGGTTTGTCTGTGATAAGGGGTAAAACGGCTTGTAGTTGAATATATTGCTGAAGATCAACAGCGGAATAACAATCAGCAAAACAGGCAAAGAGATTTCGATTAATCTGCGGGGGAATTTGGCATTCTCCGTAATCAGACGCACACCATGGCGCAGGAGAGGAATGGATAGCAGAGTGAATTCATATGTGAATCTTGTATGTTTGGCCAGCAACAGAAATGAACAGAAAAAAAGAATAGTATGACTAACGCGTAAATTCCTTTTATATATGCTGATCAGAAAGGAGGCGATAGAGAAGAATATTATGATATTTTGTAATGAGGATATAACCCCATTAACCGTGACGGGAGCAAAAACAAAAAAATTCCTAAAAGGAAGGGAAAGCAGTTCAGCAACATACAGATACTGAAAGGCGGAATTCTGAAAAGATACATCAAAAGGAATCTGTATTAGTTTAAATACCTGAGGGGTGATGAAAATGGTGTAAAATACGGAAATTAACAGCCATTTTGATTTTCCATCAATCGCGAGATATTGTCGGCTCTTTCTCCATTGATGATAATAGATTTCCGCGGCATAAGCGAAGACAATAAGCAACATCACCGGATATTCAATGCCGTGTATATTACACCAGAGGATGCCCAGGAGAGGAAGCAGCCATATCTTTTTTCTTTTATATTCCAGAATATAGAGAAAAGCGACGATAAACAGGTAGGAGAAAAGATGAGGTCTTACCAGCAGGTCCCGATATAAGATCACCAGTGCACAACAAACGGCCAGGAAAAGACCGCTCAATACCTCAATCCGATTTTCGCGCTGACGCAGAAATAAAAGATAGATAAAGATGGTGGTCAAGCAATAAAGGAAGCATCTCAAGACTATCAGGCCATAATATCCTGTCCATTGAAATATCTTATAAATAATGACTTGAAACAACCAGTAGTAGTTATACCAGGATTTAGGAGGCGTAATGTAAGAAAAAAATGCATCTTTGGCAATAGCGCCATTCTGCCAGAAATATCTCCCCCCCGACAGGTGGTACCACAAATCGGTATCATACCCAATGATGGGCCAGGTAATAAAATAGTAGATCAGGATTATAAAAAAAATGAAGATTAGAGAAAATAGATAATATTTATGAAGGATTATGCCCTCATATAAACGTTTATATAGCGGCTTTACATTCATTCAACCATCTCTGAACACGCAATCATTCCGAAATTTCTTAATATACTTCCCTGATAATCGCTCAGGAAACTAAAGTAGTTTTTTTGTGAAAATTTAAAGGATGCATCGGGTGAGACCAAATGACCACAAAGCCATCCAGGTTGTGAATCCCTTTTCCATTTTTTTTGCAATAAGTATGTTTGAAAACAGTCCGGTCATTTAATTTTTCAAAGTAATTGAACCGTATTTAATTCTCTTTACGGCGTACAGGAAGATGAAAATACAAGTCCTGTCCCCTTTTATGACTTATGGATCACCGGCCGCATTAAAGTAACCCACGGCACTAGGGGTGATACTTTGATTCTGTACTTTGTCTACAGTGACGGTGATCGGCGCCCCGGTTGCGACGACAACGTTAAAGTCTGCCCCCACAGCTGCCAGATTAGTCGCGTTGACATATCCATTGGCGCCTGATGCGTAGGTAAACAGTGTTGCCCCATTCGGGGCATTGCCGCTGTTGGCCATCATGTATTTGGCCTGAGCGGAAGACAGCCTGCCTTTGACTTCAGCAATGGCTCCCTGCGCGGCCTTAATACGCGCCTGGCCCGAAACGTCGAGGTACTTTGGTATGGCCACAGCCGCCAGAATACCAAGAATAACCAACACCGCAATAATCTCAATCAATGTAAAACCTTTTTCATTTCTTAACATATTCTTTTCTCTCCCAAAATAACCAGTAAGGTGATTCGGGTAGACGGACATACCCGAATTACCTTTTTTTTTACTTAAATTTGGGCTCTTTAGGATATAAGCCCTCCCCCGTTACAGGGACTTATGGATCACCGGCCGCGTTAAAGTTACCCACGACACTGGTGATACTTTGATTTTGTACCTTGTCTACAGTGATGGTGATTGGCGCGCCGGTCGCTACGACAACGTTAAAGTCGCTTCCCATTGCAGCCAGATTAGCCGCGTTGTTAAATGCATTGGCACTTGTTGCGTAGGTAAACAGTGTTGCCCCATTCGGGGGTGCGCCGCTGTTGGCCATCATGTATTTGGCCTGAGCGGAAGACAGCCTGCCTTTGACTTCAGCAATGGCTCCCTGCGCGGCCAATATGCGCGCCTGGCTCGAAACGTCGAGGTACTTTGGTACGGCCACAGCCGCCAGAATACCAAGAAGAACCAACACAGCAATAATTTCAATCAATGTAAAGCCTTTTTCATTTCTTAACATATTCTTTTCTCTCCCAAAATACCCCAAATAAGCAATATGGCAAAGATTCCCATCAATGTAAAACATTTTTCATTTTTAAAACAGAGTTTTTTCAAAAAGCACCCTCTTGGAAAAAAAGTTAAAGGTGATTCGGGCAGACAAACATACCCGAATCACCTTTTTTCTTTTACTTAAATTTGGGCTCCTTTTAGGATATAAGCCCTGCCCTGTTCCAGGAACTTACGGATCACGGATCACCGGCCGCATTAAAGTTACCCACGACACTGGTTGTCAAAGTTGTATTCTGTACTTTGTCTACAGTGACGGTGATCGGCGCCCCGGTTGCGACGACAGCGTTAAAGTCTGCCCCCACAGATGCCAGATTAGTCGCGTTGGCATATCCATTGGCACTTGTTGCGTAGGTAAACAGTGTTGCCCCATTCGGGGCAGTGCCGCTGTTGGCCATCATGTATTTGGCCTGAGAGGAAGACAGCCTGCCTTTGATTTCAGCAATGGCTCCCTGCGCGGCCAATATACGCGCCTGGCCCGAAACGTCGAGGTACTTTGGTATGGCCACAGCCGCCAGAATACCAAGAATAACCAATACCGCAATAATTTCAATCAGCGTAAAACCTTTTTCATTTCTTAACATAAATTTTTCTCCTTTTTGTTAATTGTAAATCAATTTTTTTTGATTATACATTACTCCTTTTTAAAAACCATTTCCCGGACATAAAAGCAATTACTATACCATTATTTTTATCTTGAACAATTATCTTCTTTATATGTAATGTTTTCTAATGTACTTAATTAACTTATCTTTTCTGTTTTGTCAATCCTTATTTTACCAAATGACCTTTTCCGGTTACCAATAAATTACAAATATTGCTGTTTTATCTACAATTATTGTAGGTTCCGTACGGTATTAATGTCTATACCATGTTTTTTAATTCTATGCCAAAGACTTCTTTGATTTATTCCCAGTATATTTGCCGCCTTAATTTGCACACCTCCGGTTGTTTTTAACGCGTGCAAAATCATTTCTTTTTCCATGATCATTAATCTATCATCCAGCGCTATATTGTCATGCAAATTACCGGTAATATACATTGAATTTTGCCGGCTGATTATCTCCGGCAGATGATGAGGTTCTATAATATCTTTTTCTACCAATACTGAAGCATGCTCTAAAACATTCTTTAATTCCCTTATATTTCCCGGCCAGGAAAAACCGATCAAAAGCTGAGATACCGTAGGCGATAACCTGACTTTTTTTTGAAAATTACTTAAAAAGAAATTTGCCAAAAGCAGTATATCTTCTCTTCTTTCGCGCAAAGGCGGCAGTGCAATAGCAAAAACATTTAAGCGAAAATATAAATCATCTCTAAATGATCCTTCTTTAATATTTTGGGGTAAATTTTTATTTGTTGCCGCAATAAAGCGGACATCAACTCGAATAGGCTTCGTTCCACCTACCCTTTCAAATTCCTTTTCCTGCAGTACACGTAAAAGTTTCGCCTGCGTTGTCAGCGGCATATCGCCAATTTCATCTAAAAAAATCGTGCCGCCGTCAGCTATTTCAAATTTCCCTTTTTTCTGAGAAATTGCTCCGGTAAAAGAACCTTTTTCATGACCAAAAAGCTCGCTCTCGAGCAATCCTTCCGGAATTGCCACGCAATTAATTTTCACAAAAGGCCTGCCTTCCCTCAAACTATGCTCGTAAATACTGGAGGCAATCAATTCCTTGCCTGTCCCGCTTTCACCCGAAATAAGAACAGTGGAATCTGTTGGGGCAACTTTGGTAATCTGCGTGAAAATATTGCGCATGGAGGCGCTGGAACCAATAACATGAGGAAATAATTCCTTTGCTTCAACGTGGCTTAGAATATTCGCCACATTATCAAAGACATTGGTGATCTTTTCTAAATCGTCCGTTACTTTTTCCTGATTATCTCGTGTGGAATTAGTGTAGATGGGTATCTTTTTCGTTTTCTGGACAAATTGCATGAACGGTTTTAGAAAAATGCGCATGATAATAAAACTTGTAAGAAAAGTGAAAATGCTTATCATCGCAATTATATAAACAAAACTCAGCGGGAATATCTGGTTTGTTTTTTCATTGGGATTGAATATTTGATAAGTTAAGATGACACCAATAATAGAAATGCCTGTATAAATTACCGGAATCAAGATGTATATATTTATATAATATTTTTTTTTGCTCATTTTTTTATATTTTAATGTTGTTGCGTTGCCAATTTTGTAAGATCCCATATCGGCATAAATATGGCCAGAGCAAAGAAGCCGACAACCGCGGCTAAACCGATAATTAGAATCGGGCCGATGGCGTCCGCAAGCCCTTTAACGGCGTATTCAACTTCATCGTCATAATGTTTGGTAATTTCACGCAACATTTCATCGATATTTCCTGATTCTTCACCGATGGCAATCATATCAACGACCATCGGAGTAAAATATTTTGCCGATTTCAACGGTCGCGAAATTCCCTGCCCTTCTTCAATTCTTTCCTGTACATGCTCAAAAGCCTTAGAAATTGCCGCGTTGCCAATTGTTTCGGAAAGGATGGCCAAGGATTGCATTACCGGTACACCACTTGTCTGTAAAATGGCAAAAATGCTGGCAAAGCGCGACATAGCTGCTTTCTGTAATAATGGTCCTAATACTGGTATTTTAAGTAAAAATGTATCCTTCGCCAGTTTACCGTTGTCTGTTCTAAAATATGCAGATAAGCCAAAAATAATAAATACGATAGCGGCAATAATCAGATACCAGTAATTTTTCAAAAAAAGGTAAAGTAGCATTGCTACCTTTGTCGGTAATGGTAATTCCAAACCTGCATTCTTAAATAGATTAACAAATGTGGGCACCACAAAAGTTAATAGAATTACAAAAGCAATACCCAAAGCAATAACAACAATTTGCGGATATCTTAATGCTGATTTTATATCGGATTTGACTTTTGCTTCGTGTTCTATAATGTAGCTCAATCGCTCCAGAACACTGGGAACATTTCCGCTTACTTCACCTGCACGAATCATGCTGCAATATAAACGCGAAAATATTTTCGGATATTTTTCCAGCGCCTCATAAAGGGACGCACCCTGTTTAATATCTTCAATAATTTTTAATATTGCTTCTCTTAAAACACGGCTTTCCGTTTGTGCTTCCAATACCTGCAGAAGCCTCAATATCGGCACACCGGCATTAAGCATAGACCGGAATTGCTTTGTAAAGAGGATAAGATCGGTAACTTTCACCGCACCTGTAAAGGCTTTAATTTGCGACCAAATACTGCCTCCCGTTCGAGCTTTTTCTTCAATAATCTTTGCCGGTATTAAACCACGGCCAGCCAATAATACATTGGCCATTTCTTTTGATTCTGCTTCCAAAACACCGGCAACTGTTCTGCCGCTTTCATTGACAGCCTGATAAATATAATTAGCCATTCATTTTCGCCTTATGTCATTACAGCCGATGCTGCTTCTTCCAGTGTTGTAATCCCCTGCAATACTTTGCCGGCCGCATCTTCCCTCAGAGTTCTCAGCTTACCTGCATCTTCAGCAGCTCTGGTAATTTCCTGGCTTGGTTTTTTCTTTAAAATCATATCTTGAACCATTTCGTCATTGACTAATACTTCAAATAAACCGGTTCTTCCTTTATAGCCGGTATTTTTACATTGATAACAACCCTTACCGCGCTGAAATGAGGAATTTTTTGCTTCCTCTAATGTTATACCGAAGGCGGCAAGCGCGCTCTCCGGCGGATTATATGGCTCCTTACAGTATGGACAATTTGTCCGTACAAGTCTCTGGGCAAAAGAAACCAGTAATACGGATGATACCAAGAAAGGTTCAATGCCCATATCAATAAAACGCGTAATAGCTCCGGCAGCATCATTTGTATGTAAGGTGCTGAGAACCCTATGCCCGGTTTGAGCCGCCTGCACGGAGATTGCCGCAGTTTCCGCATCGCGAATTTCACCAACCATAATTACATCCGGGTCCTGACGGAGAACGGAACGCAATCCGCTGGCAAAGGTCATCCCTGCTTTTCGGTTTAATTGGATCTGTCGAATATTATTTATTCTATATTCCACAGGATCCTCCAGAGTCATGATGTTGATATCCGGCTTGTTTATTGAATTTAAGATCGCGTATAAGCTCGTGCTTTTTCCGCTTCCTGTCGGCCCCGTACTTAAAATCATGCCATAGGGCTTTTGGCTCATCTTTTCGATTTTTTCCATATCCTCGGCAACTACGCCCAAACGATCAAGCGTATAAATACCGCCGCTCATATCCAAAAGCCTTAACACTACATTTTCACCGTATATCGTGGGTATCGAGGATACACGGACATTTATTTCTTTTTTGTCCATTTTGAGAGTAAATCTTCCATCTTGAGGAATTCGTGAAACGGTTATGTCCATATTTGCCAGTATTTTTATCCTGGCAATCATGGGCAAGAAAAGATTTTTAGGAGGTGATGGTACTTCTATTAATTTGCCATCAATGCGAAAACGCAGCTGAACGGTATTTTGTTGCGGGCTCATATGAATATCACTAGCTCCATCACGCACCGCCTGAGCGAAAATAGAATTGGCCATGCGGACAACAGGTGCTTCACCCGCCATATCCTGCAAAGATGCAACCTGTATTTCTTCTCTGTCCGGTCCTTCTTCTGCCTGATCGTCGGGTAGCGAGTCAATTTCCATGTTTTCCATCATACTGCCCAAACCGGATTGCATACCATAAAGGCTATTGATGAGTTGATTGACTTCCCTTTCCGAGCAAACAACCGGTTCAACTTCAGCGTTAGTCAACACTTCAATGGAATCCATGGCATTGATATCCAGCGGATCAACCATAGATATTGTCAGTAAACGTCCTTTTTTCTTTAAGGGCGCCAGTTGGAATTTTTGTGCAACTTCAATCGGAATTTGCCTTATTAAATTTACATCCAGCGGATAATCATCCGGATGGTATTTCTGAATTTTGAGTTGCTGGCTTAACATATCGATAATTTGCTGCTCATTAACTATCCCCTGCCTGGTCAAAAATTGACCCAGTTTCAAACCAGCCTTTTTTTGATCAATTAAGGCCTGCTGGAGCTTTTCATCCGATAAGAGTCCACTTTCTACCAGCATTTCACCTAAACGTTTCTTTACTTTCATTTATCCTCCGAATATTTCTACTCATTACGCTTGAAAACGTGACTGTTGAAAACAACTATATCAGCATCCCACCTGGATATTATTTTCGTTTTTGTCTTGATTGCCGCAGATAATTTATTTATTTTTTCCTGAGCTGACTGTGGATTATCAAAGTATTCATCAACAACTACCGCGAATGTCATTCCTTCTTTTTCATTCCAGTACGGGAAAAATACAGATTTGGGAATTTTTCGTTTATGGGAATTTTCCAAAAAAAAGCGATAAATATCTTCCATAGCTTTCCCGTTTTCTATCTGAATAAAATATCTTCCTTCTTTTATTGTCTTTACGCTTGTCGGAATTGATGGAAAATTAAGAATAGTTCCGGCTATAATTTTACCAGATTCATGAATTTGCTGATTCGCCAATATTACCGCCTGGGTGGTTTTTATGCCTGATCTTCCGTATATATTTTGTAATATCTTGGAAAGAGTTACTCCCTGTTCTATTCTCAATCTACCCATATATTCAGGCATCTTTATATCATCAACATTATTATCTACATTATCTACCTGAAGAATTGCCAAATCAGGAATTGCCAGTGAAATTGCATTTTCCGGTGATATAGATGCTTGCGGAATAGAATGTGTCTGAATAGGATTCGTCTCTATATATTCAGAATTATGCTTAATTACAATCGCCTGTTTATAGGCATTGGCATTATTATATTGTAGGATGGCCGCTGTTATCGTGATACCCACCGCAATTAAGATTAAAATACTGACCACCGCCCATTTAATTTTTTTGAATGACGGTGCAAACATTGCGTCGCGGCAGCTTCTTACCAGAAAAAAACCGGCTTTCTTTCTCCCGCGAATAATCAATGCCAAAATTACCTGATGACACAGAGAAACGACCCTGCGGGGGTAACCATTAGTTGTGAGATAAACGGCCAATAATGCCCAAAAGCTAAACAGCGCAGACGCTTTTTCCAAATCTCTGGCTACACTAATTCGGTAATTGATCATTGCCCTTGTTTGTTGGAAATTGAGCGGTTTTAAATAATAAAGAGTATTAATTCGATCCGAGAGATTGGAGCGGTTATGGAGAATTTTTTTAAATTCTTTTTGGGCAAATATAATTATTTGCAGCAACTTGAAATTGTTCGTTTCATAATTAAGAAATTCGCGGAGAATTTCCAGGCAATCTTCCGGAATTTTCTGTCCTTCATCAATAATTAAAACAATTATCTTTTCTTCATTTACGCCTTTGCTGAATAAATAATTCTTAATCCTCTCCTTTAATTGCCATTCACTTTCCTGATCTTCAACATCTTTGATCCCCAAGAGCAGAGATGTTGTTTGCAGAAATTCAGTAGAATTATTAAATGACGGATCAAGTAAAAGATGCGTCTCGATTTCCTGAGAATCATCAGTAGTATAAGAAAGTTGCTGGATAAGCTTGCGGCATAAAGTGGTTTTACCGGTACCTACATCGCCAATTACTACATTTAAGCCGCGGCGCAACCTGACAGCCAGTTCCAGTTTCTGTAAACATCCAATGTGTTTTGGTGATTCAAAAAAAAATTCGGGCTCCGGCGAGTTGGAAAATGGCTCCTTTTTCAAATTAAGAATATTGTAATATTCCATTTTATTCCTATTTCGCTGGCGTATCGAACATTTCTTTAATTAACTTTTTTTTCAGGTTCTTTTTGATTTACTTCAGCGTCCTTTTTTGACGATGTTCCTTCTACAATCGGTGCAGCATTGCTCTGGCTATTACTGCTTACTTCTAAAATATGCGGTGTTATGAATATAAGAACCTCCTCCATTTTATCATCCTTGCTGTCCGCTTTAAAAACCCATCCCAAAATAGGGATATCTTTTAACCCTGGCCATCCGGTATTCCCATCCGCTCTGGTTTGTTTGGTTAAACCGGAAATAACAATTGTTTCGCCATCTTTAACAATCAAGTTCGTTTCTGTTTTCTTTTTGATAATATAAGGATCTCCCAAGCTGTCTTTCCTTGTCAGATCCACTTCATCCTTTTTCACAGAAATTTTCATTTTTAAATTTTTACCGTCAATTACATGCGGCGTGATTTCCAAACGCAAACTGACATCTTCAAAGTTGGTAGTATAAGTTGGGACGGTACTGGAAGTACCGGATTGAACTGTTACATAGGGAACTTTTTCGCCATTTTCCGTATACGCTAATTGGTTGTCGAGCGTTGTAATGGAAGGACTGGAGAGAATATTTAACTTACTATCTTTTTGCAGGGCCTGCAATTGTACTTCTAATAAATTTCCGCCGATTGTTCCAAACAACAAAGCTAAAGAACCGGAAGCAGCCGCTGATAAATTAGCGGCTGGAAAATTCACTCCCAATCCGCTGCCTCCTATACCCACAGGAGAACCGGTACCACCGGTCGCTGTATAATCTCCAGTATTATACTTTCCACCCCACATAATTCCTAAATCCCGGGCAACTTCTTTAGTTGTTTCCACAATATTGGCTTTGATTAAAATCTGCGGCGTCGGTTTATCCAGCTTTTCAATAATAGGCAGCATCCTATTTAAGTCTTCACGTATTGCAGAAATAACCAATGAATTGTTGTGTTCATAATGCTTGACCGAACCGCGAGGTTTTCCTTCCTTATCTTTTGTTAAGAAATCCTGAAGTGTATCAGCGAGTTTTTTTGCATCGGCATAATCAATGCTGATTACTACTGGCTGTAAAATCGGTTCAACCCATTGAATATCACGCCTACTGATTTTTTGTTTTAAATCCTGATCCATGTCCTCTATGGTCAGAACGCGGATAATATCGCCTTCCCAGATGAAAGATAGGCCGTATGTCCGCAATAATCCTGTAAATGCCTGCCCCCAGGGAACGTTCTTAAAATCAACGTTAATTTCGCCCTTTAAATCATTTTTCACCAGAATATTTAAATCTACGGATCTGGCTAATGCCCGGAGCACAGATTTTAATTCTACCTGCCTCATGGTTAAATTTATCAGCTTGGAAGGCAGCTTTTTTGTGCCTGCCGCAGTTAAAGCGTCGGCGGCAACCTGCTTCGCCGCTAAATCTGAAACGCTAATCTTTTTAGGTTCGGCAGAAGGAGAGTGTCCTTGGGAATTCTCAGCTGCAGTATTCCATTTCTCAAAAAAAGGATCTTTCTTTGTGTTTTTTGAATTATCGGCACAACCAAAAAACAGCGATAATATGAAAACACTCAATAACGACTTAAGTACGATTTTACTAATTATAGAGCATTTCAAGGCTATAACCCTCCAATGCTGATTTTTTTTATTCCTGTATTGGTATTGATACTTCACTCCCCGTATTTTTATTAAATATAACAACTTTTGATGATGTTATATTCTTTAAAAAATAACCTGCCAATTCCAATTGTTCACCGAGACCATATTCCACGCCATTAATCACAGCCATTTTCTTTTTTCCGGCATCAACATAACCGGAATAAATAATTTTTACAGCAGACGCCTTTCCGCCGGCTGCTCCCTCGTTCGCAGAGTATTCCTGGTATGAGCTTTTTTCCATAAAAGGGTTGCTTTTCCATTCAGCTTCCGCCCTGCTGATTATGTATGAATCGACTCCCGCTGCTGAATCCTTTGCTAATTCATTTGTTAACCCGGTCACAAATGAATTGATTTCCACGGTATCACTTTTTGTATTATCTGCCGATTTTTTGGCCGAGGAAGCAATAAAATATTCATATGCTCCATACAGAACAAATACTACCATCAAAACCAAAATTATAATCTGTCTTTTATTTAACTTTGCCATATAAGCCTTTTATCAGTTACTGACTTATTGCTATCCATATTTTAATTTTATATTCCATTGTGTCCGAATTTTGTTGAATACGAATTTCCTCAATTCTATCGACATAAGAAATACTGCTCAATCCGATTAACATTTTTCTCAGGTTGACAAATTCTCCTTTAATCACTGCATTGTGTAAAAGATATGAGGAAGAATTAGCCAGCGAAGTCAAATCCGGCGTCAGCGATACAGACATTAATCCTGACTTGCGAGCTGCATCTTTAAATGCTTCCTGAAATTTATTGGCCTCCCGAAGAGGAAGAACTGTTTTAGAGGGATTAGGCAATACCACCAATTCCTTATTATCAATTGATTTAATAAGAGTTGTATAAATAGCCCCCAAACCTTTTTGCTCTTCAATCTGGTATTGCAATTTTTTGATATCATTATTTACATTAATGTTCGACCGGTATAATGGAACAATTCCGACAAGCAGGGTAAGCAATACAATACCCGAACAAATTATGAGGTATTTTACACTCTTTTCGGGAATATTAATTTTAAACTTATTCATAACTATTTGCCTGTCTTCGCAATTAAAGAAAATTGAAGAGCTTCACTTTTCTTAAAGGCTGCAATATTGCTCTTTTGCACTGATACCTGATGAAGCATGGGTGAATTCTCTAATTTCATTACATACTGTGCTAAATACGACTCCAGCATATTACGGTCACCGACAATTAATCCTTCTAAGGCGATTCCTTCACTGTCATCTTTTGTTGATTTATCGGTCTTTTCTTTAGCGGTATAATTTCCCGCATTTATCTTCAGATTAATTAATTTAATATTTTCCGGTGTCAGGGCTGATATTTCTCCAATGACAGATATCCCTAAATATCTTTGTGCATATTGCCGGAATACCTGCCTGCGCATCTTTACTTCGTTTGCCAATTTCGAAATTTTATCGGTCGATAAAATCGGATTGTATAATGCTAAGACCTGCTGCTGTTTTGCTCTTCTTTTACTTAAATTATCATACTCCAGACTTTGATAAATTAATGCCGCTATACAGACAATCATTGCTGCGGCAAACAAAGCAAAAATCACCCTGTTGATTTTTTTAATGCTTATTTCTTTATTTTTTTCACGATAAGTAAATATAGCATTTGGTGTACGGTAATTATCGGCAAGAGAAAGACCCAACGCGGGTACAAGAGACATTTTTTCCGACATACTAATAGATTCGACAGATTTATTTGTTGCCTGCTGCCTGAAGGGATCGAACGCTTCACTTTTAATACCTAACTGATCACTGATATAATAAATAATTGGTTCATAATAATTCATTGTTGATGAAACATATATTGTTTCAACTTTTTCGTTTCCACTAGATGTCGCATAATACTCCAATGTTCTTTCTATCTGGCGGGCCAGCCTTTCTAAGGCCGGAAAAATCATTTCGAGGATTTCATCTTCTTTTAAACCATAGCCGGCGTCAGTCTCTTTCAACTTTTCCGAATCCGGACTTAAGCTATAAAGTATTTTTTGTGCTTCTTCTTTATTAAGTCGTAAATTACCTGTTTTTTCCAAGATTGATTCACTAATTGCTTCTATCATGCTGGTGGTACCGGTTTTAATACCTCTGGTCATGACAAGATTGTCTTTGCTATAAATGTCTATGCGGGAATATTCATGGCCTATAAATAATGAAGCTATTGAAGATTCGCCGGTCTGCACCCATTGAGTACGAAAAATATTTTGAATGGCAAATGAAGCAATTGTAACTCCTGTCAAAGTCACTCCAATTGCCGAGAATAAATTTTTAACTTTTTCGATTTCCGCTTTTGGCGCCGTATAAACCATGACGGAATACTTACGTATCCCCTGGTCCACTATCTCGCCCTGAAGCTCATAATCAAATATAAAATCTTTTTCATTAATCGGATTTTCTTTTTTTGCTGTCCAATATATGGCATTTTCCAATTGTTTTTTTTGAACTAGAGGAACTTTAATGTGATGGACGTTGACTTCAGCCGCCGCAATCATTGTCCAGATATTGCAATTTGCTACATTTCCGCAAAATGAAGTTATAGAAGATTTTAATATCCCATTGAATTCCGGTGATTCTTTTACGGTTTGTTCACTATACTTGATAGCCCGTTGATCAATTAATATCGGACTGCCGTCGGAAGACTTAATTGTTTTGGCCAGCCGGATATATTCCTGCCCAATATCAACACCTACAGTATAATTTTTCTTATCCTTGATGATTTTATGAATATTAACATTTGTTTTAGAAACAGAAGGTCGCTTACGTAAAGCTACGTGGCTTGCAGCAGTTGATTCTATAGTTTCTTCATGTTTGCCACGAATTACATTTAGAAGTTTTTCCGTGGAATTAATATCTTTTTTACTTGCCAAAAAACTGCTCCTTTTTTTACTTTATATTCTATTTTATTAAGTTTATCAATATATTTTATTAATTTCAACAAAATAAATGCATTGAACTCCATAAAATGGAGTCATTTTTATCTTCTGCAATATTAATATATTATGTATTTTTGATTTAATGATTATTTTTGTACAAGGTGACCTGATTTTATTGTTAGAATATTCAGTTTGGTCATAAGTAAATATTATTAAAAACCTCATTGCAATTAAAAAACTTGAATGAGTTTCTGTTTCTTGCTAAGAGAAAAAATATTATTTAACCTTGAGGTATGTCTGCTAAATGATCATTAATTATTTTCTAAGATCTTTCGTAGCAATTATTTTGCTTATATTTTTATTTCCCAATAATTCATATTCCAGCAGTTCATCGCGCTCAGAGAGTATTCCGGATTCGATAATTTCTATGTCTTCCGGCTATGTGATTGTTGTTGATAAACAATATCAGAAATTTTATGTATTCCAAAAAAACAATACATTTTCCAAGGTTTTTGAAGCACCCTGCTCTACCGGTAAAAATCCAGGAGCTAAAAATATATCCGGCGATGCGAAGACCCCTAACGGAATTTTCTTTGTAACAAAAATCAGGCGTAATACCGGGCTGTCTGAAACTTATGGATCTCTGGCTTTTCCTCTCGATTACCCCACGCTTGCAGATAAAAGGGCGGGAAGGAACGGTAACAACATCTGGATTCACGGAACAACCAAACCATTAACGCCTCTACAATCCAACGGCTGTGTTGTATTACTTGACAGTGATTTAAAGCGGCTTACCGATTTAATTTATTTCAACAAGACTCCTGTCCTTATCCAGGAATCCGTTAACTGGATTTCACAAAATCAAACGTCATCTTCGAAAGAAGAATTAGAACTAATTTTGCTATCCTGGAATAAATCTTTTATTGACGGGGATATAAAAAATCTTGATTCTTTATACTTGCCCGGTGCAGAGCTTAAAGGAAAAAAAAGAGACGACATATTTAATAAGCTGAAATTATCAAAGCCATTAAATAAACATTTTTTACTGCAACCGCGGGACGTATCTATTTTAAGACAGGATAATACAGCTGTAATAATGTTCGACCAGATATTTGCCGTCAACAACGATAATTCATTTCAAGGTTTTTATAATAAGCTTATCCTGGAACGCATCAATAATAAATGGTATATTGTAGATGACGCGGCAGCATCGTCAATTTCCGATAAGAAGCTCGCTCCAGCTAATATCAACCGGGAAGAAACTAAAACAGATTCCAACAATTCAATAAATGAGTTTGTAAATAAATGGGTAAATAGCTGGAAATCAGGCGATATGAAAAGTTATCGCAGCTGTTACGCGTCCAATTTTAAATCAAAAAACATGAATTTGAATGACTGGGTAAATCATAAAAATGATGTGCGTAAACGCAGTAAGAATATCAAGATTAGTATAGATAATCTGAACATAAAGTCAGATGGAAATAATGCAACTGCATCATTTGTCCAATATTACAGCTCATCCATTTTAAAAAGCAGAAGTTCCAAGAGGCTGGAATTAAAAAAGATAGCGGGTGAATGGAAAATAATCAAAGAAACTACCTGAAATTTTCTATTGATTTCTTTTTTAGTAGTTTTCATATCCGCTGATTATATATCTGCTTGTGCCTATTAACATCTACAAAATCACGGGTATGAATCCCAAAGCAAGCTGCGGTATATTATATCCCTAGCTTATACGGGGAGAGCTTTGCACAACCCCTCTAATCGTCATACCGGCGAAGGCCGGTATCCAGGAAACACTTGATAATACTGGATTCCGGTTTTCACCGGAATGACAAAATTCGTGGTTCTATACAGTTGTGCAAAGGTCTCACGGGATAATTCGACCAGCTAACTTCAGTTTATGACCTTTAGGTTACTTGTGACCTCTTGTCACCTTCAGGTGGTTAGGTTGCGCACTTTGTTTCTGAAGTTTGGGTCTCATTACAACTTGCCAATTCCGACCTGTAACCTCTCGCCACCTCTTGTGCCCTTTAGGGTATCAGGTGGTTAGGTTATACGCTTCGCTTGCGGAATTGGAGTCTCATTAATAAAAAAGGAGTTGTCCTCCTGAAAGTAAACTCCTCAATGCTGATGGAGGCGGCATCCGGATTTGAACCGGAGAATAACGGTTTTGCAGACCGCTGCCTTAGCCACTTGGCTATGCCGCCATATTAGAAAATGGAGCGGGCGAACGGATTTGAACCGTCGACGTCTACCTTGGCAAGGTAGCACTCTACCACTGAGTTACGCCCGCTCATTAAGAACGCGGGTGAATATAACAAATCAAACCTTCTTGTCAACAAAAAAGATGAAATATTATACTAAGAATTGCTTATTTTCATGCTTTTCATCTTTATGGAAACATCTATTAATTCTTTAACGTATTTCAAGTAGTTTTCCGTCCCCGTAAAAAATATATCATTATGACCGGCAGCCGGTATTCTTAATATTTCTTTATGCGACGAGCCGGCTGCTGCATAAAGTTTTTCTGCCTGTTCAATAGGAATCAAGAAATCTTCTTCGGCGTGAATGATGAGCAGTGGTTTAAAAAAATTGCTAATTTTATCACTATTGGCGAACCCATCTCGTTCGTTTATTTGCAAATACGAAGGATCGGCACCCAGAGTTCTGAGCAATGACATTGTCTCCGCAAATCCACTTTCGATAATTAAACCATCAATCTTATCGCTATAAGTAGCTGCTAATTCCAGTGCCGATGCAGCTCCCAATGATCGACCCATGACTATTAATGGTTCATGATTGTCCGACAAACGGTCATGAATACATTTGAATATTTCATGGGCATCTTCAATCATGGATGTAATTGTCGGAGTACCCGAAGAATGTCCATATCCGCGATAATCTGCACAAACAAACCGAATATCCATTTGCAGAAAGATATGAGCTATATCCAGATAATCGGAAGCTATTTCTCCGTTGCCGTGAAAAAAAAGAATGGAGCCACGCATATTTTCTTTTTCCGACCAGATAGTGCTGATAACTTCTCCATCGCCAATCGGTATCATTATTGATTTTACAAATTGATTGTCTAAAGTGCAAACCGGATCGTGTCGGGGATAAAATACGACATTATTTATTTCCGGAAGATCAATTTTGGAATAATCGATATTTTTCCAGTGAGTCATTTGATTATTTTCTTATACGGCGGTAAAATTTAATGAAATAATCAGCTCCGGAATAAATAGTCAGAACAAATGCAATATAAAGTATGGCCATTCCGATTACATGCATATCTGCCCCCAAGATAGGATAATGAATCATCAGTGCCGTTACAGCAAATATCTGCGCCACCGTCTTTTGTTTTGCCAAACGGCTGGCCTCAATATATATCCCTTCCGATGAAGCAATGCTTCTTATACCATCGACAATTAAATCCCGTATAATTGTGATAGCTACTATCCATGCCGGAATGCGGCCAATAGGAATCATCAGGATCATTGCCGTATTGACGATAAGTTTATCGGCGAGCGGATCAAGAAATTTACCCATTGTAGTGATTAAATTATATCTTCGCGCAATATAACCATCTAAAAAATCAGTTATGGATACGACTGCAAATAAGACTGCCAGAAGGAGGCTCCAAAATTCTCCCGGATTGAAAAGCAAAATAAAGAGAAACGGCACAACGCTGATCCGCAACAATGTTATTGTGTTGGGTAAATTAAATGTCTCATGTTTTGCGATCATTATTCAATGCCTGATCATGGGTATAATACCCTCCGCTTCGCGGGATTGCATAGTCCGCCACAGGCGGATTCAACTTACCAATTCCGACCTGTGACCTCGCGTGACCTCTTGTGCCCTTTAGGGTATCAGGTGGTTAGGTTATACACTTCGCTTTCGGAATTGGAGTTTCACGACCACCGCTTATGCGGGATAGTTCAACTAGCCAATTTCAATGCACTATGTTTTTGAAATTGGAGTTTCACTATAAAATTAAATATTATTTCTTCGGTACTTTCTTCCAGTCTTCTAAAAACATTTCTATTCCTTTATCCGTTAAGGGATGCTGCGTAAGTTGTTTTATGACTTTAAGAGGAATAGTGGCAATATCCGCACCCATTAAAGCAGCATCAAGAACATGACGGGGATGACGGATACTGGCCACAATTACTTCTGTTTCATATCCGTAATTATCGAATATTGTAATAATTTGTTCCACCAGTTCCATACCATCATGGGCTATATCATCCAGTCTTCCGACAAACGGGCTGACATAACGGGCGCCCGCTTTTGCCGCCATCAGTGCCTGTAAAGGAGAGAATATTAATGTTTGATTCACATCAATACCAGCATCGGCAAACATTCTTGTCGCCTTCAAACCTTCAGTGCAAAGAGGCACTTTAATTACGACATTTTCACCGAGACGCGCCAGTTTTTTGCCTTCGGTAAACATTGCTCTTGCTTCCAAGTCGACAACTTCCAAGCTTACCGGTCCTTTCACGCTCTTGAGTATTTCTTTAACTACGGCATCAAATCCTTTCTTCTCTTTAGCAATAAGCGACGGGTTCGTCGTTACTCCATCCACCATGCCCAGGCTCAAGCCTTCCTTAATTTCTTCTATATTGGCCGTATCAATAAAAAACTTCATAGCTCCCCCTATTGCCTTTCTTTATTCCTTGCTGATATAAAACTATCGTAACACTCCTTACTGCAAAAGTAATATTTAATTCCAGCTAATTCTTTTTTATACGACTGACTGATCGGAATATAAGTATGACAGACAGTATCTTCCACCAATTCTTCCCTCTGAACATTCCCTGATGGAAATTGATCATTGTTCTTCTGAACAGGCTTTGTTCGGAAAAGGTATCGAATAATTCTGTATAATACATAAATTATAACAGCATAAAGTATAAAACGAATAACCATAAATACCCGCTTTGTTCTTCCATTATTTGATAAGTTTTACAATTTTGTTATCTTCCAGCCTATCTTTCAGTCCGCGAATGGAAATCCCAAAAACAGGATGAATAAAATATGAAGCAATTTCCGAGAGGGGCTCCAAAACAAAACGTCTTTTATGGATTCCCGGATGGGGTATAATTAAATCAGCTTCTTTAATTATTTCCTGATCGTAGAGAAGTAAATCTAAATCAATAATCCTTGGCCCACCTATTTCTTTTCTTATTCGGCCTAATGATTTTTCGATGTCATGCAGTAAATGCAATAGATCACGGGCGACAAGTGTCGTTTTTATTTCGACCACAGCATTAATAAACCAATTCTGCTCTTCATTGCCGACAGGCTCTGTCTCATAAAAAGAAGAAATTCTTGTCAATTGAATTTCTTGTATTCGGCTCAGGCTATTAATAGCATCTTTGCACTTTTGCAAAGAATTTCCCAAATTGGAACCTATACCGATATAACAGATAACACCTGTCAAAGTTTTACGACCATTGCTGATTATTTATTGTCGCGCAAGCCTAAAACATCCTGCATATCATACAGGCCATTTTTCTGATTGACGATCCACTGCGCAGCACGAATAGCTCCTTTGGCAAAATTATCACGGCTCTGAGCACGATGTGTGAACTCCAGACGCTCCCCTATTCCGCCAAAAATAACCGTATGTTCACCGACAATATCTCCGGCACGAACCGTCTGAATACCGATTTCCTTTTTTGTTCTTTCCCCGATTAATCCTTTGCGCGCATAAACGCCAACCTTATCGAGATCACGTTCCAGTTTATCAGCAATAACTTGCGCCATTTTCATCGCGGTACCGCTGGGAGCATCTTTTTTCAAATGATGATGAGCTTCAACTATTTCCACATCATAATCATCGCCGAGAATTCCGGCGCAATATTCCAGAACTTTGAGCATGACGTTGACTCCAACACTCATATTCGGTGATAGCACACAGCGTGTGTGATTCGCCAGTTCTCTGACTTTTTTCATTTCATCAGCCGTAAATCCAGTGGAACCGATAATGATAGCCCGCTTTCTTTCTCCGGCAATTTTCAAATAATTGAGCGAAGCCTCATGATTGGTAAAGTCGATTACGACATCAGCAAGATCAATACAATCGGCTAATTTATCACAAACCAGTGCTCCGGTTTTTCCTAGGCCCAACCCCTGGCCGACATCGCGGCCAACAATGGGATGTCCTGCTACTTCTATAGCGCCGACAACTTTAATATCATCCATTGCCGAAATGAGGCTGATAATTCTTCCGCCCATTCTTCCGCCTGCTCCGGTTACAACTGCTTTAACCATGACCATCTCCTTGATATTTATATTTTAAGCCAATTTTAATCCTATTTAATCAGACCGTAATTAATCATGACTTTTTTCAATTTCTCCAAATTAGCATCGGCCATTTTGCAAAGAGGCAGTCTGAATTCGTATTGAATCTTCCCCATCAAGTGCAATGCAGCTTTAACCGGTACCGGATTAACTTCGATAAAGAGAGCGTCAATCAGCGGGCTCATTTTATGATGCAGATTTTTCGCTTTTTCCAGATCTTTAGCGGCAAACGCATCCACCAGTGCAGCCATATCGGCTGGCGCAACATTGGAAAGAACGGATATGATACCTTTGCCACCCATTGCCATTAAAGGCAGGGTAAATAAATCATCGCCGGAAAGGACATCGAAATCAGCGCCACACAGGCCAATAACATCACTCATTTGCTTGATTGATCCTGACGCTTCTTTAATACCGACAATGTTTTTAATTTTTGCCAGTTTGGCCACCAGTTCCGGAGACATATTTACTCCCGTACGGCTCTGAATATTGTAAGGCACAATAGGAATAGGCACTTCTTCGGCAATCTTTTTGTAATGCTGATAAAGCCCTTCCTGAGTAGGCTTGTTGTAATAAGGACAAACAATCAACGCTCCATCCGCCCCTGCTTCGTATGCGTGTTTTGTCAAACGCAGTGCCTCCGCAGTGCTGTTGGAGCCGGTGCCGGCAATAACAGGTACTCTTTTCTTAACTGCATCAATCGTTATCTCGATGACGCGATCGTGCTCTTCGTGAGTCAGTGTTGGAGATTCACCTGTAGTTCCGCAAGGCACGATTCCATCAGTTCCATTGGCAATCTGAAATTCAATAAGTTCGCGCAGCGCATTTTCATCTATTTGACCATTTTTAAAAGGTGTGACAATGGCTACTAGTGCTCCTTTAAACATATAAAAGCCTCCTCTAATTATAAATCATTTAAAATTTATTTCTACCGTAGCCGCTTCCGAGCAATTTCCATTATCTTCACAAAGCATTAAACGGTAATTATATATCTTCCCTTTTGATACTGTTTTATCGGTATAATTAAGAGTATTTTGTTCTTTAGCAGCCGGCATTGCTTCGTTTAAGGATACCTGGCCGATTCTCTCAAAAGTACGCGGACAGTCTTTGCACTCATTTCCCGGCGCACCGACCTCGCTTCTCTCTATACCGATATATTTTATCAAGCGATTGTTGTCCTGCAAATTCCATTTCAGTATTACGGAATTTTCTGTTGCAATAATTTCCAAATTTTTGACAATTGGTTTATTGTCTGCCGCAGAGGAATAAGGAACCGGATTCCCTTTTAATCCACAACCTGTAATTAGCGCAATAAAAACTAATATAAAAGAACTAAATATTGCCGGAGTTTTTTTCAATTTCCCTTATCCTTTCCAAAACCGCTGCTGTTGCCGTACCACCCTTATGCGAACGGGAATTAATCGCTTTTTCCAGCTTTATGCTTTCTTTAATATCGGCAGTAAATCCTTTATAGAATTTTTGATATTCTATTAATAATAATTCGTCCATAGTTTTTTTATTCTTTATGCAGTAGGCGACTATCTTTCCTACTATCTCATGAGATTCGCGAAATGGTACGCCTTTTCTTACAAGATATTCCGCAACATCGGTTGCCGTGGAAAATCCACCCTGAGCCGCCGCGTACATTCTTGCCGCGTTGAATTTCGTCTGCCCGATCGCTTCCGTAAATATCTGCAGACAATCTTTAACAGTATCCACAGCATCAAACAACGGCTCTTTATCTTCCTGCAAATCGCGGTTATAGGCCATGGGCAATCCCTTGAGCAGAGTCATTATCGCAAAAAGATCACCGTAAACACGCGCTGCCTTCCCCCTGATTAATTCGGCCACATCCGGATTTTTTTTCTGCGGCATAATGCTGCTGCCTGTTGTATAAGCATCGGATATTTCCACAAAACCAAACTCATCGGATGACCACAAAATCAAATCTTCGCAAAAACGGCTCAAATGCATCATCACCAGAGACGAAGCAAAAATAAATTCAGCGATGAAATCCCGGTCAGCAACCGTATCCATGCTGTTTTTACTGACCTGCGGGAAATCCAACAGTTTTGCCGTATAACTACGGTCAATCGGCAGGCTTGTTCCGGCCAGCGCTGCTGCTCCCAGCGGCAAAATATCAACTCTGCCCCGGCAGTCACGCAACCTTTGCCCATCGCGTTCCAGCATTTCCCAAAACGCTAAAAGATAATGGGAAAGCAGCACCGGTTGAGCTTTCTGCATGTGCGTATAGCCGGGCATTATTGTCTTAATTTCACTCTTGGCAGACCTAACAAGTTGCGACTGCAAAGCTTTCAGCAATGATAAAACATTATCAATTTCCGCCCGTAGAAAAAGGCGGACATCCAAAACGACTTGATCGTTACGGCTGCGGGCTGTATGGAGCTTACCGCCTGTATCACCAATCCGGCTGATTAATTCTTTTTCAATCGCCATGTGAATATCTTCGTCAGACGGATTGAAAGCAATTTTGCCCTTTTCTACGTCTTTCTTGATTGCCGTAAGCGCGGCAACTATTTTTTCCGCTTCTCCTTTGGCTATTATCCCCTGTTTGGCCAGCATGGCAGCATGCGCTATGCTGCCTTCGATGTCATACTGATATAATCTTTTATCATAATGAATCGAAGCCGTGAATTTCTCCACACTCTTGGCCGTCGGCTTTTGAAAACGTCCGCCCCATACTTTTTTTGCATTGGCCATGTTTTTTTCTCCGAAAATAATTATTTTCTCAAATAATTTTGTATAATCAGCCGCAAAGCATTCAGTTTGATGAACCCTGTCGCGTCTTTCTGATTATAGACCTGATCCTTCTCAAAGGTGGCAAAAGCCTCGCTGTAAAGCGAATTGGGCGATTTGCGCCCGACCACAATACAGTTGCCCTTGTATAATTTTATGCGTGCTGTTCCGGTAACATTTTCCTGTGTTACATCAATATATGCTTGCAGTGTCCGCATCTCCGGCGCGTACCAGAACCCGTTATAGGCAAGCTGTGCGTATTTAGGTGTCAGCGAATCGCGCATCAGCATCACTTCGCGGTCCATCGTAATTGATTCCAGGGCGCGGTGTGCCGCCCAGAAAACAGTGCCGCCCGGAGTTTCATAAATGCCCCGGGATTTCATGCCGACAAAGCGGTTTTCCACCATATCCACGCGGCCGATGCCATTGGCCCCGGCAATTGTATTAATATAATCCATCAATACCGCCGGTGACATTTTTTTGCCGTCTATCGCTACTGGATTGCCTTTGATAAAATCAATTTCCACATAAGTCGGTTTATCGGGCGCTGCCTCCGGAGACTTAGTCAATACAAATATATCTTCCGGCGGCTCCGCCCACGGATCTTCCAGAATCCCGCCTTCATGCGAAATATGCAAAAGATTGCGGTCGGAACTGTAAGGCTTGGCCTTCGTCAAGGGAACAGGAATATTGTATTTTTCGCAATAATCGAACATGGATTCGCGGGAATTGAAATGCCAATTGTCATCTTTCCAGGCCGCAATAATCTTGATTCCCGGATTTAAGGCATAATAAGTCAGTTCAAAGCGTACCTGATCGTTGCCCTTCCCTGTCGCACCGTGCGATACCGCGTCAGCCCCCTCTTTTTGCGCAATTTCAATTTGCTTTTTGGCAATTAACGGCCGGGCAAGTGATGTTCCCAGAAGATAAGTGCCTTCGTATAGAGCGTTGGCGCGTAGAGCCGGAAATACAAAATCGCGGGCGAATTCTTCGCGCAAATCTTCAATATATATCTTACTGGCTCCGGTATTAACGGCCTTCTCTTTCAGACCGGTTAATTCTTCTTTCTGACCCAAATCGGCAGCAAAACAGATGACCTCACATTTATACGTTTCAATAAGCCAGCGCACAATTACCGACGTGTCCAGCCCGCCTGAATAAGCCAGTACGACTTTTTTAATTCCTGTTGACAATGTTGCCTCCTCCTAAAGTAATATTTCCAGGATTGCCTTTTGCACATGCAGACGGTTTTCCGCCTGATCAATCACGACCGAGTGCGGGCCATCAATAACGTCGGCCGTTATTTCCTCTCCACGGTGTGCCGGCAAACAATGCATGACAATGGCATCTTTCTTTGCTTCTTTTAAAACATTTTTATTTATTTGATAATTTTTAAATATTTCTTTTCTTTCTTCCTGTTCGGCTTCCTGCCCCATACTGGCCCAGACATCCGTATAAAGAATATCCGCATTTTTTGCAGCCGTGAGCGGATCACGATAAATATTAATTCCATCTTTCGATTCTTTAATACCTTTGGCCATAATATGAGTGTCAGGGTCATAGCCTTCCGGGCAGGCTAAAGCAAGTTCAAAAGGCAGTCTGGCCGCAGCCTCAATCCAGGTATTGGCAATATTGTTGCCGTCGCCAATATAAGCAATCTTCAATCCCTCATAAGAGCCTTTCTTTTCTATAATCGTAAACAAATCGCTCAATATCTGGCAGGGATGCAGTAAGTCGGTCAAACCGTTAATTACTGGAATTGACGCATAACGGGCAAAATCTTCAACGCTGGCCTGCGCATAAGTCCTGATCATAATACCGTTCAAATAACGTGACATCATCCGCGCCGAATCGGCAATAATTTCGCCGCGGCCGATTTGCGTATCGCGGGAATTTAAAAACAACGCAATGCCGCCTAGCTGATACATCCCGACTTCAAAAGATATTCTGGTGCGGGTGGAAGATTTATCAAAAATCATTCCCAGTGTTTTACCCTTCAACAAAGTATGGGGACGTCCCTGTTTCAACGCTTTCTTCAGCCTGCCGGCTTTGGCAAATATTTTTTCAAAATCGGATAAATCAAGCTCGTAAACACTTAATAGATCTTTTTTCATTTAGCCTCCACAACCTCGTCCAGGATAGCTACTGCCTGATCAATATCGCTTTTTGTAATAATCAGGGGCGGAATAAAGCGCAGCGTTTTACCGCCGGTACAGTTAATTAAAACTCCCCGCTTCATACATTCGTTGACAATTTCTGCGCCTTCAATATCAAGAGCACAAGCAATCATCAGTCCTTTGCCCCGGACTTCTTTGATAATCTTATGTTTGCCTTGCAGTTTTTTTAACTGACCCAGAAAATATTCTCCCATTTTGCAGCAATTATCGAGCACACCTTCCTGCAAAATTGTTTCCAGAGAAGCTTTAGCTGCCGCCATCGCCAGCGGATTACCGCCAAAAGTGGAGGCGTGATTACCCGGAGTAAAAGCTTTCGCTATTTTATTTGTCGCCAGCATCGCGCCGACCGGGAAACCATTGCCCAGTGCCTTGGCCAGAGTCATGATATCCGGCTCAATGCCGGAATACTCGTAAGCGAAAAGCTTGCCTGTCCGGCCGATGCCGGTCTGCACTTCATCCACGATGAGCAGAATATTATGTTTGTCACAAATTTCCCTGACTTTTGCCAAGTACTTGTCATCAGGAATAATAACCCCGCCTTCGCCCTGAATCGGCTCAAGCATTATTCCACAAGTTTTAGCGGAAATAGCATTTTCCAGAGCCCTTAAATCATTGAAAGGCACATAGGTAAAACCCTCCAATAGCGGCGTAAAACCGAACTGAAATTTTTCCTGGCCGGTGGCGGTAATTGTCGCCATCGTCCGTCCATGAAAGGAATCCTTCATGGTAATCAATTCAAATTTATCAGCGCCCAGATTTTCGTGCGCGTATTTTCGCGCCAGCTTTATCGCCGCTTCGTTCGCTTCCGCGCCGCTGTTGCAGAAAAACACTTTATCCGCGAAAGAATTGTCTACGAGCAGTTTGGCAAGTAATGCTTGAGGTTCGATATAATAAAAATTCGAGACATGGAATAATTTCTGGGCCTGTTCTTTTAAGGCAGCAACCACCCGCGGATGGCAATGTCCTAAATTACAAACGGCAATTCCCGCCACGAAATCAAGATACTCCTTACCGTTGATATCCCAAACCTTCTGGCCGGCTCCCTTAACCATTACAACGGGAAACCGCTTATACGTATTCATAATATTTTCATTGGCCAAAGCCATTAATTCTTGTTCATTCATTTCTTCTACTCCTTGTAACACAATCAAATTTTTATGGCTTCGTAAAATACCCTAACCACCTAAAGGTGACGCGAGGGCACACGAGTTCCAGAGGCAAGGCGCGCAAAGCCTTCGGAATGAGGTGTATTTTTACATACGCCGCAATGACGAAAGGCTGCAACGCCACCTGAAGGTGGGAACCAGCATATATACTTTTTACGAAGTCAATCTCACAGGACTATTTCTGTTCCAATCCCCTTATCCGTAAACACTTCCAGCAAAATGGCGTGTTTAAGGCGTCCGTCTATTATGTGGGCCTTTCTTACCCCACCCTTAAGCGCTTTTAAACAGCACTTAACTTTGGGGAACATACCTCCTTCGACGACACCGTCTTCAATCATTTTTAAAGCTTCATTATTGCTCATTGTGTTAATCAGCTTCTTATCCTTATCCAGCACGCCCTGAACATCGGTAAGGAGCAACAATTTTTCCGCCTGCAGCGCCGCCGCTACTTCTCCAGCTACGATGTCGGCATTGATATTATATGTTTCGCCTTTATCACCAATTCCTGTCGGCGCAATAACCGGAATAAAACTATTTTGCGCCAACGATACAATTAATTGTGTATTGATATTTTTCACTTTGCCCACTAAACCGATATCAATAATTTCGGGCGGCGTATTCTTGGCTTTCTCGGCACTTAAGAAATATTTTTCTGCGGAAATTAAATTACCGTCTTTACCGCTTAGACCCACAGCATTCCCGCCATGCCGATTGATCAAACCAACAATTTCCTTATTCACCATACCGACTAATACCATTTCCACAATATTCATCGTTTCTTCATCGGTAACTCGCAGGCCCTGAATGAATTTGGATTCCTTGCCCAGCTTCTTTAAAAATGTGCCAATCTGCGGGCCTCCACCATGAACAACAACCGGATTAATGCCGATATATTTCATCATAACCACATCTTGAGCAAACTTATCCTTCAGCTCATTATCAATCATCGCATGGCCGCCGTATTTGATGACAATTGTCTTATTATAAAATCGCCGAATATAAGGCAGAGCTTCCAAAAGGATATCCGCCCGTTCCATTGAACTCTGAATATGTTCCATTTTCCTCTCCTCTACAAACGTCATTGTAAAAAGTTCCAGAGGCAAGGCGCGCAAAGCCTTCGAAGTGAGGCGTATTTTTGCATACGCCGCAACGACGAAAGGCTGAAGCGCAACGCCGCAGATGGACTTTTTACAATGACGTTACAAGATGTATCTGCTTAAGTCTTCATCCTCAACAATTTCATCCAACTTCTCATCCACATACTTGGCATCAATCGCTATTTTCTTTTCCTTCATATCCGGTGCATCAAAGGAAATCTCATCCAGTAGTGTTTCCATAATTGTATAAAGTCTTCTGGCTCCGATATTTTCTGTCTTTTCGTTAACCTGTGTTGCCACTTCGGCAATAGCAGCTACGGCATCATCCGTAAAAGACAATTTTATTCCTTCCGTAGCCATCATTTCCACATACTGCTTAACCAGAGCATTTTTAGGCTCAGTCAATATCCTGATAAATTCTTCTTTGCCCAGCGAATCAAGCTCCACACGAATGGGAAAACGTCCCTGCAATTCCGGAATCAGATCGGATGGCTTGGATGCAGTGAACGCCCCCGCGGCAATAAACAGAATGTGATCTGTTCTCACCATTCCGTAACGCGTATTTACATTGGAACCTTCCACAATCGGCAGCAAATCTCTTTGTACACCTTCCCGGGAAACATCCGGACCATGTGGTGAATCGCTGCCGACAATTTTATCAATTTCATCTAAAAAGATGATCCCTGATTGCTCTACTCTATCCAAAGCAGTTTTCGTAACTTTATCCATATCAATTAACTTTTGCGCTTCTTCTTCCTCCAGTATTTCCAATGCTTCGGGAACCTTGACTGTCCTTCTCTTCTTTTTTTGCGGAAATACGTTACCCAGCATATCCTTGATATTCAGCCCCATATCTTCCATTCCTGCTGCAGAAAATATCTCAATCATCGGGCCGCTTCTGGTCTCGGTAACCTCCAGTTCCACCATCCGGTTGTCCAGCTTGCCGTCTTTGAGCAGTTGCCTTAATTTCTCCCGCGTGGCATCGGCTTTTTTCATTTGCTCTTCTGCGGTCGGAATGTTTTCTGTATTGCTTTCCGAATTGGTCAGCATATCGCCTACGTTTTTTTCCGTCGCCCTTGGCGGCAGCAATAAATCAAGCAGCTTTTCCTCGGCAATTTCGGCGGCCTTGGTCTGAACATTTTCCTGCTCCTCCGATTTGACCATATTTATCGAAAGTTCAACCAGATCGCGAATCATGGATTCGACATCGCGTCCGACGTAACCAACTTCCGTAAATTTGGAAGCTTCGACTTTCAGAAACGGTGAATTATCCAGCTTCGCCAGCCTGCGGGCAATTTCCGTTTTACCTACTCCGGTGGGACCGATCATAATAATATTTTTGGGTGATATTTCATCAGCCAATTCTGCCGGCACATTCTGCCTGCGCCACCTGTTGCGCAGCGCTATTGCCACAGCTCTTTTTGCATCGCCCTGCCCTATTATATGCCGGTCAAGTTTTTCCACTATTTGCCGGGGTGTTAACCCATTATTGGTCATTTTAAATTATGCTCCTTATCTTTACCCTTTTTCTTTTCTGTCTTCAGCTCCTTCTCAGCAGCAACTTCTATTTCTTCCAGTGTAATATGATCATTTGTATAGATACAAATTTCTGATGCTATCTTCATCGCTTCTTTGGCAATTTCTGTTGAAGATAAAGTTGTATGACGCACCAGTGCCCGCGCGGCTGCCTGCGCATAAGGCCCGCCCGAACCGATGGCCATAACGTCGTCATCGGATTCAATTACATCGCCGTTTCCGGAAATTATCAGCGAATATTCTTTACTGACAGCAATCATCAGCGCCTCTAAATGCCGCAATACACGGTCGGTGCGCCAGTCCTTGGTCAATTCCACAGCCGCCCGCAGTAGATTGCCGTTATATTGTTCCAGCTTTTGGTCAAAGCGATCAAATAAGGTAAAGGCATCCGCCGTCGCGCCGGCAAATCCGACAATTATTTCGTCATTATATAACCGCCGAACTTTGCGGGCGCCATGCTTTAAAATAGTTGTATCGAGTGTTACCTGGCCGTCACCGGCTACAGTCACCTTGCCATTCTTCTTCACCGACAAAATAGTTGTTCCACGAATGTGCATCTTGTTCTCCTTGAAAAAAATCCTTCGTTCGTTTCACTCGCGCGGGATAAATTCGACTAAAGCATTTTCCGGCGGCTTCGCCTTGAAAAAACCCAAGTCTCATTTACTTGTTTTTAGCTCGCGGATGCGCTTTATCGTAAATCTCCATCATACGATTAATATTTACCGCCGTATATTTCTGCGTGGTCGAAAGGCTCTCATGCCCCAGCAATTCCTGAATTGCCCGCAAATCCGCTCCGGCATTTAAAAGATGCGTAGCAAAACTATGCCGCAATGCATGCGGGCTAATCTTCCGGCCAATGCCGCTTTTTTTTGTCACCTCATCAACAATCCGGGCAATACTGCGTACTGTTATCCTTTTACCTCGCAAATTCAAAAACAGCGGATTTTTCCAGACATCATTATTTATTTTTTTCCTTACATCAGCGGTTTTCTTTAAATACTCCCGGACAGCATTTAGCGCCGGTCCTCCAACTGGGACTATTCTTTCTTTTTTGCCCTTCCCGCGCACCTTAACCAGCGCCTGATTAAAATCAAGATCATTTACATCAAGCCCCGCCAATTCGCTAAGCCGCAGCCCGCATGAATAAAATAATTCCAGCATGGCCTGATTGCGCAAGCCCGGTATAGTATCACTCTTAACTTTTAAAAGATCAAACATCTCATCAACCGACAGAAATATCGGTATATACTTTTCCGTTTTTGCTGACTGAATCAATCCCGCCGGGTTTATTTTTGCTTTCCCGGCACGTATTAAATATTTGTAAAATGCTCTCAGCGAGGATATTTTCCGGTTAACTGTTACCTTTTTTACCTTCTTCCTGAAGAGATATCCCAGATAAACCCGAACAGTTTCCGCTTCCACATGGGGAAGGCTATCGGCATCTTTAATAAATTCATTTTTTTGGAGAAACCCGGCAAACTCTTCAACATCAGATATATATGCTAATCTGGTATGATCGGAAACATTTCGTTCAACCTGTAAATAAGTTTGAAAATCCCTAATGAGATTATTCATAATTTTTTACATCTTGTATTTGCCGAAATCTTCAGCGGAAAGATTCTCCAGAAATTCCTTTACTTTTTCTTCCTTCAATTTATCCAGATCGGTTATCTTGATGCCAAAATCGACATTACGCGATTTTTCAATAACGTTTTCGTCAATAAATATCGGGGCGTGGGCACGCAGAGCCAAGGCAATCGCATCGCTGGGTCTTGCATCTATCGTAAACTCCCGGCCTTCCCTGCTCATATTAATATTAGCAAAAAAAGTATTATTGCGAATATCTACAATTTCAATTTTATTGACCGTCACATTTAAAGTTTTCAAACATTCGTTGAGCAAATCATGTGTCATTGGCCGGGAAAAAGTAATTTTTTCCAGTTCCGTGGCGATAGCACTGGCCTCAAAAAGTCCTATCCAGATGGGAATGGCTTTATTTTCCTGCAAGTCTTTTAATATTACTATGGGTGTATTGGTTATGGGATCAATGGTTAATCCGGTCACTTTCATCTCAATTAACATTCCCAACCTCCTCAATCAATTTACCACGCAGTGAATGTAAATAGGCTTTGGTAATTTTTACATCAACCAATTTACCCACTAACTCCGGGTTTCCTTTAAAATTAACAATTTTCCAGGAGCTGGCGCGTCCCATCAGTTCACTTTCGGAATTTTTACTTTTTCCCTCTATTAATAATTCCTGCCAGCTTCCTTCCAGCTCTGTATTCTTTTCCAATGTATGCATATCCTGCAGCGCTTGCAACTGTTTTAAACGCCGCTGTTTTTCACCATCCTCGATTTTTCCTTCTAATTTCTCAGCCGCCGTACCTTTCCTTTCTGAATACTTGAAGGAAAATGTGGAATCAAACCTGATTTTTTCCATCATGTCAATGGTTTCTTGATAATCTTTTTGCGTTTCCCCGGGGAAACCGACAATTATGTCCGATGTGATACTTATCAGCGAACAAACCTTGCGCAAATTATCAACTTTTTTTATGTATTCCTCTACTGTATAACCGCGGTTCATTAAAGCTAAAACCCTGTTGGAACCGGATTGCACAGGCAGATGAATATGCTTGCATAACTTTTCCTCTTCAGCAAAACAATTTATTAGCTCCTCCGATAAATCACGGGGATGAGACGTGGTAAAACGAATCCTTTCTATGCCGGAAAGCTTGCCTATTTTCCTGATCAACGCCGCAAAATTTAAGCCGTTCCCCAAAGTTTTCCCGTAAGAATTAACATTCTGCCCCAGAAGTGTTACTTCTTTAATGCCGTCAGCGGCTAATCTTGTTATTTCACTTATAATCTCTTCCGGCTGGCGGCTCATTTCCGGCCCGCGTAAATAGGGAACCACACAGTAGGCACAAAAATTATTGCAGCCCTGCATGATCGTCACAAACGCACTTATGGAACCATTTCCCGGCGTAGCATAAATGCCAATCGAGTTGAGCGATTTATGAAAATCAACATTGGTAATTTTTTCTCTTTTCTTTTGGAGAGAAGCTACCATCTCCGGCAGACGATGAATGTTGTGCGTACCGAAAACAAAATCCAGATGCCTTACTCTTTTATGAAATTTAGTTCCTAAATGCTGCGCCAGACAACCACCTACTCCAATAATTAAATCCGGATTCTGCTCTTTGAATTTGCCTAACCTGCCCAACTCACTGTAAACTTTATGCGCTGCCTTTTCTCTGATGGAGCACGTATTAAACAGGATTAAATCAGCCAGCTTCATATTATCGGTCTGCTTATAACCACTATCGGTAAGCAGTGCCGCCATTTGTTCCGAATCATGAACATTCATTTGGCAGCCGAATGTTTCAATATATAAATATTTGTTTTTCATCGTCTAAAAATTACCTACTATAAAACTAATTTTCCTTCAATTTACGGCTTTGTAAAATACCCTAAAGGGCACAAGAGCTTCAGAGGCGAGGCGCACAAAGCCTTCGGAATGAGGCGTATTTTTAACATACGCCGCAGTGACGAGAGGCTGCAGCGCATCCGGCATTCGCCGGATGCGCTGCAGCATATGCTTGCCCGGCGCATGCTGGGGATTTTTTACAAGGTCGTCTTGCGGATAGCCTTAATATTTCAATATTAGTTAGTCAATAAGTTTTTGAGACTTTACAGGCATTTTTCTTTTAAAAATATCACCATTGTGCTATGTTTTAATTATAAATTTGGAAAAATAGTGAATTGTCCAGAGTAAAAATTTACCCCTATGCTTCAAAGGATTGGCAAACCAAAGAGAGGTTGATAATAACTAGTATGGTGTCCCCAGATTTTCCTAAGAGGATAGTCGTCCCGGTATATTTTGTGGTCAGTTTTTCATTGACATACAAGAATAATGTTTCTATATTCTTTAAAGGTGAAAGTAAGTTCTTATTAAACAAGACGTAATATATGTCTTAATGACTCTCTAATATGATAATAAAGTAGCCTACTCAGTAAAGCAATAGGAGATAAACATGTCACTAGGTATAGTTATTAAAGTCCCTGAAGGGCTAGTACTAGCAGCTGAGAGCAGAATCACGCTCGCAGCACAGATGAATACTCCGACGGGCAAGCAGCAATTACCAGTATATTTTGATAATGCTACCAAGTTATTAAGTTTCTCTTCACCAAATAAAACGGTGGGAGTTGTGACTTATGGACAGGCTGTAATAGGTAAAGATAATCCTCGAACTGCTGCTAGTTTCATTCCTGAATTTGAAGCCAGCTTATCTAAAGAACGTTTATCAGTTTTGGATTTTGCTAAAAAAATTAGTGAATTTTACTTAAAGCAATGGAATTCATCTATGCCACCTATTGATAAAATAGGTCCTCTCCCCAATATGACATTCGTAGTTGCTGGATTTAACATCGATGATGTATATGGTCAAGTCTATGTAATTGAAATACCACGCAACCCAGAACCAAAAGAAAGAAGTGTTAATAATGATTTTGGTATCACATTTGGTGGTCAGCAAGAAATAGTTTCTAGGATAATAATGGGTTACGATATTAGATTACCTATGGTATTAATTAATGAATTGAATCTTTCTGAAGAACATAAAACTAAACTTAATAAAATTTTAAGTCAATTTGCATTTCCGATTCCATTGCAAGTACTAGCTTTACAGGATGGAATTGATTTAGCACATTTTTTTATACAAACAACAATGGATGCCCAAAAACTTTCCATGGGTCTAAGAGGAGTTGGGGGAGCTATAGACATAGCAATTATTAAACGCAACAAGCCTCTTAAATTTATTCAGAGGAAGCAGGAGCATGGCGAATTCGGAGTAATAAACTACGAATCTAAAGGAGATCAATAATGCCAGAAGAATTAACGATAGAATACAATATGGGAAATTATCATGAAGCTATTAAAGGTTTGGATTTGATGACATTTACTGTAGAGGGAACTTCTACTATTGAAAGTATGGATAATTTTTTCGTGATTGATGAATCTAATATTGACATATCTGAAAAGCTTCTCGGAGATGTAAATTTCATGCAAAGTATAGAGCAAGCTAGGCAAGAAATGAGAAGCGGTGCCGCATATTTTTCGCATAATGATGTTTTTGGGAGATAATCATCCACAGTGGAAGTCAAATATCTTCCGGAATTTATTAACTCACTCAAAAAATACTCTAGTATAAAAAGTAGTGTTGAAAAAAAAATTGAATCATTGTTAAAATCTCCACTTGGTTACGGTGAACCATTAAAATATGACCTGGAAGGTCTAAGCAGTTGTGCTGTTAAACGTAATTTTTTAATTATTTATGTTTATTGCAGAGAATGTAGGATCAAGAACTATCAGACTATTAATGCGTGCTCTGATTGTAACGAAACACCTGATGAGATTATAAAATTTCTGACTATCGCACCTCACGACATGGCATATAAAATTAACCCAAATAAATTCAGATAATATCTTACTCAATTATTATCAAATTAATAGTACCTTCATTGTTAAAGCCTTAGTTAATTATCTGCTTCTGGAGCAAGAAGCCCCGATCGGGTATTCTGGTGTTCCGGGGACACCATACTAGTTATTTTTAGACACTGAATTCCCGGTAATTGCATTATAAAACATATTGTTCAACCTGCCAAATTCCTCAACAGAAAGTGTCTCTCCCCGGCGTTTGCCGTCAATACCTACAGGTGAGAACTTCTTTTATTTTTTCTTCTTCAACATCAATAAGTAACTTCGAGTTTTTTAAATTATTGATTAACATTTTTCTTCTTTGGGTGGTTGAATTGTTTTTTACATTCTATAATTATAGCGGGCATTGTTAAACTGATTTCGCCGCGACCGGAGTGTCTGTAACAGAAGCAGATCCTGCAACAGGAATTTGAAACCAGAATTTGGCGCCTTTGCTCAGTTCGCTTTCCACACCGATGGTGCCGCCATGAGCCTCTATTGCCAGTTTACAGAACGTCAGGCCCAGGCCGCTGGAGTGCATCTGCTTGCGCTTACTGCTATCGACCTGCCAGAACTTTTCGAATATTTTCTCGTGATACTCCGGCGCAATACCCGGACCGGAGTCCTTAATCATCAGCCGGACGAATGAATCAGCACGGGAAAAGGCAACGTGAATTTTATCACCCTTGGCCGAAAACTTTATCGCATTGGTCAAAAGGTTTACCGCTACGCGTTTTATTATATCATGGTCACATTCAACAATGAACTCTGAGCCCGGTTTATCGAAGATAATTTGGACATTATGGGATAACGCCTCAATCTCCTGTACTGCTTCTTTGCTCAAAAGCACCAAATCATAAACCTTCTTGTCGAGAGGTAACAGCCCGTTCTCCAACCGGCTTACATCCAATAGCGAATTGACCATGGCCGCCAATAGCTTGGCCTGGCGTACGATATTTTTTATCTTCGCCTGATTTCTTTCATTCATCTTCGGTTCGTTGAACATTTCGAGGACTTCCGCAGCAGTAAGAATAACCTGCAGCGGGTTACGCATGTCATGAACGATCATGTGCGTCAGATTATCCCGCAGCGCTTCCAGGCTTTTCAATTTTTGGAAGTTTTCATTCAATTGTATAAGTATTTTGCTCTTCTCTTCGTTGGCGTGTTCGGCAGTCTGTTTTGCCTGAAGAATTGCTTCCTCTGCATGCTTTCTCTCGGTGATATCTTTGATCACGACAACAACACCCTCGCGCCCCTTAAGTGATGCGGTCACAACCTCCAAGGGAAAAGTTTCGCCAGAGCGTTTCTTGCCCGTTGCCTGTCCGATGTGGAATCCAACCTGATTAATGGCATCGCTTATCTCTGCGGGACGGTCTTTATCCACCCGGCGGTCGAGGTAGAGTAAATCCGTCTTCTTCTTCACAACCTCCTCTGGAGAAAAACCAAAAATATTTACACTTTCATTGACCATCTGAATCCGGCGGCAGGAATCAACCACCATGATAACTTCCGTGCTGATGCTTGACAGAATATTGCGTAATTCTCTTTGCCGATGGACTGCGGCGCGCCAGCGCCGGTAAGTAATCCATAACAGGGCGAGTATCCAAAAGAACATCATGTTGCTCACCCAGTGTGCGTGTTGATCTGAGATATACTGTAAGGATGAAATAATATTGAAGAGCAAGTAATATACACCCAGGAAAAGGGCGATGACAATCGCCACCCATAGGTCTCTCCTTTCGCGCTTCTGAATATCGGTTTCCATCATAAGAAAACCTTGCCTACCTGAAATCACGGGTATAAACCCCGAAGCAATCTTTGGAAACATTTCACGAGTTCGCTGAGGGGTATTATACCCTCCGCTTCGCGGGATAATTCGACCAGCAAACTTCAGCTTGTGACCTCGCGTGACCTTTAGGTTATTAGGTTACGCACTTTGTTTCTGAAGTTTGGGTCTCATTACAACTTACCAATTCCAACTTATGACCTTTAGGTTACTTGTGACCTTCAGNNACTTGTGACCTTCAGGTTACTTGTGACCTTTAGGTTATGCGCTACGCTTTCGGAATTGGAGTTTCACTAACAAATCAGCTCTTTTACCAACCGCCGATGCATTAGAAAAACAACGCAATTGGGCTACAGACGCTGGTAATTACTTATCTGATACTTTCAGCAATCCCCGGATTTGGTTCCCCGCTGAATCATTAGTACTATACTGGTGATTCACATTATTTGCCAGTAGTTTATAAAAATTATTTGGCGATCAAATTCATTCCGGATGGCGACTTATAGCCTGAGTAGTTTATCTATAATGGGCTGGCGATCACGGGTATGAACCCCAAAGCAAGCTTTGGAAACTTATTACGCATCAAGCTGCGTGGTATTATACCCTCCGCTGCGCGGGATTGTTCAACTTACCAATTCCAGCGCTGCGCTTTCAGAATTGGAGTTTCACAATAGACATTAAATACGTTCTCGGCGCTCTCCCAATTCCTTCACCATAAAGAATTTCCGGCAGTTCTCCTTTTTGGCATAACTTCCCCGGTTGTAACGATAAGTTGCTGGGATTATAATTTCCCCATTGTTTGATAGAGCAGATTGCTCAACTTGCCAAATTCCACAACGGAAAGTGTCTCCCCCCGACGTTTGCCATCAATACTGGCGCAGGTCAAAATTTCTTTTATTTTTTCCTCTTCAACATCAGCCAGCAACTTCGAGTTCTTCAAATTATTGATTAACATTTTTCTGCGCTGGGCAAATGACGCTTTAACCAGTTGGGTAAAAAAGGCTGCATCAGCTAATTCCATTAAAGGTTTATCCAGAAAAGCACCTCTTATAACTGCGGATTCGACTTTAGGCTGCGGATAAAAACAACTCGCCGGAACATCAAATATTTTTTCCACGGAGGCAAACATTTGCAAAAGCACGGAGGGTACGCCATAGCTTTTATTATTGGGCCGAGCTGCCAGCCGCTGAACGACTTCTTTTTGCAGCATCAGAATAAACCCACCAATAGCCGAGCAACTGGATAGTAAATGAAAAATCAACGGGCTGGATATGTTATATGGCACATTACCTACTACCTTAACTTTACATCGATAACTTAATGATATTGAAGTAAAATCAAATTTCATGATGTCACCTGCATGAATTTCCACATTATCATAACCGGCCAATTTTTCTTTCAATACTTCAACTAAATTTTTATCTAATTCCACGGCAATTATTTTCCGGGATTCTTGCGCCAGGATTTCCGTTAAGACACCGATACCCGCACCAATTTCCACCACAATATCATCTTTGCTAATTTGAGCGGCAATAGCTATTTTTTTGATGACATTCTGATCCATCAGGAAAGATTGGCTTAATTTCTTCCGCGGCTTTATTCCATAATGCTTAATGATTTCTTTTGGTGAAGTCATGGATATCTCTAAACTAAAGATTAGTTTTTTTCTACGACCTTGTAAAAAGTTCCAGAGGTAAGGCGCGCAAAGCCTTCGGAGTGAGGCGTATTTTTACATACGTCGCAACGACGAAAGGCGGCGGCGTAACGCAGCATATGGACTTTTTACAAGGTCGCTAAGGGCCAACGGGAAACCGCGTTCAGATCCAGCCCATCCCTTCGGCCGTTCTTCAACATAATCTCGCCGATGGCGGCAATCATGGCGGCATTATCCGTACATAAGATGCTTGGTGGAATGAACAATTCGATTTTGTTGGCATCCGCAACGGCAGCAAATTTCTCGCGTAATCTTCCGTTGGCAGCAACACCCCCGCAAACAACGATCCGCTCAATAGCATTATCTCTAGCCGCTTTGATTGTTTTTTCCACCAGCACATCAACTATTGCTTCCTGATAGCTTGCTACCACATCCGGCAGTTGGCTTTCTTCAAAATCGCGTCCGCGTTTTTTCAGCATCATCAAAAGAGATGTTTTCAGGCCGCTGAAGCTGAAATCAGGAGAATCTTTCATTGCCCGCGGAAAAGCTATTGCCTGCGGATTACCCCCCTGTTTGGCCATTTTATCGATAACTACTCCACCGGGATAGCCCAGATTAAGCAGCTTGGCTGCCTTATCAAATGCTTCACCAGCGGCATCATCCCGCGTCTGTCCCAACAAATGGAAATCATGATAATTTTTTACTAGATAAACATTGGTATGGCCTCCGGAAACGACTAAAGCCACAAAAGGAAATGCCGGAGGTTTTTCGGCCAGAAACGACGCGGCGATGTGGCCTTCTAGATGATTGACACCGACCAGCGGAATATTGAGCGCATAAGCGATAGCCTTGGCCGTAGATAAACCGATGAGCAGCGAACCGATCAACCCGGGTCCGCGGGTTACGGCAATACCTTCAATTTCTTGGAGCGTTACATGCGCGTCAGCGAGCGCCTCTCTAATTACCGGATTTATCGCTTCAATATGTTTACGCGAAGCTATTTCCGGTACTACTCCGCCATATTTGCTGTGATCTTTAATTTGTGATGCAATTATATTGGAAAGCATCTTTCCATTGGAGACTACTGCTGCCGCCGTTTCATCACACGATGATTCAATTCCCAGAACTAGCATTAATTCTCTACTTTCATATTACCCTTTGCGAAAAATGAAAAATCAATATATAAAAGCCCCAGCGTTTTGTAAACAAACTTTTAATGTTTCGACTTAAATTAAAGTAAACTATCATGGAATTTAAAACGGATTTTTTAATTTTAGGCAGCGGCATTGCGGGTTTAAGCCTAGCCATTAAGGCATCGGCTCTGGGCAGTGTAGCTATCGTCACTAAAAAAGAAAAATCAGAATCCAATACCAACTACGCGCAGGGCGGAATTGCCGCGGTTACTGATAAGACCGATAGCTTTAAAGAGCATATCAACGATACCTTAATCTGTGGTGCTGGTCTCTGCAAAGAAGATGTTGTCGACTTTGTAGTAAAAGAAGCTCCGCCCCGTATTCAGGAACTTATTGATTGGGGTGTCCAATTTACCAAGTCCGAAACACCCCCCTATCTTTATGATCTGGGCCAGGAAGGCGGCCATACCCGCAGACGTGTTTTACATGCCAAAGACTTGACTGGTCATGAAATTGAGCGGGCGCTCAATGAAAAAGTTGCCGCATTAAAGAATGTCATAATTTACGAAAACCATATCGGCGTTGACCTGATTATGGAGAAAAACAATTCCGGAAAACCGGTCCGCTGCCTCGGGGCATATGTTCTGGATATCAACAACAGCGATATCCATACCTATCGCGCCAAATATACGATTTTATCCACGGGCGGTGCGGGCAAGGTTTATTTAATCACAACCAACCCGGATATTGCCACCGGCGATGGTATTGCCATGGCCTATCGTGCCGGAGCCCAAATTGCCAATATGGAATTCATCCAATTTCATCCAACCTGCCTTTATCATCCGGATGCCAAAGCATTTCTAATCAGTGAAGCGGTGCGCGGCGAAGGCGGGATTTTGAAATTGAAAAACGGCTCAACTTTCATGGAAAAATATCATCCGATGAAGAGTCTGGCGCCGCGCGATATAGTCGCTAAAGCTATTGATACCGAAATTAAAAAATCTGGTGATGAATATGTTTTGCTGGACATTACTCATCGTGAGCGTGATTTTTTAATCAACCGTTTCCCCAACATTTATAACAAATGTCTCGAGTTCGGCATTGATATAACTTCAGATCCCATACCTGTTGTTCCCTCCGCTCATTACATTTGCGGCGGCGTTGCTGTAAGCCCCTATGGCGAAACATCAATACCCAACCTTTTCGCCTGCGGTGAAGTTTCTTGCACCGGCCTGCATGGAGCTAACAGGCTGGCCAGCAATTCTCTTCTGGAGGCAGTTGTTTACGCGCACCGAGTCTGCGCAAAAATTGCTGATGGTTTTGCCGGCACTAAACAAAGTGAAGTTTATATTGCCCCATGGGATTCCAGCGGAACAACAGAAAGCGATGATAGCGTTGTTGTCACCCACAACTGGGATGAAGTGCGCCGCTGTATGTGGAACTACGTGGGCATCGTACGGTCCAATAAAAGACTGGAGCGGGCAATCCGTAGAATAGATCTTGTCCAGAGAGAAATTGACGATTATTACCGGAATTATCAGGTAACTAAAGATTTAGTTGAGCTGCGCAATATCACCATTGTCGCCAAGCTGATTGCCCAGAGTGCTTCCATGCGCAAAGAAAGCCGTGGTCTGCACTACAATATAGATTATCCGGAAACAAACGAAGCGTTCCAGAAAGACACGATTATTTCCAAAGAATAATTCCTATAAATCCAATTCCGGATTAAACACGACAAACATTTTAAATCTTATTTTGCCTCGCCAAATACACGGATGAAAATATAATTTATATTCTTCAAGAAATTATTTATGTTAAATATCTGAACTAAATCTTTTTCCTGTAAATATTTGGCAACTTCTTTATCTACAATCAGCAGTTCTTTAAAATCCACACCTTCCTGCCACGATTTCATCGCGTTGCGCTGAACAATAGTATATGCATCTTCCCTGATTGTACCCTTTTCGATCAACGCCAGTAAAACCATCTGGGAGAAAACAACCCCGTGAGTCATATGCAAATTGGATAGCATTCTTTCCGGATAGACAACCAGTTTATCAATCATATCTGTAAATCTGGCCAGCATAAAATCCAGAACTATTGTCGAATCAGGCCCGATGACTCTTTCCACTGCTGAATGGCTGATATCCCTTTCATGCCAGAGGGCGACATCTTCCAACGCGGCAATCGCATAAGACCGCACCAGCCGCGCTAGACCGGACAAGTTTTCGGAAAGTACCGGATTGCGTTTATGCGGCATGGCCGATGAGCCTTTCTGTCCCGGTGAAAAATATTCTTCGGCCTCTCTTACTTCCGTTCTCTGGAGTAGCCTTATTTCCTGGGCAAATTTATCCAGCGATGAAGCAATAATCGCCAAGGTAGTAAAGAATTCGGCATGCCGGTCGCGCTGCACTATTTGCGAAGAAACGGGTGCTGGTTTCAAACCAAGTTTGCCGCAAACATATTCTTCAACAAAAGGCTCGATAAAGGAAAAGGTGCCGACGGCTCCGGATATTTTCCCGACGCCGACTGATTCTCGGGCATGAACAAGTCGCTGCCGATTGCGTTGCATTTCCTGATGCCAATTAGCCAGCTTCAGTCCAAAAGTAATCGGCTCCGCGTGCATGCCGTGCGAGCGGCCGATCATCAAAGTGTTTTTATGCTCCAAAGCTCTCTTTTTTAAAACAGCAATAAGCTGATCAATATCTTCCAAGAGCATATCTGCCGCTTCTTTCAGTAGAACGGCATAAGAAGTATCCAACACATCCGATGATGTCATTCCCATGTGGAGAAAACGTCCGTCTTCGCCGACTATCTCCGTAATGGATGTTAAGAAAGCAATAACGTCATGTTTGGTAATTTTTTCAATCTCGTCAATCCGCTTAACATTTATCCGTGCCTTTTCTTTGATAGTTTTAATGGCGCTTTGCGGAACTTTCCCCAGCTTCACCATTGCTTCAGTGGCAAATATCTCCACATCGAGCCATTTTTGATATCTGTTTTCCGGACTCCATATTTTCACCATCTTATCTCGGGAATATCTCGGTATCACTTCGTTCTCCTTAATATTAATTATTGAATACTAAATATAAAGTACCGTGTAAACAGCAAGTTTATATTTTGCATTATTACAACTTTTATCAATCAGTCAAGACATAATCAACAGGCAATTAAAGATTGACAAATAATTGCCTAAATCATATTAAAGTAAGAATCAGGAACGATGGTATAAATATATGATTGAATCCTCAGCAATAGCCAGAGACAGCTTATTGGAAGAAATATTAAATAGTGTTACCCACGGAGCAGGAGCTCTGGTTAGTATTACCGGGTTAGTGTTCCTAATTGTTTTCTCCAGTCTTTATGGTCAGGCGACGCATATTGTCAGCTGCACTATTTACGGCACTACGCTTGTATTGCTTTATACGGCTTCGACACTTTATCATAGCTTTCAAAAACCGACCGTCAAACATGTATTTAGAATTCTTGACCATTCCTGTATTTATGTTTTGATTGCCGGAACCTATACTCCTTTTATGCTGGTTACTGTTGGTGGAGCATTAGGATGGACAATTTTCGGCATTGTTTGGGGATTGACTATTCTGGGAATTGTTTTTAAGGCTTTTTTTATCAACCGGTTTAAAATTGTTTCCACAATTGCTTATATCTTAATGGGCTGGCTGGTTATTCTGGCGATTAAACCCCTTTTTCATGCTCTTCCCGGAGGAGGTATTGTCTGGTTGGTGTCCGGTGGACTGGCCTACACAACAGGAACAATATTTTATGCCTGGAAAAAGCTGCCTTTCAACCATGCCATCTGGCATTTGTTTGTGCTGGCCGGTAGTGTCTGCCATTTCTTTGCTATAATGTTTTACGTTGTACCGACAAAAGTTTAAAAACATGCAAAAAACACCCGAACCTGACTGGAAACAAAAAATAGTTGAACCGGCACAAGTGCTCTCCAAGATTGAACCGGGCATGAGCATTTTTTTAGGGACGGGAGTTGCCGAACCACGCACAATGGTCAAACATCTCATGTCCACTCAACTCGCGAATTTGTGTGATTTGGAATTAATTCAGATTATCAGTCTCGGCGATATTGTTTCTTTGAGCGTTTCCCAAAATAAACAGAAATTCCGCCTGAAAACTTTTTTTTCCGGATGGCTGGCCAGTGAAGCAATTACCGCCGGTTCCGTAGATATGATTCCCTGCCAATTTTCCAGTATTCCCAGGCTTGTTGCCTCCGGCGCAATAAAGATTGATGCGGCTTTTGTACAGATATCACCGCCCGATGATGCCGGTTTTTCCAGTCTGGGTGTCGCCGTGGATATAGCCAAACAAGCCATGGAAAAAGCTTCTCTCGTTGTCGGAGAAATTAATGAATCAGTCCCGCGGACTATGGGTGCGACATTTGTTCACGTCAACGATTTTCATTATTTAATAAAAGCAACTGAACCTCTGATATATTTTCCCCGCTGGCCGGTAGATAAAATTGCGGATAAAGTTGCCGCTAATATTGCTTCTGTAATAGAAGACGGCAGCTGTCTTTCCTTCTTTACAGGCTCGCTTTATGAGGCATTGGGCAAGCATCTCAAGCACAAAAGAAACCTGGGAGTTCACACCTATACATTTACCGATATTTTAATGGATTTGATAAAATGCGGCGCTGTTACCAATAATAAGAAAAAATTTTTCCATGGGAAATCGCTGGCTGCTTATGCGCAGGGAACACCGGAATTAATGCACTGGCTGCATAATAATCCTTTGATTGAATTTCAAAGCATTGAACTTATCTCCGACCATTTAAAATTAGGATTAATTGATAAAATAGTTGTTATACTGCCGGCGCGGAAAGTTGATTTAACCGGGAATATTGCCCTGCATGTCGGCAAAGGCAATGTAACTGCCGGTCCGGGTCAAATTCAGGAACTTTTTGCCGGAGCGGAACGTTCCCGGGGCGGAAGAGCAATTTTTGCAATGGCCAGCCGCAACCTGAAAAACGAGTCCAATATATTACTCTCCGTTGATAATTATCCTAATCAATTCACTATCCGGGAGTCTCTGGATTTAATTGTGACAGAATATGGCATTGCACCTTTTTTCGGAAAATCCGTTCGCGAACGAGCACAAGCATTGATTGACATTGCTCATCCGGACGATCGGGCGGATCTGGTACGCAAAGCCAAAGAAGCCCGAATTCTTTATGCCGACCAAATTTATCTTCAGGATTCCGGTCATTTCTATCCGGATAAAATAAAAATATTGCATACATTTTTTGATGGAACGAAAGTATTTTTCCGCGCCATTAAACCTTCCGATGAAGAAGCAATGCGCAGCCTTTTTTACAGATTTTCCGACGATACCGTATTTTACCGCTACTTCAGCCCGATTAAAACTATGCCCCATTCTAAAATGCAGGAATATGTTAATGTAGATTATCGCCGTGACATGTCCATTGTCGGAGTGATTGATGAAGCAGGAACAGAAAGAATCATTGCTGAAGGACGTTACAGCCGACAGCCTGACCATACTTTGGCCGATACAGCCTTCGTTGTCGACGAAAAATTCACTAATAAGGGTATAGCTTCTTTCTTAATGGAAACACTCATCAAATATGCCCGGGAACAGGGAATAATAGGTATTTCCGCCGATGTTCTCTGCGACAATAAATCCATGCTGAAAGTTTATGAAAAATTACCTTTCACTATTCAGTCCAGATTGGAAATGGGCGTTTATCACCTGTTGATTAATTTTTCCGAGGAAGATGCGTCTTTCGCCGAAAAAGAAAATCAATAATATATCCTTGTAAAATATTCAGTTATATGTTTGTAAATCATTATTGAATTGAGATTTTTGCATATATGCAAAAATGATTTATAAATGTGCATTGAAGCTCTTTACGGGCAACATCCCCTCGCAGTTGAGTGGCCGCCGACACAAGTGCTTGAGTCTAAGGCTAACGAGTTTTGTGTCGGCAGTAGAGCGAGAGGCCTCGTAGTTGTAAAAAGATTCTGAACGCAAATAGGTCAGTTTTTGCAAAGTTCTTTATATTGCGCATGCCTTTTTAAAATGGATATTATTTAACCAGGTGGATACTTCAATTGGCTACTTAGTACCCACCTGCCTCTATTAAAAAAGATAAGTAAAAACCTATTATTTATATTTTCTCGACTGACGCTGAGATCTGGGGCGATAAGCACGTTTACTTTTACTGGCATGCGCATTGCATCATAAATTAAATAAACCAGGTCTTGAATTATCATTTTTTAAATGTTAGAAGATTCGGCACCATAAATATAAGCCAATTAAATTAAGAGGAGACAAATATGAAAAATGCTTTCAAATATATAGTTTGTTTAATGATTCTACTGCTGGCCACAGGATCGCTATGGGCTAAGGATAAATACACGATTACCGTTTTACCCTTTTCTTTACATAGTGCGGAAAACATTGAATATGTCAGACAGGGAATCGGAGATATGCTGTCCACACGTATATCTGTTCCCAATAAAATTGCAGTTGTCAGCAAGGAAACTGTTCAGCAAGAACTAAAAAAATCCAATATTAAGGAAATATCTTTATCTGACGTTTATAAGATAGGTAAAAATTTAAACTCCGATTACGTAGTGTGGGGCAGTATTACCAAAATTGGCAGCAGCATCAGTGTTGACGGCAAGCTCGTTGATATTGTCGCGGCAAAATCTGACGTTGGTTTTTCTACTCAATCACAAAATATGGATGAAGTAATTCCTAAAATTAATGATTTTTCTCAAAGAATTGTGCAGCATATTTTAGGCACCGCACCCCCAACGACAGCAACAGCTCCAACTGCTTCTGCAGCCTCCACACCTGCAGCACCGGGAACTTCTCGCGAATCTCAAATAATTGCTGGGATGAAGTCCGGCGGCAAGAAAGGCACGCTCACTTCCGTAATTAATCCCGAGTACATCAATTCTCCCGATCCCTTCGGCCGCCGTGGTTTCTGGATGAGCCAAAATTTTCCTACCGAATTTAAAGGAATGGATATTGGCGATGTCAACGGCGACGGTTTAAATGAAGTAGTAACAATTGACACGCATAACATTTATATTTATCAAAAAGTTGGCAATGATTTAAAGCTCCTGCAAAAAATTGCCGGTAAATCCTACGATAATTATTTGTCGGTTGATATTGCCGATATTAACAAAAACGGCGTAAAAGAAATTATTATTACCTCGCTTAATGAAACGACGCTTGATTCTTTTATCCTGGAATATAAAGATGGAAAGTATGTGCAAATTGCTTCTAACCTGCAATGGTTTCTGCGTGTAATTGACACACCATCAGGTATTCCTCTCCTGCTATGTCAAAAATACGGATTGGATAAACCTTTTGATACACCGATTTATGAGATGGTCTGGAGAGACGGCAAATATATCCCCGATCAGCAAATGAAAATTCCCTTTGGTTTATCCGTATATGGTTTAAATATCGATAACATAGGCCCCGGCGGTGGAGAAAAAATTATAGCATTAGATGAACTGGATTATCTCTGTTTATTCAATAAAACAACTAAACCCCTTACCAGAATTTTCACTTTTGGTTTTAAAAATGATGATCTTGTCTGGAGAGCTGACGACCAATACGGCGGCAGCAATAATTATTTCGAAAACGTTAACAAATTAAAGCCGGATGAAAACGAAAAAAGCGCCTATGTTAATTTACGCATTTTAACTTATGATAACAAAAACAATGGGAAAAAAGAAATTATCATTGTGAAAAATAAATCATCTGTCGGCCGTGTTTTATCACACATGAAACTTTTTACTTCCAGTGAAATATACGATCTGGAATGGGATGGCTTGGGCATGGCTGAAAACTGGAAGACAAAAAAAATCAATGGCTATGTTGCCGATTATGTCATTAAAGACATAGATAACGACGGCAAACCACAAATTGTACTGGCCTTGGTCTTATCTGTGGGAACGGCCATCAGAGATAAAAGTGTAATAGTTTCTTACAAGCTGAACACCGCTCAATAAGAATTGACAAAACGTAAGCGGTTAGATATAGCGACGCACAAATTAATGATTCTTTATGCGAATAGCTATAAGTTAAAAGGCGGTGTAGCTCAGCTGGTTAGAGCATACGGCTCATATCCGTAGTGTCCGGGGTTCAATTCCCTGCACCGCCACCAATAACACAGGGTTTGGGAATGTCCTCAAACCCTTTTTTATTCGTGAAACTCCAATTCCGCAAGCAAAGCGTAGCGGAATTGGCAAGTTGTAATGAGTCCCAAGCTTCAGAAACAAAGTGTACTGAAGCTTGCAGGACGAATTATCCCGTTTGCGAAGCCAAGCGGGGAACAATCCCGTGTAAGCGGTGGTCGTAAAACGCCAATGTCAAAAACGTAGTGTATAACCTAACCACCTAATACCCTAAAGGGCACACGAGGTGGCAAGAGGTCACAAGCTGAAGTTTGCTGGTCGAATTATCCCGCGCAGCGGCGGGGTTCATACCCGTGATTAACCATTATGATAAATAAATTTATTACAAAACCTGATAATTATAGTTTTAATCCATCTTTCTTGATAAGAAACAGTCATATCCAATCTATTCTCGCCAGTTCCCGGTTACGCATTCCTCGTGATAATTCCCTGCTGGAAAATTCGGTGGAAATAATATGTACAACCTCCAGCGGTTCTAAACTGCTCTCTTTTTTCTCGCGACAGGTGAATTCCAGGGGTTTGATTATAATAATCCACGGATGGGAAGGGTCTTCTTCTTCCGCGTATGTATTAGCTGCCGGAAATTTTTTTTACAATTTAGGCTTTTCCATTTGCCGTCTCAATTTGCGGGATCATGGAGATTCGCATCATTTAAACGAAGGCCTTTTTCACGGTGCGCTTTTAGAAGAAACATTTGAAGCTGTGAATCAACTGGCACGGATGGAAAGTGAATTACCGACCTATATAATCGGATTTTCTATGGGAGCCAATTTCGCCCTGCGTATTGCCGGAATGAATTCACAAAAACAGATAACAAATTTAAAGCAAGTTTTTGCCATAAGCCCGCCGCTTGATCCATATAAAACAACACTGGCTATAGATAACGGATTGTTCTTTTATCGTAAATATTTTTTAAAGAAGTGGAAACGGTCATTAATAAAGAAGCAAAATATTTTTCCGCAAAAATATAATTTCCGCAAAATGCTGAATGCTAAAACATGTATGGAATTGACTGAGTCAATTATGCCCTATTTCCCTGAGTTTCCTTCTTATCGCGATTATTTTAATTTATATACGCTGAAAGAAGATTTCTTTAAAAAATTAAATATGCCGGTTATCATAATTATCTCCGAAGACGACCCGGTCATTCCGGCAGAAGATTTTGACAAATTACTGGAAAATGATTTTCTTCAGATATCGAGACAAAAATACGGTGGGCATTGCGGATTTCTTGATCTATTACCCTTTAGCTGCTGGCATCAGGAACATATTGCTAAAATGATAATTTAATCTTCTGGATTTTTATGGATTTTTCAATTTTCCGTCAGAAAGACTTCTTCCCTTCTTTTGTATCCCAAAGATTGTCCACGATACCAATTGATTATAAAGAGAAATATCACCTTATAAAAAATGCAGACATACTCGGCTCAAAACAACTTGCAGCGGGAGTTGTTCTATTGCTTAATTATAAAAAAAATCAAAATGGGGCTGAATATGTCTTTCAGCTTATTAAACGTTCCGATATGGTTTTGCAAGCCGGAGATATCAGTTGTCCGGGCGGTATGTTGCATCCGAAGACAGATAAAATTCTCAGTTATTTATTGGCCGACAGAATAATATCCACCATGCCCGACAGGCCATCTACTTTCACTTCAAAGATGGATAGTGAGAATGTAAACCTGGTTCGCCTTTTTTTGATAAATTCCCTAAGAGAAGCCTGGGAAGAAATTGGTTTGAATCCTTTTAATATCAAATTTTTAGGCGCCCTACCCTGTTACTCTTTAACACTTTTTGCCCGAACAATTTTCCCGCTTGTTTGCCTTACTCCAAAGCCTTTTGAATTCAAATTAAGTTCGGAAGTGGAAAAAGTATTGGAGATTCCGGTCAGTGCTTTTTTTGAAATTTCTAATTATGCATTGTTGAAAATAGAAACACCTCCCGGCTATGTCCGGCCCGATCATAATAATCTTTTTCCCTGTTTATTGATTCATGATGAGATGGGCAATGAGCAAATACTTTGGGGTGCTACTTTTAATATTATAATGAATTTTCTAGGTATTATTGCTGGCGAAAGCTTGCCCGTTCCATCATCGTCTAAAATAATAAAGAAAGCATTATCTATAAATTACATTACCGGCCATAATTAATATTCTGCCTGTACCGGAAAAGTATTATTGGAATTTGACTGAATGCCGACAGAATTAAATATTTATTTTAACCAAATAAGCCAGATTTAATTAAAATTGATTTCGTCTAGAATTACTGAGATATGTTATCTTATATTGACAGTAAGCATGATTTTAACCTATACTTTATCAAGCAAATTACATTGATCTTATTTTAACTTGATATGAAATTTATGTAAAAAATTGCATCTTGCAATAGAGCACTATTAGCAAACAGCAGTGCACGTTTAAAAAATAATCTATGTCTGGAGAATAATCATTAATGAACCCTAATGTATTTCGTGAATATGACGTCCGAGGTATTGTTGATCAGGATTTAAATGCAGAATTTGTTTTTGATTTAGGCCGTTCTATCGGCACTTACGCCGTAAAGAATAAAATAAAGAAAATGACCATCGGCCGTGATTGCCGATTGACCTCGGAGGCTTATCACAATTTCATAATTCGCGGGATTAATTCCTGCGGCATTGATACAATTGATATCGGTCTTTGTGCAACGCCCATGCTCTATTTCTCCATCCGTCATCTAAAAACGGATGGAGGTGTCATGATTACAGGCAGCCATAACCCGCCGGAATTCAATGGTTTCAAAATCTGCATCGGCAACGACACAATTTATGGTTCAGATATTCAGGAGTTAAGAAAAATCATGGAGAGCTGTCAATATGAAACCGGCAAAGGATCCGGTCAGATTATAGATATTTCCAATGCATATAAAAATTATCTTTTTGACCACATTACGATAGACAAAAAATTAAAAGTGATTGTTGATGGCGGTAATGGCGTGGGCGGATATTTTGCCCTGCCCCTTCTGCAGCGTTTTGGCTGCGATGTGACTGCTATTTTCTGCGAACCTGATGGCCATTTTCCGCATCACTTTCCCGACCCTACCGTTGAAGATAATTTAGCAGAGCTAATTAGGCTGGTTGCAGACCAGAAGGCTGACTTGGGAATCGCTTTTGATGGTGATGCCGATCGTATCGGCGTTATCAGCGACAAAGGCGATATAATCTGGGGTGATAAATTACTGTTGCTCTTCTCCCGCTATATTCTGAAAGAGAAACCCCACTCCACAATCATCGGCGAGGTAAAGTGCTCACAGGTTTTATATGACGACATCAAAAAACATTCCGGCCGGCCTATAATGTGGAAAGCAGGACATTCTTTGATTAAAGCTAAAATGAAGGAGGAAAAAGCAGTATTAGGAGGTGAAATGAGTGGTCATATATTTTTTGCTGACCGCTATTTTGGTTATGATGATGCAATCTATGCTGCTTTGAGGCTTCTGGAAATACTCTCCCAAACAGGAGAAAAGATAAGCACGCTGTTAAAGGATGTGCCGCATACATATGCTACGCCGGAAATTAGAATTGACTGCCCGGATAATAAAAAAGCCGATGCCGTAAACAAAATTAAAAAGCATTTTCAGAATAAAAGCGGGTTGATTGAAATTGATGGAGTGCGTATTCCTTTTGAAGACGGCTGGGCGCTGGTCCGCGCTTCTAATACTCAGCCGGTAATTGTCTTACGTTTTGAAGCTTCATCAGAAAAAAGCCTGCAAAAAATCCGCAATGAAGTGGAAGCAGTACTTAATATTTAGTCAATTTAACGAATGTGTTTTTTGATAATTATATCTATGCTGCTGAACGTGTCTTCTACGGTACCTATATTTAAAACATAATCATCCGCCAAAGCTATGCACGTTGCCAACCCATAGTTAATTTCCCGCCAGTCTCGTTTAGTAAAATGTTCAACAGAGTCGTCTTCTCTGCCTCTTTCCCGAACACGGGCCAAGCGAATTGCTCTGGGAGCGATAATTGCAACTACAAAGCATTCTGTATTGTTTTTAATCAGTTCTATTTCCGGCCAAGACCTCATTCCTTCTAAAAAAATCAGATCGGCCTCTTTATCTAATGCGGCAGCAAGCGCCATCTTTGTTACGCCGAGACCATCTTTTCCTCTGAGTTCATCGGATAACGTTGCCATATTTTCTGCGTTGGCTGTTAATCTCCGCTTTTTAACTTCTGCCCGGACAATATCGCCTGTAGAAATATATGGATATTGTTCAGCTTCTGCGTATTTCCGTGCAATATCTTTGCCCGACGCCGGCATACCTATAATCACAATTATCTTCGTCATTCTCACCTCAATAATTCTACCAGAAATAAGTTTTATTTGATCATATCAAAGAGCATAAAAAAAGCAATTTGACAAAAATGCCTGCAAATTTTTCATTTCAGGTCGAATTTATTGGCTTAACTAGTTATTTTTTTGTTGAATATTTTTAATTATTGTGTAAACTACAATTAAAATGTCTTGAATAAACAACCTAATGTGTTGTCAAAAGTAACTGTAGTACAAGGAGGGGTATATATGAAAATCGTACATCGTTTGCTACTTGTTTTATTGATCGGTATCTTTTTATTTGGTTGCGGTGGAAAAAAATCCGGCATTGAAGGAAAAGTTGTTGACGGACAGGGTCAACCAATTTCTGGGTTGAAAGTTATCGTAAAACAAGTTCAACCTGTGAAAGGCTATGAACAGTTTGAGGCAACCACTGGTTCTGATGGAATATTCCGGTTCGCCGGTGTTATGCCTGTATCCGAGTATGTTGTATCTCTATTGACAGATAAATGGAAAACAAAAGTGACCATGAAAGTCACATCCGGTACTGAAGGCCAGACTCTGGTCTTAAATACTCCCATGATCGTTCGTTTTAATGTTATGAGGGATGGCTCAGTTATCGATACAAAAACAGGCCTGCAATGGCTTATTTATAACGGCACTGATCTTTCCTCTGAAAATGTTTTAAACAACGTTAAAAATATCAGGGAGGGTGGCTTCACTGACTGGAGACTTCCGACAATTGCCGAACTGGCCTCTTTACAGGAAAAAGCGACAATCTCCGGATTCCTTTCCGAACTTGATTTAACCCATGAAGCCTGCTGTGTGTGGACTGGAGAACCTAATTCCGATAATATTGAATGGACTTTCTACATCGATGATGGTACTGATCTTTGGTCTTCCAGTAATATACCCGCAAATGACAGAATTGTTGTTGTCCGGGCAGCTGGCGGAATTCCCTTAGCAGTAATACCGCCCGTAGTTGCACCACTGCCATCCAATATACCCGCTCCCGCTCCGGTCGTGGTTGAAAAGAAAGAAACACCCGCTCCCGCTCCCGCACCTGTTCAAGTTTCTGAGAAAAAAGAAGTTGCAGCACCGGTAAAAGCACCGGCAGCAAAGAAAAAAGAGGCAGCAACTCCGGCAAAAGAACCAGCCACCAAGAAAAAAGAACAGGTAGCGCTAAAGTCGGCATCTGTAAAAAAAGAACCTGTTAAGAAAGCACCAGCAGCTGTAAAGGAAGAACCTGCAGCCAAATCTGCTCCAGTGGAGGCAAAGGAAGAGCCTGCAGCCAAATCTGCTCCAGCGGAAAAAGCGGAGCCATCACCAATAGGTAACAATATATCCCTTTACTTCGCTGTAAGCTCTGTTTCAGTAAGCGCCGAAAATTTGGCTAAATTAAAAGCATTCTATGCCAAAATAAAGGGCAATCCCGGGAGACTTGTGATTGAAGGTCATTCCGATTCTTCCGGCAGTTCCAGTGGAAAATTGAAAATTTCTATCGATCGGTCATTGAGAGTTTTAGATACGTTAAAGAAACTCGGCCTTAGTGATAAAGTAATTGTTGAAATAAAAGGTCTGGGGTCTGCAAAACAGGCTGGTGAAAATGATACTGTTGAAGGCCGAAAACTTAATCGTCGTGTTGAATTAACCTTTATACCATAAAGGCAAAAGTTAACATTTTAAAAAAAGCCCGCTTGATTTTATATTCAAGAGGGCTTTTTTATTAATTAATAACCAGATCTGTTTTATAAAACATTAATTTCTTTTAGAAGATCAATAAGAAACCGTTGGCAAAATATACTAACCCGACAAAACCAGTTCCCAACCCTAAAACCCATACGTATTTTTTCTTCAACAAGGCGGCGATAGCAGATAGTAATATGGCTATCTGTAGAAAAATAACAGCTAAACCAAAAATCTGAGAATGTTTCAGGGCTTCATCTCTAATAGATTCCAGCTTTTTCGCATCATTGGAAATCACCGCCTTTTCTTCATCATATCTTTTAATCTTTTGGCTATATAATTCAATTTTATTTTCATATTCTCCGGATAATATCTTGGAGCCTTTTGCCCTATCCTTCTTTGATTCTAATTCCAAAGATTCTTTCTGTATTTCATATAAATATCCCTTAATGCTCTTTGACTGGTAATATGCCCACTGATTCGCGGCCTGCGTTTGTGATAAAACCGAGCGTGTCGAGTAACCAGCGCCTTTAAATGTAGAAAGTGTCGCGCAGACGGCAAGGACAACAGTTGTTAGAGCTAAGTAACTCAACCATCTTTCTTTTGTTTCTTCAGCCATAAAAAAAAATTCCTCCTAAAATATTAATCTCATTATAATATGGTCGGGGCGGCAGGATTTGAACCTGCGACATCCTGCTCCCAAAGCAGGCGCGCTACCAAGCTGCGCTACGCCCCGATCTTTAATTCACGAAACTACAATTTCAATGAATGGAATTGAAATTGCTAAATCAAATCCGCCGGTGGATGGTATAACACTCTTCCCTTAAGGGCGGCACAAGGTTACAGGGATTCTTTTTTTTCACATCCGTGATTGAATTTCTTTTAAAAGGCTATTTTTAATTTTAGCAAAAGCCTGTCCCCGATGGCTAATCTTATTCTTAATATCTGCCGGCAATTCGGCAGCAGTCTTTTTCAGTTCCGGCAACCAAAACACAGGATCATAACCAAATCCGTTATTGCCCCGCCGCTCATCGATAATTTGCCCGCTCCATTTGCCTTCATAGTAATTAAAACTTCCGTTTTTCTTGTAAAGAACCAATACGCATATAAAACATGCTGTTCTTTTTTCCTGAGGTACATTTTTTAATTTAACTAATAGTTTTTTATTATTTTCTTCATCGGTGGCTTCTTCTCCTGCATACCGCGATGAATATACACCAGGCTCCCCTTTTAAAATATCAACCTGCAAACCGGAATCATCGGCAAGAACGATTTCCCCTGTAAATTCGGAAATAATCCGGGCTTTCTTCAGGGCATTTTCCTGAAAATTCTTTCCATCTTCAACAATTTGCGGAGCATCTTTATAATCATTTAAAGAAACCAATTCAATATTCATTTCTTCGAACATTGACTTGATTTCTTTTACTTTGCCTTCATTTTTGGATGCAAAAACAATTTTCATGAACGCAAATCACCGACAATCTCTTTTTGTCTGTCAATGATTTTTTTTATGTTTCTGGCGGCCAGTTCGGTCATCTGATCCAGTTGTTTTTTATCAAATGGAGAATGCTCCGCCGTACCTTGTACTTCAATAAAAAGCCCAGATCCGGTCATTACAAAATTCATATCCACATCCGCCCGGGAATCTTCTTCGTATTCCAGATCAATCATAACCTGATTATCAACAATACCTGCGCTGATAGCCGATACAAAATCATTAACGGGGATAACCCCAATAGCACCTTCCTGCTTTATCTCTTTAAATAAATCCACTAGAGCCACAAACCCGCCGGTTATTGATGCTGTTCTTGTTCCACCATCGGCCTGAATCACGTCGCAATCAATGTATATCGTTTTTTCACCAAAAGCGGATAAATTTGTCACTGCGCGTAAAGACCTTCCGATCAACCTTTGAATTTCATGAGTCCGCCCACCTAAACGGCCGCGGACTGCCTCTCTTGCTGTCCTTGTCTGTGTCGCCATCGGCAACATTGAATATTCTGCTGTCAGCCAGCCTTTACCCGTATTTCTTAAAAATGGCGCCGTTTTATCATCCAGAGATGCCGTACAAATGACCTTTGTATTACCAAATTCGACAAGAACAGATGCTGCGTGCTTCAGATAATTGTTCGTAATTACAATGGGCCGAAGTTCATCCCATCTTCTATCGGCTTTTCTCTTGATCACAAATCACCTAAAAAAATGATATTATGCTTTTGGCCAGAGCTTTGGCTATATCGGATTGGGTATTGGGAGAAACTAATTTTTTCTTTTCTTCAGGATTGGTTGTAAAACCAATTTCCACAACTAATGACGGAACACTTAAACCTTCAAGCAGAGTCTGATTGGCTTCCCTTATGCCCCTACTTTTTCGAGGAAATAAAGTGTCCAGATTTTTCTGGATAATTTGCGCCAGCCTGACCGAATCATTGAGATATTTATTTTTTACATCTTTCGTCGAACTTTTGGTCTGCTTTTTTTGTTTCTCCAAATTTTTAAATCCGGGATAATATATCTCAAATCCGGCTGCGCTCTTGCCGAATCCGGCATTAACATGAATGCTTATCATAATATCCGGTTTAATCTTTATGATATCTTTCTTGCGGTCTTCCAAGCTGACAGCTTTATCAGAATCTCTTGTCAAGACCGCTTCAAAATTTTTATTTTGGGTCAGCTCCTTCTGTAACGTCAAGGCAATAGCCAGCGTGACGTCCTTTTCTCCTAATTTATCATTAATTTTTACGCCGCTTTCCTCACCGCCGTGCGCCGGATCAATGACAATAAGATATTTTTTTTCCACTGCCTCCGCAACAAGGACGCTTGAAAAAATAAATAAAAGCACCATAAATCCAGTAACAAACATTTTCTTTGTCTTATTGAACATCATTCCACCTGTTTTAATTTTGCGCTTGCTTACAGCAAATATGCTCATTTTGTCAACAGCCAAATTCATAAATCAATTAATTATGTTTTGCGTATCCTTTCAATTGATTTTACAATTTTGAGTTGTTTAATTGCGGCCTGAACCTGATTGAGTTGATGCAGATCATTTACATCAATCACAAAATGGCAGGTGGCGAGCAGATCTGTAGTTTCCACCTGCGCATAGCTGATATTAATGTCAAACGATGAAATAGTGGAACTTACTTCCGTCAGTACGCCTTTGCGATCGCCGCAGACTACTTTAATATGGACAGGATAAGCATGCTTTTCCCGAACATTCCATTCCACAATAACAATTCTATCTACATCGAGATTTTTAATATGCGGACAATTTCGAGTATGTACTGTAACACCGCGTCCGCGTGAAATGTAACCAGCTATTTCATCTCCCGGAATGGGGTTGCAACATTTGGCAAACTTGACCATCACATCTTCGATACCTGTCAATGATATTCCCAGTGAGGGCGTGGCCGCCGTTTTTTTCTTTACCTTTTCGATAATCGGTTCGGCAGGTTTAATTTCCTCATCCGTCAAAAAATGATTAACAATTTGTTTTGGTGAAACACGGCCGAAACCAACCTGAGAAATTAGATCGTCAAGAGAATTTACACTGTATTCAGTAAATATTTTTTTTATTTCTTCCGATTTAACATAATTACCAAATTTTAAATTATGCCGTTTAAATTCCTTATCAAGTAGATCACGCCCTAAATCCAGGCTGCTTTTCTTTTCCTCCAGATTTATCCAATTCCTGATTTTAGAAATTGCCCTTGTGGTCACGACAAATTTCAGCCAGTCCTTACTGGGATGATGGCCTGCCTGAGTTGTTATTTCTACCCTGTCGCCATTTTGCAGTTCATATCTTAAAGGAACAATATTTCTATTGACTTTAGCGCCGATACACTGATTACCGACATCAGTATGAACACTATAAGCAAAATCGATTGGTGTCGCTCCTTTGGGAAATGCTTTTACATCTCCATTGGGCGTGAAGACATAAACCTCTTCCGGAAACAGCGCCAACTTTAAATTGGACATGAATTCCCGCGGGTCTTTTATGTCCTGCTGGATTTCCAGCGTTTCGCGCAGCTTCTTAATTTGATTATCTTCATTGTTTGTATAAGCGCGCCCTTCTTTATATCGCCAATGTGCAGCAATACCTTTTTCCGCCCATTCATGCATCGTTCTGGTCCTGATCTGGATTTCCACTCTTTCTCCATAAGGACCGACGACTGTAGTATGCAGTGATTGGTAATTGTTGGCCTTCGGCATAGCGATATAGTCTTTAAATCTTCCCGGCACCGGTTTCCAAAGAGCGTGAACCGTACTTAGAGCTTCATAACATGATTTCACATTATCCGAGTCCAGAATTATGCGGAAGGCAATAAGATCATAGACTTCATCAAATTTGATATTCTGTTCATTCATTTTTTTAAAAATGCTGTAAAGATGTTTTGCTCGCCCTTCCACTTCACCTTTTATTGAATATTTCTCCAGTTCACTACGAATGATGCTTTTCACTTCTTCCGTGTAGCGGTTGCGTGATTCATCAGATTTAACCACACGCCGTGATAATTCACTATATTCAGCGGAATACAGATATTGGAAGGACAGGTCCTCCAACTCCATCTTCATCCAGTTGATACCCAGGCGATTGGCCAGCGGTGCATATATATCCATTGTTTCCTTGGCAATATAGATTTTTCTGTCCTGGGGCTGATATTGCAAAGTTCTCATGTTATGAATACGGTCAGCTAAACGTACCAATAAAATACGGATATCCGCAGACATGGCTAAAATCATTTTACGGAAATTTTCCGCTTGCCTTTCCTCCTGTGAACCAAAGGAGATGAGGCTTAGCTTTGTCAACCCGCCGACCAGAAAAGCAACGTCTTTGCCAAATTCTTCTTCAATATGCTCTTGTGTTGTTAAAGTGTCTTCTACTGTATCATGTAATAACCCGCTGATGACGGCGGCGGAATCCAGTTTCATGTCCGCCAGGATACCGGCAACTTCCATGGGATGAGTAAGATACGGCTCGCCGGAGAGCCTTACCTGTCCCTGATGAACCGTCGCCGAGTAGACATAGGCCTTTTCTATCATTTCCAGCTCTTCGGCCGGCAGGTAAGATTGTGTTTTATCGAGAATGTCGGTAATACGTAACATGAGGTTTCCCAGCTAGTCTTGCATGTGCTATTTTGCAGCCGGATTTAAACTTTCTGCAATTATTTGTTTTACTGTCGGCACTATTTTTTCCAGAGGATATAAAATATTTTCTCCGGATTTTCTGATTTTCAATTCCACCTTGCCTAAAGCAAGATTTTTCTGTCCCACGATTATGCGGAGAGGGAACCCTATTAAATCGGCATCTTTAAACTTCACGCCTGCTCTTTCATCGCGATCATCCAAAACAACTTCGATGCCGGAAGCCTGCAATTCGGCATAGATATTTTCCGCTGCTTTTATAACATCGCTCTCATTTACGTTAACCGGCGTAATAATTACCTGATAAGGAGCCAGAGGCATGGGCCAGACTATTCCGTTTACGTCGTAATTCTGTTCAATACAGGCGGCAACTGTTCTGCCGATACCAATACCATAACATCCCATTACCATTGTTTTTTCCTGTCCGTCTTTATCCAGATATACGGCTTTCAATGGCTTACTGTATTTTGTTCCCAGTTTAAAAACATGGCCTACTTCAATGCCGCGGGCAAATTGTATATTGCCGCCGCAACGGGGACATTTATCATTTTGCTCGGCAATGCGTAAATCGGTAAAAGATTCAATATTGAAATCTCGGCCAATATTGACATTTCTATAGTGGTAATCCTCTTTATTGGCGCCGGTGACAAAGTTAACCATGTTCATTATCGAATAATCGGCAATCACTTTTACCTTTATATTTAAAGCTCCGGCAAATCCGCGCGGAGCACCTGTCGCTTTTTTAATCATTTCATCATCGGCCAGTTCTAATTCATCGGCACCCAAATAATTTTTTACTTTGATCTCATTTACTTCCTGATCACCGCGAATCAATACCGCGCAGGATTGACCATCCGCGTTGAAAATCAAAGTTTTCACAATATCCTGGGGCTTTACTTTAAGAAAGCTGCTAACTTCTTCGATTGTCCGTACATTTGGCGTATGGACGTTTTCTAATGTCAGCCAGTCTTTATCATTTATCTTCTTTTTCTCCGGCCGGGCAACCTCCGCCTTTTCCAGATTGGCTGCATAACTGCATTTATCGCAGAAAACCATGGCATCTTCACCAGAATCGGCCATAACCATAAATTCATGCGAATATTTACCTCCTATGCTGCCGGAATCCGCTTCCACGGGACGGAATTTTAGTCCACAGCGACGGAAGATGTTATTATAAGCGGTAAACATCTTTTCATAACTTATTTCCGCTGAGGCTTCATCGGCATCAAAGCTGTAAGCGTCTTTCATTCCAAACTCGCGACAACGCATGACACCGAAGCGCGGACGTACTTCATCACGAAACTTAGTCTGAATCTGATAAAGATTACGGGGCAATTGCCGGTAAGTTTTTATATCATTACGTACCAAATCGGTAATTACTTCTTCATGGGTAGGACCAAGGCAATATTCACGTTCGTGGCGATCGCGGAATCTTAAGAGTTCCTTGCCGTAATGCTCCCAGCGTCCCGATTCCTGCCAGAGTTCAACCGGCTGCACCATCGGCAGGTGAACCTCCTGCGCCCCGGCTTTATTCATTTCCTCACGGATAATTTGTTCAACTTTACGAATAACCCGATAACCTAAAGGCAAATAAGAATAGATACCACTTGTCAGTTTTCTGATCATTCCCGCTCTGATCATGAGTTGGTGGCTTACAACCTCGGCATCGGAAGGAACTTCCCTTCCGGTGGGCAGGAACATTTCTGAATAACGCATTATCCCTCCTTCATTTCTCCATACATAATATTAATTTCATCCAGTAATACAGCAACGAATTCCTTTTCCTTAATTCTTTTTACAGCGACACCTTTTTTGAAAAGCATTCCGAAACCTTTGCCGCCCGCAATACCAATATCGGCATCAGCCGCTTCTACGGGTCCATTCACCACGCAGCCCATTAAAGCAATCTTCAAATATTCTTTTCTGCCACTCAACGCTTTTTTCATTTTTTCTGTCAGCCCTAAAAGATCAATTTCGCAGCGACCGCAGGTTGGACAGGAAACAATTTCCGGGCCTACTTTTCTAATTTTCAATGCGCGTAAAATACTATAGGCAACAGGAATTTCTAATACAGGACTGCCGGTAACTGAAACTCGAATTGTATCGCCAATACCATCATACAGAAGATTTCCGATACCCAGAGCAGATTTTATCGCCGCATCAACTAATGTTCCCGCCTCGGTAACACCGAGATGTAATGGATAATCAGTTTTTGCGGCAATAGCCCGATAAGCTTCAATCATAGTGGTTACATCCGATGATTTCAATGACAATTTAATTCGGCTAAACCCCATATCCTCAAACATTTCAATATTGCGCATTGCGCT